>NZ_JAVTIV010000001.1:0-903924 GCF_031843765.1 Sphingobium sp. WCS2017Hpa-17
CTGATGCTGATGCTGATGCTGATGCTGATGCTGATGCTGATGCTGATGCTGATGCTGATGCTGATGCTGATGCTGATGCTGATGCTGATGCTGATGCTGATGCTGATGCTGATGCTGATGCTGATGCCGATGCGGATGCGGATGCGGATGCCGATGCCGATGCCGATGCCGATGCCGATGCTGATGCCGATGCGGATGCGGATGCCGATGCAGATGCGGATGCCGATGCAGATGCCGATGCCGATGCAGATGCCGATGCAGATGCAGATGCTGATGCCGATGCGGATGCGGATGCGGATGCAGATGCAGATGCAGATGCGGATGCAGATGCAGATGCAGATGCGGATGCAGATGCCGATGCCGATGCCGATGCCGATGCCGATGCAGATGCGGATGCGGATGCTGATGCCGATGCGGATGCTGATGCTGATGCAGATGCAGATGCAGATGCGGATGCTGATGCCGATGCGGATGCTGATGCTGATGCAGATGCAGATGCAGATGCGGATGCCGATGCAGATGCTGATGCCGATGCCGATGCCGATGCCGATGCAGATGCCGATGCCGATGCCGATGCCGATGCCGATGCCGATGCAGATGCTGATGCTGATGCCGATGCTGATGCCGATGCTGATGCCGATGCTGATGCCGATGCCGATGCTGATGCCGATGCTGATGCCGATGCAGATGCGGATGCAGATGCGGATGCGGATGCGGATGCGGATGCAGATGCCGATGCGGATGCAGATGCGGATGCGGATGCGGATGCAGATGCGGATGCGGATGCGGATGCCGATGCCGATGCGGATGCCGATGCCGATGCCGATGCTGATGCGGATGCGGATGCCGATGCAGATGCTGATGCTGATGCTGATGCTGATGCAGATGCGGATGCGGATGCGGATGCGGATGCGGATGCAGATGCTGATGCAGATGCTGATGCTGATGCGGATGCGGATGCGGATGCCGATGCCGATGCCGATGCAGATGCGGATGCGGATGCAGATGCAGATGCCGATGCCGATGCCGATGCGGATGCGGATGCGGATGCCGATGCAGATGCCGATGCCGATGCCGATGCAGATGCTGATGCCGATGCCGATGCCGATGCCGATGCCGATGCCGATGCCGATGCTGATGCTGATGCTGATGCTGATGCTGATGCTGATGCTGATGCTGATGCTGATGCTGATGCAGATGCAGATGCAGATGCGGATGCCGATGCGGATGCAGATGCCGATGCCGATGCGGATGCGGATGCGGATGCGGATGCAGATGCAGATGCAGATGCAGATGCGGATGCGGATGCGGATGCCGATGCCGATGCAGATGCAGATGCAGATGCTGATGCAGATGCAGATGCGGATGCGGATGCGGATGCAGATGCTGATGCGGATGCAGATGCGGATGCGGATGCCGATGCCGATGCCGATGCGGATGCGGATGCGGATGCGGATGCAGATGCAGATGCGGATGCGGATGCAGATGCAGATGCCGATGCAGATGCTGATGCAGATGCAGATGCAGATGCAGATGCAGATGCAGATGCTGATGCTGATGCGGATGCGGATGCAGATGCCGATGCTGATGCGGATGCGGATGCGGATGCCGATGCCGATGCGGATGCCGATGCAGATGCAGATGCCGATGCAGATGCAGATGCGGATGCGGATGCCGATGCGGATGCCGATGCGGATGCCGATGCGGATGCCGATGCGGATGCAGATGCTGATGCCGATGCAGATGCTGATGCCGATGCGGATGCGGATGCCGATGCCGATGCGGATGCCGATGCTGATGCCGATGCAGATGCCGATGCAGATGCGGATGCCGATGCGGATGCCGATGCCGATGCGGATGCCGATGCTGATGCAGATGCAGATGCCGATGCAGATGCGGATGCCGATGCCGATGCAGATGCGGATGCCGATGCCGATGCCGATGCCGATGCTGATGCGGATGCGGATGCGGATGCCGATGCCGATGCGGATGCGGATGCCGATGCCGATGCGGATGCCGATGCCGATGCGGATGCAGATGCGGATGCAGATGCAGATGCAGATGCAGATGCAGATGCGGATGCGGATGCAGATGCGGATGCTGATGCTGATGCTGATGCTGATGCTGATGCTGATGCTGATGCAGATGCGGATGCTGATGCTGATGCTGATGCTGATGCTGATGCTGATGCTGATGCTGATGCTGATGCAGATGCTGATGCTGATGCTGATGCTGATGCTGATGCTGATGCTGATGCTGATGCTGATGCTGATGCTGATGCTGATGCTGATGCTGATGCTGATGCAGATGCTGATGCAGATGCTGATGCTGATGCTGATGCTGATGCTGATGCTGATGCTGATGCTGATGCTGATGCTGATGCTGATGCTGATGCTGATGCTGATGCTGATGCTGATGCTGATGCGGATGCGGATGCCGATGCCGATGCGGATGCCGATGCGGATGCAGATGCCGATGCGGATGCAGATGCTGATGCTGATGCTGATGCTGATGCTGATGCTGATGCTGATGCAGATGCGGATGCAGATGCGGATGCTGATGCTGATGCTGATGCTGATGCAGATGCTGATGCTGATGCTGATGCTGATGCTGATGCGGATGCTGATGCTGATGCTGATGCCGATGCGGATGCGGATGCCGATGCCGATGCGGATGCCGATGCCGATGCCGATGCGGATGCAGATGCAGATGCAGATGCGGATGCTGATGCGGATGCAGATGCTGATGCAGATGCTGATGCCGATGCCGATGCCGATGCCGATGCAGATGCTGATGCCGATGCAGATGCTGATGCCGATGCAGATGCTGATGCTGATGCAGATGCGGATGCCGATGCCGATGCCGATGCCGATGCCGATGCTGATGCGGATGCAGATGCTGATGCAGATGCAGATGCAGATGCTGATGCTGATGCAGATGCGGATGCTGATGCCGATGCCGATGCCGATGCCGATGCAGATGCAGATGCAGATGCAGATGCGGATGCCGATGCGGATGCCGATGCAGATGCAGATGCAGATGCAGATGCTGATGCGGATGCCGATGCGGATGCCGATGCAGATGCAGATGCAGATGCTGATACAGATGCAGATGCAGATGCAGATGCAGATACGGATGCGGATGCTGATGCTGATGCGGATGCTGATGCTGATGCTGATGCCGATGCCGATGCCGATGCCGATGCCGATGCCGATGCCGATGCCGATGCCGATGCCGATGCCGATGCCGATGCCGATGCGGATGCCGATGCCGATGCCGATGCAGATGCGGATGCGGATGCAGATGCGGATGCTGATGCGGATGCGGATGCAGATGCAGATGCTGATGCAGATGCCGATGCTGATGCAGATGCAGATGCGGATGCCGATGCCGATGCCGATGCAGATGCCGATGCAGATGCTGATGCCGATGCCGATGCCGATGCAGATGCTGATGCCGATGCTGATGCCGATGCCGATGCAGATGCAGATGCGGATGCGGATGCGGATGCGGATGCGGATGCGGATGCGGATGCGGATGCAGATGCTGATGCCGATGCAGATGCCGATGCTGATGCAGATGCGGATGCAGATGCTGATGCGGATGCAGATGCTGATGCGGATGCAGATGCTGATGCAGATGCAGATGCAGATGCAGATGCGGATGCGGATGCGGATGCAGATGCGGATGCAGATGCCGATGCCGATGCAGATGCAGATGCCGATGCAGATGCCGATGCCGATGCAGATGCGGATGCAGATGCCGATGCCGATGCCGATGCCGATGCCGATGCAGATGCTGATGCGGATGCAGATGCTGATGCAGATGCAGATGCAGATGCAGATGCAGATGCTGATGCCGATGCAGACACCGATGAGCCTGCGCCGCCAACGGCCAGGCTGGATGCGACCGGCACCACCTGTTCCGGTACGGCCGAGGCCTTTGCGAGGGTGCATATCCGCAACGCGGCGGGCATTCTGATCGGCAGTGGGACGGCTGATGCGACGGGCAATTATTCCATCGAACTGGATACGCCGCTGGCCAATGGCGAGACGGTGACGGTCACGCAGATCGACGCGGCGGGTAATGAATCACCGCCGGCTGTGGCGATCGCGCCCGATCTGACAGCGCCCGATGCGCCCGATGCGACGCTGGAATCGACCAACAGCGTCACCGGCACCGGTGAGCCCGGTGCGACCGTCACGGTCTATGACGCGGCGGGTACGGTGCTGGGAACGGGCCAGGTCGGCACCGACGGCACCTATCGGGTGGCGCTGGGTACACCCCAGAATAACGGCCAACAACTGACCGTCAGCCAGGCCGATGCGGCCGGCAATGTGTCCGATCCGGTCTTCCTGACCGCGCCGGACGGCACCGCCCCTCTGGCACCGGTCGCCTCGATCGGTCAGGATGGGCTGACCGTCACCGGCACGGGCGAACCGGGCGCGAATATTCGCATCTATAATGCCAGCGGCTTGCTGATCGGCACGGCGACCATCCAGGGCGATGGCAGCTACAGCGCCACGCTGGACACGGCGCAGACCAATGGCCAGGCGCTTACGGTGACACAAAGCGATGCGGCGGGCAATGAATCGCTCCCGGCCGGATTGACCGCGCCCGATCTCGATGCACCGGCCATACCGGGCGCGACGGTGGCTGCGGATGGTACGGCCGTTACCGGGACTGGTGAGCCCGGCGCGGTCATCGACGTGCGCGATGCCCAGGGCAATCTGATCGGCAGCGACGTGGTGCGGCCTGACGGCAGCTACAGCGTTACCCTGTCGCCACCCCGGATCGAGGGTGAATCCCTCTCCGTTACGCAGGTCGATGCCGCCGGCAATATATCCGACCCGGCATCGGTGACGGCACCGGATCTTACCGCGCCCGATGCGCCGACCGCAACGATCGCGCCGGATGGTGCCTCGATCAGCGGCACGGGTGAGGTTGGTGCGACGATCACCGTCCGGGATGCCAGCGGCGCGATCATCGGCACGGCGGTCGTGGATGATGACGGCAATTATGTCGTGGACCTCGACCCGGCGCGGGTCGATGGCGAAGTGCTGGATGTCACCCAGAGCGATACGGCAGGCAATGAATCGCCAGAAATCCCGGTTACAGCGCCCGATCTGACGGCGCCGCCGGTCCCCACCGCGACGATCGATGGCACCGGCGCGGTGGTCACCGGCACGGGTGTTGCCGGATCGACGGTGGAAGTTCGCGCGGCTGATGGCACGCTGCTGGGCAGCGGGACGGTCGATGCGCAGGGCAATTACACCATTACCCTGACGACGCCGCAGGTGGATGGTGAGGCCCTCTCCGTCACACAGGCCGATGCAGCCGGCAATGTGTCCGACCCGACCGACATCGTGGCGCCTGACCTGACGGCGCCGGATGCGCCGACCGCAACGATCGCGCCGGATGGTGCCTCGATCAGCGGCACGGGTGAGGTCGGCGCGACCATCACGGTGCGCGATGCCTCGGGTGCCATCGTCGGTACGACGGTGGTGGGGGATGACGGCACTTATATCTTCCCGCTGAGCCCGGCTCGCGTGGATGGGGAAGTGCTGGGCATCACCCAGAGCGATGCGGCCGGCAATGTGTCGACCGGGGTGACGGTGACGGCGGACGACATCACCCCGCCGCCAGCACCGACCGCGACCATCGATGATACTGGCCGCATCGTGACCGGTACCGGCGTCGCCGGATCGACGGTCGAGGTGCGCGCTGCCGACAACACGCTGCTGGGCAGCGCCACCGTCAATGCGCAGGGCAATTACAGCGTCACGCTGACGCCGCCGCAGCTCGACAGCCAGCCGCTGGAGGTGACCCAGGCGGATGCCGCTGGCAATGTGTCCGACCCGACTGACATCGTGGCGCCGGATCTGACGGCGCCCGAACCGCCGACCGCCAGCATCGCCGGCGACGGTGCGTCGATGAGTGGTACCGGCGAAGTCGATGCCACCATCACCGTCACCGACCCGACCGGGAGGGTGATCGGTATCGCAACGGTGGGTCAGAATGGCGAGTGGACCACGGCGCTGGTGCCGCCACAGGTGCATGGCGAGCCGCTCACCGTGGTGCAGAGCGATGTCGCGGGCAATGAATCCGCCGAAGTGCCAGTGATCGCGCCCAATCTGAACGATTCGGATGCACCCGATCCGGTGACGGCGGTGATCGATGGAACCGGCGAGACGGTGTCGGGCAGGGGTGAAATCGGTGCGACCGTGACCGTGACCGGGTCTTCGGGCGGACCGCTGGGTTCGGCCACCGTCGATGAGGATGGCAATTACAGCATCACGCTGGACCCACCGCAGGCCAATGGCGAGAAGCTGGCCGTGGTGCAGACCGACGCGGAAAACAACAGTTCCGTCCCTGTCATCCTGACCGCGCCCGACATCACCGCCCCCGCCGCGCCGACCGCGCAGATCGACCTGACCGGCGCCGTCGTGACCGGATCGGGCGAGAAGGGTGCGACCATTGCGGTGCGCGATGCCGGCGGTACGCTGATCGGTACGGCAACGGTAGATGGCCAGGGCCATTATGCGGTGACGCTGACGCCGCCGCAGACCGATGGTTCGCAACTGAGCGTCACGCAGAGCGACGCGGCAGGCAATGTGTCCGATCCGACGCCAGTCGCGACGTTCGATCTGGAGGCGCCCGACGCGCCGACCGGCACCGTCGAACCTGATGGCAGCGCCGTGACCGGCACAGGTGAGGCAGGAGCGACCATCACCGTCACCGATGCCACTGGCACGGTCCTGGGTACCGGCACGGTCGATGATGACGGCAACTACAGCGTCACGCTGGACCCGCCGCTCACCAATGGCGAGCCGCTGACGCTGGTGCAGACCGACGCGGCCGGCAATGCGTCGGGCGAGGTCGATATCGCCGCGCCCGACATCACGCCGCCCGATGCCCCGACCGGCACGGTGACGTCCGATGGTACGGCGGTGACGGGCACGGGTGAGGCCGGCGCGACAGTCAGCATCACCGCCGCCGATGGCACGGTGCTGGGTACGGCGACGGTGGGGGCCAATGGCGCCTATATCGTCGCCCTCTCCACGCCGCAGCTGAACGGCCAGACGCTGGGCATCGTCCAGACCGACGCCGCCGGCAATGATTCGGCGGAGGTCGATGTGCTCGCGCCGGATGTCACGGCTCCGGCTGCACCGATTGGCACGATCACGCCCGATGGCGCGGAAATAGCGGGCACCGGCGAAGCGGGGGCGACGATCACCGTCACCGACGCGGCCGGCACGGTGCTGGGCAGCACAACGGTGCTGGGCGACGGCAGCTATAGCGTCACGCTCGACCCGGCACAGGGCAATGGCCAGGCGCTGACGCTGGTACAGACGGACGGGGCTGGCAATGCGTCCCCGACCGTGCCGATCACCGCGCCCGACATCACGCCGCCCGATGCGCCGACCGGCACGGTCACGTCCGACGGCACAGCCGTCACGGGCACGGGTGAGGCTGGCGCGACGATCAGCATCACGGCCGCCGACGGCACGGTGCTGGGCACCGCGACAGTGGGCGCCAATGGCAGTTATGTCGTGACGCTCTCCACGCCGCAGGTGAATGGCGAGACGCTGGGCCTGACCCAGACCGATGCCGCCGGCAATGCCTCGACGGAGGTCGATGTGGTTGCGCCGGATATCACGGCACCGGCTGCACCGACCGGCACGGTCACGCCTGATGGCGCAGAAGTGACGGGCACTGGCGAAGCGGGGGCGACGATCACCGTCACCAATGCCGCCGGTACGGTGCTGGGCAGCACAACGGTGCTGGGTGATGGCAGCTATAGCGTCACGCTCGACACGCCGCAGATCAATGGTGAGAAGCTGACGCTGGTGCAGACCGACCCGGCTGGACTGGTGTCGCCGCAGGTGCCGGTCACAGCACCGGACATCACTGCGCCCGATGCGCCGACCGGCACGGTTTCGACCGACGGCACGGTGGTGACCGGGACCGGAGAGGCTGGCGCGACGATCAGCATCACGGCCGCCGATGGAACGGTGCTGGGCACGGCGACGGTTGGTGCCAATGGCAGCTATGTCGCGACGCTGACGCCGCCGCAGGTAAATGGCGAGACGCTGGGCCTGACCCAGACCGACGGCGCCGGCAATGCGTCTGGCGAAGTCGACCTGATCGCGCCCGATATCACGGCACCGATCGCGCCGACCGGCACGATCAGCGGCGACGGCGCGGTGGTCAGCGGGACCGGCGAGGCCGGTGCGACGATCAGCGTGACCAATGCGGCTGGGACGGTGCTGGGCACCGCGACGGTACAAGGCAATGGCAGCTATATCGTCACGCTCGACACGCCACAGACCAATGGCGAGAAGCTGACGCTGGTGCAGACCGACGGGGCGGGCCTGGTATCGCCGCAGGTGCCGATCACGGCGCCCGACACGACCGCGCCCGACGCGCCGACCGGCACGGTTTCGACCAACGGCACGGTGGTCACGGGCACCGGTGAGGCTGGCGCGACGATCAGCATCACCAACCCGGCCGGGACCGTGATCGGTACCGCGACGGTGGCCGCCAATGGCAGCTATGTGGCGACGCTTTCGACGCCGCAGGTGAATGGCGAGACGCTGGGCGTGACTCAGGCGGATGCGGCCGGCAATATATCGGTCCGCGTGCCGACGATCGCACCCGACATCACCGCCCCGATCGCACCTACGGGTACGATCAGCGGTGATGGTGCAGTGGTCAGCGGAACCGGCGAGGCCGGTGCGACGATCAGCGTGACCAATGCAGCCGGCACGGTGCTGGGCACGACGACGGTGCTGGGCAATGGCAGCTATAATGTCACCCTCACTACGCCGCAGACCAATGGCCAGGCGCTGACGCTGGTGCAGACGGATGGAGCAGGCAATGCTTCCCCGACTGTGCCGCTCACCGCGCCCGACACGACGGCGCCCGATGCGCCGACCGGGACGGTTACGTCCGACGGCACGACGGTGACTGGCACGGGTGAGGCGGGTGCGACGATCAGCATCACCAACCCGGCCGGGACAGTTATCGGCACCGCGACGGTGGCCGCCAATGGCAGCTACATCGCGACGCTGACGACGCCGCAACTGAATGGCGAGACGCTGGGCGTGACTCAGGCGGATGGTGCCGGCAATATATCGGTCCGCGTGCCGACGATTGCGCCGGACATCACGGCCCCGGCGGCGCCGACCGGCACGGTGACGTCCGACGGCACGACGGTGACCGGCACGGGTGAGGCTGGTGCGACGATCAGCATCACCAATCCGGCCGGGACCGTCATCGGCACCGCGACCGTGGCGGGCAATGGCAGCTATAGCGCCGCGCTGACGACACCGCAGACCAACGGCCAGACTCTGGGCATCACCCAGGCGGATGCGGCGGGCAATGTGTCGCCGCGCGTGCCGACGATCGCCCCCGACACCACGCCGCCGGCGGCACCGTCCGGTGTGGTCACGGCTGATGGTACAGTGGTGAACGGCAGCGGAGAGGCTGGCGCGACGATCAGCATCACCAACCCGGCCGGGACCGTCATCGGTACTGCGACGGTGGCGGCCAATGGCAGCTACAGCGTGACGCTGACGACGCCGCAGACCAATGGTCAGACGCTGGGCATCACCCAGGCGGATGCCGCCGGCAATGTGTCGCCGCGCGCGACGACATTGGCGCCGGACAGCACGCCGCCAGCGGCACCGACCGGCACGATCAGCGGCAATGGCGCGATCGTGTCCGGCACGGGCGAAGCCGGGGCGACCATCCGCATCACCAATGCGACCGGCACGCTGCTGGGTACGGCGGTGGTGGCGACCAATGGCACCTATAGCGCCACGCTCACCACGCCGCAGACCAATGGCGAAAAGCTGACGCTGGTGCAGAGCGATCCGGCGGGCAATGCCTCGCCCACCGTGCCGATCACCGCGCCGGATACGACCGCACCGGTGGCACCGACCGCTGCCGTCTCCGCCAATGGCGGGGCGGTGACGGGCACCGGGGAAGCGGGTGCGACGATCACTGTTCGCGCGGCCGATGGCACGATCCTGGGCACCGCGACCGTGGCCGCCAATGGCAGCTACACGGCGGCACTCAGCCCGGCGCAGCTCAACGGTGAGCGGCTGAGCGTCAGTCAGGCGGACGGAGCGGGCAATGGATCGCCCAATACTGCCGTCACCGCGCCCGACCATACCCCACCCACCGCACCGACGGCCGCCGTGTCGGCGACCGGCGCGGTGGTGACCGGGACGGGTGAAGCCGGTGCAACCGTGACCGTGACCAATGCGGCGGGTGTCGTCATCGGCACGGCGGTGGTCGCAGCCAACGGCACCTATTCGGTGACGCTGACCCAGGCACAGGCCAATGGCGAGACGATCGGCGTCATCCAGACCGACGGCGCCGGGAATCCGTCTGTCGCGACCAGCGCGATCGCGCCGGATATCACCGCGCCGAACGCACCCGTCAATCTGGCGGTCAATACGGCTGGCACGACGCTGACCGGCATCGGTGAAGCCGGGGCGACGGTCCGGGTCCGCGACGGAACCGGCACGGTGATCGGCACCGGGCAGGTGGGATCGGATGGTCGTTTCTCGATCACCCTGTCCAGCCCGCAAGTGGGCGGCCAGAATCTGACCGTGACCCAGACCGATGCGGCCGGCAACCAGTCGCAGCCCGGTGCAGTCGGCGCACCGTTCGACATCGCTGCGTTCGACAACAGCACGGTCGCGCTCATCGACCTGCTGCCGGTATCGACGGCGGTCAACCATGGCACGGCCAATTATCTGGCGCTGGTGTCGCTCGGCCTGCTTAATGTCAATTTGCAGGTATTGGCGACCCCCAGCGTAGGCTTCACCGTGGCGGACGGCCATAGTCTCAATGCCGTCTTCACCTATGACGCGACGCTCAGCATCGGTGTGCTATCGGGCTATTCGGTCGCGGTGCAGCGGTGGAACGGGTCTGCCTGGGTCGCTGTGGGCGGTGGTACCGGCGTGTCGGTGCTGCAACTCACGCTGCTCAACGGCAATCTGGTCAGCACCGAAACGCTGGGGCCGGGCCAATATCGCGCCTTCGTCACGTTCGACGGAACGCTGGGTGTCGGCCTGCTGGGATCGCTCAATGTCGCGGGCACCGATTCGGACTTCACCGACATTGGCGGCATCGTGCCCCAGCAGATCCACGGCAACGTCATCACCGATCCCAGCCCGGACGGCCATATCGACATCATCAGCCCGCAGACGGTGATTCAGAGCGTCACCGTCAACGGGGTGACGACGGCGGTGAATGCGAACGGTACGGTGGTGAACGGCGCCTTCGGCCGGCTGGTCATCAATCTGGACGGCAGCTATACCTACACCCCGTCGCCAACCGCCGCGTCGATCGGCAAGACGGATGTGTTCCAATATACGCTGATCGACAAGAGCGATGGCGAGACGGAGACGGCGAACCTGTCGATCACGATCGGCAGCGACGACATCACCGCCGCCCCGATCGCCAACCATGATACGGCGACCGCAGGGGTGCAGTATCAGAATGTCGTGGAAACGGTGGCGCCGACGGTCGAATTCTCGTTCAGCACGCCGGTGCTGTCCACCCGGTCGGGCAATGACAGCTTCACCGTCGCCGCCAATAGCCAGTCGGACGTCACCATCTCTGTCGTCCGGACCGGTGCGGCCGCACTCCTGCCGAGCTACACCATCACGGTGAAGAATGCGGCAGGCGTGACGGTCGGCACCTATACCGGGACGACGGTGCTCGGCGGATCGGGCATCACCCATACGTTCGAGGATCTGCCGGCCGGCACCTATACCTATACGGTGTCCAGCACCAACCTGCTGGGGAGCACCTATGGATCGACCGTCTATATCAGCGAATCCATCACCCATTTCGACCAATATACGGTGTCGGGCGTAACCGGGACGCAGGGCGAACTGCTCGCCAATGATGTGACCGGCACCGCCTTCCCGGTAGTGAAGGTCGGGACGGGCAGCGGCTTCGTGGAGGTCGGCGAGACGGCGGTGACGATTCAGGGCACCTATGGCAAGCTGACCGTCAATGAGACGGGCCACTACACCTACACGCCAAGCACGACGATCCCGCATTCGACGGTCAATCTGGTCGACAGCTTCACCTACCAGATCGTCCAGCCCAATGGCGTGACGGCCACGGCCACGCTGGATGTGACGATCAATGTCGGCTCCGGCGCGACGTCGGCGGTGATGTCGATCGAGGAAGCGAGCCTGCGCATGGATGAAGCAGCAGCGGTCAGCGACGACACGCATCAGGCGGCGAGCCTGACGGCCGAACCGACGGCGCACCAGCCGGTCACCACGGCGTCCGAAACGGCGCTATCCGCGACGCATGAGGATGCGGCGGCTCCGGCCACGGATGATCCGACCGCGTCGGGGACTGATCTGGTCGCGGCGGCCTCCGCCGCCGATCCGGTCGATGGAGCGGGCGCCGACCAACCGGCCACGACGGACGCGGACCCGACCGATACGTCGGTTTCGGACGATGTGCTGGGCGAACTGGCCTATCAGATGTTCGAAGGGCAGGGCGTGCTGGAAGATGTGTTGTCGGCCTATCTCGACCGTCAGCCGCTTCCCGAACGGGTGGACCTGACCGAGGCCAGCCCTGCGGCAAGCCCCGAAAGTGTCGACCTGACGTCTGTGGATGTACCGCAGGATCCGCTCGGATATCTGTCCACATCCGATGATATCGAAAAGCACAACCCTAATACTGGTCATGTACTATGACAGAAGCTGTCATGAATATAGGATGATGAAAGCCGTTGCGACATCGACATGATAACAATCTCATCATGTTAGCATGTTCGTAACCAATGGCACCCATGCTGGTCATAACTGGATGAGGATATGACCGGCATGGGAACATGGTTCCATAACGGCAGAGCCTATCTATTGCTCGCCGGCGGCTTGCTTGTTTCGGCCGCATATGCACAGACCGGACCGGCGGCGAACCCCGCCGATCCTGTGACGCTGGAAGAAGCCGCTCGGGAGGCGATCGCCTGGCACCCGGTGCTGACCCAGGCGGCGGGCGAACTCAACGCCCGCACCACGGAAGTGGACGTCGCCCGCGCTGGCTATTCGCCGCAGATCAGCGCCGGCCTCGCCACCGGCGTTGACAGCCGCCTGACCGCCGACTGGCGCCCCCGGCCGCAAATCAATGCCTCGCAGATGCTGTATGATTTCGGCAAAGTGTCGAGCGCCGTGGATGCGGCACGCGCGGGCACGCGGGTCGGCGAGGCGGAAATGCTGCTGGCAGTGGACGGGCTGATCCGCGACACCGGCTATGCGATGGTCGAGGTCCAGCGCGGTGAGGCGTTGCATCGGATCGGACTGGAGCAGCTGGAGCGGGTCCGCGCGATCAGCGATCTGGTCGATAGCCGGGTAGAGAAGGGCGCGGCGACCCGGTCGGATGGCTTGCAGGCGCAGGCCCGTGTGGAAGCCGCGATCGCCACTCTGTCGCAGATCGAGGCGGCACGCCGCCGCTGGTCCAGCAACCTGGCCTATCTGCTGGGGCGGACCGCGCCACCGGCCAAGGTCGATGAGGAAGTGCCCGGCTGGCTGATGGCGGCCTGCCGCCAGCCGCCGCCCGACTGGACTGACGTGCCCGCCGTCATGGTGGCGGAGGCGCAGAAGGATCAGGCGATGGCGGACCTCAAGCGGCGCAAGGCGGAGCAGATGCCCACCATCTCCCTCGCCGGTACCAGCACGATCGATGTGTCCGATCCGCTGTCCAGCCGGCGCAGCGCCTATTCGCTGGGCCTCAACGTCAGCAGCAATGTGTTCGGTGGTGGCATCACCAAGGCGCGGGTGCGCGGCGCCGCCTTCGCGCTGGAGGCGGCCGATGCCGCCACCGACCGGGCGCGCAACGAAACGGCCCAGCGCCTGTCAGAGGCGCAACAGCAGATCGACAGTCTGGGCGCGCTGCTCAAGACGCTGGCATCGCGGGAAGGCAATATGGACGAAACCGGAAAGCTGTATCGCATGCAATATCTGGAAATGGGCACGCGCACGCTGGTCGACCTGCTCAATGCCGAGCAGGAGTTTCAGCAGGTCCGGTTCGAAGCCGCCAATACTGCCCACGACCTGCGGCGGTTGCAGATGGATTGTCTGTATAATTCGGGCCGGACCCGCGCGGCCTTTCACCTCACGGGAACAGTGGTGCGCGGGGTGACGCTATGAACATGATGCCGCCGATCAAGCCGGTCGCCAGCGCAGGCGCGGCCCCCGGTCCGGCCCCGGCCGTTCCTTCCATCGACGCCTGGCTGGACCTGTTGCAGCAGGTGGCGCGCCATTATGGCCTGCCCAATAGCGAGCAGGGCGCCAAGCTGGCGGGCCTGTGGGCCGGGATGGACGGGGAGCAGGCCAAGGTGCGCGGCATTGCGCGTGCATTGGGCCTGTCGATCCGTTTCCGCACGCCCGACGCGCGCGACAAGCTATCCGGCTGGCGCCTGCCGATGATCGTGCGGATGAGCGACGGCGCGCTGGCGCTGGTGACATCGATCGCCGAGGACGGGGAGGCGACCCTGTCGCTGGCAGGCGAGGGCGGCCTGCGCGCGCATATGCCGATCGCCGATGTGGCGCGCGGCGCGACCCTGCTGGTCATCGCCCGACCGGTGCGCGCGGCGCCCGATGCCCGCGTCGATCCCTATATCCACCAACAGGATGAAAACTGGCTGCGGCGCATCATCCATCAGGACAGCCGGTCCTATGTCCATGTGATGGTGGCGTCCTGCATCGCCAATGTGCTGGGCCTGTCCGGCGTGATCTTCTCGATGCAGGTCTATGACCGGGTGGTCCCGGCGGAATCCTATCCTACGCTCTATATCCTCGTGCTGGGCGTAGCGCTGGCGATCGGCTTCGATTTTCTGCTGCGTCGGCTGCGCATGAACATCGTCGATGTGCTGGGCAAGCGCGCCGACTTGCGCATGTCGGACAAGGTGTTCGGTCATGCGCTGCGCGTGCGCAACCGGGCGCGGCCGACCTCCACCGGCACCTTCATCGCCCAGCTACGCGATCTGGATCAGGTGCGCGAACTGCTGACCTCCACCACCGTGGCGGCGATGGCGGACCTGCCCTTCTTCCTCATCTTCCTTGTGATCCTCTGGTTCATCGGCGGCCCGCTGGTGCTGGTGCCGCTGGCCGCTTTGGTGTTGCTGCTGGTGCCGGGCCTGCTCGCCCAGCGCAAGCTGCGCGCCTATGCGACCGCGTCGATGCGCGAAGCCTCACTGCGCAACGCCATGCTGGTGGAGGCGGTGCAGGGGATCGAAGATATCAAGGCGCTGCAGGCCGAAGAGCGATTCCAGCAACTATGGAACCGCTACAATGCCGAAGCCGGCGAGCAGCAGTTGAAGCTGCGCGGTCTGACCAACAGCCTGACCGTGTGGACGCAGAATGTGCAGAACGGCGTCTATGCCGGGATCGTGTGCGTCGGCGCGCCGATGGTCATCGCGGGCGATATAACGACCGGCGCGCTGGTCGCTTCCTCCATCCTGGGATCGCGCATGATGGCGCCCATGTCGCAGGTGACGTCGCTGCTCAGCCGCTTCCAGCAGTCGCGCGTGGCGATCGGCAGCCTGAACCAGATTATGGGCCTGCCGGTCGATCGGCCCGACGCCGAACATCGCATTTCGGTGAACGCGATCGCGGGCGCAATGACGATCCATGGCGGCGTGTTTAGCTATGCCGATCCCAACAGCCCGCCCGCGCTCACCATTCCGGAACTGGAGATCAAGGCAGGCGAGAAGATCGCGCTGCTGGGCCGCAACGGTGCCGGCAAATCGACCCTGTTGCAGGCGCTGTCGGGCATGATGCAGCCGGTGTCGGGCGAAGTGCTGATTGACAATCTGGCGCTGCACCATATCGACCCGAACGACTTGCGCCGCGACGTTAGCTTCCTGTCGCAGAACAGCCGGCTGTTCCACGGCACGATCCGCGAAAATCTGACGCTGGGCGCGCCAGATGTCTCCAATGAGGAAATCCTGTCCATGCTGGCGATGACCGGGGCGATCCAGTTCGTCCGGCGGCTGCGCAGCGGGCTGGAACATATCATCCTGGAGGGCGGCAACGGCCTGTCGGGCGGGCAGATCCAGTCGCTGCTGCTGGCGCGGCTGTTGCTGCGCCATCCGACCGTCGCGCTGCTGGATGAACCGACCGCCGCGATGGACGAGGTATCGGAACGCCACTTCATCGACGGCCTCAAGACATGGGCGCAGGGGCGCACACTGGTGATCGCCACTCACCGCATGCGGGTGCTGGAACTGGTCGACCGGGTGATCGTGATCGACAATGGCGGCATATTACTAGATCAGCCCAAGGATGCGGCGCTCCGCACGATGCAGGCCAACCGGGCGAGGGTGGCATGAGCGGGGTCGCGGTCATCGATGACGAATGGCAGTTCGACGATGAAGGGCGCGGTCGCATCACCGGCGCCAAGGGCCTGCTGTGGCTGGTCACGGCTTTGTTCGTCGTCGCCTTCACATGGGCCTGGTTCGCCAAGCTGGACGAGGTCGCCAGCGGCAGCGGGCGGGTGGTGCCGACCAGCCGCGAGCAGATCATCCAGTCGCTGGAGGGCGGCATATTGGCCAGGCTGATGGTCAAGCAGGATGATATCGTGAAGCCCGGCCAGATACTGGCGCAACTGGACCCCACCCAGGCGGGATCGACGGTCGATGAAAGCGCCGCCAAATATCGCGCGGCGCTGGCCAGCGCCGCGCGGTTGCGCGCGGAAGTCGGCGGTACGGCTCTCGCTTTCCCGGCCGAACTGGACCGCTATCCCGAATTGAAGGCAGCCGAATCGCGCCTCTATCGCGACCGGAGGGACAGCCTGATGAGTTCCGACCGGCTGATCGACGAATCCCTCGCGCTTATCGGCAAGGAAGTGAAGATCGGCGAATCCCTGATCGCCGTGGGCGCCGCCAGCAGTGTCGAGGTGTTGCGGCTGAAGCGGCAGCAGGCCGAACTGGCGCTCAAGAAATCCGACCTGCGCTCGCAATATCTGGTCGAGGCGCAGCAAGATCTGGCCAAGGTCAGCGAGGAGGTGGAGGCGCTGGCGCCGGTGGTGCGCGGCCGGTCCGATACGCTGAAGCGCCTGACGCTGCGGTCGCCGGTACGCGGCGTGGTGAAGAGCATCGACGTATCCACCATCGGTGGCGTGGTATCGCCCAATGGCGAGATCATGCAGATCGTGCCGCTGGACGACCAGTTGCTGATCGAAGCGCGCATTTCGCCGCGCGACATCGCCTTCATCCACCCCAACCAGCGGGCGACGGTCAAGATCACCGCCTATGACTATGCCATTTATGGCGGGCTGGAAGGGACGGTGTCGAGCATATCGCCGGACACGATCAAGGATGAGGTGAACCCGGAAATCTATTATTATCGCGTCTTCGTGCGGACCAAGTCGGTCGCCGTGGTCAACAAGGCGGGCAAGCGTTTCCCGATCGTGCCGGGCATGATCGCGACGGTGGATATCCACACCGGCAGCAAGACGGTGATGCAATATCTGCTCAAGCCCCTGAACCGCGCGCGCGAAGGGCTGCGCGAACGATGAGCCGCCCGCTGGAGGAAAGGCTGGCCGCGATCGGCGATCGGGTGCGGCAAGTGGCGGCGGTGCCGGTCGATGGCGCGCCGGCGGTGGTGCTGTTCCTGTCCTTCACCGATGGCGCGGCGCGGGCGCAGACCGTCACTGTCAGCGCGCCGGATGCGGCCGCTTGCTGGGACAAGGCACTGCCGCTGCTGCGGGCGGCGGCAGACCGGCTGGATTGGCTGCGCGTCGATTGGGTCCGTGCGGTTGAGCAGACGGACTGGCACAGCCTGCGCCAGCGACTAGATGCCACCAAGCGCAATTATTTCCGCCTCGGCATTTCGCTGGACGCGCGGCTGGAACAGGCGTTTCTGGAAACGGAAATCAACGCCAATGCCATGCTCTATGGCGGCAATGGGCATCCGACGGCCATCATCAATGAAGGCAATTTCCTGCGCTATGCCCGGCTGCGCCATGGCATTAGAGCGATCGACTTCCGCGATGATGTGCCCATCTGGCTCTTCTCTACGGCAGGCCTGTTCATGGGTGCGGATGGCGTCATCCACGCGATCCGGGAGCAGGGCCGCAATGCCGGTCGGCGGACGGTGGAGCGGCTGGACCCCGGCCTGCTGCTGCGCCTGATCGACGATGGCAGCGCCTATCTCGCTTCGCAGGTGCAGCCGGACGGCCGCTTCCATTATGGCTGGCATCCCTGTTTCGACCGGCCGATCGCGGCCTATAACAGCCTGCGCCACGCCAGCAGCACCTATGCCATGCTGGAAAGCTGGGAGGTGACGCGGTCGCCCGCGCTGCTGGCCGCGATCGAGCGGGCGCTGGCCTGTCTGGAGCACGACCTGATTCGCCCGGCGACCCTGCCGGACGGGACTCAGGCCGCCTTTCTGGTCGATCCCGGCAATGAGGCGAAGCTGGGCGGCAACGCCGTGTGCCTGCTTGCCCTGGTCAAATATAGCGAGTTGATGGCGACGGACCGCTATCGCCCGCTGCTCGATCAACTGGCGTCGGGCATCCTCCATATGCAGGACGCGGACAGCGGGCGCTTCGTCCATGTGCTGGACTATCCGACGCTGGCGGTGAAGCAGGATTTCCGCATCATCTATTATGATGGGGAGGCCGCCTTCGGCCTGATGCGCCTCTACGGCCTGACCGGCGATCCGCGCTGGATCGACGCGGTGGCGCGGGCCTTTACCCATTTCATCGCGGCGGGCCATGCGGCGGCGCACGACCATTGGCTGAGCTATTGCGTCAATGAACTGACCCGTTATCGCACGGATGAAGCCTGGTTCCGCTTCGGCCTCGACAATGTCCGCGACCATCTGGATTTCGTGGAAAATCGCATCACCACCTTCCCGACGCTGCTGGAACTGATGATGGCGGCGCAGCATATGATCGCGCGCCTGTCCGCCGACCCGGACCATCGCCACCTGCTCGATACGATCGACCTCGGCAAATTCCATCGGGCGCTGCACGCCCGCGCCCATTATCTGCTGAACGGCCATTTCTGGCCCGAACTGGCGATGTTCTTCGCAAACCCGCGTCGGATCGTCGGCAGCTTCTTCATCCGTCACCACGCCTTTCGCGTGCGGATAGACGATGTCGAACATTATCTGTCGGGCCTCATTGCCTATCGCCGGCACCTGCTGGAGAAACAGGCGGAACAGGCAGCGCTGCCGGCCGAAAGCGGCTGGACCGCGCGCAGCGTCTGCCAGGCGACCGGCGGGCGCTGGGTCGTGCCGCCGTCGGTCGACTGGCGTGCGGAGGGGCTGTGCATCTTCCCCCCCAGCCTGCGCGACGGCGAGATAGTGGTGATGCGCGGCACGGCAGGGGAGCGGGGAATCCCCCCGCGCCTGATCGATCGGCTGCAACCGCAGGCATCAGCCATCATCACCAGTGCGCCGGAGCGTGTCGCCAATAGTGGCCTGCCGGTGCTGGCGGTCTCGAGCAATGACGAGGCGATCCTGGCGCTGGGCCGGCACGCCCGCGCGGCGATGACCGGCAAGCTGATCGGCGTGACCGGCAGCGCGGGCAAGACCACCATGGTCGCGATGCTGGCGCAGGCGCTCCGTCCGTGGGGCGATGTCGGCGAGACGCGGCTCAACGCCAACCTGCCGCATGGCATCGCCTGGAATCTCGCGTCCATTCCGTGGGATACGCCCCATATCGTGATGGAACTGGCGATCGGCCGGATGAAGCAGAATGCTTTGCTGACCCGGCCCGACATCGCGGTCTTCACCAATATTGCCCCGGCGCATCTGGAATTTCACCACGACCTCGCTACCGTCGCGCGGCGCAAGAGTGCGATCTTCGCAGGGATGGCGCCCGGCGGCGTCGCGATCCTCAATGCCGACATGGCGGAACTGCCGCAGGTGCGCGCACTGGCGCTGGCGCATGACCTGCGGGTCATCAGCTATGGCGAGGGCGTGGACGCTGACTTCCGGTTGGTCGATCGGCAGGGCGACCATGTGCAGGTGGCGACACCCATGGGTATATTCGACTATCGCTTGCAGGCGCCGGGCCGCCATATGGCGCTCAACAGCCTGGCGGTGCTGGCGACCCTCTCCGCCTTGTCGCTCGATGCCGGGCAGGGGCTGGCAGCACTTACCGATTTCCGCCCGCTGGCCGGGCGTGGCGAGGAAATGGTCCTGACCATCGGCAACCGGCGGATCGCGCTGATCGATGAGGCCTATAATGCCAATCCCGCCTCCATGGCGGCGGCGCTGGAACTGCTCGGCGCCCGGACCGGTGGGCGGCGCATCGCGATATTGGGCGAAATGCTGGAACTGGGGCCGGGCGCAGCCGCCTATCATCGCGCGCTGGCGCCCCTGATCCGGCAGCAGGGCATCGACTGCGTCCATGCCGTCGGCACCCTGTACGCGCCGCTCTGGGCGGACTTGTCGCCGGAACGGCTCGGCCTCCACGCCAGCGATATCGGCCAGTTGCACGCCTGCCTCAGGGAAACGGCGCGGGATGGCGACATCATCCTCATCAAGGGATCGCATGGCAGCGGTCTGCATGAACTGGTCGCGCAGTTGAAGGCAGCAGCAGAGGAGCAAAATATGTCCGAAGTGGAGATGGTTTCGGTCGCATGACCGCAAGAAAATTACGCCGTTTATAATTCGTTAAGGTGGAGGGCGCAGCCTTGGGCCTGCTCCACGAGAACCCGATGCAAGGAAGATGGCATGGCCTCGCGCGAACGAAGAGAGGGATCATCGAGCCCGGATATGTCCGGTGTCTCGCTGCTCGCCCTCGCCCGCCAGACGCAGCAGGCGCGGATCAATTGTTCCGAGCATTTCCCCAAACATGTGTTCCGCGATTCCGCCTGGGACATCATGCTGGAACTGTTCGCCGTGGCGGAGGAGGGGCGCTTCCTCTGCGTCAAGGATATCATGGCTATCTCCGGCGAGAGCGCGACAGGCACGATGCGCCGCATCGAAAGCCTGGAGGAAGCCGAACTCGTCGTCCGCCGCTTCGACCCGCGTGATCATCGCCGGATGCGGGTGGTACTGAGCGAAAAGGGGCGGGAGGCGATGGTTTCCTTCCTTCATCATCTGTTCGAGGTGGGCGAGGCGGCGTCGCACGGCAATGCGCCGATCCAACCGATCTCCTTCGTCCCTCTGGCCCCGCGCCGACCCCCGAGCGGTCTGCGCGACTGTAGCTGACTCATGACGCGCACCGTGCACAGGACCGCCCTTTGCGCCCTGCCGGTGCTGATCCTGCTGGCGGCTCTGGCCCTATGGCAGGCGCCGCCGTCCGTTGCCCCGGCAAAGGCACCGGTCGCGGCCCGCGCCATGGCGATACCGGCCGGCAAGCCGCCGCCTTTGCCCAAAGTCGAGCCGGCCCAACTCTATGCGCTCCCGATGGACAAGGCGCGGGCGCTCAATGCGGCCATTCCCCTCTCGCAACGGACCAATCCCGCGGCCAGTCCGTTTCGCTTCGTCGGTGGTGCGGAGGATCTGGCCCGTGCCACCGATTGCCTCGCCGCCGCCCAAATCTATGAGGCGGGCGACGATGCTATCGGCGAGCAGGCGGTGGCGCAGGTGGTGCTCAACCGCGTGCGCCACCCCGCCTTCCCCAAATCGGTGTGCGGCGTCGTCTTTCAGGGGCAGGAGCGGCGGACCGGCTGTCAGTTCACCTTCACTTGCGACGGGGCACTGGCGCGGACGCCATCGCCTGCCGCCTGGACGCGGGCGCGGACGATCGCCAGCGCCGCGCTCACGGGCGCAGTGTTCCGGCCGGTGGGCCTTGCCACCCATTATCATACCGACTGGGTCGTGCCCTATTGGAGCGCCAGCCTGGACAAGACGGCGAAGGTCGGCACCCATCTCTTCTTCCGCTGGACCGGCTGGTGGGGGACGCCGCTGGCCTTTCAGGCATCGGTCGGCGGGGCCGAGCCGCTGATTGGCCGGATCGCGCGGCTTTCGCTGGCGCATCGCGACGCGGTACCGCCGGTGATGGCGGCGGCGGATATGTCCGAAGACCAGCTTCGCGCCGCCGCCCGGCCGATCGTGGGACAGGTCATGCCGCCCGCCAACAAGAGCTGGACGCCGGCACCGGTGATGCCCTTGCTCGCCGGCGCCCGACGCGATCCGCCGGTCGAGACGGCCGCCAGCGTCACGTCCGCCCCCGCGACCCGGATCGCGCTCGGTGGCTCAGCGATATCCCGCCGCGGCGAGGATGGCGAGCAGGTTCATCCGTTTCACCTTCAGTGACTCAACTGGGCTGACGTCGATCCATTCGTCCAGCGAATGGCCGCGCCCGCCCGTCGCCGCGCGCGAGATGGTGATGCCGGGGATGCCCAGGTTCATCGGCACATTGGCGTCGGTCGAGGAGAAGCTGAGCCGTGCGGTCACGCCCTCGGTTGCATAGGCGGCGATGGTTTGCTGCACCAGCGGGCTGGCCGCATCGGTGTTGCCGGCCGGGCGATCGCCGATCAGTTGCTTGTCCACGCTGATCGCGCCGTCCTTGGTCGAGCGCGCGGCATTTTCCGATGCCACGCCGGCATCCACCTGCGCCAGCACCGCCTGTTCCAGCTTCGCCAGTTCCGCCGCGCTTTCCGACCGCATGTCCAGTTGCAGCCAGCTTTCGCGCGGGATCGCATTGACCGACGATCCGCCGCCGACCACGCTGGCGCTGAAGGTCGTCTTGGGCGATTTGGGCACCGGGATCTTGTAGATATTCACGATTGCCTGGCTCATCGCCGTCATCGGGTTGACGATGCCGAAGGCGCCGAAACTGTGCCCGCCCGGTCCCTTGAAGGTCAGCTTGTAGCGTCTGGAGCCTACGCCGCCATTGGTCAGGCCATCGACCGACCCGTCGTCGATCGAGAAGAAGCTGGCGATGCGGTCCTTATATTTGCCCTTGAGGAACAAATGCTTGACGCCGCGCAGGTCGCCTAGTCCTTCCTCACCGACATCGCCGACGAAGAGGATGTCCATGGGCGCCCTGATCTTCGCCGCGGCCAGCGCCTTGATCAGGCTGAGTTGAGTGGCGAGGCCTGCGACGTCATCGCCGATCCCCGGCGCGTGCAGCGTGTCGCCCTCGCGGCGCACGGTGACGTCCGTGCCTTCGGGGAATACGGTATCGAGATGGGCGGACACGACGACCAGCTTGGCGCCTGGCTTGCCGGTGCCGCGCAGCAGGCCCAGCACATTGCCTTCTTCGTCAATCTCGACATCGCCCAGGCCCGCCGCCCTGAACATGTCGGCATAGGCCTTCGCGCGCACGGCCTCTTTGAAGGGCGGGGCGGGGATTTGGGTCAGGGCGATGATATTCTCGACCCACTGGCCATGTTCCTGCTCCAGCGCGGCGAGGGCGGTCTTCACCGCCGGGCGCGCCCTCATGGTCGCCATCAGCTTCGTGTCGGCCGGGGTGGGCGCGGCGCTGGCCGCTATCGCAGGCAGGGCGATGAGCGAACCCGCCAGCATCATGTTCAACAGCGACCGCTTCATTCTCATGCCCCTTTATAGTTGATGGCGGCGCCGGCCCGGCGCCGCCATCTTGTCCTTAGATCAGAAACTGACCTTTGCGCCCACCGTCATGTAACGGCCGATGCTGTCATAATGGATCGCACCATAGGTGGTCAGCGGCGGATCGCGGTCGAACAGGTTGTTCACATTGGCGAACAGCGTGAAGCGATCGGCAATGGTCGCCTGCGCCCCCAGATCGACATAGACGCGGGCGGCGATGTCGTTGTTGGCGATAGGCAGCGTATGGTTGAACTTGCCGCCGCCGACATAGCGGACGCGGGCGTCAACCGACACATCGCTGCTGGCGTAAGTGATCGCGCCCGTCGCGCGCCAGTGCGGCGTACCGAAGTTGACATTGTCGCCCACGTCGCCGGCACGGTCGACCGTGCTGTTGCCGTCGTTGATGATGACCTTGGGCACATAGGTGGCGAGGCCACGGAAGCGCATCGTGCCGCCCAGGCTGTCGCTGACCTTGCTCAGCGGCAGGGTGTAGGTCGCTTCGATATCCACACCCTTGGTCCGATATTCGGCCAAGTTGATATAGGTGGTGTAGATGGTCGTGGGTGCGCCCGCAGCGTCACGGACGATCTGGCTGCACAGCACGGTATTGCCGTTGGCGCAGTTGGTGATGACGTCCTGCGCCCCCAGCGAGGTAATCGCGTCCTTCAGCTTGATGTCATAATAATCGACCGACAGGTTGAAGCCCGGCAGGAAAGTGGGTGTGAACACTGCGCCAAGAGTCAGCGTGCTGCCGACTTCCGGCTTCAGATTGGCGTTCCCGCCACCGAAGCGTGTGATCGAATAGGTCTGCGGCGTGTCGTTCTCATCGTTTTCCACGACGGTGGTGAAGCTGGTCGTGCTGGTGGTGAACAGTTCGGCCAGGCTGCCCGAACGAATGTCACGAGAACGCGACACGCGGATCAGCAGATTGTCGAAGATACGGTCGGTCAGACCCAGCTTCCAGGACCAGATGCCACCGCTGGTGCTGTAACGGCTGTAGCGGGCCGCGCCGTTGATATCCAGCTTGCTGAACGGCTGGTCCAGCAGCGGGATGGCGACTTCGCCGAAGCCTTCCTGCACGTTGAACCCGCCGTCGAGCGGCGAGAAGTTGAAGCGGCTGAAGCCCTTGGCGGCCGAGGTGGCGTCCAGGCTGTTGGTCACCTGTTCTTCCCAGCGCGCTTCGGCACCGACAGCGACCGACACTGGACCGGCCCAGGTTTCGAACAGGTCGCCACGCAGGCTGGCGCCGGCGCTGTCGAGCTTCGTCGTGTAGACGACGCGCGCGGTGTTGCCGAACACATAGTCGATCGCGGCCTGATCGGCCGTGCCGGTGCCCAGGATGTTGAGCGGACGGCAGGCGGTGTTGGCATCGGTCAGGGCAGCGCGGCAAACGATGTTGCCGCTGGAGTCACGTACCGCGTCCAGCGCATTGGTCAGGTTCGCGCCGGTGATCTGGTTGTGATAGCTCTGCATGTTGCGCATTTCGCCATGGCTGTAATAAGCCGAATAGCGCCACTTGCCGTCCGCAAAGCTGCCGTCGACGCCGACTGCGCCTTCCACATTCTGGCGATAATAGTCGAACGTGCGATAGCCATAATCTTCGAACACGCGGCCGATGCTGACCTTGCTTTCCTTGGCGGCGGCCAACTGGTTCTGGATGTCCTGCGACAGATAGGGGTTCGTTGCCGAGATGCTGTACGAACCGCTTTCCGCATAGAAGGGATATTTCGCCCAGATGCGGCTGTAGCTGCCATCCGCCCAGAAGGTGGCGTCGCCGACTTCGAAGCTGGCGCGGGCATAGGCGTTGACGCGCTGATAGGGGTTGGTCAGCGCATATTCGTCGTTGGTGGCCACGCCTTCGCCGCCGACCATGGTGGTGCCATTGCCACTCACCATGCTGCCGTACTGGAAGGGACGGAGCGTGCCGTCCGTGTTGAAGGTCTGGCCCTTCAGCTTGCCCGTGGTGATGAGACCGCCCAGGCTGGTATTGGCGGCGTTGACGTCGCGCACCAGGATCGGGAGGGCACCATCGCCGGCGGGGGTGAAGATGTTGGCGCTGCCGACATTCTTGCGCGAATTGCGGTCAAGGATGCCCTTGTCCTGCTGATATTCGCTGCCGATCATGAAGTGGCCGCGACCATCGGCAAACTTGGCGCCGAAGGTGCCGTCGAAGCTGTAGCGATAGCCGTCCCCGCGCGAGGAGATACCGTTCTGCGCGCCGATGGTCAGGCCTTCCAACTCATCGTCCAGGATGATGTTGACCACGCCGCCGATCGCGCCCGAACCCCAGGCCGCCGATGCGCCGCCGGTGACGACTTCGACGCGCTTCACCAGCCCCTGCGGCACGGTGTTGAGGTCGACTGCGCCGGTGAAGCGGCGGTTGTTGAGCAGGGTCAGCGTGCGCGTAACGCCCAGACCGCGAAGATCCATCGCCGAAGAGGAGGAATTGGTGTTGGCGACCGTGCTGGCCGGCGACTGGGTCGCGCGGAACTGGGGCAGGTCGTTCAGCACCTGTGCGATGCTGGGACGGGCACCCTGACGCAGTTCGGTTTCGCCGATGACGGTCGTGGGGGTCGGCGCTTCGAAACCCTTGCGGTCGATGCGCGATCCGGTGACGACGATCGCCGGTTCGGCTTCGTCGGCGGCTGCGTTGTCAGCGGGGGTGTTCACCTGCGCCATCGCCACGCCGCCCTGTGCCAGCGAGAGGATCAGGCCGGCGGTGCCGGCCATCAACAGGTTGCGCAACCCGGTCTTATAGTCAGTCATATATCGTCCCTTTTCGTCTTCTTGCTTTTTTGTCCGCGACCTGAGCGGCTCTCTTTTATGCGTTTGAAATCTGGTCAGTCGGCCCGGCGGAACAGCAGGTCGTAGGCACGGCCCTCGCCAAAGCGCAGGGCGGTGACAGCGCCATTGCCGTCGCGCTGGAACTTCACCGTGATGCGGCCGGCGTCGGGCATCGCTTCGCCCGTGAACACGTCGGCATAAGCAGGGCTGAGCGTCTGGTCGGCCCAGCGCGGACCGCCATAGACCAGCGCCTCGCCCTGCTGGCGGAAGGTCAGGCAGGCATGGGTATCGACACCGCAAAACTTCCCGACATAGGGCTTGGCGTCGAAGGCCGTGACCGCCTCCACCTTGCGATAGTCGATCTTCTCGCCCTCGCGATTTTCACGCACCAGACCGGTCTTGCCAAAGGCGAAGATATCCTCGCGCTGTGCCCATCGGCCGGGGCCAACCGGGGTCAGCAGCTTGCCGTCGGCGCGCAGGCGGCCCTGCTCGTCGCTATCGAACTTGACCGGGAAGCCGTTCACGCCGTCGGCATAGACGCCCGAAGGCAGCGGCCCCTTGGGCGTGTAGGATTTGTCCTTCCACGCCGGCAGGAAGACATCCGCAACCTCGCGGCCCAGCACCGGCGTGTCGGCATTGCCGGTGTTGCAGAGCAGGGACACGGCCAACTTCTGCTTGGGATAGCGCGCCATCCAGGCGCGATAGCCGCCGGTCGAACCGCTATGGCTGACTTCCTGCTGGCCATGATGGTCCAGGTTCACCAGCGCCAGCGCATAGGCGATCGGGGTGCCGTCGTTCAGCTTGGTCGGCGTCTGCATCTGCTCGGTGAAACCGGGGCCAAAAGTGCTGGCGTCCAGCGCCGCCTGCCACTTCACCAGATCGCCCACAGTGGTCAGCAGGCCGCCATTGCCATAGGCGTCCTCGATCACCTGATCGTTGCGATAGATACCGTCCTGATAATCATAGGCGCCGGTC
Organism: Sphingobium sp. WCS2017Hpa-17; assembly: GCF_031843765.1. Lineage (NCBI taxonomy): Bacteria > Pseudomonadati > Pseudomonadota > Alphaproteobacteria > Sphingomonadales > Sphingobiaceae > Sphingobium > Sphingobium sp. WCS2017Hpa-17. The sequence continues at coordinate 27,279 of NZ_JAVTIV010000001.1, forward strand.
CGGCCGGCGACCACTTCGCCATGATCGTCGCGCCAGCTGGTGTGGGTCATGCCCAGCGGCTTGAAGATGCGGTCGTTGGTGAAGTCGGCGAGCGACTGGCCGCTGACCCGCGCAACGATGATCGCCGCCAGATTATAATTGCTGTTGCTGTAGAGATAATGGCTGCCGGGCGCGAAGTTCAGCTCGGTCTGGCGCGATGCGATCTCCAGCACATCGTCGTTGTTGGCGGTGCGGCTGTTGCGCGGCCAGCCTTCGATCGCCGCGACCGATCCCCAGTCGCGCAGGCCGCTGGTGTGATGCAGCATGTGGCGGATGGTGACGGGCGCGCTGTAGGCGGGCAGCTCGGGCAGATATTTGCGGATATCGTCGTCCAGCGACAGCTTGCCCTCGCGCGCCAGCATCAGGATGGCGGCGGCGGTGAACTGCTTGGAATCCGACCCGGCCTCATAGATGCTGTCGGGGGTGGCGGGGACGGCCTTTTCCAGATCGGCCATGCCATAGGCGCGAGTCGCGATCGCCTGACCATTGCGCGACACGGCGACGGCGCAGCCCGGTGCGTCCTTGCTGTTCCATTTGGCGAACAGGGCATCGAGGCGTGCCAGCGCAGCGGAATCGGCCGGCGCGGAAGTCTGCGCCAGAGCGCCGCCTGACAGCGGAACAGCCATGCAGAACAATATCCCCGCAACCGCGGAGCGACCCGTCATCATAGTTCTGATTCCCCTTGGAAAATGGCGAAGCGCTTATTTGCGCGTCATTTTTTTGCGACTCGAAGGCTGTGGATTGTCATCCCGCCATTCGTCTTTCCCATTGTCCTAACCGGAGTCGCTGTCATGAACCTGACACAATGGGGTGGACGCAGCCGGGCGCGTAATCAAAGGCAAGATCGGCGCCGGCACACTTCGCATTTGCAATCCTGCGCATGATGCGTATCGCAATTTAATGTCCATTGCGGGAAGGCGTCCGCAGGACGGAAGGTTACTCAGGTCATGCGTTTGTTGCTGGTGGAAGATGATGAGCGGCTCGCCCGCGGCATGGTCGCCTCATTGGAAGCGGCGGGTTTTGCCGTCGATATCCTGACCAACGGCGAAGACGCGCTGAAGCTGGCCGACCAGGAACCCTATTGCGCGATCATCCTCGACCTCGGCCTGCCCGACATGGACGGGCTGGACGTGCTCAGCCAGTTGCGCGCGCGCGGCGCGGCCACGCCGATCATCATCCTGACCGCGCGGGACATGATGGATGATCGCATCCAGGGTCTTGATCGCGGCGCCGACGATTATATGGCCAAGCCTTTCCATCCGCGCGAACTGGAATCCCGCATCCGCGCGCTGGTGCGGCGCAGCCAGGGACAACTGGACCCGATGCTGCGGATCGGCACGCTGATGTTCGATCGCTCCAGCCGTACCGTCTATCTGGACGACAAGATGCTGGACCTGCGCCGCCGCGAACTGGCGGTGCTGGAAACGTTGATGGGCCGGCCGGGCAAGGTGATCGCCAAGGAGCGGCTGTCGGCCGAAATCTTCAACTTCGACGATGCCGTTACCCCCAATGCACTGGAAGTCTATGTCGGCCGCCTGCGCCGCAAGCTGCTGCCGTCCGGCCCGGCGATCCGCACAGTGCGTGGGCTTGGCTATATGATAGAGGCTGCCTGACCCGCATAATCTGCTAACAGCGTGCTGATGCGGAACCTGCCCCCCTCGCTGCGCCTGCGCCTGACCGGTGCGGTGATGATGCCGCTGGCGGCGCTGGTCCTGCTGTTCGGGATCATCACCGCCTGGGTGACGCATGATACGGAGGCCGACACGGTCGACCGCGTGCTGGTTGGTTCCGTCCGCACGCTCAGCCTCGTCTACAACAGCCGGTCGCCCGAGCGCGAGAATCTCCTGCCGCTCGCCGTCCATCTGCTTCAGCGGCGCGCACGACCGGTGGTCCATTATAGTGTCTATCGTGGGGACCAGTTGCTGGCGGGCGATCCCGCTTTGCCGCCGCCGGCCGACTATCGCGAAACATGGGATGGCGTGATCGACCCGCATGCGCCGGCCACCTTCGTCAACGCCTACAGGGCCAATCCGCTGGTGCGCGGCTATCTCAATCCCGCCGACGCAAAGCTGGTGATGCAGGCCGCCTATCTGCGCGATGGCAAGCTGCACGGCAAGCCGGCCCGCATCGCGACGGAAATCCGCCGCCCCGCCGGCGAAAGCGCCCTGATCGTCATCCAGATCGCCGACTATATCGACGATCGCCGCGCCTATGAGCATCAATTCATGATCCGGGTGCTGCTGGTCGGCCTTGCGGTGCTGGCGGTGACGGGCCTGCTCTTCTGGTGGGCGATTCGTTGGGGCCTGCGCCCATTAATTGACCTGACCCAACAGGTGGAAATGGCGCAGCAGGACGCCTCGCCCGCCTTCCGTCTGCGCAGCAGCGTCGCCGACCCGGCCGAAATCCGCCCTTTCGTTGCCGCTTTCAACGGCCTCATGACCCGGCTGGAACGGGCGAGCAATTCGCTGCGACAATTCACCTCCAACGCCTCGCACCAGATGCGCACGCCTCTCGCGGTCGCCCGTGTCCATCTCGATGTGCTGGAGCGCTATGGTCCGACCTCGCCGCAGGGACAGGCGGCGCTGACAGACATCCCCCATGCGATCGACTCGCTGGAACTGTTGCTGCGCCAGATGATCGCGCTCGCCCGCAGCGAGGATCAGGGCGACATGCAGATGCGCCCCTTCGATCTGGCCGATCTCACTGCCACCGTGACCGCCGACCGCGCCGCGCAGGCCCCCGCCAGCCTCGATATCGGCTATGATAACTGCATGGACGGCCCGCTGATGGCGCTCGGCCAGCCGGCGCTGGCAGGCGAGTTGCTGGGCAATCTGCTCGACAATGCCATCCGCTATAACCGCCCTGACGGCATGGTCGCCGTCAGCGTCTGGCTGGACGATCAGGAGGCGGTGGTCGAAATCGACGATAACGGTCCCGGCATCCCCCCCGATCAGCGGGACAAGGTGTGGGAGCGTTTCTATCGTATCAGTGGCCGCACCTCGGCCCCCGGCACCGGCCTTGGCCTGCCGATCGCCCGCGCGCTGGCCGACCGGCTGGGCGCGCAGATAGAGTTGCGCGACGGGCGCACCGGGCAGGGGCTGTGCGTCCTCATTCGCTTCCGCCTCGCCCCGGCCTGACACCCGACGCACCGGCATGTGACAGGTTCATGTCAGCCGCCTTGGCTAAGTTCCCTGGGGTCTGCCGTTGATCGGCATCGTCCAAGGGGACCGCCTTCATGCCTGCCATCTTCCACCGCCGCGCGCTGCGCACCCTGCTCTGCGCCGGTGCCGCCGCCATCCTGACCACCGCCCTGCCGGCCCATGCCGAGGAAGAGGAAAGCGGCGGCCAGCTGACCACTTCCACCGTTCCCAGCACGCCGATTGCCGGCGATTTCAGCTTCGCGGCGGTCGGCGACCTCATCTATTTGCGGCCGATGCTGGCGACGATCGAGAAGCAGTCGCCCGACATGCTGCGCATCCTGCGCGGCGCCGATATCACCTTCGGCAATTTCGAAACGACCGCACTCGACCTCAACGGCTTCAAGGGATCGCCGCAGGCCGAATCGGGCGGCACCTGGATGCTGGCCGACCCGGCCGTGCCCGCCGACGTGGCGAAGATGGGCATCGACATCGTCAGCCATGCCAACAACCATGCCACTGACTGGGGCGTGGAGGGCATGGCCGAAACACTCGATCTGCTCGACGCCGCGCATCTCACCCATGCCGGCACCGGCCGCAGCATGACCGCCGCGCGCGCGCCGGCCTATCATGACAGCCCGTTCGGCCGCGTCGGCCTGATTTCCGCCACCACCAGCTTCACCCCGATGACCCCTGCCGCCGATCCACTGGGCAAGGTGCCCGGTCGTGGCGGCGCCAACACCATCCGCAGCACCGAAATCGGCCTGGTGTCGGACACGGACCTCGCCACCATCGCCCGCCTCGCCGGCACCAAGCCCGGCACGCCGGTCAAGATGAAGGGCCGGGAGTTCCGCGCCACCGCCAACCCCGCAACGCCGATGAAGATCGAATATGATCTCAATGTGAAGGATGTTGCCGCCAATCTGCTCTCCGTGCGTCAGGCCAAGCAGAACGGCAATTTCGTCGTCTTCTCGCTGCACAATCATGAACCCGGCAATGCCAGCCAGATCATCGCCAACTTCGCCCAGCCGCTGGCGCATCAGGCGATCGACGCCGGCGCGGACGTCTATGTCGGCCACGGTCCGCACCAGCTGCGCGGGATCGAAATCTACAAGGGCAAGCCGATCTTCTATTCGCTCGGCAACTTCGCGATGATGAACAACTCGCTCGATGACCTGCCGGCCGACATGTACGACCAGTTCGGCATCACGCCCGGCACCGTCACCGCGCCCGAACTGCTCCAGGCGCGCGGCGCGAAGGAATTTGGCGACCCCAACCTCTATGAGACGGTGATTGCCGTCAGCCAGTTTCGCGACGGCAAGCTGAGCGAAATCCGCCTCCACCCCGTCGACCTCGGCGTCAATGCCAGCGGCGCCGGGCGCGGCGTGCCCCACATGGCTGACGCCGTCACGGGCGCGCGCATCCTGGAACGGCTCCAGCGCCTGTCGCAGCCCTATGGCACGCAGATCATGATCGAAAAGGGCGTCGGTATCATCAAGCTGGGCGCGGCCAGGTAACCACCATGTACGCCGGCCGCCTCCGGGGCGGCCGGCCTGTTTTTGTCCCGCTGGCGCGGGCAGCGTCAATATACTGTCATCGCCCGGTGCGACGAGGGGGCATTCTCCTGTGCATCGAGAGTGACGCCATGACCTTCGACGACCCGACCTTCGCCATGGACCGCATCAAGGCAGAGATTGCCGACAGTTTCGATGAGGAACTGGAGATGGAGATAGACGAGGATCGGCTGGAAACGATGCTCGCCGACATGGAGGAGCATCCCGATCGCGAGCAGCTGGAGCGGCGCACCTATTTTCGCGAGCTGTTCCGCTTGCAGCATGAACTGGTCCGCTTGCAGGACTGGATCGTCCACAAGGGGCTGAAGGTCGTGGTGATCTTCGAAGGGCGCGATTCGGCGGGGAAGGGCGGCGCGATCAAGCGCATCACCCAGCGGCTCAACCCCCGCGTCTGCCGCGTCGCCGCGCTGCCTGCCCCCAATGAGCGCGAACGGACCCAATGGTATTTCCAGCGCTACGCCGCCCATCTGCCGGCGGCCGGCGAAATGGTCCTGTTCGACCGCAGCTGGTACAATCGCGCCGGCGTCGAGCGGGTGATGGGCTTCTGCACCGAGGATGAGGTGGAGGAATTCTTCCGGTCGGTACCGGAATTTGAACGGATGCTGGTCCGTTCGGGCATCATTCTCATCAAATATTGGTTCTCCATCACCGACGACGAACAGCAGTTCCGCTTCGCCATGCGCATCCATGATCCGCTCAAACAGTGGAAGCTGTCGCCGATGGATGTGCAGTCGCGCCGCCGTTGGGAGGATTATACCCGCGCCAAGGAAGCGATGCTGGAGCGCACCCATATCGCCGAGGCGCCCTGGTGGGTGGTGGAAGCGGTCGACAAGAAGCGGGCGCGGCTGAACTGCATCGCCCATCTGCTGGAGCAGATTCCCTATGCGGATGTGCCCAAGGAACCGGTCGTCCTGCCCGACCGCGAACGGCATGAGGATTATATTCGCCACCCGGTGCCGGCGGACATGTATGTGCCGGACCGCTTCTGAATGAATGGCGGGTTCTAAAAAAGCGCCTCCGTTCGCTGTGAACGGAGGCGCTTTTTCATGTCAGCAGGGGAGAGGGCACCTTACCCCTTGCGGTCGTCGTCCACCATGTCCGGCGCCAGCTCCAGCCCGGCGCGACCATGGGCGGCGCCATGCGCCGGGGCCTTGGGATGCGCGACGTCGATCGGCTCCTCGACCTCCAGCATGCCTTCCCATTTGGTGATGACCGACGTGGCGATCGCATTGCCCAGCACGTTGGTCGCGGTGCGGCCCATGTCCATGAAATGATCGACCGCCAGGATGAAGGCGATGCCTTCGACCGGCAGGTCGAACTGACCGAGCGTTGCGGCGACGACGACCAGCGACGCGCGCGGCACGGCGGCGATGCCCTTGCTGGTGACCATCAGCACCAGCAATATGGTGATCTGCGTCGCGATCGGCAGGTCGATGCCATAGGCCTGCGCGATGAAGATCGTCGCGAAGGTCGAATACATCATCGACCCGTCCAGATTGAACGAATAGCCCAGCGGCAGCACGAAGCTGTAGATGCGGCGCGGGATGCCGAAACGGTCCAACTGCTCCAGCATCTTGGGATAGGCCGCTTCGGACGAGGCGGTCGAGAAGGCGATCAGGATCGGTTCGCGGACATAGCGGATCAGCTTGAACATCCGCTTGCCCAGGAAAATCGCGCCGGCACAGAACAGCAGCACCCACAGGCAGATGAGGGCGATGTAGAATTCGCCGACCAGCGCGCCATAGGTTTTAAGGACGCCCAGCCCCTGCACCGTCACCGACGAGGCCAGCGCGCCGAACACCGCGAAGGGCGCGACACGCATCACATAGCCGGTCACCTGCAACATCAGTTCGACCATCGATTCGATCAGGGCGATGATCGGCTTGCCCTTGTCGCCGATGGCGGTGAGCGCGACGCCCACGAACAGCGAGAAGACGACGATTTGCAGAATCTGGTTATCCGCCATCGCCCCGATCATGGAGGTCGGGAAAACGTGCAGGATGAAGTCGCGGAAATTGAGCGCTTCAGTGCTGACGCCCGCATCCGCACCGGACCGGACGAGGTTCAGGCCATCGCCGGGTGCGAAGAAATTGACGAAGATCAGGCCCAAAGTCAGCGAGATCAGGCTGGCGATGATGAACCAGGCGAGCGCGCGCCCGCCGATCCGCCCCAGCGCTGCGCTGTCGCCCATATGCGCGATGCCCGCAACCAGCGTGGAAAAGACCAGCGGCGCGATGATCATCTTGATCAGGTGGAGGAATATGTCGGCCAGCAGGTGGAAATAGCCCGCCACATCCTTCGCCAGCGTTTCATCGCCGCCGACCCAGAGATTGGCCACAAAGCCCGTGAGCACCCCCAGGACCATGCCGATGAGGATGAAGGCCGTCAGTCTGTTTCGCATCAAATTCCTCTGGAGGCCCGCACGCGCGCCCCTGTTCCATTACCCGTCAGTCAGGCCGACACCTAACAGGCGCTTGCGGCACCCGCAATCGGGGCTGCATCCACGCACATCGAACAAGACGAAGCAGGCGCGTCTTTCCACGCCCCTGTCATGCCGTTTCGCGTCGGGATATCAGGGGTAGAGCAGCCCTTCGAACCAGTCATTTCCGGCGCGCTCGAACAGGCGGCGCTCATGCAGCCGATGTTCGCGATCCTGCCAGAACTCGATCCGCTCCGGCGTCACGCGGAAACCGGACCAGTGCGGCGGGCGCGGCACCGGGCCACCATCGAAGCGCGCGCTGACCGCCTCGAACCGCTCCATGAAGGTGGCGCGGTCGGGCAGGGGACGGGACTGGTCGGATGCCCAGGCGCCCAGCTGGCTGTCGCGGCTGCGGGTCGCGAAATAGGCGTCGGCGGTGGCATCGTCGACCGGGCCGACCGATCCTTCGATCCGGATCTGGCGACGCAGCGATTTCCAGTGGAACAGCAGGGCGGCATGCGGATTGTCCAGCAATTCGCCGGCCTTTCGCCCCTCGAAATTGGTGTAGAAGACGAAACCGTCCGGGCCATGCCCTTTCAGCAGCACCATGCGGACGGATGGTTGCCCGCGCGAATCGGCCGTAGCCAGCGCCATGGCATTGCTGTCGTTGAGTTCGGTGTCGCGCGCCTGCGCGTACCATTCGTCGAAAAGGGCGAAGGGATCGGTCATGCCCGTGTCTTAGGGCGCGCCTGCCGCGCTGTCGATACGGGCAAACCGCGATCCGGGACGGCAAGGGACCGCCCCGGACGGGTTTGTAGCCTCAGAAGCGGAAGCCGAGGCCGGCCGACCAGCTGGTATAGCTGCCAGCCTTGATCAGGTTCATGTTCAGGCGGATGAGGTCGCGGGCATTGCGCGCGCTTTCCTCACGACCGCGCAGGCCCAGCGACAGCGTCACTTCATGGAAGCTGTTATAATAGAGCTTGTCGCCCGCATAATTGGTCATGGCATAGCTGACCTGCGCTGACGTGTTGCGGCCCAGCCCTCGGAATTTGAGCGGCAGGTCATAGGCGATGCCGTTGCGGAACGCCCAGTTCTTCAGGCCCGGATTGACATTATAGCCCGTGAAGCCGGTGCTCATCGTCGTGGTATAGCCCACCATGTTGCCGATCACGATGCGGCCGCGGCCAAGGCCGTCCAGCACATAGCGGCTGGCCAGCGTGGTCGACATCATATGACCGACCGACCCCAGCTGGTCCGACGCGGTGATGCCATAGCCTACGCGGGGTTCCAGCGACCAGCGGCGGGCGATGACGGGAAATTCGACGCCGACGCCGAACTGGGCGGTGGCGGCGCGGGCGCCATTCACTTCGGAATAGCTGACCGGCAGGTCGAACTTCAGCAGCGCCCGGCCGCCTTCGGTCAGGCGGAAGCTGCGCGCGACGCGCCCGTCGATCCGCATGAAGTCGTAGCGGCCGCCATTGGAAGACCCCTGATTATAGTTGGCGCCCATGATCCACGGATCGCCCGCCGTGTTACTGCCGCCACTGGCCGCATCCTGCTCGATCGCCGAATCGCCCGAAGACAGGTCCAGGCTCGACCGGACGAGGCCGCTCTGCACCGAACCGGGGTTGCCGGCCAGCGGATCGACCGGCGAATAGCGCGCCAGCGACCGGAGCAGCAATCGCACCAGCCGTTCGGCCTCCGGACCGTCGATATCGTTCAGATAGCTGTTGAACAGATCGTAGGATGCCTGGCGCGACGCGCCGTTGAATCGGTTCTGATACACCTCACCCTCGGCATCCAGCGCGGGAATCGAGATGCGGAACACGGAGCTGTTGGTGTCATAATAGCCGTAGATCGGCAGACCACGGAAATCGATGACGCCGCTGACCGGCATCAGGTCGTTATAGCGCGCGCCATAGCGTTCGCGCAGCCGCTGCGGATTCATGAAATCCTGCCCGTCATTGGCGATGTTCAGGCCATAGCGATCGGTGATCGTCACGCCGCCGCCCACGCCCAGCGTCACGCCGATGCGGAACAGGCTCTGGATGCCGTCAAGCTGCTCCACCGATGGCGCCGGCGGTCCCACCTGCGCCTGCGCAGCGGGCGCGACTGCCCATAGCGCGGCCATGGCGCCGACCGCGCTCCATCCTAATTTATGCATAGTTTACAACCCCCAACTCTTGGCTCGCCACCCCCGGCGAGCGGGCCGGGCGCTAGCAGCGCAGGGCGCGGCGTACATACCCCGATCGGGGTATCGGCGGTTTTGCCGGGCATGCACGGCTTGAATGTCGGGGCCGCATCGTCCACATAGTCTGCGAGTGATGCTTTTGTGCAACAGGTAAGATGATGGCCGATCCCTATTCCCTATTGGGTGTGACCCGCAGCGCGACCGAGGCAGAGGTCAAATCCGCCTATCGCAAGCTCGCCAAGGAGCTGCACCCGGACAAGAACAAGGATAATCCCAAGGCGGCGGACAAGTTTTCGGCCGTCACCAACGCCTATGACCTGTTGTCGGACAAGGACAAGCGCGCCCGCTTCGACCGGGGAGAGATTGACGGCGACGGCAATCCGACCGCGCCCTTCGGTTTCGGCGGTGGCGGCGGGCGCGGTTCGTCCGGTGGCGGATTTGAATCGGGCGGAGCCGATTTCGGCGATATATTCGAAGGGCTGTTCGGCGGCCCAGGCCGTCGTGCCGGTGGCGGCGGTGGCTTTGGCGGTGGCGGTTTCGGCCGGCAGGCGCCGCCGCAAAAGGGCGCCAATGTCGCCTATCGCCTTGCTGTGCAATTCGTGGACGCCGCCACGCTGGCGCCGCAGCGCATCACTTTGCAGGACGGCAAGACGATCGACCTCAAACTGTTCGCCGGCGTCGAGACGGGCACGCAGATGCGCCTGTCCGGCAAGGGGCAGGCCGGCCCCGGCGGCGCGGGTGACGCGATCGTCACGGTCGAGGTGAAGCCGCATCCTTTCTTCAAGCGCGACGGCGACAATGTGCTGCTCGACCTGCCGATCACCCTCGACGAGGCGGTGAAGGGCGGGAAGGTCAAGGTGCCGACCGTCGATGGCCCGGTGATGCTGGGCGTGACGGCGGGCGCGACCTCCGGCAAGACGCTGCGCCTGCGCGGACGGGGCTTCACCGGCAAGGATGGCCAGCGCGGCGACCAGCTGGTCACGCTCCAGATCGACGTGCCGGCCGATGATCCCGCCATTCAGGCGCTGGTCGAAAGCTGGCAGGACCAGCGGGCCGTCCGCGCCCATCTGGGCGTCTGATTTGCCGTCGTCACTTCCTTCCCTTTCACTCTCCCACCGAGAGAGGGAGGGAGGCGCGAAGCGCCGGAAGGGTGAGGGTGATCCGTCCGCTATGATCCAATCATGATGTAGGACGTTACGCCTTCCATGCCGATGCCGTCGCCCCTTTCGCCCGAATCCCGTCGTCAGATGGGGCATGAGGCGCGTGCGCATTTCCATCGGCAGATCGACCGGGTGCGGCCCGGCACCCAGCCATTCGAGGTGATGAAGCGCGTTCTTGTCGGCACCTATAGCGACGGGTTCATCCACGCCGGCAACCTCGCCTATCTGTCGCTGATGACGCTGTTCCCATTCTTCATCGTCGCGGCGGCGGTGGCCAGCATCTTCGGCCGGACGCAGGATGGGGTGCAGGCAGTCAACGCCTTTCTCACTACCGTGCCGCGCGGCGTCGCCGATGTGGTGCGCCAGCCGATCAACGATGTGCTGACCGCGCGCAGTGGCCCGCTGCTGTGGCTGGGCGGTGTCGTGGGTCTGTGGACCGTGGGCAGCCTCATCGAAACGATCCGCGACATCCTCCGCCGCGCTTATGGCACCAAAAGCACCAAGCCCTTCTGGCGTTATCGCCTGGGCGCGATCGGCATCACGCTCGCCAGCGTCTTTCTGGTGATGTTCGCCTTCTCGCTTCAGGTCGCGATCACCGGCGTCGACCAGTTCCTGCACCAGATCCTTCCCTGGGCCGACGATGCGATCGGGCTGGTCGCCTCGGCCAAGCTGGTGCCGATGGGCATATTGTGCCTCGCCCTCTGGTCCCTGTTCGTGGCGCTGACCCCCACCGCCTACAAGCCACGCCGCTTCCCCAAATGGCCGGGCGCGGTGGCGACATCGCTCTGGTGGTATGGCACGACCCTGCTGTTGCCGCCGACCCTGTCGCTGCTGGGTGGCTATGGCCGCACCTATGGCAGTCTTGCCGGTGTCATGATCACCCTCATTTTTTTCTTTCTCGTTGGGCTTGGCGTGGTAATTGGCGCGGAATTGAACGCGGCGCTCGCGGAATTCCCCGAAGAGGATGAGCAGCCGGTCGCGCAGGACAAAGGGAACGGAATAAGATTATGACAGGCTTGATGGCAGGAAAGCGCGGGCTCATCATGGGGCTGGCGAACGACAAGTCGCTGGCTTGGGGCATCGCCCAGCAGCTGCATGCACAGGGCGCGGAACTCGCCTTCTCCTATCAGGGCGATGCGCTGGCCAAGCGCGTTCGCCCGCTGGCGGAGCAGGTCGGCTCGGACTTCCTGATCGACTGCGATGTGTCCGACATGGACAAGCTGGACGCCGCCTTCGCGGAAATCGAGGCGCGCTGGGGAAAGCTGGATTTCGTCGTCCACGCCATCGGCTTCTCGGACAAGAATGAGCTGCGCGGCCTCTATGCCGACACCAGCCTCGACAATTTCCTGCTGACCATGAATATTTCGGTCTACAGCTTCGTCGCCGTGACCGCGCGCGCACGCAAGCTGATGAAGGAGGGCGGCAGCCTGCTGACGCTGTCCTACTATGGCGCGGAAAAGGTCATCCCCCATTATAACGTCATGGGCGTGGCCAAGGCGGCGCTGGAAACCAGCGTTAAATATCTGGCGATGGACCTTGGCCCGGAAAATATCCGCGTCAACGCGATCTCCGCCGGGCCGATCAAGACGCTGGCCGCCAGCGGCATCGGAGACTTCCGCTATATCCTCAAGTGGAACGAACTGAACTCGCCGCTGCGCCGCAACGTGACGATCGAGGATGTAGGCGGCGCCGGGCTCTATCTCCTGTCCGATCTGGCGTCCGGCGTGACCGGCGAAATCCACCATGTGGACGCAGGCTACAACGTCATCGGCATGAAGGCCGAAGACGCACCGGACATCGCGCTGGATAAGTGAGGCATAACCCCTCTCCCCAACGGGGGAGAGGGAGGGGCCCGCCGCAAAGCGGTGGGAGGGTGAGGGGGCAATGCGACGACCCGATCCTGATAAACCGGACTCCCTGAACAGGGTCCGCGCCATGCGACATGACCCGACCGAGCCGGAAAAGCGGCTCTGGTCGAAACTGCGCAACCGGCAACTGGACGGCATCAAATTTCGTCGCCAGGTCTGGCTGGCCGAGTATGCCGCCGATTTCTACGCCGCAGAATTCAAGTTGGTGATCGAAGTTGACGGCGACGACCATGCCGTTAGGGAAGCGGGCGACCGACATCGCACCGGAATTCTGGAAAGAGAGGGATTCCGTATCCTGCGTTTCGGCAATGCGGATGTGATGGACACTCTGGATGGGGTGTTGGAGGCAATTTTGATGACGGTGCGCGAAACCCCCTCACCCTCCCAAGCCTTTGGCTTGGGCCCCTCCCTCTCCCCCAAAGGGGAGAGGGGTTTATGAGTTTCAACAGTTTCGGTCGCGTCTTCCGCTTCACCACCTGGGGCGAGAGCCATGGTCCTGCCATCGGCGCGGTGGTGGATGGATGTCCTCCGGGGCTGGACCTGAGCGAGGCGGATATCCAGCCCTGGCTGGACCTGCGCAAGCCCGGCACCTCGAAATTCACGACCCAGCGCCGCGAAGCCGATGAAGTGCGCATCCTGTCCGGCGTGTTCGAGGGCAGGACCACCGGCACGCCGATCAGCCTGATGATCGAGAATACCGACCAGCGCTCGAAGGATTATTCGGACGTCGCCAAGGCCTATCGCCCCGGCCATGCCGATTATGCCTATGATGCCAAATATGGCTTTCGCGACTATCGCGGTGGCGGGCGCTCCTCCGCGCGCGAAACCGCCAGCCGGGTCGCGGCCGGCGCGGTCGCCCGCGCGGTCATCCCCGAAGTCGATATCTTCGCCTATGTCAGCGAAATCGGCGGCGACGCGATCGACTACGCCAATTTCGACGCTTCGCAGATCGGCCAGAACCCCTTCTTCTGCCCCGATCCGGCAGCGGCCGTGCGCTGGGAGGCGCTGGTCGACGGCGCGCGCAAGGACGGCTCGTCCATCGGCGCGGTCGTGGAATGCGTCGCCAGCGGCGTGCCGGCCGGCTGGGGCGCGCCGCTCTATGCCAAGCTGGACAGCGAACTCGCGAGCGCGATGATGAGCATCAATGCGGTCAAGGGTGTCGAGATTGGCGACGGTTTCGCCGCCGCCCGCCTGCGCGGCGAGCAAAATGCCGATCCGATGCGGCCTGGCAACGACGGCCCGGTCTTTCTGGCCAACCATGCTGGCGGTATCGCCGGTGGCATTTCCACCGGCCAACCCGTCAAGGTCCGCGTGGCTTTCAAACCGACCAGCTCGATCCTGATCCCGGTCGAAACCGTCACCCGTGAGGGCGAAGCGTCGGACATCATCACCAAGGGCCGGCACGACCCCTGCGTCGGCATCCGCGGCGTGCCGGTGGTCGAAGCGATGATGGCGCTGGTGCTGGCCGACCAGAAGCTGCTCCACCGCGCCCAATGCGGCGAGCGGGGCGGGGACTGACGCGCCGAACCGCGCCAATCGCGCGCCCAATGCGTGAATCCCGCGAGACGACTCGTTCATATTACGATAGGATGACGCTCATCGCCCGCGGGAGGGCGAGCGGCAGAGCGTAAGCCTGGGGAGCGTCACCACGCGGCGCGGCGGTTTTCTTGAAAAACGCTGCGATTAAAAAGCGCGGATTGACGGTCAAAACGTCCCCTCAAAGCCGCGACACGGGCCAGCCATGCAACCATGGCTGGCCCATTTCGTTTCACCTCCGTCAGGGACGCGACCACGCGACCGATCAGGGGGTCTTCGCCAAATGCACTTCGTTACCGCGCTGCTCGGCATTTATCGCGCGGAAATCGGTCTGCTCATCCTGGCCTGCATGTTCGTCGCCTTCGTGCGCGAACGCTATTCGCCCACCGTCATCGCGGTCGTCGGCGCCTGCGCTTATGGCGTGCTGGGCCTGCTGGATGAAAAGGCGCTATTCTCCGTTTTTTCCAACGGCGCGCCGCTCACCGTGGGCGCGATGTTCATCCTGTCCGGCGCGCTGATCCGCACTGGCGTGATCGGCCGCGTCGCCGATCTGGTCATGAGCCGGGCGCAGCGCCACCCGCGCCTCGCCCTGGCCGAAGTCACGCTCGGCACGCTGGCGCTGTCGGCTTTCCTCAACAATACGCCGGTGGTCGTGCTGCTGATCCCGATCATGTTCAAACTGGCACAGGCGACCGGCTATCCGGTCAAGAAGCTGCTGATCCCGATGAACGTGGTGGCGGTGCTGGGCGGCTGCCTGACGCTGGTGGGCACCTCGACCAATCTGGTGGTGGCGGGCATCGCCGCTGATCAGGGCATGGCCCCCTTCGGCATTTTCGACATCACCCCCTATGGCCTGGCCGGGGTGATTGCGGGGCTGCTGGCACTGCTCTGCCTGTCCTTCCTGCTGCCCAGCGATCCGCCGTCGATCGCGGGGGAGGGCGGGGGCGCCGCCATACAGGATTATCTGACCGAACTGATCGTGCCGCAGGACAGCGATGTGATCGGCCGGGAAATTGGTTCCTTCGGCGTCTTCGGCCGTTCGGTCCAGCTGCTCGGCATCAAGCGCGGCGGGACGATACGCCGTCGCGATCTTGAACAGGAGGAACTGCATGCCGGCGATCATCTGATCGTCCGGGCCGATGGCGCGGCGATCATGACGCTGCGCGAATCCGGCCGCTTCGATCTGGGCGTCGCCGCCGATTCCCGTACCAGCGCGCAGGACGGCACGGTGGTGGAGGCGATGATCGCGCCCAGTCACCCGTCCATCGGCGAACGGCTGATCGACATTCCCTTCCTCCATGCGCTGCGCGTGCGGATCATCGGCATCCACCGCGCCCGCCATCTGCCCGGCCCCGACCTCGCCGAAACCCGCATCCGGGGCGCCGACCGGCTGCTGGTCGCCGGCGGAGGCGATGCCATGCGCGCGCTCAAGGACAATCCTCATCTGATCGGCGTCGATGTCAGCCGCACCCGCGCCTTCCGCCCGCGCAAGGCGTGGATCGCGATGGCGGCGATGGCCGGCGCGGTGGGGCTTTCCGCCTTCGACGTGGTCGGCATCGGCATGGCCGCCGTCATCGCCGTGGGCCTGATCCTCGTCACCCGCTGCATCGACCCGGAGGAGGCGTGGGGCGCGATCGACGGCGACGTACTGATCCTGATCTTCGCCATGCTGGCCGTCGGCCTCGCGCTGGAACAGGCGGGCAGCGTCGCGCTGATGGTCGGCTGGGTCACGCCCCTGCTGCAACATGCGCCGCCCTGGGCTTTGGTCTTCCTTATCTATTTCTTCGCGCTGCTGCTCTCCGAACTGCTCAGCAACAATGCGGTCGCGGCGCTGCTGACGCCCATCACCATCGCGCTGGCGCAGCAACTGGGCGTCGACGCCCGGCCGCTGGTGATCGCGCTGATGATTGGCGCGTCGGCCTGTTTCGCGACGCCGATCGGTTATCAGACCAATGCGCTGGTCTATGCGGCGGGCGATTATCGCTTCGCCGATTTCGTGCGCATCGGCGTGCCGATCAACATCATCGTCGGCCTTGCGGTATGCAGCGCGCTGGTCCTTCTCGGCTGAACTGGCCCTGTTCGCCACCCGGCGCGCGCGCCATCACGGCGCAAACCATAAAGGACCAGCCAGATGACCAGCCTGCCCTTCACCCAGGTCGATGCTTTCGCCGACGCGCCCTTCACCGGCAATCCCGCCGCCGTCATCCCGCTCGACGCCTGGCTGGACGACGCCATGCTTCAGTCCATCGCCGAAGAAAACAACCTCTCCGAAACCGCCTTCACCGTGCCGACCCCGGACGATGCCGACGCCGATTATGCTCTGCGCTGGTTCACCCCCACGGTGGAGGTCAAGCTGTGCGGCCACGCCACGCTGGCGAGCGGCCATGTCCTGATCGACGGCGACTCGATCCGGTTCCGCACCCGCCATGCCGGCATCCTGACCGTGACGCGCGACGGGGACGGCTATGCGCTCTCGCTGCCCGCCTGGGACATGGCGCCGAAGGCTCTGCCAGAGCTGGCGGCGGGGCTGGGCGGCCAGCCGACTGAAACCCACTGGCGCGACGGCGGCTACGCCCTGTTCCTCTATCCTGATGCCGACGCAATCCGCGCCCTGACGCCGGATTTCGCCGCATTGAAGGCAAAGGGCGACATCCTGCTGATGGCCACCGCGCCGGGCGATGACAGCGACATCATCAGCCGCGTCTTCGTGCCCGGCGGCGGCGTGGATGAAGACCCGGTCACCGGATCGGCCCATTGCCTGCTCACCCGCTTCTGGGCGGAGCGCCTCGGCCGGACGCAGATCAGCGCCTATCAGGCTTCGGCCCGCGGCGGCCGCCTCGGCTGCACGCTGGCGGGTGATCGCGTCGTCCTCACCGGCCAGTGCCGCAAGGTGATCGAGGGGCGCTTCTTC
This sequence comes from Sphingobium sp. WCS2017Hpa-17, assembly GCF_031843765.1. NCBI lineage: Bacteria > Pseudomonadati > Pseudomonadota > Alphaproteobacteria > Sphingomonadales > Sphingobiaceae > Sphingobium > Sphingobium sp. WCS2017Hpa-17. Next base: position 44,114 of record NZ_JAVTIV010000001.1, read on the forward strand.
CTCTAACCCGGAAACAGCCCCATCAGCCGGCTCAGCGCGCCCCGCACGGCGGCGCGCTGTTCCTTGTCCGGTGACATGCCGATCCGCACCACGGTCAGCCGCTGCGACGGGGAAATCAGGATATATTGGCCATTATGCCCGACGCAGCCGAACAGGCTCGCGGGCGCCTGCCCCGGCATCAGCGCGCTGTCGCCGCTGTCGCGGTTCAGCCACAGATGCGCGCCATAGGCCGGGTTGCGCGGGGAGGGGGTGCGCATGAAGTCCACCCATTTTTCCGGCAGGATCTGATGTCCGTTGGGCGACCGCCCGTCATTGCGCAGCAATTCGCCGAACCGGCCATAATCGCGCGCGGTCATGTGCAGGATGCTGCCGCCGATCATCGTGCCGGTCGCATCATATTCGGGCGTCAGGCTGGGCAGCTTGCCCGGCGCCTTCAGTCGCCCGTCGATGAACATCTGCATCGCCTGCCGCCGCACCGCCGGATCGCTGCTGTTGGTCAGCATCCGCGTCATCAGGTCGGACAGGATCACGCTGCTGCCGGTGGAATAGGAAAAGACGGCGCCGGGCGGATGGCCCAGCGGCTTGGATTCGGCATAGGCGCGCATGTCCTGCGCGCCGGTCGTAAACAGCATCCGCACCGTGTCGCCCTGGGTGATCGGCTCGCCATCCTCGACATGGTCCAGCCCCGACCGCATCTGGAGCAATTGTCGCAGCGTGATCTTGCCGCGCGGATCGCCCGGCTGGCTCCAGGCCGCGACCGGCACCGGCATGTCGAGCGCCAGCCGCCCGTCCGACACCATCAGGCCGACCAGCACCGCCGTCACGCTCTTGGCGATCGACCAGGACAGCAATTTCGTCTCCGGCCCGAAACCGGGGGCATAGCGTTCGGCAATCACCTTGCCGTCGCGCATCACCAGCAGGGCGCGGGTCTGCCCCATGACATCTTCATCGAACAGCGGATCGATCGCCCCGCGCAGTGCGCTGGCCCCCACCACAGCGTCGCTGGACACGCGATAGACGGGATCGGCCACGGGCGCCGCGCGGCTGGCCAGCGTACCCGCCACGACGACACCGGCCACCCCCAGCGCCAGCCCAAGGCGCTTTACGATTCGACTGTCGATCTGCATAAGCCGCGCCCTTACAGAAGGGATTCGAAAAGGGCCATGCTGGTTCGGCACAAATGGTGGATATTGGGCGGTTTGCTCGTTCTGGCGCTGCTCGGCGCGCTCACCTGGCACTGGACCAGCCTCAGCGCCCGCGCCCGGCTCGGCGCCGCTTATGGCGCGCGGATCGGCTGCTCCTGCCGCTATGTCGAAGGCCGCGCGATGGGCAGCTGCAATGATGACAAGGAACCCGGCATGGGGCTGGTAGGCCTCACCGATCTGCCCGAAGAACGCGCGGTGCAGGCTAGCGTCCCCCTGCTTGCCACCCGGACGGCGCGTTTCAAGCCGGGCTGGGGCTGTCTGCTCGACTCTGTGGAGTGAGTTTTCCGAAGGATGGCAGGTCTGTTGTCGACCAATGCCATTCATTCACTCGATATGTTGCTGCATTTCCTGGCGGGCGCTGACGGAAAACACCCGTTCACCACATATTGGCGGATGGAAGAATATCGAATTCCGAGCGTCAATTCTCATCTGACCTGGGCCCTGCCGCACATTCATCACCGGCAATAGCGTCTATCGCGGAAATGTCAGGTCCATGCCGAGCATTGTGGCTAGCTTGAACGTGAAGAACAGCAGGCATAAGAGCAATAGCAATAAAATTGCCGCCATCTTGCTAACGGTACTTATGACAGCGCCCCTATTTGTTTTTTGATCTTGATCATAATGCCATTTTATGGCGAAAAACATGCCGGATCCAAGAATGGTAATTTTAAATATCATCAAAAAAACGGGAATATAATCCATTGTCTTTGGCGATCCTGATATGAAATCGAATTATATCTTTTCATATGCAAAGAAACGGGTGAAAAACATTGGACATAATGCCCGCTCCTGAACGAACATCATCGTCATGGCGTGAGCAGCGCAGAGGGGCTGCATGGTATCCGCCGCCGCCAGATCCAACAGACGATATTGAAGCTGCCAGTCCCAAAACAGAAAAAGCCCGCATCTCTGCGGGCTCAGCTCTGTTTTCGTGCTGTTAGCTACCAGTCGGCGCCAGACGCCAAATCACTCCCACTCGATCGTGCCGGGCGGCTTAGAGGTATAGTCGTAGACCACGCGGTTGATGCCCTTGACCTCATTGATGATGCGGGTCGCGACGCGGCTGAGGAAAGCGGCGTCGAAGGGGTAGATGTCGGCGGTCATGCCGTCGGTCGAGGTGACGGCGCGCACGGCGCACACGCTGTCATAGGTGCGGTGGTCGCCCATCACGCCCACGGTGCGGACCGGCAGCAGCACGGCGAAGGCCTGCCAGATGGCGTCGTACAGCCCAGCGTTGCGGATTTCCTCCAGATAGATGAAGTCCGCCTTGCGCAAAATGTCGCAGCGTTCCTTGGTGACTTCGCCGGGGATGCGGATGGCAAGGCCGGGGCCGGGGAAGGGGTGGCGGCCGACGAAGATGTCGGGCAGGCCCAGTTCCTTGCCCAGCACGCGCACTTCGTCCTTGAACAGTTCGCGTAAGGGTTCGACCAGCTTCATGTTCATGCGTTCGGGCAGGCCGCCGACATTGTGGTGCGACTTGATCGTCACGGAAGGCCCGCCGGTGAAGCTGACGCTTTCGATGACGTCGGGATAGAGGGTGCCCTGCGCCAGATAGTCGGCGCCGCCGATCCTGGCGGCTTCCTCCTCGAACACGGCGATGAATTCGCCGCCGATGAACTTGCGCTTCTTTTCCGGGTCGGTGAGGCCCGCGAGGCCGCCAAGGAAGCGTTCTTCCGCGTTCACATGGACCAGCTTGATACCATAATGTTCGCGGAACAGGCTGACCACCTGCTCGGCTTCGCCCAGACGCATCAGGCCATGGTCGACGAAGACGCAGGTCAACTGGTCGCCGATCGCTTCATGGATCAGGACGGCCGCGACCGCGCTGTCGACGCCGCCGGACAGGCCGCAGATGACGCGGCCTTCGCCCACCTGTTCGCGGATTTCGGCGATCTTGGTCGCGCGGAATTCGGCCATGGTCCAGTCGCCGGCGAGGCCGCAGACATGGCGGACGAAATTGGCGAGCAGCTTGGCGCCGTCCGGGGTGTGGACGACTTCGGGGTGGAACTGCGTGGCGTAGAAGCGCTTGGCTTCGTTCGCGGTGACGGCATAGGGCGCGCCCTCGCTGGTCGCGACGACCTCGAAGCCCGGCGCCAGGCTCGTCACCTTGTCGCCATGGCTCATCCAGACCTGGTGATTTTCACCGGTAGTCCACAGGCCGTCGAACAGAGCGCAATCCTTCTTCACCTCGATGAAGGCGCGGCCGAATTCGCCGCTTTCGCCGCCTTCGACATTGCCGCCCAGTTGCTGCATCATCGTCTGCTGGCCGTAGCAGATGCCCAGGATCGGGATGCCGGCGTCGAAAAAATGCTGTGGGGCGCGGGGGCTGTCTTCCCACATGACCGAGGAGGGGCCGCCAGACAGGATGATGCCCTTGGGCTTCATGCGTTCGAACGCTTCGGCGGCGGCGTTGAAGGGGGCGATCTCGGAATAGACGCCGGCTTCGCGGACGCGGCGGGCGATGAGCTGAGTCACCTGACTGCCGAAATCCACGATGAGGATGGAATCCTGAAGGGGCAGCGTCATCGAATCGCCTTTATATCGAGCGTGGGAAGGGATTCGCGCCCGGTTAGTCGTCCGGCCCCGATATGTCCAGTTATGCCTTGAAACGCTATGATTGGAATTGGCGCCCCGCCCGCCAGCCGATCAGCGCCGCGCCGGCCAGGATGGCGGCCGCGATCAGGAAGGCGCTGCCGATATAGGGCAGGGTCGGCCTTGGCCCGACTGACAGCGAATAGATGGCGCCGAAGAAGAGCGGGGAAATGACGCCGGCGATCGCGCCGACGCTGTTGTTTGCGCCCTGCAACTGGCCCTGTTCGGATTCGGAAACATGGCGCGTCATCAGCGACTGGATGGTCGGCATGGCCAGGCCCCAGAGCGCATTGGGGAAGATGGCGGCGACAAAAAGCATGGCGGTGGAGGCTAGGCCCATCGAGGCGATGCCGACCGCGCCGAAACACAGGCCCACGACCATGGTGGTGCGATCGCCCAACCGCTTGACCACAGGGCCGACCAGCAGCCCCTGCACCCCCATGTCGAGCAGGCCGACCAGCGCCAGCAGGCTGCCGACCTGCCACGCGCCCCAGCCATAGCGGTCCCCGGCATAGAGGACGAAGATGGCCGAGAAGATATGATGGGCGAAATAGAGCAGGAAATTGCCGACCGCGAGGCTGGACAGTTCGGGATGCGATTGCAGCAGCTTCATCGCGCCGAACGGATTGGCGCGGCGCCAGCTGAACGCCATGCGCTTTTCGGGGGCCAGCGATTCGGGCAGGACGAACAGGCCGTAGAGGAAGGCGAGGCCGGAGAGGATGGCGGCGGCCCAGAAGGGCGCCCGGTGCGAGATTTCGCCCAGTACCCCGCCCAGCAACGGCCCGGCGACGAAACCCGCGCTGAACGCCGCGCCGATCAGGCCATAGCCCTTGGCCCGGCCCTCCGGCGGGGTGATGTCGGCCATATAGGCGAAGGTGGAGGTAAAGCTGGACGAGGTGACGCCCGCCAGGATGCGGCCCAGCGCCAGCCACCAGAGATTGGGCGCCAGCGCCATCAGCACATAGTCGAGCGCGAGGCCGGCGACCGAGATGAGGATGACGGGGCGGCGGCCGAACCGGTCGGACAGAGAGCCGATCAGGGGCGAGCAGACGAACTGCATGCCCGCCCAGAGCGCCACGAACAGCCCGTTCCACATGCCCGCCGCCGCGTCCGAGCCGGACAGCGTCTCGATTAGTTGCGGCAGGACCGGGATGACGATCCCCATCGACATGACATCGAGCAGCGCCGTGATCAGGATGAAGAGGATCGCCGCGGTGCGGCGCGGGGGGGCGGTCATGCGGTGGGGCTATAGGGATACGCGGGGGTTGCCAAGGGGCGCAGGATGAAGTGCGCGATTTGGGGCGATTGCTACGAGCGTGCGCCAGCAGGGCGATGGGGATGTACCGGTGGCGCAACAGTCGCGCGGCATGCAAGAAATAAGGATCGGAAGACCGGTTTGGACGCGATCAGAAGCGGACTTGTCACAGCCCTTCCCACCTGCCCGATAGCCGTCATCCCAGCGAAGGCGAGGGTTTCTGGCGATAGTAGAAGGAGGCGGGTCAGTTCACGCCATCTGTTAACGGGGCGCCTGCCTAAGATGCCAGCCTTCGCTAGCATGGCCATGAAGGTCGGCTGACGACCAGAAGTGGACATGTCCCCCTCCCGTTTACGGGAGGGGGCTAGGGGGTGGGCTGGACGTCGCGACAGCCCACCCCGCTGCGACTAACGCGCTGCGCGCGCAAGTCTCGCTGCCCCTCCCGCAGGCGGGAGGGGAATGGCCGCTCTCCACCCATCTCGGCCCTTTGGCCATTCTATAATCCTCACCCCCCTAGCCCCATCGCCCCGCACCCGCTAAGGCCGCCCGATGGCGCGCGACATCCCCACGCTTCTCCACGATATTTTCGGGTTCACCGCCTTTCGCGGCGTGCAGGAAGAGGTGGTGGGTCGCGTCATGGCGGGGCGGCCGACGCTGGCGATCATGCCGACCGGCGCGGGCAAGTCGCTCTGCTATCAGCTACCCTCCGCCGCGCTCGACGGCTGCTGCATCGTCGTGTCACCGCTGATCGCGCTGATGCACGACCAGTTGCGCGCCGCCAATGCGGTGGGCCTGCGCGCCGCCAGCCTGACCAGCGTGGATGCCGACTGGCGCGAGACGCAGGATCGCCTCCGCAATGGCGATCTCGACCTGCTCTATGTCGCGCCCGAACGCGCCAGCCAGGAAAATTTCCGTAATCTGCTGCGTGCGACGAAGATCGCCCTCTTCGCCATCGACGAAGCCCATTGCGTGTCCGAATGGGGCCATGATTTCCGCCCCGACTATCGCCTGCTACGTCCGTTGCTGGACGAATTTCCGGACGTTCCGCGCCTCGCGCTCACCGCTACGGCCGACGCGCACACGCGGGAGGATATCCTCGTCCAGTTGGGCATCCCGCGCGATGGTCTCATCATCTCCGGCTTCGACCGGCCCAATATTCGCTACGCCGTCCACCCGCGCGACGGGCTGACCCGTCAGCTGGCCGACCTTGTCGCCGCCAATCCCGGCCCCGGCGTCGTCTATGCCCAGACCCGCGCCGCGACCGAGAAGCTGGCCGAAACGCTGGGGCGGGGCGGGCGTGCCGTGCGCGCCTATCATGCCGGCATGGACCCGGCGGTGCGCGCCGCCAATCAGGCCGCCTTCATCGCCAGCGAGGATATGGTGATGGTCGCCACCGTCGCCTTCGGCATGGGTATCGACAAGCCCGACGTGCGCTTCGTCGCCCATGCCGGCCTGCCCAAATCGATCGAGGGCTATTATCAGGAATCGGGCCGCGCTGGCCGCGACGGCGAACCGGCGGTCGCGCATCTCTTCTGGGGGGCGGAAGACTTCGCCCGCGCCCGCATGCGCATCGCCGAACTGGAGCCTGCCCGCCAGCCGGGCGAGCGCACCCGCATTGCGGCGCTGGGGGCCCTCGTCGAAACCGCCACCTGCCGACGTGCCATCCTGCTGCGCCATTTCGGCGAGCAACCGCCCGCCACCTGCGGCAATTGCGACAATTGCCTGACGCCGCCCGCCAGCGTCGATGCGACCGAGACGGCGCGCAAATATCTGTCCGCCGTCTACCGCACCGGGCAGAGTTTCGGCGCCGGCCATATCGAGGCGGTGCTGACCGGCACGCCCAACGACAAGATTCGCGAGCGCGGCCACGACCGTATCTCCGTCCATGGCATCGTCGCGGGCGATGAAGTCGCGCTGCTGCGCCCCGTCTCGCGCGCGCTGCTGGTACGCGATGCGCTGGAAACGACGGAACATGGCGGGCTGATGCTCGGCCCCAATGCCCGGCCGATCCTGCGCGGGGAGGAGGAGGTGCGCATCCTGATGCCGCCCAAGCGCGAACGGCGTAGCAAGCGCAGCGCCCGCAACGGCGCGGACGCCAACCCGGTCGGCGATCCGCTGTTCGACGCCCTGCGCGCCTGCCGCCGCGAACTGGCGCAGGAGGCCGGGGTGCCGCCCTATGTCATCTTCCACGATTCGACCCTGCGCGAAATGGCCGAGCAGCGCCCGTCCTCCATCCGCGAAATGAGCCATATCAGCGGCATCGGCCAAAAGAAGCTGGACGCCTGGGGCGACGCCTTCCTCGCTGCGATCCGCCCCTTCCTCTGACCAAATATCTTGAAACCTCGCTTTCCAGAGCGCATGGGGCAGGCAAAGGAGAAGCCCATGTTCCGCAAGCTGACCGACCGCATCCTCGTATCCCCGCAGATCAGCGTCGAGCAGGTCGGTGAGGCGAAGGCGCAGGGCGTCACCCTCATCATCAACAATCGCCCCGATGATGAAGAGCCGGGCCAGGTCAACGGCGCGGAGATCGAAGCGGCGGCGCAGGCCGCAGGCATCGCCTATCTGGCCGTGCCGGTCGCCCATGGCGGCTTTGCCCCCTGGCAGCTGGACGGCATGGCGCAGGCGCTGGAACAGGCCGACCACGGCAAGCTGCTGGCCTATTGCCGCTCAGGCACGCGCAGCACTTTGCTGTGGGCGCTGACCCGCGCCCGCGCCGGCGACAATGGCGATGTGCTGGCCGCCCAAGCCGCCGCCGCCGGTTACGACATCGCCCCCGTGCGTCAGATCATGGACGCATTGGCCGCCCAGTAAGGCCTGCAACACAACGTTATCCCGGACTTGATCCGGGATCCCTCTTTCTTTCATCATGAAAATGGCAGGCGCATTCCAGCGCCCTGCCTCAATTCTTGCGCTGCGGAACCGTGAAGGTGCCCGAGACGCGCCCGCTTGGGCTGGTCGCGGTGCCGGTACTGCCACCGCCCGAAGACCGGCCGTCCACCGTCGATCGCCCGCTATTGAGGTCCATCACCAGCCGCCCGCCGGTCAGCTTGTTCGCCCCTTGCGTCAGCGTGACATTGCCCAGCATGGTGATCAGTTTGCTGTTGAGGTCGTAGATGGCGACATTGCCGCGCGCGGTCTGGTCCGCCTTGGTCACCACGACATTGCCCGATGCGTCGATCCGGTTGATCTGGATGCCATCGGTGCCGGTGCCGCCGCCCGGTTGGTTATTATAGGCCACGGTCATGCGCGCCGCGTTCAGCGTCATGCCGGCCTGCGTCACCACGACATTGCCCGACACGACGACGCGGTCGGCGCGATCCTGCACCTCGATCCGGTCGGCGTTGAAATTGACCGGGGCGTTGCTGTCGTGATTCTTGAACACCTGTGCGCTCGCGCCCGCGAACATCAGCGCGGCAGTACCCATGAAGGCGGTCGACAGCAGGATCAGGGTGCGTTTCATCAGTTTCGCCCTTTGAGACCATTTTGCTCGATGCGCAAGCTTGCCCGGCCATTCAGCGTCACGGTGCGCGCGTTCATGTCCGCTTCCAGATGGTCGCCACTGAACGTGCCGATCGGGATGCGGCCATCGACCCGGCCCGCGCTCTTCATCCGCCGGGTTTTGAGGTCGACGCCCACGTCGCGCGTGGTCAGCCGATATCCGCCCGCCGCCTCGAACTGCACCGGTCCCTGAATGCCGACCCGCTCTGTTTCCATGTCGTACCGGCCCTTTTGCGCCGTCAGCACGGCCGGGCCGTCCGACAGCAGGATGCGCGCGGACAGGGTGTTGAGGTCGACGACCGGCTCGCGCGAGCTTTTCTGCACGGCGGATCCGGCGCGCAGGGAGAAGGGCTGGCCCTTGCTGTCCTCGCCGCGATACAGCGCCTCGGTCAGCCGCATCCGGTCCTTCGCCACCTCGACCTTGTTCTTGTCGAGCACGAAGCTGACCTTGTCGCCGCCCGTGAAGGGCGCGGTCGCCAGCAATGCCGCCAGCACGCCGACCGCGACCGGCAGCCAGTTTTTCAGCAGCCCGACCAGCCGGTCATGGCTGCCGCCCGGCCGCGCCCAATGGCGGCGCACGTCGCGTTGCTGATCGGCCTGGACGGACACGAAGCGTCTGCTCCCTTACATATGCGCGAAAATGTCGATTTCCGGCCAGCCGGCCAGATCGAGTTCGGCGCGGTGCGGCAGGAAGTCGAAACAGGCCTGGGCCAGTTCCATCCGCCCTTCGCGGATCAGCCTTTTGTCCAGTTCGGCCTTCAGCGCATGCAGATAGCGCACGTCCGACGCGGCATAATCCTTCTGCGCGTCCGACAGGACCGGGCCGCCCCAGTCGCTCGACTGCTGCTGCTTGCTGATATCCTGGCCCAGCAGTTCGCGGACCAGTTCCTTCAGGCCATGGCGGTCGGTATAGGTGCGGATCAGGCGCGACGCGATCTTGGTGCAGTAAACCGGCGCGGCCACCACGCCCAGATAATGTTTGATCGCGGCGATATCGAACCGGCCGAAATGATAGAGTTTCAACCGCTCCGGATCGGCCAGCACCGCCTTCAGGTTCGGCGCGGCATAATCGCTGCCGGGATTGAAGCGGACGAGATGCTCATCGCCCTTGCCATCGCTGATCTGGACCACGCACAGGCGGTCGCGCGGGGTGATGAGGCCCATCGTTTCGGTGTCGATGGCGATCGGGCCGGGGGCGAGGACGCCGGCGGGCAGATCTTCTTCATGGAAATGCACGGTCATGGCTTCCCCTCTATGGCGAAACCGGTTCGACCGCAATCGGCCCTTTTGCCTGCGCAAAAGCTGCGGCAGGGCGCGTCTTTCCTGCGTCGAGCCGTGGAATATCCGGACTTTTTCCATTATTGGAACGGAACATGACCGCAACAGTGAAAATCATTCGCGCTGCCCTGAAAAGTTGATATAGTGATTCCCAAACCCGCCTCTGCGGTGGATTCTGCATGTCATTCGCCCGACATGTTTGTCCGATTGTCTTTGGGGCGAAGCGAAAGTGACTAACAGGGCATGAGTTTTGATAGAGGTCGCCGCGGCGGGCGCGGCAAGGATAAGCGCGACGGTTTCGGCGACGACAACTTCTACGGTGGTGGCGATCGTGGTGGCTTCGGCGGCGGCGGTGGTGGCTTCGGCGGTGATCGCTTCGGCGGTGGCGGCGGTGGCTTCGGCGGCGACCGTGGTGGTTTCGGCGGCGGTGATCGCGGCGGCTTCGGCGGCGGCGGCGGTGGTCGCGGCGGCTTTGGCGGCGGCGGCGGTGGTTTCGGCGGTGGCGGCGGCGGTGGTCGCGGCATGCCTGCCCAGGTCGTCGGCGAAGGCAAGGGCGTTGTTAAGTTCTTCAACGGCCAGAAGGGTTTCGGCTTCATCGTCCGTGACGATGGCGGCGAAGACGTGTTCGTCCACATCAGCGCGGTCGAACAGGCCGGTCTGACCGGTCTGGCCGAAGGTCAGCCGCTCGGCTTCACGCTGGTCGATCGTGGTGGCAAGGTGTCGGCGACCGATCTGGTCATCGACGGCGAACCGCTCCCCGTCACCGATCGCGGCCCGCCGCGCGAAGCCCGCGAACCGCGCGCCGGTGGCTTTGGTGGTGCACCCGATCGTGGCCCGCAGCGTCAGCTGACCGGTGAGCGCTCCAGCGGCACCGTGAAGTTCTTCAACGCGATGAAGGGCTTCGGCTTCATCCAGCGCGACGACGGCCAGCCCGACGCCTTCGTCCACATCAGCGCCGTGGAACGCGCTGGCATGGCCGCCCTGAACGAAGGCGACCGCCTCGACTTCGAACTGGAAGTCGATCGTCGCGGCAAATATGCTGCGGTGAACCTCCAGTCGAAGGCCGAATAAGGCCGGACGGATCATCCCTGTTTTCAGGGAGAGGATGAAAGGGGCTGCCTGAAAAGGCGGCCCCTTTTGCTTTGGATGTGCCTTCGCATGACTGGTTGGCGGTGGGCCGTCGCGACCGTGCAAATGGCGCGAGTGGGGTAGGCGGACCATCTGCTTTTAGCCCTCTCCCGTTTTCACGCGAGAGGGCATTGAAGTGTTCGGCCTTGGTCGATTTTACCCGGTCAGCTATCCTACCCGAAACTGCACAGACCGCTCATCGGCAAGGTTCAGTGACTCGCAGACCGGTGACAGCCACAAGGGGCGGAAAGCGGACGTTCACTGGAGCCATAGATAAACCTTAGCCGGTAGCCGGTCTCGCGCGACGAGAGGAGACTATACGGACTATCATACTTGTGGTGATCAGCGCGATCGGCAGTCCGAACAACGCCAACAATATCATTTGATGGGCTGCGTAGGCGAAGGCGCCACATGATGATGGGGTGTCTAAGCCGTAGCTCGGTGCGTCCGTGTCCGACACGCCGAAGAACGGGCATACGCCCTCCAACTTCTCAGGCCACTGAACAAAGGATCCATATAGAATTAAGAATATAACTGCGAAGACGAATAGTCCCAGCGTTATATTTGCATATCTCAATTGGAGGAAATTCCCTCTTCCGAGCACGGCCGTTAGCAGCCAATAAATGGCTATCGAGGTCGCCACAGCAGTATGGAACGCGAGCCAATCTCTCCGTAGGACTGAAATCGCCCAAGTCCGCTCGTTACCATCCAAACCCTCAATGGCCCCGACGATCTGTGGCAAAAAAGCAATCTGCGCCAATGCGACGATACACAAAGGTGCCGCTGTAATGCTAAAGCCCAATGTCGCCGCTCTAAGCCGATTTGCTGGCGCGGCTATAGTTTCAGTCAGGTGCAATCTGCTCATCGAGCAAGTAGAACTTATCAGAGCAATGGCTGCAAGTGGCTGGGTGCACCCGGTCTGCTATCTCTCCTGGAATAGCCTGCCAGTGGTCGGCAAGCACGCAGCCATCGCCGATCGGGAATAGCTGCCAACGATGATCTTTCCCATCTCCAGTTCCGGACATCCGTTCGCATCGAGCCTGTAGAAGCCTGTTCTGGGCGACGCGGCAGGCGGATCGGGAGTGGTCCGCCAGGCCCGCTTGCTACCCACTCACTGGAACGGTGCGTCTCGAATCTTCCAATGTAGGATAATCTTTGATCTATCCTGCGGGATGAGGCCGTTCTTTCCGACACCATTCCCCGCTCACGCGCCGGAGAGTCCACATGACCCGGCCGCCGGGCTGCTGTTGATGGCCTGTCGCGTCGATGGCGTGGGCGTGTCACGCCTCTGTCGCGGCCGGCCGCTTAGGGGAAGCGTCGGGGAGGCGTCGCGAGCGCCTTGCAAGCGCTTCCTCCCGAAAAAGGGCGACGACACTATGAACTTCGCCCCCGACGCGCACCTGTAACCTCAGTGTTACGCCCGGCGCCTCACCACAGCACGCCATCGACCGGTTGCAGCGGCGGCGGGGCGGGCAGGCCGATCGCCTGGTTCAGGTCGCCCTCGATCGTGGTGGTGATGCTGGTCAGCGGCAGGTCGTGGACGTCATTGCCGAACGGATCGACCAGATCGTCGCCAATCTGGAGCACCGCCAGGAACATGAAGCCCGCCACCGCCGACCCCACCGGCGTCGCCATGCCCAATGTCTCGACCAGCCCGACCGGCAGCAATATGCAGAACAGCCGGGTGAAATATTTGGGGAAGGCGCGATATTGGGCGGGCAGCGGCGTGTTCTTGATCCGCTCCATGCCGCCCTGCGCATTGGACATGTCGACAAGCATGCCCTCGATCCGGGTCTGCTGGATGGTGTCGATCCAGCCATGCTGCACCGCGTTCATCAGCCTGCGGTCGGACCCGTCGAGCAGGCCATTGGCCGGATTGCGCCGCTCCAGTTCGGGCAGCGCCGCCTCTTCGCCCAGCACGCGCCGCATGTCGGGCGCCGGATCTTCGCGCCGCAACTGGCAGCGCAGCGCATGGACATAGGCGATATGCCGCTTCACCAGCGTCACACCCATGGCGCGCGCGTCGGGCGTGTCGGGCAGGTAGGCCAGAACCGCGCGGGTAAAGCTGCGCGACACATTGACCATCGCGCCCCACAATATGCGGCCCTCCCACCAGCGCGAATAGGCGCTGTTGACGCGGAAGCCCAGCACCAGCGCCAGCGCGGTGCCGAAGATGGTCAGCGGCAGCGCCGGCGCCTTGAACGGCGAGATATAGTAGAAAATGGTGACGGCCAGATCCCAGAAGAACAGCGCGATCAGCGCGCTCCATGCCTTCTGGAAGCTCTGGCGGATACGGGGGGACCGTCCGACGATCATAGGGGCTATCTCTTAAAGGGCGTCGCCGCCCTCATCGTCCAGTTTCAGCCAGGCATGGCGCAGCGCCAGACCACCGACGATACCCACGATCTTCAACAGGGTGGCGTGCAGGGTCGGCGTCGAATCCATCAGCGCCAGGCCCAGGCAGATCGCGCACAGCAGCATCGCGGCATAGATGGGCAGGGCTTCGATATCGTTCCAGGCGATCGGCGGATCGACCTTGGCGCGGCGGGCGCTCAGCATCGGCATGGGCAGAAACTCCGTGGTGAAATTGCGGGATCGCCTATGAAAATGATGCGTCGCAAAAGCTTCCGTCAACGCCATGCGTCCGACGCAAGGCTGGGTTGCGTACCGTGAAATCCGGCAAGAAAAGCTTACAAAAGCGTGGGTTTGGAGAGACGCAGCAACGAAACCATACCGTATCGCAACAGCCGATCTATTGCGTTGCAGCATCGACCGCCTAGCTTGGGTGGATGGCCGACCGCTTTGCCGAAATCGAATCCTTTGTGAAGATCGCCGAATCGGGCACGCTGTCCGAAGCGGCGCGTCGGCTGGGTCTGTCGCTGGCCGCGACCAGCCGCAGACTGTCACAGTTGGAGGCGCGGCTGGGGGTCATGCTGATCCGCCGTAACAGCCGCCATCTGTCGCTGACGGAGGAAGGTTCGCTGCTCTATGACAAGGCCGGCCGGGCCTTGAGCGCCATCGACGATGTCGAAACCGACGTGATGCGCCGCGCGACAGAAGCAACCGGCCTGCTGCGGGTGGTGACGACCGTCAATGCCGCGCGCATGCGCCTGGCGCCGCTGTTCCGCGAATATGCGACGCTGCATCCCGACGTCGCCATCCACCTCGAAACCGCCGAACAGGCAACCAATATCGTCGAGACGGGGCATGACATCGCCATCTGCTTCGACCCGCCGCCGGACAGTATGCTCACCATGAAGCGGCTGACTGACAATCCGCGCCTGCTTTGCGCCGCGCCGGACTATCTCGCCCGCCGCGGCCGGCCTAAGAGCGTCGCGGACCTCGCGCTGCACGACAATATCGTTGTGGGCGAAGCGCAGCAGGACATCTGGCGCTCGGTGGTCGGCAGCGGCAATAGCCCGCGCGTGACGCTCAGCACCAATGACGGCGAAATGGCGCGCGCCTGGGCGCTGGATGGCGCGGGCATTGTCATCAAATCGCTGTGGGAAGTGGCCGACGATCTCGACACTGGCCGGCTCCAGCAATTGCTGCCGGAACTCCCGTTGCCGGCCTCGTCCATTGTCGCGCTTTACGTGCCGGGGCAGGGGGAAATGGCGAAGGTTCGCTCCTGCCTCGACTTCCTCGCCCGCCATCTCAAGCGCGACTGGGTAGCCAAGGCGGCCTAAACCCGCCGGAACGGAAAGGGCGCGATCGTCCGTTCATAGCTGTGCAGGTCCAGCGCGCGCGTGACCGGCGGCAGCGCCCGATCCGGACAGTCGCGCCGCTCGCACAAGTGGCATGTCGGCCCAACCTCGGTGGCATTGCCCTTGTCCAGATCGATCCCGTCCGCATGGACGATCCGCCCGCCATGTTTCGCCTCGCACCCCAGCGCGATCACCGCCCGCCCGCGCGCTGCACCTTGTGGCAGGCCGATCGCCAGCGTCAGGAACCGCTTGCCGTCCAGCGTCTCGACCAGCTGTGATGTCACCTTGTCTACCTCTTGTGTGGCATGCGCATCCCAGCGCGGGCAGGTGCCACCGAAACGGGCGAACGGCCAGGCCTCGCCATCGAAGCGCTTGGAGACAAGTCCCGCCCGGTCGATCCGCGCCATGAAGAAGGGGATACCGCGCGCGCCCGTGCGGTTGAGGCTGGTCAGCCGATGCGCCAGTTGCTCGGTCGATACGCCGAACCGGTCGCGCAGCAATGGCAGGTCATGCCGGCTCTGCTCCGCCGCCTGCCGGAACCGGTCATAGGGCATGATGAGGGCGGCCGCGGCATAGTTGGTCAGCGCCATCACCGCGAGCCTGCGGCTATCCTCATCCGGGGGCGCGGCGCGGGCAATCTGCGCGGCGATCGCATCGGCCAGTTCCTGCGCGCACAGATGATAGGCGATGGCGAACAGCCGCCCGGACGCGGGCAATCGCTCGCTCAGCAACAGCCTTCGCCGGTGCATGTCATAATGGCGCAGCGTCCCGGCCAGCACATCACCGCGCACCACCTGCACGTTCATGCCGTGCCGGTCCTTCAGCCGCGTGCGCAACTCGGCCTGCAACAGGGCAGGATCGTCCGGCAGGTCGGCGTCGATCGCCTCCGCTCCGGCGTCGATTTCCGCGAAATGATTGCCCGCCCGCGATATCGTCTCGCGCAGCCAGTCGACCGGCGCGACCAGCGGTGCCGGCCCGCTGCGCTCCAGCGCCTCGCCCGGCAGCCGGCGCAAATCGCCCAGCGCGCGATAGAATCGGGCGATCGCCTCACTGACGCCGGGGTAGTTTTCCGCCACCTCCAGCACTTCGTCGCGTGCGATGCCGATGTCGCGCACCAGCGCATCGGACAAGATCTCGCTCAACTCTCCGGGACCGCCCTCCTGCGCCTGTGCCGTGAAATCGCGAATGTCGATGTCATAGGTATTGGCCAGCCGTAGCAGCATCTGCGCCGTTAACGGTCGCTGGTTGCGCTCCAGATGGTTGAGATAGCTGGGCGACACGCCCAGTTCTTCGGCCATCTGCGTCTGGTTCAGGCCCAGTTCGCGGCGCAGCACGCGCAGCTTCGGTCCCAGATAGAGTTTGCGATCGGTCAGCTCTGCCATAAAGTCATAATGTCATAGAATGACTAAATGACCAAATCGGATTGTGACTTGCGGCCACTCATCGGCCTTATCGCGGGCGATGCATCTGTCTATCTCGGTGTTCATCAGCCCGGACGGGCCAAGCCGCGAAGGACAGAGATATGACCACCGACACGATCGACCAGACCCGCGAGCCGAGCCGTTCGCGCGCCGTTTTCTCCCAGCAGGATTTCGGCCTGATCCGCACCGCCATCGCGCACTATCTGAAGGAAGTGCAGGACCAGCCGGAATCGATCAAATATGCCAATCTCTATCACCGCCTCGGCCGCGTGGCCTGACGGATCGGACGGACCAAATAGAAAGGGCGCGGGATCACTCCCGCGCCCTTTTGTTATGCCCAATGGACGAATTCTCAGAACAGTCGCGTCAGCCCGTAGAAGAGCGCGCCGATCGCGGCCGAGGCGGGCAGGGTCACGACCCAGGCGACGATGATGCTCGACGCCACGTTCCACCGCACCGCCGACAGCCGCCGTGATGCGCCCACGCCGACGATCGCGCCGGTAATGGTATGGGTGGTCGATACCGGCACGCCCAGATGGGTCGCCATGAACAGGGTGATGGCCCCGCCCGTCTCCGCACAGAAACCCTGCGCCGGGGTCAGCCGGGTGATCTTCGACCCCATCGTATGGACGATCTTCCAGCCGCCAAGCAGCGTGCCGAGGCCCATGGCCGCCTGACAGCTCAGCACCACCCACATCGGCACATGGAAACCGCCGGTCAGCATGCCCTGCGAATAGAGCAGCACGGCGATGATCCCCATCGTCTTCTGCGCGTCATTGCCGCCATGGCCCAGCGAATAGAGCGATGCGGACACGAGTTGCAGCTTGCGGAACACTTTGTCCGCGCCCTGCGGCGTGAACTTGCGGAAGATCCAGCTGATGACCAGCACCAGCATCAGTGCCAGAAACAGGCCGACGGCGGGCGAAATGACGATCGCCGCACTCGTTTTGAACACGCCGCTCCACACGACTGCGCCCAGCCCCGCCTTGGCGGTGCCCGCGCCCAGCAATCCGCCGATCAGCGCATGGCTGGAGGAAGACGGGATGCCCAGCCCCCAGGTGATGAGGTTCCAGGCGATCGCCCCCATCAGCGCGCCGAAGATCACCTGCGGGTCGATGATGCTGGCGTCGACGATGCCCTTGCCCACCGTCTCGGCCACATGCAGGCCGAAGAAGAGGAAGGCGATGAAGTTGAAGAAGGCGGCCCAGGCGACCGCATATTGCGGTTTCAGCACGCGGGTCGACACGATGGTCGCGATCGAGTTGGCGGCGTCGTGCAGGCCGTTCAGGAAATCGAACAGCAAGGCGACACCGATCAGCGCGATCAGTAGGGGTAGGGCGATGGGGTCCATGGGATTGACATCTGTCCTTCAATATTCCGTTCGTCCTGAGTAGCCGCTGAGCGAAGCCGAAGCGGCGTATCGAAGGATGGGGGCAATGCGCGACCCTTCGATACGGGCCTTCGACTTCGCTCAGCGGCTACTCAGGGCGAACGGGTAAGGGCAAAGCCCATCAGGCGTGGTCGATGACCAGGCCAGAAATTTCGTTGGCGACATCCTCGAACCGGTCGGTGACCTTTTCCAGATGGCTGTAAATCTCGTTGCCGACGATGAAGTCCATCGGATTGCCCGCCCGCGCCTGCTCGTACAACGCCTTCAGCCCTGCTTCGTGCAGGATATCGGCATGGCCCTCCAGCTTGACGAGCCGCTCGGTCAGGTCGTGCAGTCGGGTCGCGTTCAGGTTCAGCGAACGCAGCAGCGGCATCGCCTCGGCGGTGATGCGCGCGCATTCCACGATCAGCGCGCTCATATCCTGCATTTGCGGGGCGAAATCCTTCACCTCGTACAGGGCGATCGCCTTGGCGGTCTGGTTCATCTGGTCGATCGCGTCGTCCATGACGCCGATCAGGCCGGTGATAGCGCTGCGGTCGAACGGGGTGACGAAGATGCGGCGCACATCCTGCAACACGTCGCGGATGATATCGTCCGCTTCATGCTCGCGGTCGGATATTTCCTTGATATGTTCGGCCATGTCCGGGCCGCCCTTGAGCAGCTTGGCCAGCGCATCCGCGCCGACGACCAAAGTGGCGGCGTGATCCTCGAACTGCTCGAAGAAGCGCCCCTGTTTGGGCATCAACGCATGAAACCAGCGCAGCATTCCAGTCCTTTCACTTTGCTTTTCGCGGATCGCCAGCAACAGCCGGAAGAACCAGCCGGGATTGGCGGGCGGTTCGCGGAAGGCCGCGATGATCGACTGCAAATCCGGTTCGTCCACCGCTTTTGCAGCGTCGGCTACCGGGAACCAGCGCAGCTCCCTTTGACCCTGTTCGGGCCATTGCGTCAGGTGGCCGGTGACCGCAAGCGGAAAAACCTCGACCGTCGCCTCGCGCGAGTTGCCGTTGCGCTTGCGTTTGTCATAGCGATAGCGGCCGAGCGGGGCGGGACAGGCGATGCCATGGATGCCCGCTTCCTCATAGGCTTCCAGTTCGGCGGCGCGGTGGCCGGCCATGCCCTTGATCCGATTCCCCTTGGGAATCACCCATCGCCGCGTCTCGCGCGACGTGATCAGCAGGATCTGCATCGCGCCGTTCGCATCGGTCGTATAGGGAAGGGCGGCAATCTGGCGCATGGAGCGCTTGTAACGAAATTGTCACAAAACGCAAGATTCTACTCATGGGACGGGGCGGCGCCAGCACGCCCCGTCCCATTGCCGTCTTACAGCGAGAAGCGTGCCGTCACACGAATGTCGCGCCCGGCGAGCGGGGCGAAATCCTTGAGCACGCTGGCGTGGCGGCGGGCCTCCACATCGAAGATATTGTTCGCCGACAGCATCAGCGTCGTGCGGTCATTGCCCTTGAACGGCTTGAAGGCCAGCGACGCGTTGACCAGCGTAAAGCCGTCGGTCGGTGTTTCCGTCGCGGCGATCCGGTTCTGCTCGAACACATGTTCGACCTCGGCCCGCGCGGTGATCCGCTCGCCCTGCGCCTCGATCCCGCCCAGCAGGCGCAGCGGGGGAATGCGCGGCGCCGGGCCGCTGCCCTTGATGGTCGCGCGGACATAGTCGGCCACGCCATCCAGGTTGATCGCATAGCCCCCCAGTTGCGCCAGCTTCACATTGCCCTCGGCCTCGAAGCCATAATAGCGGGCGTCGGCCTGATTATAGGCGTAGCAGGGGAATTCCAGCTCGGCCCCGCCATTGGCGGCCTGGCACACGCTGTCATCGACGATCGAGTCATAGATATAGCCGTCGAACCAGTTGTGATAGGCGGAGAAAGAGACGCTATAGCCAGTGCCCTGACCGCGCAGCGTGCCTTCGACGCCCCAGCTCTTTTCCTTGTTGAAGTCGGCATTGCCCAGTTCGAACGCCTGCGTGCCGGCATGATTGCCACGGGCGAACAGTTCCTCGGCCGACGGCGCGCGTTCGCTGCGCGACAGGTTCAGGCCCACGCGCCAGCCCGGCATGACCGCCTGGCTGATGCCCAGCGATCCGGAAAGCGCGTTGAAATTGCGGCGTCCGCCCGCTGTGAACAGATCCTCGTCTGCTACCGCCGACAGATCCGTATGCTCGAACCGGCCGCCAGCCTCGATGCGGGTGTCGCCCAGATCCAGCGATTGCAGGGTGAAGACGCCCAACTGGTTCGTCTCGTTGCGCGGCAGGAACTTCTCCTCGCCGACCGCCTCGAACCGGCGAGTGAAGAATTGCGCGCCGAAAGCACCGTCCCAGCCGCCCTGACGCGCCTGGATGAACTCCAGTCGGCTTTCCATCGACTGGTTCTTGAAGGTCGTGCCCACCTCGCCGGTCGGCTCGATTTCCTGATGCTGATATTGTGCCCAGCCCGCGCGCAGGCGGATACTGTCCAGGAAGCCGCCACCGGTCGCCACTTCGCCGCGCAGGTCGGCGCGCGTCTGCTTCATCGACAGTGTCACATCCTCATGGGTGTGGCCCGGCTCGTCATGGTCGTGATCTTCGCCTTCATGGTCATGATCCTCGGCCACATCGATCCGCGACGGCACGCCATAGCGATTTTCGCTGTGCGATACCGACACGCCCAGATTGCCGCCCGTGCCGACATAGGCGAAGCCGCCCGCCACTTCCCATGTTTCGGCGGCCGTGTTGGGCAGCTTGCCCTTCCACTGACCGTCCTCGCGAATTTCCGCATCATCCGACTGGGCGGCGATCGCCCGCATCGGTTTGGACAATATATAGCCGCCGGTGCGCAGATCGTCGGTCTTGGTCCAGCTGCCGTCGACATGGACGACGAAATTCTGCGCGATCGGTGCTTCGACTTCGCCGCTCAGCGTGCGCTCATTGGCGGCGCTGCCATAGGTGGCGATGCCATCGACATGGATCGGCTCGTCTGGCACGCGGCGCGGAATGCGGCTGTCGATCACATTGACCACGCCGCCGATCGCCGACGACCCATAGAGCAGGGCGGCCGGGCCGCGCAGCACTTCGATCCGGTCGGCGGTCAGCGGATTGATCGCGACCGCATGGTCGACCGATGTGTTGGACACGTCGAAGCTGCCGATGCCGTCGGTCAGGATGCGCACGCGCTCCCCCTGGAAACCGCGCAGGATCGGGCGGGAGGCGTTGGGGCCAAAGCTGGTGGCCGACACGCCCGGCTGGCGTGCCAGCGTCTCGCCGATGCTGGGGCGCAGGTCGCGGACCAGCTTCTCGCCGGTCAGGACCGATGTGCCCGACAATATGTCGCCCTGCCGGCGCGGGATCAGCGCGGTCACGACGATGTCGGACTTGGCATCGTCATGATAGGCTTGATCGGGGGCAGCGGCCTCTTCGGCCAGGACAGGAAAGGCAAGGCACAGCGCGGACAGCGCGCAACCGGCGCGCAGCAACGGAAAGCGGGACATGAGGATCAACCCTTTTGGTTCTGGTCTGATGTGACCCTGTATCTAGGATGATACATCATATCAAGATCGGTCTGCCGCATTTCTGCTGCGATGCGACATTAAATCTTCGTCATGATGTTAGAGAAACAGAAACTCCGCCAGCGCTTCGACCGCCGGCTTGGCGGTCGATCGCGGCGCAATCGCCTGGCGAATTTCGATGGAGGGCAGCGGCATATCGAGTGCCAGCCGCTGCACGCCGCTCATCCGCCCGATATCGCGCGCCAATGGACCGAACGCCGCGAAACAGCCTGCGCCTTCCCGCAGCGCGGCGATGATCTCGAACATATTGTCGCTTTCCAGCAGCGGCATCATGTTGCGAAACCGCCCCTTGGCCAGTGCCGCCTCGATAATGTCGCGCATCCCGCTGCGCGTCTCCAGCGCCAGCATCGGCGTAAGCGCCAGATCGTCGCGGCTGACGCTGTCGGCCCGCGCCAGCGCATGGTCGCTGCCGGCGTACAGGTTCAACTGTTCCGACCAGCCATAGCGCGAACCGAAGTCCGTCGGCTCCTCCAGCGCATAGAAATAGGCGATGTCCGCCCGTCCGTTGGCCAGCGCGCTCGCTGCATCCCCCGCCGTATGGACATGCAGGTCCAGCGTGATGGCGATATCCTCGTTCGCTGCCTCGAACGCGGTCAGTCCGTCCTGTATCTGGCCGAACACCGGCGCCGGCGCGGCCAGTGTTATGACCTGTCGTGCTGTCCCCTCCAGCACAATGGGGGGAGGGGCCGCGACCGGAATGACGGCAGGAACGGGGGGTGTTTCAGGCTCGGCGTCGGGCGGAAGGACTTCCTCTATCGGTGCTTCGATCGGTGCGGGCGTATCCTGCGTCAGCAGCGTCATCGCCTGCGCGGTCTTGCGCCCCGCCGGCGTCAGCCGCGTCGCCCCGTCCAGATCCTCGAACAACCGATAGCCCAGCCGCATCTCCAGCGATGCCAGGTCCTGCAACACCTGCTCGATGCTGAGGCCCATATTAGCCGCGCATCGCGTCACACCGCCGGCTGCCACCATCTGCGCGAATATATCCAACTGGCGCAGGGAAGGACTGTTCATGTCCGGGATGTAGAACAAATGATGCAGGGGGTTAAGGGGCGATCTGCGCTTTATGGCGCAATCATGGTTGACGAGCGCTATCCGATAATGGCAGGGCGCTCTCCTGCCGGGCGGGTATAGCTCAATGGTAGAGCACTAGCCTTCCAAGCTTGTGATGCGGGTTCGATCCCCGCTACCCGCTCCAGCCCTACCCTACATTCCCCGCCGGCGGTCCTGAACTGCCCCGCTCGACCAGCGTGAACAGGAATTCCGGCGCATCCGCCGGGCCGTTGGCCAGCGCGTCGATGACGGAGCGGCCCATATCCTCCAGCGGCTGGCGCACGGTGGTCAGCGGCGGCCAGGATGTCAGGCTTGCGGTCGTGTCGTCGAACCCCGTGACCGACAGATCCTCCGGCACGCGCAGGCCGATGCGATGGGCCAGCGTCAGCACCCCCAGCGCCATTTCGTCATTGGTGGCGAAGACGGCGCTTGGCGGCTGGGGCAGGGCCAGCAAGGCTTCGCCCGCCTCGATGCCTGAGGCGAAATCGAACCGCCCCTCCACGAACAGGTTCTCTTCCACGGCGATGCCCGCCGCTGCCAGCCCGTCGCGAAACCCGTCGACCCGCCGCAACGCCGCGCGGTGGGTGGGTGGCGGGGTGATGACGCCGATACGGCGATGGCCGAGGCCAATCAGATGGTCGGCCACCATGCGCCCCGCTGCGCGCTCGGGCGTGTGGATGGTGAAGCTCGCCGCCGTCACCGACCCGGCGATCCGGGCGCAGGGCAGCTTCATGTCTGCCAGTCGCGCCAGCAGCCCCTCATCGTCCGACAGCGGCGGCACCAGCAGCACGCCGTCCGGGCGCAGCGCCCCGACCAGCCGTTCCAGCACCTCATAGCGCTCTTCGCCCCCGATGGAGATCGGCTCGACCACCAGATGATAGCCCAGTTCCCGGCAGCGCCAGGCCGCACCGATCTGGATACGGCTGACATAGCCGGGGGCGGGGTTGTTGTAGAGGAAAGCGATCATGAACGACTTGCCCCCGGCCAGCCGCCGTGCCGACTGGTTGGGGCGATAGCCCAGTTGTGCGATGGCGGCGTCCACCCGCGCCTGCAAAGCTGGGCTGACATTGGGCGCTTTGTTGACGACGCGCGATACCGTCTTGATCGAAACCTGGGCAAGCGCGGCGACGTCGTGAATACTGGTCATGGATAAACCATGGCGACAGCCGACGGCGGTTGGCAAGAGGCATTGGCAACAGGCCGGGCGGAAGATTATGGTCTGCCGCAGTTGCCGAGGGGCTGAGGCGACAAGGAACCGATCATGACCAACATCGTCAATCTGCGCCAGGCGCGCAAAACAAAGGCGCGGACCGACAAGGCAAAGCTTGCCGATGAAAATCGCGCCCGCTTTGGCCGGACCAAGGCGCAGCGGCACGCAGATGATATGGAAGAGCAGCGCCGAAAGACTCTGCTGGAAGGCGCCAGGCGAGATCGTGGTGAAGAAAAGTAAAGTTTCGTTTATTACCTCAATGATGAAGTGATGGTTTCATCATCTTCTGTAAATGTCGCATTCATGTCAAAATGAACAATTGTTCATCTTTTTCATCCTGGCGTTCATCAATAACAATTCGTCGTGATTCTGATGCATGCTTTGCGTTGAATCACGCATTCGGTCGTTGACTGATCACTATGACTGGAAATATTCGCACAAACCGCCCCGCCAGGGCCGCGATTGCCGCTGTTCTGGCTTTGACTGCCACCCCGCTGCTGGCTCAGACCGTCGACGTGCCGGCCGCTCCGCCGACCGCACCGGTCATGGTGCCGGATGCCGCGCCAGCCGTAGCGCCCATGCCCGCGACGGCGCCCCCTGCATCGACAATGACTGCGCCGACAGCGCCTGACGCCTCGGCGCCGGCCACGCAGTTCACACCCAGCCAGCCTGTTGTACAGGCGACCCCGCCGATCGACGAGCGGATCGCCGCCGCGACCGCCGCTGCCGAAGCGGAAAAGGCCTCGCCTGTGGCGACCATGCCTCGCACCGCGCAGCGCGCTGCCCCGGCTCCGGCCGCGACCCGTCCGGCGCCTGCACCCCGCGCGGTTTCGCCAGCGCCGGCTGCTCCTGTCGCAACGTCTGAACCGGCTCCGGTGACGCCGCCGGCCGCACCGATGGCCCAGCCTGCGCCCGAAGCCACGCCAGCGCCTGTCGCCGCATCGGCTGATCCTGCTGCGGCGCGCACCGATCAGGCTTTGCTCTGGGCGCTGGGTGGCGGTGCGCTGCTGCTGCTGGGGCTGGGTGGTGCCGCGCTGGTCCGCCGTCGTCGCCCGAGCGAGGAAGACGCGGTCGTGCCGGTCTATGAACCCGCGCCTGTTCCCGCGGCTCCGATGCCGGCCATGGCCGCGCCGGTCGCCCCGCGCCCCGCCATGGCCAGCCCGCGCATGGGCGAAGACGCCACGCTGGAAGCGATGGTGGCTGAGGCGCCCAGTGCGGAAAACCCGTTCCGCACGCGTACGAAGCGTCTGCGCCGCGCCCAATATCTGATCGCGC
This sequence comes from Sphingobium sp. WCS2017Hpa-17, assembly GCF_031843765.1. Taxonomy (NCBI): domain Bacteria; kingdom Pseudomonadati; phylum Pseudomonadota; class Alphaproteobacteria; order Sphingomonadales; family Sphingobiaceae; genus Sphingobium; species Sphingobium sp. WCS2017Hpa-17. Next base: position 68,675 of record NZ_JAVTIV010000001.1, read on the forward strand.
AGCGTGAAGCCGCTTCGGTCACCGCGCCCGCGCCTCAGACGACGCATGCCGAACCCGTGTCGGTCCCGGCCGCCGATCGCAGCCAGACCGTCTATCGCTTCGGCAGTCAGCGGGCCTCGTCGGGTTTCCTGCGCCCGCGTCCCGCCAAGTAAGGCGCAGGTCCATGACTGAAGGGGCGGAGGGTCCGTGATCCTCCGCCCCTTTTCCTGTGCGGCTCTTGTTGCGCTTTGAGCGATCGGCTGTTACCGGCGCGCCGGTCATTACCGCGCCTCGTTAACGGAAGAATCGCTCAGCCATGTCAGACAAGATCAACCGCATCGTCCTCGCCTTTTCCGGTGGTCTAGACACCAGCGTGATCCTGAAATGGCTTCAGCAGACCTATCAGTGCGAGGTGGTGACCTTCACCGCCGATCTGGGGCAGGGCGAGGAGCTGGAACCTGCGCGGGCCAAGGCCCGCCTGATGGGCGTCAAGGAAGAGCATATCTTCATCGACGACCTGCGCGAAGAATTCGTGAAGGATTATGTCTTCCCGATGATGCGCTCCAATGCGCTCTATGAGGGCCTCTATCTGCTCGGCACCTCGATCGCCCGTCCGCTGATCGCCAAGCGCCAGATCGAGATCGCCAAGCAACTCGGCGCCGACGCCGTCAGCCATGGCGCCACCGGCAAGGGCAATGATCAGGTCCGCTTCGAACTGGGCTATTATGGCCTCGCCCCGGACATCAAGGTGATCGCCCCCTGGCGCGAATGGGATCTGACCAGCCGCACCAAGCTGATCGAGTTCGCCGAAAAGCACCAGATTCCGATCCCGCGCGACAAGCGTGGCGAAAGCCCCTTCTCGACCGACGCCAACATGCTGCACACCTCGTCGGAAGGTAAGGTTCTGGAAGATCCGTGGGAAGAAACCCCGGACTATGTCTATTCGCGCACGGTGAATCCGGAGGATGCGCCCGACGCACCCGAATATATCACCATCGACTTCGAGCGTGGTGATGGCGTGGCGATCAACGGCGTCGGCATGTCACCCGCAACGCTGCTGGAAACGCTGAACGAATATGGCCGCAAGCATGGCATCGGTCGCCTCGATCTGGTCGAGAACCGTTTCGTCGGCATGAAGTCGCGCGGCATGTATGAAACGCCGGGCGGCACCATCTATCATCTCGCCCATCGCGGCATCGAGCAACTGACGCTCGACCGTGGTGCCGCGCATCTGAAGGATGAACTGGCCCCCAAATATGCCGAACTCATCTATAACGGCTTCTGGTTCTCGCCCGAGCGCGAGATGCTTCAGGCCGCGATCGACTATAGCCAGGAAAAGGTCACCGGTACCGTTCGCCTGAAGCTGTACAAGGGCGGCGTCTATGTCGTCGGCCGCAAGTCGCCTTATTCGCTCTACAGCGAAAAGGTCGTGACGTTCGAGGATGACGCGGGCGCCTATGACCAGCGCGACGCGGCCGGCTTCATCAAGCTGAACGCCCTTCGCTTGCGCCTGCTGGGGCGCCGCGATCGCTGATACCGGTGCGGCTTCCCTTTCGGGGTTATCGACAGTTTAATCTTTGCACAGCATATGCTCCATGATGGAGTTATGCTGTGCACGGGCTTGAACTGGAAGCTGCCACGATCTTTCGGGCGATGGATCGCTCGACGGCGATCATCACCTTCGATCGCGATTGCCGGGTGACGGGCGCCAACGACAATTTTCTCGCCCTGTTCGGCTATCGCTTCGATCAGGTGCAGGGGCGGCATCACAGCATCTTCTGCGACGCCGACTATGCCCGGTCGGCGGACTATGCCCGCTTCTGGCAACACCTCCTGTCCGGCCATTTCGACACCGGCGCCTATTGCCGGCTGGACGCGCGCGGCCAGCAGGTCTGGATCAGGGGCAGCTATAACCCCATCATCGGCCCGGACGGCACGCAGACCGGCGTGATCAAATTCGCCAACGACATCAGCGCCGAACATCGCGCCATCGCCGCGCGCGAGGAGGCGGAACAGCGCCTGCGCCAGCAGGAAAGCGATCGCCGCAACGTCGTCGAGCATGTGCTGGGCGAAGTCAGCAGCATCGTGGATTCCATCGACGGCATCGCGCGCCAGACCAATTTGCTTGCCCTCAACGCCTCGATCGAGGCTGCCCGTGCCGGCGATGCCGGGCGCGGCTTCTCCGTCGTCGCGTCGGAAGTCAAGAAACTCGCGGTCGATACCCAGGCCGCAACCAGCCGGGCGCGGGCGATCATTGCTGGCTAGAGCGTTTTCTAAGCAGATTCTAAGCAGATGGAATCATCTGCTGACTCGGAAAACGCGAAAAACAATGGCTCTAACAGGATACAAATTGCGACATTTCCCCCGCTGACCTGACATATCTGCGGGACAACTGCCCTTCATAACCGGTTTCAAGGACGGCGAACCGCCGTTCAGCAAGACCCTTTAAGAAGGAAGACAGACATGCTTCGCAAATTCTTCACCACCGTCGCGGTCGGATCGCTGTTCGTCGGCGGCCTCGCGGCTACCCATGCCGTTTATGCTCAGCCCGGTGCAGACGGAGGCCCCGGCCCGCGCGGCGGACTGATGACCATGGCCGACAGCAACAAGGACGGCAAGATCAGCAAGGCGGAACTGACCGCCGCGCTTGAAGCCCGTTTCGCGAAAATGGACGTCGACCGTGACGGCCAGTTGACGCAGAAGGATCGCGACCTGCGCCGCCAGCAGCGTCTGGACGAACGCTTCGCCGCGCTCGACACCGACAAGAATGGCCAGATCAGCAAGGCCGAATTCACCGCCGGTCATCAGGCCCGCGCCGACAAGCGTGACGACCGCCGCGCCGAAGCCGGCAAGCCCGGTGAGCGCGACGGGCGCGGCTGGGGCAGGGGCCATCGCGGTCCCGGTCGTGGCGGCATGATGATGCGCGGCGGCCCAGGCTTCGGTGATGCGAACAAGGACGGCACCGTCACCAAGGCGGAATTCATGGCCGGCCCGCTCGCCATGTTCGACAAGGCCGACACCAACAAGGACGGCTTCGTCACCGCCGACGAACTTAAGGCAGCCCGTCCGCAGATGCGCGGTCCGATGGGCAAGCGCGGTCCGGGTCAGGGCGGTCCGGGCCATGACGCCCCGCCGCCGCCTCCGGCCGACTGACGCACCTTATATCGGCACGGCGTTCCTCCCCTGGCGCTGTGCCGATACCTCGGAAGGGCGAAGGTTTTCCCCTTACCTTCGCCCTTCCAACCTTTCTCCAGCCATGACAGACAGGCAAGATGAGCGAACGACCCCATCTCCTGCTCGTCGATGACGAGCGCTCGATCCGCGAACCGCTGGCGCAATATCTCTCGCGCAACGGCTTTCGCGTCACCGCTGTGGAAAGCGCGGCCGAAGCGCGCGTGCGGCTCAACGCCAACGCGATCGACCTCGTCATCCTCGACATCATGATGCCGGGCGAGGACGGCCTGTCGCTCTGCCGCCATATCCGCGAGACGAGCGATATCCCCGTCATCCTGCTGACCGCCCGCACCGAAGAGACGGATCGGATAGTCGGCCTCGAAATGGGCGCCGACGATTATGTGCTGAAGCCCTTTTCCCCGCGCGAACTGGTCGCGCGGATCAAGGTGATCTTCCGCCGTGTCGCCACCGGTGGCCAGCGCGTCACCGCGCCCGATGGCGCCAATTACAGCTTCGCTGGCTGGTTGCTGAAGACGCAGGAGCGCACGCTGGTCGACAGCGAAGGCGTGTCGCTGCCGCTCTCCACTGCTGAATATAATCTGATGCTGGCCTTCGCCACGCGCCCCAACAGCGTGCTCAGCCGCGACCAGTTGCTCGACATCACGCAGGGCCGCGAAGCCAATGCCTTCGACCGGGCGATCGACAATCAGATCAGCCGATTGCGCAAGAAGATCGAGCCGGACCCGAAAAACCCGACGCTCATCAAGACCGTATGGGGCGGCGGCTACACCCTCTCGGCGGAGGTCCGCAAACTGTGAAGCGGCTTCGTCTGTGGCCGCAAAGCCTGGTCGGCCAGATCATCATTCTGGTCGCCATCGCCCTGTTCGTGGCGCAGGCGATCAATTTCGGTCTGCTGTTGCGCGAACGCAACCGGGTCGACCTGACCAGCCAGACCGCGCCGGTCGTCTATCGCGTCATCAACGCGCTGGATGCGCGGCCGGATCGCCGCCCCGATCGCCCGGATCGGCGTGATGAAGACCGCGACCGCCCCGACCGGCGCAATGTCGAATTTTCCACGACCCGCCCCATATTGGAGGGCAGGGCGCGCCCCGACGTTCAGGCGCGGGCGGAGGCGATGTTCGATGATATCGGCCTCACCGTCCATTCGGTCGCCGCGGCGGAGGACAGCCGCGTCATGCCCATGCGCCGCTGGGAACAGATACGCAGCCGCGCCACGGGTGAAACGCCGCGCGACCGGCGCGTCGGGCGCCTTAGCCTGGCGGTCGAATATGAACCGGGCAAATGGGTGACGACCGAAGCGCGCATCGGCAATCGCCCGGCGCGCTTTGGCGGCTGGCTGATCGGCCAGACGCTGATCCTCTACGTCATCGTCCTGCTGCCCTTGCTGTGGGTGGGTAGCCGTCTCGCCCGGCCGCTTAGACAACTCACCGGCTCTGCCCAGCAATTCGCCCGCACCGGCGCCGCCGATCCGGTGGACGAGCGTGGCCCCGGTGACGTGCGCGACCTCACCATGGCCTTCAACGCCATGCGGTCGCGGATCATCGCCATGCTGGATGAAAAGGACCGGATGCTGGGCGCGATCGGCCATGATCTGCGCACACCGCTGGCATCGTTACGGGTTCGTACCGAATCGGTGGAGGATGAAGGCGAACGCGCCCGCATGTCCGAAACGATAGACGAGATGAACCGCATGCTGGAGGATATCCTCTCGCTCGCCCGCGCCGGCCGCAGCACGGAGGCCGCGCAGAAGGTCGATCTTGCCGCGCTGGCGGACGCCGTGGTGGAGGATTTCATCGAACTCGGATCGCCCGTCGATCTGGCGGACAGCGACCGGGCCGTCGCCTTCGTCCGTCCGCAACAGATCCGCCGCGCGCTACGCAACCTCATAGAAAACGCCATCGTCTATGGCGACCGCGCCCATGTGACGGTGCTGCACGAAGCTGGCACGATCCGCATCGCCGTCGCCGACGACGGTCCCGGCATCGCCGAGGATCGGATGGAGGAAATGCTCGAACCCTTCACCCGTCTGGAAGGCTCCCGCAACCGCGAAACCGGTGGCGCAGGCCTGGGCCTGGCTCTCGTCCGTGCGATCATGGCCGAACATCAGGGCGAACTGCGTCTGGAAAATCGTCCCGAAGGCGGTCTGGAAGCGAGTCTGGTTCTACCCGCATGAACGTCCGCTAGCGGGCAGAAGCGGACATGTTTCCCCTCCCGTTGACGGGAGGGGGCTAGGGGGTGGGCTGGACGTCGCGACAGCCCACCCCGCTGCGACTAACGCGCTGCGCGCGCAAGTCTCGCTGCCCCTCCCGCAGGCGGGAGGGGAATGGCCGCTCTCCACCCAAATCTGTCCTATTCGCCCACCCTCAGCTATACTCGACACACCCGTCGAAACATAATTTCCGTCTCACGACCGGAAATTACGCATTCAGCGGGAAAAGTGCGAAGTTAAGGCAGCGGTGTCGCCAGCGCCGTCGCCTCCAATCAATGTTTGCCGGGCTTGTTCGATGTCCCCGGCGCGGTCGGGTTGATCAGCGCCGCGCCGGTCGGCAGGCCGGTGCCGCCCATGTCCAGCTTCTGCGCCTGCTCCTTGGCGACGCGCTGCGGATTGTCGCGTTCCTTGATCGCCGCCTGCGTTTCGGGGTCCTGATCCTCGTCGTCATCCTTGCTGCTGCCACGGGTCCAGCCCAATATGATCGACATGCGCCGGTTGCGCGGATCATAGGCATCATCCTTGATGAACGGCTCGCGGTCGGCGACGCCCTCGATCCGGGCGAAGCGGTCGTTGCCGATGCCGGACTGGCTGAGCGCCTGCCGCGTCGATTCGGCGCGCGCGGACGAGAGCATCCAGTTGTTCATGCTGCGACCCGACGCATAGGGCAGGCCATCGGTATGGCCGCGCACGATCAGCGGGTTGGGCATGGTCTTGAGCACCTGCGACACTTCGGCGATCAGCGCGCGGGCCTCTGGCACCAACTGTTCGGTGCCCGATTTGAACATCGCGAAATCGGCTTCGTCGATCAGGTCGATACGCAATCCCTCGCGCGTCTCGGTAAAGCGCACATTCTTGCGCAGCTTGCCCAGCCCCTTGCGGGACATGCGCTCTTCCAGATCTTTCTTGATCGACTCGAATTTCTGCCGGTCCTGCGCCCGCATCGCCTTGCCGCCCTGGTCCTTGGTGCCGGTGGCGTCGCGCGGGATGGTGATCGACAGATTGCCGACGCCGCCCGTGGTCGGGTAATTTTCCTTGCCGGTCATGCTGTCGCCGCCCATCAGGCCGGTCGACCCGGCCGACGCCATCTTCAGTTCGACCAAAGTCGGCGTGAAATAGTCGGCCAGCGCCTTGCGCTGCTTTTCGGTGGTCGCGCCCAGCAGCCACATCAGCAGGAAGAAGGCCATCATCGCCGTCACGAAGTCGGCATAGGCCACCTTCCAGGCGCCGCCATGATGGCCGCCATGCCCTTCGACGATGATCTTCTTGACGATGATCGGCCGGGGTTCCGGCTCGTTCGCCCCGCGCTTCTTTTCCGCCATGGCTTATTTGCCCCGCATGCCGTCGAACACCTCGGCAAAGCCGGGCTGGTTGGCATGGGTCAGGCCCGAACGGGCGGCTTCGATGACCAGCGGCTGCGGATGGCCGTGGAGCGACGCGATGATGATCTGCTTGACGACATGGTAAATGGCGCCATCGGCCTCGATCACCGACCGGCAGCGATTGGCGAAGGGATTGACCATGCCATAGGCGAGCAGAATGCCGAGGAACGTACCGACCAGCGCCGAGCCGATCATCGCACCCAGGATGGCGGGCGGCTGGTCGATCGAGCCCATGGTCTTCACCACGCCCAGAACCGCCGCGACGATGCCCAGCGCGGGCAGGGCGTCGGCCAGCCCTTGCAGATTGTCGGCCGGCTTGATCGCTTCATGGTGATGCGTCTTGAGCGCATTGTCCATCACATCCTCGACCGCATGCGGGTCGAGCGTGCCGGACGAAATCACGACCAGGCGCAGCGTGTCGCTGATCAGGTGGACCAGCGCCTTGTCCTTCATCAGCTTGGGATATTCGGTGAAGATGGTGGAGCTGGACGGGTCCTCGATATGGGGTTCCAGCGCGACCGGGCCTTCGACCCGCAGCGTCTTCATCAGCTTCGACACCAGAAAGATGCAGTCGAGAAAGTCCTGCTTCTTATATTTGGCGCCCTTGAACACCTTGCCCAGGCCGCCGCCCAGCGCCTTCAGGTCCGCGCCGCTATTGCCGATGACGAGCGCGCCGACGGCCGCGCCACCGATGATCAGCATTTCGTGGGGCAGGGCATGGAGCACCGGGCCAAGGTCGCCGCCGGTGAAGGCGAATCCGCCGAACACCATGACGAGCAGAATGACGAGGCCGATGGCTGCGAACATGATTATCCCCGATTGAAGCGCCCCGCAGGCGTTAGTCCGATGGCATCTTTGGCGACGCCGTTCTTAAGGTTAATACGGACTGGTTAGCGTCCGGTTTAGGACCATCGCGCCTTTTTCGGGCCGATCACTTGATCAGGTCGAACAATGTCTGCTGGTTGATCCGTGCAAAGGTGGTCTGCGCCGCATCCAGCTGCAACAGCCCCGCCTTCACCTTGGCGATCACCTCTTCCAGCTTGGTCGATTCCAGGTTGGAACGCTTTTCGGTCAGGCCCAGATCGACATCGGTCAGGCGCGTACCGATCACTTCCAGCCGGTCGCTGCGCACGCCCTGTCTGGCCTGCTCGACGGTGATATGGCCCTGCGCGGTCTGCGTCGCGGTCACGGCAGAGGCCATGGCGGCGTCGTCCCCGCTTTGCACGGCGGCGATACCCTGCGCCAATATGTCGTCGATCGACATGGATGTGCCGTCGACGTCGACGGTCGTCACTTCCTGCTTCGTGCCCACGACGGCCAGATTGAGGCCGCGGCTGACCGGCACCAGCACGCTCTGGTCCTCATCGAACACGGAGACGCCCTGATAATCCTTCTGGTTCACCAATTCGTTGATGGTGGTGCGGATGGTCGACATTTCCTCGACGATCGCGGCCCGGTTGGTTTCGTTGAGCGAGCCGTTGCGGGCCGACGTCACCAGTTCCTGCGCACGAGTCAGCAGATTATCGATTTCCGACAGATTGGCTTCGGCATTGCCGGACCGGGCGTTGCCATAGCTGACATTGGCCTGCCAAGCGGCCTGCTGGGCCTGCGCCCGGCCGACATCGGATACCTGCACCCAGGCGAGCGCGTTGTCCGACGGTTTGTTCAGCGTCACGCCGGTCGAAATCGCGGTCTGCCCGGCGACCAGTTCCTGCGACAGTTTTTGCTGCCGGCGAATTTCGGCGAGCATGATCTTGTTGGTGATGCCTACCATGACTCAGTCCTCTCTCAGATGATGTTCATGATGGAATCGAGGGTTTCCTTGGCGACTTGCAGAATCTTTGCCGACGCCGAATAGGCCTGCTGCAACCGCAACAGGTCTGCCGCTTCCAGATCCAGATCGACGCCGCTCACGGCTTCGCGCGCCGCGACCGCCTGGTCGTTGCGGCTTGATGCCGTTTCCGCCTCCGCCTTGGTCGACGACAATAATGTCGCCTGCTGGGCGATCAGCGACGTCCAGTTCTGCTCCACGCTGCCATTGCCGCGCAGGGCGGTGCCGACCGTCAGCAGATTGCCATTGGCCGTGCCATCTGACGATTTGAGCGCCAGTTGGGCCGGGTCGGTAATCAGCGCGGACAGGCTCGCCGCCGTTGTGCCAGACAGCAACGCGGCACCCGCAGCGCCGCCATCGGTCACACCCTGCGCATGCCATTCATTGATGTCGGTGACGAACTGCGCCGCCAGCGTATCCAGGCTTTCGCGGCGGTCCGCTACCGTGTTGGCGGATGAAAACAGGCCGCCCAGCGTCCCGCTGGCCGGTGCGGTCAGCGCCGTGCCATCCGCCATCCCCAGCGACAGCGTACCATCATCATTGGCCGTCAGGGCAAGGGATGTGGCGCTATTGCCGGTGACCAGCGTCTGCCCGTTGAAGCTGACTTCGGCGCTGTCATTGGCGCCGAAGCTGATCGTGATATTCATGTTTTCCGACAGCGTCTGGAGCGCGGAGTCGCGACTGTCGAGCAACTGCGCATAGGCAGAGGTGCCCGGCTGCGCGCGCAACAGGCTGTTGTTGATGTCGGCCAGCGCGTCGAGCGACTGGTTGATCGTGGCGACCGATGCCTTGCCTTCGGTGGCGATGCCCTCCGACACGGTCTTGAGGTCGGCGGAGGTCTGGTTGAACGCCTGGGCGACGCGGCTGATGCTGTCCAGCGTGGTGACGCGCAGCGACGTATCGGTCGGGCTGGCGGCCAGCTTTTCCATATTCTGGAACATGCTGGTCATCAGCTGGCCGACGCCGGTGCTGGTGTCGTTCATCGCCGTTTCGGCATCGCTCAGCCAGCGCAGCCGCGCATTGGCGCTGCCCAGCGCCATGCCGGTATTGCGGACCGTCGCGTCCAGATAGGGATCGGATGCGCGATTGACGCCTGCAACCTGCGTACCGCCGAAATTGGCGCGCGAAATATACAGCGACATGGTTGCCGTCGATGCGCCGGATTCGATCGTCGTCACCGACCGGCGGGCATAGCCTTCAGTGCTCGCGTTGGAGATATTCTCCGCGATCGCGGCCATCGCCGTGCGATAGGCCTTGGTGCCCGATGCGCCGATGACGAACAGGTCACTCATGCGCCGGCGGCCTTGCTTGCCGTGTCAGTAGCGGCGGGCGTATCGCTCACACGGGCGCCAAACTGCTTCATCAGCAGTTCTGCGATGCCCATCGCGCCCTTGCCGGCCATCGCGTCGGCGGTGCGGGCGTCTGCCATGTCCTGAAATTGCTGTGTCGCGCTGGAATCGCTGATGCCCTCGGCGAGGCTCGCCGAGCGCATCGCGCCGATCATCTGGCGCAGGAAGACGGCCTCGAACTGCTGCGCCGCTTTCTGCAGCTGCGCCTTTTGCGAGGATGTGGCGCCCGTTGCGGCGGCATTGCTCGTCGTCGTTACCTGCATCACAGCACCACCAGTTCCGCTTTCATCGCGCCCGCCTGTTTCAAGGCTTCGAGGATCGCGACCATATCCGCCGGGGAAGCCCCGATTGCATTGACCGCCTTCACTATATCGGCCAGCGACGCTCCACCTTTAAAATTAATCATCGGTTTCTTTTCCTGGTCGATGCTGATCGCGCTCGACGGTTCCAGCGCGGTCTGGCCCTGACTGAAGGGCGCGGGCTGCACGATACGGGGGCTTTCATTGACGCTGACGGTCAATTTTCCGTGCGCCACGGCGGCCGGATGGATCTTGACCGCGCCATTGATGACGACCGTACCGGTGCGGGCATTGACGATCACCTTGGCGGGCGCATCGGCGGGCGCGACCTCGATATTCTCGATCATGCCCATCATCAGGATGCGGTCTTCGGCGCCCGGCGTGGCGTCGATGCTGACCGACACGGCGTCGGTCGCGCGGGCGCGGCGATCGCCGAACATCTTGTTGATGCCATCGGCAACGCGCAGCGCGGTGGTCAGGTCGGCTTCGGCAAGATTGAAGGTCAGGGTCGGCGCAGTGTCGAAGCCGGTCGCGACCGCCCGTTCTACCGTCGCGCCGCCGGGAATGCGGCCGGCCGACGGCACGTTGACCGACACCTGGCTGCCATCGGCGCCGGTCACGCCCAGACCGCCGACGGCCAGATTGCCCTGCGCCATGCCGTAGATTTCGTTATCCGCACCGCGCAGCGGTGTCATGATCAGCGTACCGCCGCGCAGCGACTTGGCCTTGCCCAGCGCCGACACGGTAACGTCCAGCCGCTGGCCGGGCTTCGCAAAGGCCGGCAGGTCGGCGGTGACGAGCACGGCCGCTGCATTCTTCAGCGCCGGATTGACGTTCGAAGGCAGCGTCAGGCCAAAGCGCGAGACGACGCCTTTCATGCCCTCGGTCGCATATTGGATGCTGTCGTCGCCGGTGCCGGCCAGACCCACGACGATGCCATAGCCTGTCAGCTGGTTGGGACGGACGCCCTGGAACGTGCCCAGATCCTTGATCCGCTCGGCATGGGCCGGCACGGCAACAAGCGCGAAGATCGGCAAAAGCAGGCGAAGCAGACGGATCATGGCGTTTGCGGTTTCCATCAGAAGGGGCTGATTGCGGAGAAGAAGCGCTGGAACCAGCCCTGACGGCTGGCATTGGCGATCTCGCCTTTGCCCTTGTAGATAATCTTGGCGTCGGCCACGCGGGTCGATGCGATGCGGTTGTCCGGTGCGATATCGGCCTGGCGGACGAGGCCGCTGATCTGGATGAACTCGTCGCCGCGATTGAGCGTCAGTGCCTTTTCACCCTTCACCAGCATCGTGCCGTTGGGGTAGACCGCCGCGATCGTCACGGTGATCTCGCCGGTCAGCGCGTTCGACTGGCTGGCATTGCCCTTGCCGGTGAACGTATTCTGGCCGCTGGCACCGATGTCGGTGGGCGAAATCAGCTTGGACAGGATGCCGGTGCTCGGCGGCGTCAGGCCGACCGAGCCGTTGCGGGCGGTGTCGGCGCTGGTCGTCTTGCTCGCCTGCGTCCGTTCGACCAGCACGATGGTGATGATGTCGCCCACTGTGGTGGCGCGCGCGCCGCTGGTCAGCGGCGTATAGCCCATCGATGCTTGGAATATGGAGCCGTTCGCGGCCGGCGCGACAGACTGCGCGACGGTCGGCATATAATAATCGCGCTCGACTTCGCGCTTCTTCTTCTTGGCGGCTTCCAGCGGGGAAGCGGCCAGGGCGATCAGCGAGGCGGCGGCGAGAACGGCGTGGGACAGGCGCATCATTCAGCCTTAGATATTCTGGTTGACGTACTGAAGCATCTCGTCGGTCGCCTTGATCATCTTGCTGTTGACCTCATAGGCGCGCTGCGTCTCGATCATGTCGACCAGTTCCTCGACGATGTTGACGTTCGACGTTTCCAGATAGCCCGACCGCATCAGGCCGCGACCTTCCAGCCCCGCGACACCGACCTGCGGCACGCCACTGGCAGCGCTTTCGGTCAGCAGGTTGCCGCCGATGGAGGTCAGGCCCGCCGGGTTCATGAAGGTGGCGATTTCGATCTGGCCGAGGTTGCTCGGTTCGCTCTCGCCCTGCAAAGTGGCCGATACGGTGCCGTCATTGCCGATCGTCACCGACGTCGCGCCTTGCGGCACGGTGATCTGCGGGATCAGCGGCAGGCCGTCACTGGTGACGACAGTGCCTTCTGCGGTGACGCTGAAATTGCCGGCGCGTGTATAGGCGATGGAACCGTCAGGCTGCTGCACCTGAAAATAGCCGGACCCTTCGATCGCGATATCCAGCACATTGTTGGTCTGGTTCAGCGTGCCCTGAGTGTTGATCTTGCTGGTGCCCTGCAACGCGACACCGGAGCCGAGGTTCAGGCCGTTGGCGAACTTGTTCTCGCTGTCCGAATTGGAACCGGCCTGAATGATCTGCTGATAAGCCAGCGTCTCGAAATCGGCACGGTCCTTCTTGAAACCGGTCGTGTTGACGTTCGCCAGATTGTTGGCGATCACGCGCATCTTCGTGTTCTGCGCGTCAAGGCCGGTGCGGGCGACATGAAGGGCGGCGTTGCTCATCGTTCAATCTCCGTGGCGGCATCCCGGAAGATGCTCATGCGTCCATCACAGCAAGATACGTGCCAATATTAACCATTCGCTCCGTCAACCGTCGAGGCGCATCAGCGACGCGCCGCCATCGTCCAGCTGCTTGGCGGTATCGATCATCTTGACCTGGGTTTCCCAGGCGCGGCTGGCCTCGATCATCTGGATCAGGGCCTGGGTCGCGTTGACGTTGGACCCTTCCAGCGCGCCGGATGTCACGGTCGCCAGCGGATCGGACGGCAGCGCGCCGCCATTCACTTCGCGAAACAGGCCGTCCGTGCCCTTGGCGATGCTGGACCCTGCGGCATTGACCAGCTTCAGCTTGTCGACCTGCGCCGGATTGGCCGGGTCGCCGCCCTGCGGCACGCCCCAGATGCTGCCATCCTTGGCGATCGACACGCTGTCCATCTGGGGCAGGGTGATCGGACCGCCTTCGCCCATGACGGCCAAGCCGTCGCCGGTGGTCAGCAGGCCGCTGTCCGTGACCTTCAGATCGCCGCGGCGCGTATAGGCTTCACTGCCGTCCGCGGCCTGAACGGCGAGCAAAGCATCGCCGTTCATGGCCACGTCCAGCGTGTTGCCGGTTTCGGTCATCGCGCCTTGCGCCATGTCGGCGGCGATGACCTGTTCGGAGGCTTGGGCACGGGTGTCGAACGTGTCGCCCTTGATCCAGCGCGTCTCGGCATTGGCGATTTCGGCGCGAAAGCCGACGGTGTTGACGTTCGCGAGGTTGTTCGCGACCGACGCCTGCCGCGCCATCGCGCCGCGCATCGCCGTAAGGGCCGTGTTGACGAGCCGATCCATGGGCTAAACCTTCTATCCCGTGCCTTTAAACGTCTTAGGTGCGCAGGTTGACGATGGTCGTGGTCAGCGTGTTCGCCGCCTCGATCGCCTTGCTGTTCGCCTGGAAGTTGCGCTGTGCCGCGATCAGGTTGACCAACTCGTCGGTGATGTCGACGTTGGAGCGTTCCAGAAAGCCCGAGTTGACGGCGCCGAACAGGCCCTGATTGGCGGTGCCCAGCGTGGGCTGCCCGCTGGCGACGGTCGAGGTCCAGTGGGCATCGCCCTCCTGACGCAGGCCTTCCTGGCTGTTGAACGAGGCCATGGCGACCTGACCCAGATAGACGGTGCTGCCATCGGCATAGACCGCCGAAACCAGACCTTCCTTCGACACGGCGACGCTGTTCAGCTGCGCGCCATCGGCCGCACCATTCAGCGTGGTCGGGATTTGCAGGTCGGTCAGGTCGGCCGGCGTCGCGCCCGTGGTGGCGCCAGTGCGATCGCCGGTCTCGGGATCGACGGCGAACACCTGAATGCGCGAACCGGTGGTATCGACGGCATAGCGATCTTCATCGACCGAGAAGGCGCCGTTGCGGGTATAGCTGACGGTGCCGTCCTCACCCTTCACGGTGAAGAAGCCTTCGCCGGTGATGGCAAGGTCCAGCGTCTTGTCGGTGCCTTCGATCGTGCCCTGCGTGAACTGCTGGGCGACGTCCTGCACGCGCACGCCCTGGCCGGCGACCTGATTGGTGGTCTGCATCGGGGCAGCGGCGAAGATGTCGCCAAACTGCGCCTTGCTCTTCTTGAACGCGGTCGAGCTGACGTTGGCGACGTTGTTGGACGTGGTGGCGAGGTCGATCTGGGCGGCCTTGAGGCCCGACAGGGAGATGTAGAAGGACATGGCGTTGCTCCTTGGGTGAAAAGGATTGTGGGTGAGAAAGGGAAAAAAATTACATCAGGCTGATCGCGTCGGACGGGCTGTAGCTGCCGAGCGCGGTGATGAGTTTCGAGGATGATCCGTCGGCGGGCGACTGGACGGCAGCAATGGTGGCCCAGGTCGCGACCTTGCTGGTCGTGGCGCCGCTGACCTTCACCTGAAGGGCAGAGGTCGAAACCGTCTCGCCTGCATCATTCTTGCCATCCCAGTAGAAGGTGAGGTCGCCGGCCGGCTGCGCGCCGGTCTCGATCGTCTTGACCACATTGCCGGCCGAATCGACCAGATCGATGGTCGCGCCACTGGTGGCGGCGGACAGGGTGATCTGGCCGGCATAAGTGCCGCTGGCGTCGGGCGCGGCGATATTGCTCTGGACCAGCATCGACTTGCCGATCCAGCTGGCCGCATCGCCCAGCCGCGTGCCGGTCAGTTCGCTCGCCATATTCTTGAGCGTCTGGTTCATTTCCGCGATGCCGGACGAATTGGTGATGGTCGCCATCTGCGACACCATCTGGGCGTTATCGACCGGTTCGAACGGATCCTGATATTGCATCTGCGCGGTCAGCAGCGTCAGGAAGCTGGACTGGTCCATCGTCGCGCTGCCGGTGCCGACATTCTTGGTCGGATTATAGACCGAAAGGCCTGCGCTATCGGTGACCGTGGATGTGGTCGTCATTTGCCGATCCTTATGGTTTCCATCATCAGGGACTTGGCCGTGTTCAAGACCTGGACGTTGTTCTGGTACATGCGAGCCGTCTCGATCATGTCGATCAGCTCGGCATTGCCGTCCACGGCCGCTTCCCACACATCGCCATTGGAATCAGCGAGTGGGTGGTTGGGGTCGTGGCGCTTGGTCGGTTCCGCATTGGTGGTGACGACATTCTTGACCTTCACCGTCGACACGCCGGGCGTGTCGGTGACGCTTTCGAACACCGGCTTGATCGCGCGATAGGCTTCGCCGGCGGTGCCGGTGACGTTGCCGGCATTGGCCATGTTGGACGCGGTGGCGTTCAGGCGCACCAGCTGGGCGCTCATGGCGCGGCCGGCAATGTCGAAGATGTTCATGGGCGTATTGCTGCTCATGCTCATTCTCCCTTCAGGGCGCGGTTGATGGTGTTGATGCGGCCCTCAAGGAAGGAGAGGGTCGTGCGATATTTGACCGCATTTTCGGCAAACAGCGTCTGTTCGGTGCTCAGTTCGACCGTATTGCCGTCCAGGCTGGGTTGCAGCGGCACGCGATAGCCCATCGAGTCGTCGACGGCCCTGGACACGTCGGTTGCGCTGTTCCCGGCCTGCGTCGTGGCTTCCTTCAGCGCGGACTCGAAATCGATGTCGCGCGCCTTGTAACCGGGCGTGGAGGCATTGGCGATGTTGGACGCGAGCAGGGACAGGCGCTGCGAACGAAGCGCCAGCGCCTTTCCGTGTATCCCGAACAGATTGTCATCCACCGACATGGTCAAATTCGCTCTAAAAGTTTTGCGTCCCCCGCCGTTCTGACACCTGATGGCGTCTCCTTCCGGGTGATCCTGTCGGAGATCAGCAAGAGCCGTGCCAATTTGCGTGGGTGACGCATCGGCAGCACGATAATCCCCGGCAAACGGGGCGCTTGCTGGGGGAGGCGGCAAGGGCGGCAATTTTTTGCCGGCCAGCGGCAGGGCGTTGCCGTTGGTCGATAAGGTGATGGGAAACAGGCGTTCATGATCGCGATTATCAGCCATTTGTTCGACCCGCTGACGCTGGCAGCGATGCTGGCCGGGATCGCGGCGGTGGCGCTGTTCCAGAATGGCGTCGGCGCGATGGGGCGTGCCATGGCTGCCCTGCGTCCGCTGCTGACCGCCGATCCCGCGCGCGACCGCGATGCCGCCCGCGCGGCGATGCTCAAGATCGATCAGGTGGCGCAATTGCGCGGTCTGTCCTGCACTGACCGGGTGAAGACCGCCAATCCCTTCCTGACCGAAGCCGCGCGCAAACTTGCCAATAGCGAGCGCACCGACCTGTTCGAACTCTGGGCGGCGCAGGCGCTGGCCGACCGGGCGCAGCGCCATGGCGCCGTGCACAAGGTCTGGCTGTCGATCGCCGACGCTGCCCCGGCGCTCGGCATGGCGGGCACCATCATCGGCCTGGTCGGCATGTTCGCCGCGATGGACGATCCGGCCAAGCTCGGCCCGTCCATGGCGCTGGCGCTGCTCACCACCTTCTATGGCGTCGTCATCGCTAACATTATCGCTGCGCCTGTCGCCGCGCGCCTCGCCGACTTGTCGGAGCGCGAACTGGCCTGGCAGAGTGAAGTGGCGGACCGGATGCTGGGCATAGCCCGGCGCGAAAATGCGCCGCTGCGCCGCGCCACGATCCGCGAAGTCGCATGACCGCGTCTTACTCCACGACATCGGCCTCTGCTGCCCGGCGCAATCGCTGGGCGGTCAGCTTTGCCGATCTGCTCCTCCTCCTGCTTGCCTTCTTCGTACTGTTGCAGGCCAGCGGATCGCGCCGCGACGCCATGCTCTCGCAGGTCAGCCAGCAATTTGGCGGCCGGGCCATGCAGCAAGGCGTGGAATTGCGCGCCGCCGACTTGTTCCTGCCGGGCGAGGCACTGCTCAGCGATGCTGGTCGCGCCCGCTTGTCCGCAGTCGCAAAGCGGTTCGCGCATGAACCGGGTGGGCTGGAAATCCGCAGCGACGGGTCCGACCAGGGGCGGCAACGGTTCGACGACTGGGATCTGGCCGCCGCCCGTCTGGGTGCGGTCGCCCGCGCCTTGCGCATGGATGGCATTGCGCAGGATCGCCTGCGCATTCGGGGTCTTGATCAGGGGGACAGCCAGAGCACGGGGCAAGGCGGGCAGGGGCAGATCATCCGCATCGCGCCCGGCCGTTAATCATATTTGGCACGAAAATTGCTGAAATCCTGACAAGACCGTATTTCCGTCAGGAGACATGCCGTGTTCCGATTTTCGCCCCTCCACCTCGCCGCCGCCGCGCTGATCAGCGTGTCGCCTGCGCTGGCTCAGGCGCAGGGAAGCCAGAAATTCGAGAATCTCGACCGTATCGACAGCCTGGTGGCGATGACCGTCGGCGCCAATCTGGGCGAACCGGGCGGCCCTGCCGCGCCGGTGGATCGCCGGTTGCGCCTAGCCGCCTGCCCGACCACGCCCAGCGTCGAAGGGCCGATCTTCGGCGCCGCGATGGTGAAGTGCGATGCCCTGAACTGGCGCATCCGCGTGCCGCTGGTCGCCGGATCGGCCGCTGCCGCATCCGGCCCGGTGCCGCGCGCGGCCTCCTCCTTCGGCGCTAGCCGCTTCGCCCGCCCGGCACCGGCCGTCGCGAAGGAGGCGGTCGTGCGCAAGGGCGATCCGGTGCAACTGATGGCCGGCAACGCGGCTTTCAGCGTGTCGCGCATGATGGTAGCCGACGAGGACGGCGCCATGGGTGAGACGATTCGCGTGCGTGAAGACAAGAAAAGCGCGCCTATTTTCGCCCAGGTCGTAGAAATGGGCGTTGTGCGCGTTCCGGGATTTAATGATTTTTGAACTTGTCCGTTATAGTCAGTAGGGACGAGTGAAGGATTATCCAATGATCAAGTCAGTGGGCCAGAATATCAGCGCTGCCATCGAGGCTTCCCGCCTGCGGGAAGGTGCCAAGGTGCGCGCGACTGCCACCACCGGATCGACCACGGCCGCTTCCGCCGCCGCGTCGAGCAGCCCTGCCGCGCGCATGGCCGCCGAAGGCGCGCCGGTCGACATGGACCGTATCGCCGCCATCAAATCTGCCATCGCATCGGGCAATTACCCGGTTAACCCGTCCGCCATTGCCGAGCGCATGATCGCACTCGACCTGTCGGCGGCCTGATAAAGGATTAAAGCCATGCCGCTGGGTCTTGCTGCGCTGGATGATCTGTTCGACGCATTCGAGGATCTTCGCGACGTGCTCGACGGCACTGACGCCGCCGCGATCGAAATCGCCAGCAATCGTGTCAGCCGCGCGGCCTCGTCCGTCCGCGCGATCGGCGCCTGGCGTTCTGACCCTGCGGTGGTGGAGCGGCTCAGCAAGATGATGCCGTTGCTCGACAGCGCCCGCGTCCGGGTGAAGCTGCTGGCCGATCATGCGCATCAGCGCCTTGCCATCCTCGCCACCCATGGCGCGCAGACCGCACCGCTGACCTACGGCCGCTAACGGCGTCCGTAAAAAATATTTCGACTTTCGACTAAAGCGGCGCCTTCGGGCGCCGTTTTTCGTTGTGGGAATACGAATCCCTTACCCACGTTAACCAAATCTTGGCACAAACATTGCTCTAATGTCCTCGCTAGCAAGTGAGGATTTTAGTCGTGTCCGCTTTCGCAGACATATCAGCAACCGGGACTTCGACGGGTAATCGCGTGACCAACGCGATTGCGATGGCGAGCCGCCGTACTGGTGTCGACTTCTCCTATTTGCTGGGTCAGGCCAAGATCGAATCGAGCCTGAACCCCACGGCCCGCGCGGCGACGTCGTCTGCCACCGGCCTTTATCAGTTCATCGACCAGAGCTGGCTCGCCGTCATCGACAAACATGGCAGCGAATATGGCCTGGGCTGGGCCGCCAACGCGATCCAGCAGAGCGGCGGCCGCTATTATGTCGCCGACCCGGACATGCGCAAACAGATACTCGACCTGCGCAAGCATCCCGAAACCGCCTCGGTCATGGCGGCGGAACATGCCGCCGACAACAAGGCCTATCTGGAATCGAAGCTGGGCCGCGAGGCCGAGCCGGTCGATCTCTACCTCGCCCATTTCCTTGGTGTCGGCGGGGCGTCCAAATTCCTGTCGGTGCATGATCGTGCGCCCGGCGCCACGGCCGCCTCGCTCTTCCCGTCCGCCGCCCGCGCCAACCGCTCGATCTTCTACGACAAGCAGGGCAATGCCCGCAGCTTCGCCGACATCCGCGATCGTTTCGCGTCCAAGCTGCAAAAGGGCGTCGATAGCATCGGCGGCGACGTCCAATATGCGTCCGCCGGCCTGCCTGCGGGCAGCAAGACGGTCCAGCCCGCCGACTATGTGCGGATCGAAACCCAGCGCCTCAGCGAGCAGCCTGACATCATGGTCAAGCCGCAGCCGCAGACGGCGCGCCTCGCCTATCTCATGCTTGCCACCCTCGGAAGGTAATCGGCCGCAATGTCTCCTGCCCAAGTCAAAGCGAAGATCTGGATGAGCGCCGTGAAGGGAGCCGTGCTCCCCTTTGCGACGCTGATGGTCGTGCTGTTCATGATGGTGCCGGTCCCGGCGGTCATGCTGGACATTGGCTTCATCACCAACATCATGATCTCGCTGGCCGTGCTGATGGTGGCGCTGAACGCCGCCAAGCCGCTCGATTTCTCCAGCTTCCCGACCGTGCTGCTGTTCGCCACGCTGCTGCGCCTGGCGCTCAACGTCGCGTCCACCCGCGTCGTGCTGGTGTCGGGCCATGAAGGATCGGACGCGGCGGGGCAGGTGATCGAGGCGTTCGGCCACTTCCTGATCGGCGGCGACTATGTCGTGGGCATCTTCGTCTTCGCCATCCTGATGATCATCAATCTGGTCGTCATCACCAAAGGTGCGGGCCGCGTGTCCGAAGTGTCGGCCCGCTTCACCCTGGACGCCTTGCCGGGCAAGCAGATGGCGATCGACGCTGATTTGAACGCCGGCCTGATGACGCCCGAAGAAGCCAAGCTCCGCCGCGCCGAAGTCGCGACGGAGGCCGACTTCTACGGTTCGATGGACGGTGCCAGCAAGTTCGTGAAGGGCGACGCGGTCGCGGGCATCCTGATCCTCGTCATCAACATCGTCGGCGGCATCATCCTGGGCGTGGTCAGTCACAAGCTGGCGATCGGCGAAGCGGCGCAGACCTACATCATCCTCGCCATCGGCGACGCGCTGGTCGCGCAGATTCCGGCGCTGCTGCTCTCGATCGCGGCGGCGTCCATCGTCACCCGCGTCAAGAGCGAGCAGGATCTGTCCAGTCAGGTCGCCAACCAGTTCGGCTCGGGCAAGGCCTGGGTACCGGTCGCCGCGATCCTGGGCTTCCTCGGCATCCTGCCGGGCATGCCGCACATCATCATCCTGACCGCTGCGGCCATTGCCGGCGGCATCGCCTGGCAGTTGCGCAAGAACAGCCAGAAAAAGGCCGCCGAACCCGCGCCCGTGGCGCCGCCGCCCAATCCCGCCATCATCGAATGGGACGATGTCTCGGACGGCGCGATCCTCGGCCTCGAAATCGGCTATGGCCTCATCAGCCTGGTGGACGAACGCAAGGGCGCGCCGCTCATGGCTCGCATCACCGGCATCCGTCGCCAGCTGTCGAAGGAACTGGGCTTCGTCGTGCCGATGGTCCGCGTGAAGGACAACCTGGCGCTGGAACCGAACCAGTATCGCATCACCATCGCTGGCGTCGTGGTCGGCGAAGACGAAATCTGGCCCGAAGACCTGCTCGCGCTCGACAGCGGCGCATTGGAAGGCACCGTCGCCGGCCGCGTTGCGAAAGATCCGACCTTCGGCCTCGACGCCGTCTGGATTCCGCAGGGCAAGCGCAGCGAGGCCGTAGTCGCCGGCTATACGGTGGTCGATCCGCCGACGGTCGTGGCGACGCACCTCAACCAGCTGATCGCGATGAATGCGTCGGAAATGTTCGGTCTGGACGAAGCACGCAAGCTGCTCGACAACCTCAAGGACGCCGCGCCGCAACTGGTCGACGGCCTGACCCCCGGCACGCTCAGCCTGACGCAGATCAGTGCGCTCTGCCGTGCGCTCCTGTCCGAAGGCATCGCGCTCAAGGATTTCCGCCGCATCTGCGAAGCCATGGTCGATGCCGCACGCCCGGACATGAGCCACGAGCAGCTGGTCGAAGCCGTGCGTCAGCGGATCGGCGCCCTTATTATCCAGGGCCTCGTGCCCGTGAAGATGCCGCTGCCGGTCATCACGCTCGACGGCGATCTGGAAGGGCTGCTGGCCCAGGCCATGCGTGTTGCAGGCGATGCCAAGCATCCGATCGAACCCGCGCTCGCCAATCGCATCGTCGAAGCGGTGATCCACGCCGCCCGTCCGCTGATGGGTCAGGCGCGCGCCTTCGCCATCGTCACCTCGCCGGTGGCGCGCCGCGCGCTCGCCCGCCTGTTCAAGCCGCATCTGCCTGAAACGCCGGTGCTGTCCTTCCTCGAAATTCCTGACGGCAAGGGTGTCGAAGTGGTGGCCGTGGTGGGTAATGAGCGCCCCGCACCGCGTCACGATCCCTTGCCGCAACGCGAACGGGTCGCCTGAAAGGAGGCTGAGCCATGTATATGAACAAGATAACGGCCGGCGCCCATACTTATGGTAAACCCGGTGAAAACAGTCCGGAACGCCTCGCCCGCCAATATATGCCGCTGGTGCGCAAGATCGCCTGGCATGTCCATGGCCGCGTCTCGACCGCGATCGAGGTGGAGGATTTGCTCCAGATCGGCATGGTCGCGCTGGTCGAGGCCGCCAACAGTTTTGAGGATCGCGGCCTTGGCTTCGCTGCCTATGCCCAGCTGCGCGTGCGCGGCGCGATGATCGACCATTTGCGGCGGCAGGCAACAATTTGCCGGTCGGCAATGACGAAGCGGAAAGAACTTGCCAAGGTGCGCAACCGGCTGGAGCAAAAGCTTGGCCGCCTGCCGACCGAAGCGGAAATGTCCGCCGACATGGGGCTGGAGCCAGCCGCCTATCGCGAAGTCGCCGACAGCGTCGAAATGGTCCAGCATACCAGCATGGACGAAGTCTATTCCGACCAGTCCATGTGGTTCGCCGACGTCGAGGACCGTGCCGACGACATCATGGAGCGGGAATCGCTGAAGAAGGCGCTGGCCGGCTGCATCGGCGAACTGCCCCAGCGCGAAGCGCTGGTGCTGCAACTCTATTTCGTCGAGGAAATGAACCTGGAGGAAATCGGCCAGACGCTCGACATCGGCGCCGCGCGCGTCTGCCAGATCAAGAAGGCTGCGCTCGACAAGCTGCGCGAAAAGCTGCGCGACTGGGACGACTAGTCGATCCGACGCTATGATTCATGAAGAAGGGCGGGGCAGTCTGGCTGCACCCGCCCTTCTTCATGATATCCTATTCGTCGTTTGCCGCCAGCGGTCCCACATCCTTCTTGTCGCCGGTCGGCCAGCGGAAGCGCAACGGCCGATAGCTTTGCGTCCGCCACCACGGATCGGCGACTTGAAACAGGCCACTTTCCTCGGCCCGGCGGCCCAGATCCTTGCGCGCTGTCACCGCCGCCAGGATCGGCGCGGCGAACAGGCCCGCCAGCACCGGCGACATCCAGGCGACACTACCGGCCTTCACTGCCATCACGGTAAAGGCGACGCCCAGCAGCAGATGCCATTTGAACAGCCAGATCGCGCTGGTGATCGCCATGCCGTCACGATCGCGGGTCTGCCCGTTCCAGTTCGCCTTCTTGCCCATCAAGATGCCGAACAGGTTGATCGTCTGGGTCAGCATCGCCACCGGCGCCATCAGGATCGACAGCAGGATATCGGCGATCACTCCGCGCGTCATCCGCGCCGCGCCGCCAAAGCCGATGCGCCGGGCCGGGTCGGCCATCGCCCACAGGATCGCCAATATCTTAGGGCCAAACAGCAGCACCACGGTCAGTGCCAGCAATCCGCCCGACGGCAGCACCGCCGTCGGCGGCCAAAGCCCGCTGATCGCGCCGCCCAGCACCACCAGCATCAGCAACAGCCAGAGCGGCGACGTGCAATAGGCCGATGCGCCGACCAGCAACTGGAACCGGCTGACTGGGTGCAGGCCCTTGATCTTCACCAGCAGCGGCACATGCTGGATATTGCCCTGGCACCAGCGCCGGTCGCGAGTGAACAGGTCCGGCATGGACGGGGGAAATTCCTCGAAACTGTCGTCGGCCGTGACCATATGCACGTCCCAGCCGCGCCGGCGTAGCAAAGCGGCCTCCAGCATATCGTGGCTGAGGATATGCCCGCCAAACGGCGCGCGGCCCGGCAATTCCGGCAGGCCGCAACTTTCGGCAAAGGCGCTCACGCGCACGATGGCGTTATGGCCCCAGAACATGCCCTCTGACCCGGCCCACCAGATCATGCCGGCGGCGGAGGTCGGACCGAACAGGCGGCTGGCAAATTGCTGCCAACGGGCGAAGAGTGTCGCCGCCCCCATCACCGTGGGCACGGTCTGGATCAGGCCGACATGCGGATGCCGTTCCATATCGGCGGCGAGGCGCGCCATGGTCTGACCGCTGACCACGCTGTCCGCGTCCAGCACCACCATATAGTCATAGCCACCGCCGAAGCGCTGCACCCATTCGGCGATATTGCCGGGCTTGCGCCCGATGTTGAGCGCCCGGCGGCGATAATGGACAGGCCGCGAGAAGGAGTCGCGCATTTCCAGATAGGCGCGCCGTTCCGTCTCGCCGCTTTCGACATTGGAATCGGACAGGATGAAGAATTCGAACCGCTCGCCGCCCATCACCTGCGCCAGCGACCGTTCCATGATCGACAGTCGGCCCAGCACACCCAGGAAATCCTCATTGCATACCGGCAGCAGAATCGCGGTCTTGCCCTTCAACGGCGTGGCTGCATTGAGCGGGCGGGGGGTGACGCTGCGGCCCTTGCCGACGGTCAGCAACAGGAAACCGATCATCGCAGTGGCAAAACCGAAGGCGATCCAGGCGAAAAGGGGGATGAACAAGGCAAGATAGATGCCCTCCATCAGGTCGATGCCATCCAGACCGATCGACTGGCGCATCTCATGGCCGGCCATGGCGGCAGGTAGAAGGGCCAGCAATACGACCAGCAAGCGCCGCGCCCATATGTCGATATTGAGCGGGCGGCGCACGGTCAGGTCCGGCTTCGTGCCGAAATCCTGCTCCGGCATTGCCAGTGGACTTTCCGCCGGTACTTGTTCAAAGGCGCGCGCCAATGGCTTGCTCTCCGCATCGTCCTGCGGCGCCTGCACGCCCCCGTTCCCCGTCATCTGCAAGCCCTATCGCGATTGACCCAAGTTAGGGGAACCGCTCAATAGGCCGACGGTTCCCTTCACGCGCCCAGCGGATAATGGACATATTCGCTGAGGGCGCGATCACCCGACCGCAATTGCAGTCGGATGTCCGCTGCTTTACCCTGTGGACGCACGACATCAAGCACTGTGCGGAACAGCCTGTCCTGCCCCAGCACCGGATAGCCCGCCTGCTTGGCGATGGTGCCGCCGCTCACATCGACCCAGATGTCGGGTTTGGGATCGGCGGCCACGCCGACAAAGTCGATCACCAGCTTTTCCGCGCCCTTCTGCTCGCTATGGCCGCGCCAGACATTCTGGACGATAGCCAACCCTGCGGACGCCGGTGCGCGGGCGGCCGACCAGTCCAGATGATAGCTGGCGTCGATCCGCTTGCCCGGCTGCGCTGCGCCCTCCGGCGTCCAGTAGGCGCAGACATTGTCGGTATATTCGCTGTCGGTGGGGAAAGCATAGAGCCGCACCTGCCCCTTGCCCCATGGGCTGTTGGGCGTGGCCCAGAGCGAAGGGCGGCGATCATAGAAGACACCGTCATCCTGATAATGGCTGAAATCGCGGTCGCGCTGCAACAGGCCGAACCCCTTGGGGCTGACCTCGGTAAAGGCACTGAAATGCGGCGCGGACGGATTGACGATCGGCCGAACATGGGCGGTCCCGTCGGCATCGGCGATCGACAGCATGTCATTGTCATGCACGGCCGGGCGCCAGTCCGTGCCCTGCGTCCGGTTCGCCTGATTGTACCAGAACATGCTGGTCATCGGCATCAGGCCCAGTTCCTGAATCGGGCGGCGAGGGAAGAGCGCGGCGGTCACATCCTGCTTCACGCCATCCGGCCCCAGACTGCTGACGAAGCGATAGGCGCCGGTGATCGACGCCCCATCCAGCAGCGCATAGATGGTGACGCTGTTGTTGCCGGTCCGCTCCAGCCAGAAATGGGTGAAGGCGGGAAATTCCTCCTTGCCCGGCAGGCTGGTGTTGATCGCGATACCGCGCGCCGACATGCCGAACTGTTTCTGCGGGCTGGGCGCGCGGAAATAACTGGCGCCCAGAAAGGACAGCCAGTCGCCGTCCCGCTTGGCATTCATAATGCGGAAACCGGCAAAGCCCGCATCCGGCCCCAGCTTCGCCACGGCATTGTCGGCCGGCATGTCGAACATCGTCGGATCGTAGCGCAGCGGCGTGGCGCGCCCTTTCTCGACGGTCGATATCTGCACCGGCTGGGTCGAATATTGCGACAGGGGAAAGAAGCGGATGCCGGTATCGCCCGGCAGGTCGTTCCATAAGGTGCGCTCGTCGCGGAACCGCGCTTCATGCTGCGCTATATAGTCGACCTTCGCCGCACCGGGATGGCGCGGTACTTCCTTATAGGGCGCGCGCGACAGGCGTTGCGCCGACGCGATCAGCTTGTCCCAGGAGAAAGCGGCGCCCTTCGTCTGCGCCAGCAGCGTGTCGGGGAGCAGCAGGACGGCGGCGGAGGCGGCGATCATCGCGCGCCGGTCGATCTGTGTCATGGCGTTCATCATGGACCCGGAAAACGACCGAGCCAACACTTGTATCCATGTCGTAATGAAGAAGCCTCCGCCCGGGGGGACGGAGGCTTCTAAATTCTGGCCGTTCGATCGAAGGTGTGATCCCGGCACGGTGGGGACTGTTGATGTGCCGGGACCACCATGGTCGGCTGGCGGTGACCAATACCTCAGCCGACCAATCTGGTGTCGGGTTTAGCCGATCAGCTTCAGCACGCCCTGCTGGCTCTGGTTGGCCTGGGCCAGCATCGCGGTCGAGGCCTGGCTCAGGATCTGCTGCTTGGCGAGAGCGGTCGTTTCGGCCGAGAAGTCGGCGTCTTCGATGCGGCTGCGGGCGTCCGTCAGGTTGGTGATGTTGTTGGTCAGGTTGCTGACCGTCGATTCGAGGCGGTTCTGCACTGCACCGAGGTTGGCGCGGGTCGTCGCAACCGAAGCCAGGGCGGTGTCGAACGTGTCGAGGTCAGCCGTGGTGGCGGTGGTGGCGTCGATGGCCAGCGCCGCAGTCATGGAGGTCGTCACGTTGTCGAGCGTGATGTCGACGGTGTCCGCAGCGTTGGCACCGGCCTGGATCGTTACGGTGGCGGTCGAACCGTCGAACAGCTTGGTGCCGTTGAATTCGGTGTTGGCCAGCGTGTCGGTGATCTGGGTCTGGAGCTGGGCGACTTCCGCCTGGATGTTCGTCTTGGCGTCGGTGTCGTTGGTGCCGTTCAGCGCCTGGACGGTCAGTTCACGCATACGCTGCAGCATGTTGCTGACTTCGTTCAGCGCGCCTTCCGCCGTCTGCGCCAGGCTGATGCCGTCATTGGCGTTGCGGACGCCTTGGGTCATGCCGCGGATCTGGGCGGTCATGGCCGACGAAATGGCGAGGCCGGCGGCGTCGTCCTTGGCGCTGTTGATGCGCTTGCCGGTCGACAGGCGTTCCATTGCAGTGCCCAGAGCCTTGCTGGCCGACGAAGAAGCGTTGGCCGAGCGCAGAGCAGCGGTGTTGGTTGCGATAACAGTCATGGTGTTCCCTTTCCATTCATCAATCAGGTCGCTGCCATCAGTTAGAGCGCTTGCGGCCTCGAAAGGGGATAACGGCGGGGTGCGGGAAGCTTTTAGCACCGGAGTCGATTTTTTTCGGATCGGGGCGAATCATATGCCTGAAAAATGGCCCTTACGCGGGCGCGTCGTGCGCGCGACACGCGCGGATTAGACTTAGGTCGGAATTATTGCCGCTTTTGCCGGAAAAAACCTGCCGGTCTGCGGCAAGCGGCCTTGCCGCGTTAACTATCTGATAACCACAGAACGGGTATTTATTAACCATCGAAGGGGGCTGGGGCGTGCGGGGGCACAAACCGCCCAAAACATGGGGTCTGTTCATGTCTATGCTTGACGTGAGCCGTGGGGTCTGCGCGCTTCTTCCGGGCTTGCAGCACTGGCTTGAGAATGCCTACTACACCGTTCGTATCGTCGACGCCGCCAGCCCCCGTGAACGGGACGACCGGCGCATATTGCTGGCCACCGAAATCGGTCATGCCACGCATCGCGATATCCTTATCAACGTCGTCGATGGCGCGCCGTCGCTGGTTGCCGCCGCCAACGGCCTTCCGGCCCGCGTCGCGTTCGGCATCTGCGACATGGGCTTCGCCTTTGCCCTGATCGCTGAACTCGTTCGCCCGGCATCGGTTCCGGCGGTCGGCGACAGCGGCAGCGCGCGTCTGATGACGCTGGCCGGCCGTGTCGCCCGCAGCGACGCGACCGTCCTCATTCAGGGCGACACCGGCACCGGCAAGGAAGGCATGGCGCGCTTCCTCCATGCCCAGTCCGGTCGGATCGCCCACGACTTCATCGCCGTCAACTGCGCCGCGCTGCCCGAAACCATGATGGAAGCGATGCTGTTCGGTCATAAGAAGGGCAGCTTCACCGGCGCGTCCAACGCGTCGGAGGGCCTGTTTCTGGCCGCGGATGGCGGTACGCTCTTCCTCGACGAAATCGCCGAACTGCCGCTGACGCTTCAGTCCAAGCTGCTGCGCGCGTTGCAGGAAGGCGAAGTGCTGCCGGTCGGTGCCACCCATCCGGTGCCGGTCAATGTCCGCATCATCGCGGCCTGCAACCGCGACCTCGCCGCCGAAGTCGCCGCCGGCCGCTTCCGCGAAGATCTCTACTGGCGCCTCAACGTCATGCCGCTGGAACTGCGTCCGCTGGCAGAGCGTCCCGGTGACGTCGCCGCGATCGCCGCTGCCATGCTCCTGCGTCAGCAGGACATGGGCAAGGCCGGCTTCGTCTGGCCGACCGCCGATGCCATGGACAAGCTGAGCGCCCACAACTGGCGCGGCAACGCCCGCGAACTGGGCAATGTGCTTCAGCGTGCGCTGGTTCTGCGCGATGGCGCGATGATCGAGGCGGACGACCTGCACCTGACCGGTGCGCCGCAGCCGCTGCGCGTCGTCGCGCCGGCCGCCGCCGTGCCGGTCCTCGCAACAGCCGAACCGATCCGCCTGCGCGACGTTGCCCATCACAGCAAACTCGAAGCCATCCGCATCGCCCTGCGCGAAACCGATGGCCATCGCGCTGCCGCCGCCCGCAAGCTGGGCATTTCCGAACGCACGCTTCGCTATCGGCTTGCCGAAATGCGTGAGCTGGCCGCAGCATAAGGGAGGGTTGAACCATGGCTATCAACGGCGTTTCCCCGACCGACAGCGTGATGGCGATCCGCAACGCCATCCTGCAAAAAAATGCGGCCCTGCGCGACGTCGCCTCGACCGGTACGGTCGGCGCGCCCGGCGTCGGTGGCACGCAGGGCACCGCGCCCGGCGGCTTTACCGAGGCGCTCAACAGCGCTCTGCAACAGGTCAACGGCCTGCAAAATCAGGCGGGCGAGGCTGCGGCTTCGTTCGAGCGTGGCGAAACCACCGACATCGCCGCCGTCATGCTGGCCAAGCAGCAGGCGTCGGTCAGCTTCGAAGCGACCCTTCAGGTCCGCAACAAACTCCTGTCCGCCTATAAGGACATTATGAGCATGCCGGTTTAAACCATGAGCGAGAACGCACTCAGCACCACTGTCGGCGGCGCGGCCCCCGCTCTCCCGGCTTCCTCGGCTTCCTTCACCGGCAGTAACGGCGCCAAGGGCATGGATGCCCTCAAGGCCCGCTTCACCGGCTTCATCAAACAACCCGCCGTGGCGAAGAGCCTGCCGCTGCTCGGCCTGCTCGGCACCGTCGCGGTGGCCGGTGCGGCATGGCTTGCGCTGCGCGAACCGCCCCAGCGCGACCTGTTCCGCGCCCTGCCCGACACGGATAAATCCGCCGTCGCGCAGGTGCTGGACCAGAATGGCATCAAATATGGCTTCGACAATAGCGGCGGCATGACCGTCGGCGAAGGCGACTATTTCAAGGCGAAGATGATGCTCGCCGCCCAGGGCCTGCCCAAGAGCGCGCCGGACGGCAACACGATGATCGACAGCTTGCCGATGGGCGCTTCGCGCGCCGTCGAAGGCGAAAAGCTGCGCTCGGCCCGCGAAATGGATCTGGCCCGCACGATCGAGGCGATCGACAGCGTCGAAACCGCCAAGGTGCATCTCGCCGTCGAACCGCCCAGCGTCTTCCTGCGCGAACGGTCCAAGCCCTCGGCATCGGTCATGCTGCGTCTCGCCAACGGCCGCACGCTCACCGACCAGCAGGTCAGCGCCATCGTCCATCTCGTCGCCTCGTCGATCCCGGAACTCAACCCGGACGATATCTCGGTGGTCGACCAGAATGGCCGTCTGCTCAGCGACAATGACAGCAACGCCGCCGACGATCGCCAGTTGGCGGTGCAGGGCAAGATCGAGGATCGCTATCGCCAGTCGGTGATCGCGCTGCTGACCCCGATCCTGGGTCAGGGCAATTTCTCGACCGAGGTCCATGCCGAACTGAACTTCGCCGAGCGTCAGGGCACCCGCGAAACCTATCCGCAGGATGAAGCGCGCCTGCGCACCGAACAGGGCACCTGGGCCTCCGACCCGCGCGGTCAGGGCACGGGCGAAGCCTCCGGCATCCCCGGCGCGCTCAGCAATCAGGCGCCGGTCAACCCCACCGTCACCCAGACCAATCCCAATGGTCAGGCCGTGGCGCAGGGCCAGACCGCGAATGGCGCGCAGCCCGGCCAGCCCGGCACGCCGCCCAATCCGCTGATGAAGACCGAGGAAACCTTCAACCGCAGCTTCGAGCTGGGCCGTGAAGTGTCGGTCACCCGCGATGCCATCGGCACCGTCAAGCGTCTGTCGGTCGCCGTCGCGCTCGACAATGCACCCGATGGCAAGGCCCGCACGCCGCAGGAAATCGCCGCGCTTGAAGCACTGGTGAAGGGCGCGGTCGGCTTCGACCAGACCCGTGGCGACGTGGTGGCCCTGTCCTCGCGCAGCTTCCTGAAGACGGAAGAAGCCGCTGCTCCCTGGTACGAAGCCGACTGGGTTTCGCCGCTGGTGCGCAATGTCTCGGCCCTGCTGGTCGCGCTGCTGGTCATCTTCGGCATCGGCCGCCCGCTGCTCAAGCGCCGCGCCGCGCCGCAGGAGGCTCTCGCCGCCCCGACGCCCGAGGAAGGCCAGCGGATCGGCCGCGAGATTTCGAGCGAAATCACCAAGCAGGCCGCCGTCCTTACGACCGAAAACGGTGAACCGAAGGTCACGCTCGACATGATCTCCTCGACCTACGACTATGCCCAGCGCGCCGACCTCATCCGCAATTTCGTGAAGCAGGACCCCGATCGCGCCGCTCTGGTGGTCCGCGATCTGCTGAAGGACGCCAAGAAGGAAAAGGAAAATGCCTGAGATCGTCCCCGGCCGTCCCGAGGCGCTGAAAGGCAGCGCTGCCGCCGCCGTCCTGCTGATGCTGTTCGATGAAGACGAAGCCGCCCAGATCCTGTCCCGTCTGGAACCCGACGAAGTGCGTCAGCTTGGCTATGCCATGTATGACGTGCAGGATGTCGACCCGGAGGAAGTGAACGAGGCGCTCGATCATTTCGTCACCAAGGCCAAGAAGCGCACCACCATCGGTTATGGCGCCACCCGCCATATCCGTGGCGCGATGACCAAGGCTTTGGGCGAGGAACGCGCGGAAACCATCTTGGCGCGCATCACCCCGCCGACCCGCTCCACCCAGCTGGAAATGCTGAAATGGATGGATGCCAAGGAAATCGGTACCCTGATCGAGGCGGAGCATCCGCAGATCATGGCGATCGTGCTGGCTCATCTGGAGGCGCCCGTCGCCGCCGACGTGCTGCAACTGCTGCCGGTCGAATATCAGGAAGAGATCGTCTACCGCATCGCCACGCTCGGCCCGGTGTCGAACGAGGCGCTGGAGGATCTGGAGCAGTTGCTGCTGCGCGGCCCGGTGAACAAGCAGGGCGCGGCGTCGCAGCGCGGCGGCACGGTCGAAGCGGCCGCGATGATGAACAATGTCCGCAAGGACAATGAACAGCGGATCATGAAGGCGCTGTCCAAGCGCGACAAGATGATCGCCCAGACGATCGAGGAGGAGATGTTCGTCTTCGACAACCTCATCGACATGGACGACAAGAATCTGGGCACGCTGATGCGCACCGTCGACAGCCAGGTGCTGGTCGTGGCGCTCAAGGGCGCGAACGACATGCTCAAGGCGAAGATCTTCAGCTGCATGTCGGCCCGTGCCGCGCAGGCGATCGCCGACGAGATCGAGGAACGCGGTCCGATCCGCCTTGCCGAAGTGATCGATGCGCAGAAGCTGATCATCGCCACCGCGCGCCGCATGGCCGACGCCGGCACCATCATGCTGGGTGGCAAGGGGAACGACTTTGTCTAAAATTTGGGGGGCAGAGGCTATTTCGGACGTCGCACCGGTTGCGGTTGCAGGCTTCCGTCCGGTCAGCGGCGGCTTTCGCACACTCTACGCTTCGCCCGAAACCCCGATCGCGGCGACGATGCGCAATGGCGTGATCGAACCCGAACCGGAAATCGACCTGCTGGAAGAAGCCCGGATGGAGGCTTTTACCCAGGGTTTCGACGAAGGTTGCCGCGTCACCGCCGAAGCCCATGGCGAAGAGGCGGACGCCCGCGCCCGCCTGACCGAAGCGCTGGAGATGCTCGCGCCTGCGCCCAGCGGCATGCTCTCCACCATGCTTTCGGCCACCGTCGTTCGCCTCGTCGAACAGATTGTGGGCGAAGTCGAAATCGACATCGAACGCCTTGTCCAGCGTTGCGACACGGTCGCCGCCTTCATCGAGAATGAAGAGGGCAAGAACGCGCTTCACCTTCATCCCGACGACATCAGCCTGCTGGAAGGCGAAGCGATCGGCGTCAAGCTGGTGGGTGACAGGAGCATGCACCGTGGGTGCGTACGCCTCGAAACCAGCGAAGGCTGGGTCGAGGATGGCCCGGACGTTCGCCTGTCGCGCCTGCGCGCACTGATGGACGATATGGAGGGCAAGGCGTGATTCGTGCCCAGATCGCCCAGGCCGAAACCCTGTTCGACCATTTGCAGGTCCAGAACCGCGCGCCGCGCCATGTCGGCCGTCTGGTCAGCCATGATGCCGGCATGCTGGAAGTCACCGGTTTCCGTCGTCCGATCGGATCGGGCGCGCGCGTGCTGGCCAGCGACGGCTCGGTTTGCCGCGCCGAAGTCGTCGGCTTTCGCGGCGACCGCGCCCTGCTGGTGCCGCTCGATGCCGACGCGCCGCTGGAAAACGGCATCCGCGTCGAACCGGACAGTCAGGCGAACATGGTGCAGGTGGGCGATGGCCTGATCGGCCGCGTCATTGACGCCATGGGCCAGCCGCTCGATCGCAAGGGGCCGATCATCGCGGGCGGCACATGGCCATTGAATGGCGTGAAGGGCAATGTCCTCGATCGCGGCCGCGTCACCGAAGCCTTCGACCTGGGCGTCCGCGCCGTCAACGCGCTGCTCACCGCCGGGCGCGGTCAGCGTATCGCCATCATCGCCGGCTCGGGTGTCGGCAAATCGGTGCTGATGGGCCAGATGATCGCCGGTGCCGAAGCTGATGTCGTCGTCGTCGGCCTGATCGGCGAACGTGGCCGCGAAGTCAGCGACTTTCTCGAAACCAAGCTCAAGCACACGATGGGCAAGAGCGTCGTCGTGGCCGTGCCCGCCGATCATCCGCCGGTGCTGCGCCTGCGCGCTGCCGCCCGCGCCACCGCCATCGCCGAATATTTCCGCGCCCGCGGCAAGAAGGTGCTGCTGCTGATCGACAGCCTCACGCGCTGCGCCCATGCCCAGCGCGAAATCGGTCTGGCCCTGGGCGAACCGCCGGCGATGAAGGGCTATCCGCCCTCGGCGCTCGCCCTCATCCCCCGTCTGGTGGAGCGCGCCGGTGTCGACGCGCGCACTGGCGGCTCGATCACCGCGCTCTACACCGTGCTGGCCGATGGCGACGATACCGACGATCCGATCGTCGACGCCGCCCGCGCCATCGTGGACGGCCATTTCGTCCTGTCGCGTCAGTTGTCCGAACAGGCGATCTTCCCCGCCATCGACATCGGCAAGTCGCTCTCTCGCGTCATGGCCGACGTCGTGCCGGACGAGCATCGCATGGCCGCCGCCGTCTATCGCCGCCTCTGGGCCGCCTATGAGGAAAATCGCGATCTCATCCTGATGGGCGCCTATCGTCCCGGCAACGATCCCGTCATCGACGAAGCCGTCCGCCGCCGTCAGGAAATTCTCGACTTCATTCGTCAGGATCAGAAAAGCCGCATCGACCTCGATACCAGCGCCAACGCCCTCATCGCCGGGTTCGGCGCGTGAAGGGGCTGGTCGGCCGTCGCCAGCGCGTGCTGCGCGTCCGCCATGTACAGCATGCCATGGCCGTGGCCGAAACCGCCCGCGCGCGCGACGAGGCCAATGCGCTCGCCCATAATATCGAACGCCTCAACAAGGTGCGCAGCGAATTGTTCGAAACAGAAGGGATGGCCAGCGGCGCCTCTTTCGCCGCGATGCAGGAACTGGCGACCCGTCTCGAACAGGCCGGCCGCCAGCTTGACGGCGCCCTTTATGACGCAAAGCGCAATGTCGAGGCGAAAGAAGGCATGACTCTTGCAGCGAACCGCGAGAAGGAAATCGCCACTCGCCTCAAGGACCGCGCCCGCGCGAACCTGGAGGAGTGGCGAGAGAATAAGCTTGCGGCGTTGCCGCGCTATCGCCGCATGCAGCGGACCGGGGACGTTTGACGATGACTATGCTGACCAGCCTCAAGGCTTTGCTGTTCCCCACGCCCGCACGGACGGGCGTGAAGGGGGATGCCATGCCGACTGAAGGCAGCGCCGGCTTCGCGCAACTGTTGAACAGCATGGGCACGACACCCACTCCCGTCGCTCAGCCGACAGAGCCTGCGCCCGCCACTGGGAATGGTGCAGACGTTTCAGATGATATTGTTGAATATCATAATGTTAGAGAAAATTCATGGCGTCAGACCTTCGTCGGGACGCCCTCTGCGACCGTTTCCGCAGGCCCGGCATCGGATGTTGAAAAACCGCAATTAGCTGTCCAACTCGCTGTCGCACATCCCGATTCCGAAACAACCCCGGCCGTCGCCATATCCGCTTCGGCACCGACTGAGGCAGCGGCCGCCCCTGTTACTGCAAAGGATGTCGTCGCGCCGCGCGATCCCACCCCGGCCAACGACATTCCGGCTGACCGGGCGCCTGCTGCTGTTGCTGCTGACACAGGGGTGGAGGCAGCCATTCCCCTGCCGGATCAGCCGGAAGGGGAGATGGCTACCCCGTTGCCGACTGCGCCCATGTCGGTCCCAGATGTACCGACCGCCCCCGCTGCCGTCGAGCAGCAATCAGCGCTGGCGCCGGTCAAGGTCCATCCTGTCCGGCTGCACGAAGCTGCGCCGCTGGACACCGTCACCCAATCGCTGCCAGCAGCAACGCCGGACGACGCGCCGGAAGCCGCCAAACCCTCCAGCGATGACGCTGAGTTCGCTGTGCGGGACGATAATCAGCCGCTGGTGCAGCCGACCATCACCGTCATGGCGCCACCAACGCCGGTCGCCGCGCCCGCAACTCTGCCGACCGCAACCGCCGATGGTGCTGCCACGCGGGTGGAAGTCGCTGGCCCGTCCGCCGCATCGCGCCCGGCTGCTGCCCCGACCCCCAAGGCGCAGCCTGCCGCCGACACGCCGGTCGACAGCGTCAATGTCGCAACCCGTTCTACGCCGGAGACGCCCGCATCGCCGGCTCCCGCCATGCCGACGCGATCGCTGGTCGCGTCAGGCGCAATATCGTCGCCTGCCGAGGCTGAACCACTGTCACCCGGTGTGGCAGCACCGGAGGCGAGCGCCATGGTGCCGCTGTCGGTTGAACCGGCTTCGGTATCCACTGACATGCTCGTGAAACAGCCCGCCATTGGTAAGGCCCTGCCCGACACCGCTCAGGCCGGGACGGCGATTTCCATGCCGGCTGCAACCCCAGCACCCGCCACGGCTGCAACCCCAGCACCCGCCACGGCTGCTGCTGCGGTACCCTCCGTCGCGGTCGCGACTGCTCCGCTACCGGAGACTGTCACGACCACCGCAGACGTACCCGTCGCGCCCGCCGCATCGGAACCAGTGGAAGTCCTGGACCCGGCAGCCCCTGATCTGGCACAAGCCGCGTCCCCGACCGCTCCTGCCAAGCCGCGCGCAGAAGCCGTGTCCCTGCTTCAACTGGTCCGCGACCATATGAGCCTGCGCGCGCCGCGCCGGACCGAAACGGCGGCGCCCATAAGCGATGCTACCCCCGATGCCGTGCCGTTAATCCTGCCCACGGCCGTGAATGACAGCACCACGCCGCTGACGCCGCTGGTCCAGCCAACCGCGCAGCCGCTTGCGCCCGCCGCACCCGCCATGCCGACCGTCGACCTGTCCGCCAGCCTTGGCGCGCAGGTGGTCGACATGGGCGTGTCAGGCCAGTGGATAGACGGGCTGGCGCGAGACATCGCCGGCCTTTCGGCAAACGGAGCGCAGGGTCGGTTCCAGATCAATGCGACCGAGCTTGGATCCATTCAGGTCGATATCCGTCAGGGCGACGATGGTGCTGCCATCAGCCTGACCGTAGCGACCGAAGCGGCCGAACAGGCATTGCGGCAGGACAGCGACCGGCTGAAGCTGGATGCCAGCCTGTCTGCCGTGCGCATCAGCGATGTGAAGATCGAGCGCGCGCCCCAGCCTGCCGAAACCGCGCGTGCTGACAGCACAGCCAGCCAGAGCACAGCGCAACAACAGTCCGGTAGCAGCAGCCAGAATCCGGGTCAGGCAGCCGGTCAGAATATGGGCCAGTCGTCGGCCCAGTCGCACATGCAGGGCCGCGGCCAGCAACGTGAAAATATCGCCTTCGGACATAAAGCGGGGAATGACGGAGCCGTTCTTAACCATATGGACGCCGGCGACACCGCAGGCGGGGCCGCGCGCGCGCGCTATGCGTGACCGGCTCTAATCCCAGGGGACAGATCAGATGAGCGACGAACCAAAGGCCAAGAAGAAAAAAGGCGGGGGCATGAAGATGATCCTGCTGCTGGTCGTGGGTGTCGTCGTGGGTGGCGCTGGCGCAGCAGGCGGCCTTTATGCCGCAGGCTTCTTCAGCCCGAAGGCCGAAGGGCCGAAGGAAGATCCCAACAAGCCGGTCCTGGTGCTGGCTGGTGAAGATGCGCAGGCCGTCGCGACCGCCCATGGCTGGGCCGGCGAGGGCGGCGGTGGTGGCGGTGAAGGCGGCGGCCATGAAGGCGGCGGCGGTGGCGAAAGCCATGCTGTCTCGGCCGGTCACGCGCCCGGCAAGGGAATCGACCTGCCGTCTCCTGCGAATCCGGCTGCCTATCAGGCCACCTATTTCCAGCTTCAGGCGCCCTTCACGTCCAACATGTCGGACACGGATGCCTTCGCTCAGATCACCGTCGCCGTATCGACCTATTATGACTATCGCGTCATTGCTGCGATCAAGCAGCATGAAATGCCGATCCGCAGTTCTGTGCTGATGATGCTGGCCGAACAGCCGCAGGAAGTGCTCGACACGCCCAAGGGCAAGCAGATGCTCCAGGGCAAGATCAAGGGCATTATCAACGACATATTGAAGCAGAAGACGGGCTACGGCGGCGTCGATAATGTCTATTTCACGAATTTCGTGATCCAGTAAATAACGGCCTTCCGAACGTCCTGCGCTCCGTGGTTCGCGCGGGGCGGGGTTTGGTCCTGTTAACCCCAATTTTACCATTTTCGTTATTAATGGGCCTTGCGCCAAAGGATCGGGATGACCCCTGATCCGTCATGGTGCAGGGGACCAAGATGGACGACGTACAAACCTACGCTTTCGGGCGCGGGGATTCTCAGGCGCCGATCATGCTGTCGGGGCTGGACCGGCTGAGCGAGAAGCTCGGCCGGCGCATGCGCGCCTTGATCGAGCCGATCGCCGGCGTACGCCCGATGGTTGAGGCGCAGGATACGCGCGTGCTCGACTTCGGTGCCTGGTCGGCCGAAATTCCCGCCTTTTGCAGCCTGTCCATCTATCGCCTGCTGCCTTTGAAGGGGCAGATGCTGCTGCGCATGGACGCGGCGATGATTTCCACGATGGTGGATTGCTTCTATGGCGGCATCGGCAATCGCCCGCTGCCCGCGCGCGGCGAGTTCACCCCGACCGAAGACCGGCTGATCGCCCGCCTGTCCGACACGATCGTCACGCGCCTGGTCGAAACCTGGGCCGATATCCTGCCGCTGGAACAGGGGCTGATTCTGCGTGAAAGCGCGGTCGGCTATGCTGCCGCTGCGCAGCCGGGCGACCAGATGGTGCTGCAACGCTTCATGATCTCCATCACCCGCGAGCAGGAATGGCCGATCGATCTCCTCTTCCCGCTTTCTGCCCTGCGCGGCGTCGAGGCGCTGATGGGCAGCAACCTGCCGGCCGATGAGGAACATCGCGACCCCGTCTGGCAGACCCGGATCGCCCGGCGGATGCGCGACATTCGCTTGCCCGCCCGCACCGTGCTGGCGCGCCCCAACCTCTCGCTGGCCGAGCTGATGCAGCTCAAGGTCGGCGACGTCATCCCCGTGACCATCGGCCGATCGCTGCCGCTGATCGTCGGAAACCGCATCGTCGCGCATGGCACGATCGGCGAACAGGAAGGCCGCGCCGCCTTCCAGATTGAAAAGCTTGCACAGGAACCCGATCAATGAGCGACATGAGCGAAGCCCCCCGCATGGAGCGTGGCGAAGATCCGCTGAGCCGCATGACCAACAATCGCCAGTTCAAGCTGCTGGCCGACATCCCGGTCCGCATGTCGGTGGAGGTCGGCTCCAC
Organism: Sphingobium sp. WCS2017Hpa-17; assembly: GCF_031843765.1. Classification (NCBI taxonomy): domain Bacteria; kingdom Pseudomonadati; phylum Pseudomonadota; class Alphaproteobacteria; order Sphingomonadales; family Sphingobiaceae; genus Sphingobium; species Sphingobium sp. WCS2017Hpa-17. Next base: position 107,023 of record NZ_JAVTIV010000001.1, read on the forward strand.
GTCGCTGCGCCTCGCCGAAGTGATGGATCTGGCCGAAGGCAGCATCGTGGAGCTGGATCGTCAGGCTGACGATCTGCTCGACATCATGGTCAATGGCGCGCTGATCGCCAAGGGTGAAGTCGTCACGGTGAATGGCCGCTATGGCATCCGCATCGTGGATATCGCCGCGACCGAAAATCGCCTGGCCGGCATCGAACGACGCGGCTGACGGTAATCGACTGATTTTAAGCTTGCCTTCCGCCGCGAAACTGCGGATCGCAGGCGTGGTTAACCATGACTGCGGGCAGGCCATTTCATGTTCTGGTATTTCGTCAAACTGCTGATCCTGCTGCCGCTGGTGGGCGGCATGGCCTTTGGCGCGCTGTGGCTGTGGCGCAAATATCAACCCGGCATGATCGCAGGGCAGGGCGACCGGTCGCTGAAGCTGCTTGAAGCGCTGCCGATGGGCGCCTTCGGCAAGCTCGCCGTGGTCGAGTTCGAGGGCAAGAAAATCCTGCTGTCCGTTACTCGCAGCCGGATCGAGAAGATCGCGGAAGGCGATCATGTCCGCCTGCGCTGACCTCGTCATTCCTGCGAGGGCAGGGCGCTATCGCCTGATTGTCGCAGCCATCGCGATCGTGCTTTTGGCTGTCCTGCTATTTACGGTCCCCGCCTTCGCGCAGGCGGCACCCACTGCTGCACCGCCAGCGGACAATGGTGGCGCGCTAAGCCGCGCCATGGGCCAGATTTCGGGCGACGGCCGCTCGCTCTCGCTCAGCCTCCAGATCCTTGTCCTGATGAGCCTGCTGACGGTGCTGCCGTCGCTTGTGCTCATGATGACCAGCTTCACCCGCATCATCATCGTCCTGTCATTGCTGCGTCAGGCGCTGGGGCTGCAACAGACGCCGCCCAATCAGGTGCTGGTCGGCCTTACCCTGTTCCTTTCTCTGTTCGTGATGCGCCCGGCGATCGACGCGATCAATGCGCAGGCCTTCGATCCCTATGGCAAGGGCCAGATCAGTATCGAGGAGGCGGTCGGCCGCTCGGGCAAGGTGCTGCACGGCTTCATGGCCAAGCAGACCCGCGAAAGCGACCTCAAGCTGTTCCAGAATCTCGCCAAGGCCCCAGCCTTCAACACGCCGGACGATATCCCCTTCACCATCCTGCTGCCGGCCTTCGTCACTAGCGAGTTGAAGACCGCGTTCCAGATCGGCTTCATGATCTTCTTGCCTTTCCTCATCATCGACCTTGTCGTTGCGTCCACGCTGATGGCGCTGGGCATGATGATGTTGTCTCCCACGATCATCTCCATGCCGTTCAAGCTGTTGCTGTTCGTGCTGGTCGACGGCTGGGCGCTGACCATGGGTTCCCTCGCGGGGTCGTTCGCGACATGAGTCCGCCACCTTCCCAACACCCGTTCAGTTCGAGCCGGTCGAGAACCGCTCACCGGGCCTTGTTCTCGACAGGCTCGAACCGAACGGAATGGGCAATCTAATCCGATGGAAAACGCCGATTTCTTCATGGGATTGGCCCAGCAGGCGCTGTGGATCACGGCGCTTGCCGCCGCGCCCGTGCTGATCCCGGCACTGATCGCGGGCGTCATCATCGGCATGGTCCAGGCCGCGACCTCGATCAATGAACAGACATTGAGCTTCATTCCCAAGATCATCGTCGTGGGCGGCATGCTGGCGCTGTTCGGCGGGTCGATCATGGTGCTGATCGCCGATTTCACTCGCGAAATCTTCGAACGTATCCCGGACCTGCTCCAATGATCGCACCCGGCTTCACCGCCGTCGAAACGCAGCTCTGGATCTGGCTGATCGCGATGATCCGGCCGGGCGCGGCCTTCATTGCCGCGCCGGTGTTCGGTGCGCCGGCCGTGCCGCTGCAACTGCGCCTGATCCTCAGCCTGGCGCTCGGCCTCGCTGCGCTCAACAGCGTCACCATCACCCTGCCGCACGACGGCGTCGCCAGTTTCGAAGGCGTGATGATGGTCGCTGGCGAAGTGCTGGCAGGGTTGGCCCTCGGCTTCGCGGTCCAGATCGGCTATGCAGCCGCCTTTGTCGCGGGGGAAACCATTGGCAACGCCATGGGCCTCAACTTCGCGGCGATGGTCGATCCGTCGTCGGGTCAGTCGACGCAGGTGCTGGGCACCTTCCTGTCGGTCCTCGCCACCTTCCTGTTGCTCGGCATGGACGGCCATCTGCTGCTCGCCAGCTTCGTCGTGCAAAGCTATGAGGCAATCCCGCCGGGCGGCGCGATCCTGTCCAACGACACGGTCTGGCGCCTTGTCACCTTCGGCGGCTCGCTGCTCGGCGCGGGCGTCACTGTGGCGCTGCCGGTCGGCTTCGCATTGGTGCTGGTGCAGATCATCATGGGCATGCTGGCCCGTGCCGCCCCCTCGCTCAACCTGTTCGCCGTCGGCATGCCGGTGGCGATGATGGCGGGCATCGTCCTCCTCGCCATCGCCGCGCCGATCATGGCCGAAGGCATCACCGCATCGCTCAAGGCTGGCCTCGAAGAAGCCCAGTCGATCGCGGAAGGACGGTAAGCCATGGCGGACAGTCCCGGCGGCGGCGAAAAGACCGAAAAGCCGACACAGAAAAAACTGAATGATGCCGCCAAGAAGGGCGACATCCTCCAGTCGCGCGAACTGGGTACGGCGCTGGTGGTCATGGCCGGCATCGCCTGGCTGGCGATCACCGGGCCTTCCCTGATCGATGCGCTGGCGGACATGCTGGCCGATGCGCTGCGTTTCCGGCGCGAGGATATTGTCGACTTCTCGCCTGCCGCGCGCGGTGCTGAACTGCTTGGTGCGGTCGCTGTTCCGGCCGCCGGCGTCATGCTGGCCACGTTCATCGCTGCGATCGCCGCGCCGGCCTTGCTCGGCTCGCTCGGCTTCCGTCCCGGCGCCTTCGCGCCCAAGGCGTCGAAGATGAATCCGGCCGCCGGCATCAAGAAGATTTTCGGCACGCAGGGCCTTATCGAACTGGTCAAGTCGATGGCCAAGGTGGGCCTGCTCGGCAGCATCGGCGTCTGGCTGATCTGGGACCGGCTGACGGAAATCACGGCGCTCGGCAAGATGGGCGTTGCGCCCGCCATGGCTGATCTGGGCAATATCTTCATCCTGACCTGCCTCGTCATGGCGGGCGGCCTGTTCCTGATCGCGGGCATCGACGTGCCCGCGCAGATCATGCAGCGCGCCAAGCGGCTCGGCATGAGCAAGCAGGAAATCAAGGACGAACATAAGGAAAGCGAAGGGTCGCCCGAACTCAAGGGGCAAATCCGTCGCCGCCAGTTCGAGGTATTGAACGGCTCCACTCGACAGGCTGTGGCCGAAGCCAGCGTCATCATCACCAACCCCACCCACTTCGCCGTTGCCCTGCGCTACAAGCCCGGCGTTGATGCCGCGCCGGTCGTGGTCGCACGCGGCTGCGATGCGATCGCCGCATCGATCCGCGAACTGGCGGATGAAAATGGCGTTGCGGTCCTTCAATATCCCGACCTCGCCCGTGCCATCTACTTCACCTCGCGCGCCGGGCAGATCGTCAATGAAGGGCTCTTCATGGCGGTGGCCACCGTGCTGGCCTTCGTCTTCCGGGTCGAAAACAAAATGGCCACGGAAATGGACCGTCCCTTCATCACCGTCCCCGAAGACATGCGCTTCGACGCGAACGGACAGAAGCAATAGCGGCGATGGTCGATCGACTGCGCCTATTGTGGGTCGGGGCCGGCCTGCTGCTGCTGGTCTTCGTCCCTGCCTATCTGCTTACCCTGACGACCGGGCATGGTATCCCGCGCGATGGTACATCGTTGGTGGTGGGTCGGGACTTCCTCAATATCTGGATGTACGGCCGCGCGGCTTGGGAAACCGGTCCGGAACGCTACTACGACATGGACACCTATCTCGCCGCGTTGGGGCCGATCGTGGGGGAGGGCTATCCGGGCCAGCTCTGGTCCTATCCGCCGGTCGCACTGCTGGTGGGCGCGCCCTTTGGCCTGATGCCCTATCTCCCAGCACTGGCGCTGTGGACCCTGATCGGGGCTGCCTGCTTCGCTGCTTCGCTCCGGCTATGGATGCGCGATTATCGGCCGCTTGCCCTGCTGCTGGCCTCGCCCGCCGCGCTGCTTGGCATCATGTCCGGCCAGTTCGCGCTGTTTGCCGCCGCGATCATCCTGATGGTCCTACGCTGGCGTGAGGAGCGACCTTGGCTGGCCGGCGGGTTGGTGGGCCTGTTGCTGGTCAAGCCGCAACTCGCTTTGCTTCTGCCGATTCTATTCATCGCAACGCGCAACTGGCGGGCCTTCATCGCTGCGACCCTGTCTAGCCTGACACTGGTCGCGCTCGTCGCCCTGCTCTGGGGCGTCGATATCTGGCGCATCTACATCCAGACCGGCATTGCCAACCAGTCACTGGTGCTCAGCGATCCGGATCATCTGGCCGGTCCGTTCATGGCGACCTTGTTCATGAACCTGCGCGTCATGGGGATGGCCGTGCCTTGGGCGAGCGGGCTTCAGATGGCGCTTGCCATCCTTGCTGCCATGCTCGTCTGGCTGCATTTTCGCCACCGCCCGGTCGCAACCGACCTGTCGGCGAATCTCCTCTTCCTTGCCTGCGCCATGTCGGCCACGCCCTATATGCTGTCCTACGACACCCTGTCCTTCGCGGCGATAGCGGTGCTGCTGCTGGCTGCCGGACAGGGGCGAGTGATGCCGATTCTGGTCTATTTTCTACCGCTGTTCCAGCTGGTTGGCGGTATGGTTGGTTTGCCCGGTCCGGGTCTCATCCCGATCGCCATTGCCCTGTATCTGACCTTGGCTGAAAAAAATTCTGCTTCTCCATTAAAGTTTAACCGCAGCTGGACGTAATGCCTGTTGTGGGGATGCATTCTGGTGGTGCGTCATGAACGACTATGTATCTAGGACCAAACTGCCGCCGGTGGACCGGACGGTGTCGCGTGCGCCTTCTCCCGTCCAGACCGTGCAGTCTGTGGCGGCCAGTCGTTCTGCGCAGACGGCCGTGCGCGACAGTATCCAGCAACCTGCCACCGCACAGGCCGATACCGTCACGATCGACGACGATCTGGCCAGCGTTGCCGAATATGTCGAGGTTCACGCCCGCATCGCGGACATACTTGCCGATCTCCAGTCCGGCGTAGGCAGCGTGGACGATGCCGCCGGGGCAATCCAGGCGATGATTCCGCGCCCGATGGTGCTGGTTCCGTTGCCCCCCGCCAGCAAGGAGGCGGTCGAACATGCCGCAGTGCTGGCCAAGCGCATTGTCGAACGGGCGTCCTACTCCCATGCGGCGCATGCCCAGATTTCACGCGGCACCGTCGAACAGGTGGCAATTTCCACCAACTGACATTCACCGCGCTACCGGTTTGAAAAGGCATGATCCGTTCCGTGCGGCTCATGCCTTTTCCTGTCTCGGAGCCGATGATGGCGGCTCAACCCGACCCAGCCCCGCCACGAAAATCTTTCCTAAAGATCTTGTCGCTACTGCCGTTCTATCCCCCTGAAAGGAAAGCGCATGACCACGGTAGGCAGCAGCATTTTGACCGCGCTCAACGCAGGGTCGGGCATCGACACTTCGGCGTTGGTGTCCAGTCTGGTCAGCGCGACCCGTGAGCCCAAGCAAACCGCGATCACCAATCAGCAGACGCTGAACAGCTCGCGTATTTCTGCCCTGGCTTCCGCCATCAGCTCGCTGGATACATTCGCCGACGCGCTGACCGAGGTGCTGTCCGGCGCGGCCTATACCGGTACTGCTGCGTCCAACGACACCAGCATTGCGTCGGTGACGATGCTGAGCGGTGGTACTCCCAGCGGCCTGCCGGCCCAGTTGACGGTCGAGCAACTCGCGACCGCCCGCGTCTATTCCTCTGCCGCGTCCAGCGGTTCGACGGGCAGCACCGTGATCGGTACGGGCAGCTTCACCATCACCAATGCGGCCGGCGAAGCGACCACCATCACGCTGGATTCGACCAACAACACATTTGCTGGCCTGGCATCGGCGATCAATGCCGCCAATACCGGCGTCACCGCCCGCGTCGTCACGGACACGCAGGGTACCCGTCTGGTGTTCAAGGGCGAGACCGGCGCAGCCAATGATTTCACGATCAGCGCGAATGCTGATGACAGCAGCAGCATCCTGGGGAGCATGAACTTCACGAGCTCGTCCACGGCGCAGAATGCCAAGGTCACGCTCGACGGCGTCGCTTATGAATATGCCAGCAACACGATTGATGATGCGATCCCTTATCTGCGGATCGACCTCAACAAGGCATCGCCCGGCACCAGCGTGACCCTGTCGATGAGCCAGCCCACGGCCGGCCTGTCCGACCTGCTCAAGGAATTTGTCGACGCCTATAATACGTTGATGAAGGCGCTGAATACGGCGACGGCGACCGGGGCGGACTCGTCCAGCTCCGGTGTGCTGAACGGGGTCGCGGGCGTGCGTGACATGAAGCGCCAGCTGTCCGGCATCACCTCGACCCAGCTGGCATCGACCGGCACCTACAAGACGCTGGCCGATATCGGTGTTTCGACCAACCGCGACGGCACGCTGAGCCTGGACACCACCCGCCTGGCCGCCGCGATGGAAGCGGACCCGGAAGGCGTTACCAACATGGTCAATCCGAAAGTGTCGACCGCGTCGAACCAGGGCCTGTCGGCGCTGATGGATTCAGTGCGCGACAATATCGAACGGAGCGACGGCCCGCTCAAGACGGCCCAGACGCGCTATGATGCGCTGGCCGAGGATTTTACCAAGCAGCTCGAAGATCTGGACGAGAAGATGGCCAATTATGAGGAGCATCTGACCAAGGTCTACGCGGCCATGGAGACGCGTTTGTCCGCGCTCAAGGCGACACAAAGCTACCTCGAACAGCAGATCGAGGTCTGGAACAACAGCGACAGTTAATCAGTCAATCGGGGACGGAAGCAGACGATGTTTTATAATCAGGGTTATGCAGGCGCCAGCGCGGCACGCCGTTACGCAGCGGTCCATTCGGGCAGCCGCACCGAAGGTGCGACGCCGCACGCATTGGTCAAGATCCTGTTCGACGAGTTGCTGCTGGCGCTTGAAGCGGCAGCGCTGGCCGAACGGCAGGGCGACCGCATGAAGGTATCGGACAAGCAGGCCCGTGCCATGTCGATCCTCTTCGCGCTTGAATCGAGCCTGGACTTCGACAAGGGGGGCGACATTTCGGTCGGCCTGGCTCAAATCTATCGCGAAGCCCGCCGCCTGCTGCTGGTAGGCGCCAAGGACCGCTCGGCTGAGCCGGTCGAGCAGGCCCGCGACATCATCGCCGAAATCGCCGAAGCCTGGAACCAGATCGGCCGCTAAGGCAGAGCGAGAGCGCCCGTCCGGGCGGGGTTGCGCCCCCAACATGCCGCTTGTATAGGCGGTGCTCGCGAAGGGCGGCCCGGCGGGGGCCGCCTTTTTGCGTTCTACCAATGCGCACAGGACGCGCACCATCACCCAGAAAGGGAAGGCTCATGTCGATTACGCCGCTCATGCCCGTTTACCCCCGGTGCGATGTTCGTCCGGTGCGAGGCGAGGGCTGCTATCTGATCGGGGAGCGCGGCGAGCGCTATCTCGACTTCGCCAGCGGCATTGCGGTCAATCTGCTTGGTCACGGCCATCCGAAACTGGTGCAGACTATCGCCGATCAGGCCGCGACGCTGATGCACATCTCCAACCTCTACGGATCGCCGTTGGGGGAGCAATTCGCGCAGAAGCTGGTCGATAACAGCTTTGCCGATACTGTCTTCTTCACCAATTCGGGTGCGGAAGCGGTCGAGTGCGCGATCAAGACCGCGCGCCGCTATCACTTCGCCAATGGGCAAGCGCATCGGCACAAGATCATCAGCTTCGACAACGCCTTCCACGGCCGCACGCTGGGCACCATTTCGGCCACCAGCCAGCCCAAGATGCGCGATGGCTTCGAACCGTTGTTGCCCGGTTTTCAGGTCGTGCCCTTCAACGATCTCGACGCGGCGCTGGCGGCGATCGACGACAACACCGCCGGATTCCTGCTGGAGCCGGTGCAGGGCGAAGGTGGCGTGACGCCGGCGACGCAGGACTTCCTCAAGGGGTTGCGCAAGGCATGCGACGAACATGGCCTGCTGCTGATCCTGGACGAAGTGCAGTGCGGCTATGCCCGGACCGGCACCTTCTTCGCGCATGAGCAATATGGCATTACGCCAGACGTCATGGCCGTGGCCAAGGGCATCGGCGCGGGCTTCCCGCTCGGCGCCTGCCTCGCCACCGAGGAAGCGGCCAAGGGCATGGTGTTCGGCACCCATGGGTCCACCTATGGCGGCAATCCGCTTGCCATGGCGGTCGGCATCACCGTACTGGAAGAAGTGCTGGCAGAAGGGTTCCTGGATCAGGTGATGGCTATGGGCGCACGTCTGCGGTCGGCGCTGGAGCAACTCATCCCCAATCATGACGACATGTTTGAGGATGTGCGTGGCATGGGCCTGATGCTGGGCGTCAAGATGAAGGACGCCTATGATGCGCGCGCCTTTGTCGGCCATCTGCGCGACCATCATGGCCTGCTGGCCGTGTCGGCCGGCCAGAATGTGCTGCGCATCCTGCCGCCCCTCGTCATCGAGGAAAGCCACATCGCCGAGTGCATCGAGAAGATCTCCGCCGGCGCGCGGACCTTCGCCGAAGCCAAGGCGGCTTAAAACCAACCTCCGTTCGCCCTGAGCTTGTCGAAGGGCCGTTCTCTTCAAACGAAGAAGCGGGCTTCGACAGGCTCAGCCCGAACGGCTGTGGGGGTAATGATATGACCAAGCATTTCCTGAATCTCACCGATGCGGGCGGCGACGCGATTGCCGCGATGATCGCCGACGCCATTGACCGGAAGGCCGCGCGTCAGGGCAAGCCCAAGGGTTGGGTGGACGCTGACGCACCGCTGGCCGGCCATACGCTGGCGATGATCTTCGAAAAGAACAGCACCCGTACCCGCGTCAGCTTCGACATGGCGATTCGCCAACTGGGTGGCACATCGCTGATTCTGGAGGGCGCGACCAGCCAGATCGGTCGCGGCGAAACCATTGCCGACACGGCACGCGTGCTCAGCCGCATGTGCGATGCCATCATGATCCGCACCGACGATCATGCCAAGATCGAGGAGATGGCCGACTATGCCAGCGTCCCGGTCATCAATGGGCTGACCGACCTGTCGCATCCCTGCCAGATCGTCGCTGACCTGCTGACTGTGGTCGAGCATGGGCTGGCGCTGCCCGGTAGCCAGTGGGCGTGGCTGGGTGATGGCAATAATGTCCTCCATTCGATCGTGGAGGCGGCGGGGCTGCTCAAGTTCGACGTGCGCATGGGCATTCCCGAGGGCTATGATCCCGATCCGTCCTTTGCAGCGGCGGCGCAGGCGGCCGGGTCGACCATCACGCTCACCCGCGATGCGGCACAAGCGGTGGCGGGTGCCGACGTGATCGTCACCGACACCTGGATTTCCATGGGGCAGGCGCATGCCGAGGCAAAGCTGGCGGCGATGATGCCTTATCAGGTGACGCCAGACCTGATGGCCGGTGCCAAGCCCGATGCCAAATTCCTCCACTGTCTGCCCGCTCATCGCGGCGAGGAAGTAGTCGAGGCGGTGATCGACGGCCCGCAATCGCTGATCTGGGACGAAGCGGAAAACCGCATCCATGCGCAGAAGTCGGTTCTGCTCTGGGCGCTTGGAAAGCTGTAAGCGGACCTTATATTCGGGCGAAATTTCCCGTTCGCCCACGAAATCGTCGGGGCCTGTCCTGCGCTGAAGAGCGAAGGGCGGGCCCTCGCGGCTTTCGGGGTGAAGGGATCGGAAGGAAATAGCGTGACCAGTCCCCATATCGACCAAGCCCTGGGCTTCACCATCCCTTCGCGCCATGCGCGCGGCCGTCTTGTGCGCCTCGGGCCGGTGCTGGATCAGGTGCTTGCCGCCCATGCCTATCCGCCTGCGATCGAGCGGTTGCTTGCCTCTGCGCTGGTGCTGGCGGCGTTGCTGGGCAGCACGCTCAAGCAGGCCAATGGCCAACTGACGCTGCAAGCGCAGACCGATAATGGCGTCGTCAGCCTGCTGGTCGCCGATTATAAGGATGGTGCCCTGCGTGGCTATGTGAAGTTCGATGCGGATCGGCTGGCGGAGCAGGGTGCGGACCCGACCCTGTTCGGTCTGTTCGGCAAGGGTTATCTGGCGATTACCTTCGACCAGGCCATATCCGGTGAACGCTATCAGGGCATCGTTCCGCTGGAGGGACAGTCGCTGGCCCAGGCTGCCGAGCATTATTTTTTCCAGTCCGAACAGATCCCCAGCATCATCCAGATCGATACGCGCCATGATGCCGGTGCGGGCTGCATCGCCGCGGGCCTGCTGCTCCAGCATCTGCCAGAGGGGGAGGTCGGGCGCGAACGCCTGCATGTGCGCCACGATCATCCCGAATGGGAACATGTTCAGGCGCTGGCCCAGACACTGAAGGCGGAAGAACTGACCGATGATGCGCTGCCGCTGACCGATATCCTCTGGCGCCTGTTCCATGAGGAGGATGAGGTGCGAGTCTCAGAAGCGGCGCCGCTCGCGAAGGGCTGTCGCTGCGACCTTGGCCATATTCGCGATGTGATCGGTCGTTTCCCGGCCAGCGAGCGCGCGGAGATGGCGGATGAGAAGGGCATTATCGGCGTGGACTGCGCTTTCTGTTCGCGCCTCTTCCCGCTGGCGCTGGACAGTTTTGCTGCTCATTGAAGGCAATCGTTTCGCTAACGATATTTGTAATTGGGGCAGTTTTCGCCGCCTGCGCTATGAAAATGCCGCAATTAGCCGGCATGGCGTAGGGTGAGCGATTGGCGCTCGGAAACATTTTGCAACCGGTAACGGGATCGGGCGGGATCATGAAGAGGGCGGGATGGCACGCGCTCGGCGTGCTTGCGATGAGTATGGCGATAGTGTCAGCGCCAGGCGCTGACGTTGCTGCGGCGGGCTTGTCGGCACCCCAGGCGCTGCAAGCTTTGGAAACCGGGGAATGGGAATTGCGCGGACGCGGCGAAGGCGCGGAGACGCGCAAGCTCTGCGTCAGCGACCTGCGCCAGCTGCTTCAGGTCCAGCATGGCCGCACCTTGTGCCGCAGCTTCACCGTAAGTGACAGCGCCCATGCCGTTACGGTGACCTATGATTGCGCGGCGGCCGGCAATGGTCGCACCGATCTGCGGGTCGAAACCACCCGCCTTGTGCAGATTCGTTCGCAGGGGGTTGCCGACGGCGCGCCCTTCGCTTTCGCGGCCGAAGGTCGGCGGATCGGCGACTGTTCATGACTTGCCGCGCGGGGCGACCCATACTTGCACTGCGGCGCAACGAGGCGTAGCGCGGGGCCATGGTTGCCAATGAAGGAAAATTCGCTGTCGTCCTGCTGTCTGGCGGGCTCGACTCCATGGTTGCGGGCGGACTTGCGCGTGAGGCTGGCTATCGCATCTTTGCACTGTCGATCGACTATAATCAGCGTCACCGCGTTGAACTGCGCGCCGCTGCGCGCATCGCCGAATCGCTCAATGCCATTCGGCATATCGTCCTGCCGCTGGATTTGACCGCTTTCGGCGGGTCGGCGCTGACCGCAGATATTGCCGTGCCAAAGGGCGGCGTCGGGGAAGAGATTCCGGTTACCTATGTGCCGGCACGCAACACCATTTTCCTGTCGCTGACGCTGGGGCTGGCCGAGGTGGCAGGTGCCAGTGACATCTTCATCGGCGTGAACGCGCTCGACTATTCGGGTTATCCCGACTGCCGGCCGGAATTCATCGACGCGTTCCAGAAGATGGCGACGCTCGCGACCAAGGCCGGGGTGGAGGGGCATCCGATCCGTATTCAGACACCGCTCCAATATATGAGCAAGGCGGACATTGCCCGCGAGGCCCATCGGCTGGGCTTGGACGCCGGCATCAGTTGGTCCTGCTACGACCCTACGCCCGACAACAAGCATTGCGGCCTGTGCGACAGTTGCCGTCTGCGGTCGAAGGGCTATGAGGAAGCTGGCCTGCCCGATCCCACCATTTACGCCGCCAGGCCCTGAAAGGCGGATGGCGATGGCTTATGCGGTCAAGGAAATGTTCCTGACCCTGCAAGGGGAAGGCGTTCAGGCGGGACGGCGTGCAGTGTTTCTGCGTTTTGCCGGCTGCAACCTGTGGAGTGGCCGGGAACAGGACAGACGCGATGCCGTGTGTCGCTTTTGCGACACCGATTTCGTAGGAACGGATGGGCTTGGTGGCGGCAAATTCGCCGATGCCGCCGCGCTGGCCGACGCCGCGCTCGCCTTTTGGGGTGAGGGCGTTGCGGGTCATTATATCGTGCTGACCGGCGGGGAGCCGATGCTTCAGGTCGATGATCCCCTGGTCGATGCGCTGCATGCACGGGGCTTCACCATCGCGATCGAGAGCAATGGGACCATCGCCGCGCACCCCGGCATCGACTGGATCTGCATCAGCCCCAAGGCAGGTAGCGATGTGGTGCAGCAGTCCGGCAACGAATTGAAGCTGGTCTGGCCGCAGCCCGATGGCGGGCATGATCTGGCCGAGTTGGCGGCGATGGAGCAATGGGCGTTCGACCATCATCTGCTCCAGCCGCTGGATGATCCCCATGCCGCCGACAACGCTCGCGCAGCCATCGCTCTGGTCATGGACCGGCCACAATGGCGGCTGACCGTGCAGGCCCATAAATATCTGGGCCTGCGCTGAGCGGGATCAGGGCGTTACGCCGGTCTTGTCATTCCATGCCTGGTGGCAGACTGGTAGCAATACGCCCTTCTTCCAGCATTTGGGATCGAAGGATGGCAGGGTCACGCTATAGTCATAGCCCGGCGTGCCATAATATTGCTCCCCTGCGGCGATGAGCGACTTTTTGATCGGCCCCAATCCGACGCGACCCACTTCATTGAGCGTGCCGCGATCGGCGAAGATGGCCTGCCGGCCGACTTCCGCGGTCGTCTGACAGAAGCCCTTCTGTGCCTGAACCGTCGAATAGCTCGAATAGATGCGGGTATTATACATGTCGGACGCTGACTGGCCTGCCTTGCCCTTGCCGACAGTGCGCTGGAAATAGCCGAGCAGCGCGGCCTGGGCCACATCCAGTTCTGCGTCATGATGGGCGATCATGGCGTTGTAATTGCTGGTCGACAGCAGAGTCGGCTCGAACTGGCATTGCAGCGCCGCGACATTGAGCGCGGCGCGCACATTCCAGGCGAGGCCGGCCTTGATCTCCGCGGGTGTGGCGCCCGGCAGGCCGAGCGCGGTCGCGGCGGCCGCATCGGTTAGCGGCGGCGCGCTCATGTCGGGCGGCGACCAGAAGAATTGGGCCGATGCGGGTTGTGCCAGCATCGGCGCGACCGTCAGGGTCAGACCGGCGATCGCACGGCGCAACGGGAAACGCGAAGTCATGGATTATTGCCTCTCTGGAAGGGCGCTATAAATGCCGCCCTCATTCTGTCCGGTCCCTTGTATCAACCCTGAACGATCGCGCCAGTCCTACTGGTCGGACAGGACTTCCGCTTCTTCGGCCGGCGCTTTTTCCGGGGCGGGCTTGGCTGGCGCGCTGCTGGCGTCCGCGCTGTTGTTGCCGGGCAGGGCAACGGCAGTGCCTTCGCTCTGTACGCCGTCCAGATCGGTCATGGCATCGGTCGCGGTACCGTCCACCACTTCCATATCCTTCATCTGGACCTTGTTGCCGCCTTCTTCCTTGCCGCCGCACGCCGCCAGCGGCAGGATCGCGGCGATCAGGGTCAGGGTAAAGAACGTCTTTGCGGCAAAACGCATCCGGGTTTCCTTAAATGATGGGTGCCCGGCAATTCCCCCGCCCGGCGAAAGTCGCAAACCTAACGGCCTGTGTCACATTCCTCAACCCCCGTGCCGCAACGCTTAAGGTTGCCGAGGAAGGCAGGAAAATGCGCTTTGAGCGCTATATCCAACGCCGCCATCGACGCGTTGCCGTTGAGCGCCGCGATGCTGGTGACCGGAAATTCGCTGATGCCGCACGGCACGATGCCTCCGAAATGGGACAGGTCGGGATCGACGTTGATCGCAAAGCCGTGGAGCGTCACCCAGCGCCGCACGCGGATGCCCAATGCGCCGATCTTGGCCTCCCGCCCTTGCGGGTCGTCGGTCCAGATGCCAATCCGCCCCTCTGCGCGACGGGCTGCGATGCCAAGGTCGCCCAGCGCCGCGATCATCCAGCCTTCCAGATGATGCACGAAATTGCGGACGTCCTTGCCCCGTTCGCGCAGGTCGATGTTGAGATAGCCGATCCGTTGCCCCGGACCGTGATAGGTATAGCGACCGCCGCGCCCGGCATCATGCACCGGGAAGCGCGGATCCAGCAGTTCGGTCGGATCGGCGCTGGTGCCGGCGGTGTAGAGCGGCGGATGTTCCAGCAGCCAGACCCGTTCCTGCGCATCGCCTTCGTACATCGCGGCTGCGCGTGCCTCCATTTCCGCCAGCGCGCCCGGATAGTCGACCAGACCGGGATCGACCCGCCATTCGACGGAGGTGGGAAAGGGCGGCGGAAGATCGGAAGAAACATCGGACATAGGGCGCTTCCTTGACTTGGACTGGCCGAGCGATCAAGTCTCGCGCCGCATTTCCAGCATGATAGGGCAGGCAGCATAGATATGGCGACAATGTCGATCGGCAAGGCGTGGGAGGAGGCGGTGGCCTTCGTCGCGCGCGAAGCGACCCTGCTCTTTCCGGTGGCGCTGTTGTTCGTCGCGCTCCCCGGCCTCATCCTCCAGGAAATGATGCCGCCCGAATTGCAGGCCTGGTTCGCCCAGCCCAAGCCGGATGCGATTCCGGCGATGCCGCCGGGCTTCGGGTTGGCAATGCTGCTGACCATCATCCTCATCTGGTTCGGGGCGCTTGCCTTGTTCGCGCTGGCGTTGCGTCCCGGCATCAGCGTGGGGGAGGCATTGCGCCTCAGCTTCGCGCGCCTGCCGGTGCTGATCGGCACGGCATTGGTCGTGGTCGGCGCCGTGGCTGGCATTTTCGTGGCGGCGGCGTTGGTGGGCGTGGTCTTCTCGCTGGCCTCCAAGCAACTGGCCGCTGCGGCTGGCCTGCTGCTGGGCTTCGGTCTGGCGGGCATCGTCTTTTTCGCCAGCATCCGGCTCGTGCTGCTCAACCCGGTGGTGATCGACACGCGATTGGGCGTGATGGATTCGCTGCGACAGGCATGGGCGCTAACGCAGGGCTATTTCTGGCGCCTGTTCGGTTTCCTCATCATCGTCATGCTGTTGTCCACCATCGCCGGATCGGCAGCGCAGGCGATCATCGGATCGCTGGCTGGTCTGGCCGGCGGGGCGGATGCTGCGCGCCTGGCCGGTGGTCTGGCCGGCGCTGCGGTGTCCAGCATCGCCCAGGTCTATATGCTGGTCATGCTGGCACGCCTCTATCGGCAGGCCCAGCCGCAGGATATGTCGGACATTTTCAGCTGAACGCCTATCGCACGTCCAGAAGTGGCATATGTGGTGCCGCCTCGGGCGGGAGTATGCCGGCCAGTCGCGGATCGGCAAAGGTTTCGATTTCGCGCCCATAGGGCGTAAAGCCCGACCGGATATAGAAGCCCAGCGCCGCCGGGCTGTCGAGCGTGCAGGTGTGGACCCAGAAACGTTCCACGCCCTTGCGCCACGCGAGCGACTTGGCCTGCGCCATCAGCCAGCGACCCAGGCCCTTGCCATTCAGTTCCGGCACCAGCCCAAAGAAACTCAACTCGCAATTGGGCAGCGATCGGAAATCCAGTTCCAGCAAGCCGACTTCGGTCCCGCGCGGATCGGTGATCGCATAGACCTCCACGGCCGGGTCATGCAGGATCGCGGCAAGATCCGAATCGGCCATCACCAGCCGTGAAAACCATAGCCATGGCGTCCCCACCCGGCGGAACAGGGTGCGATAGGCGCGAAGGTCCGGCTGTTTCCAAGGGGCCAATCGCAGCGGTGCGGGCGGGATCGGCGCGGGCTTGGGCCGTTCCAGCATTTCCAGATGCGTGACAACCGTCGCCACCATGCCCGGTTCGACCGGAATGAAGGGCATCAGTTCCAGCTCGCCATCGGCGGCAGGCTCATCAGAATCGCGTCGATGTTGCCGCCGGTCTTGAGGCCGAACAAGGTGCCGCGATCATGGACGAGATTGAATTCGGCATAGCGACCACGCCATTCCAACATGGTGCGATAATCCTCATCGCTCCACGATTCGTCCATGCGTCGCCGCACGATCGGCGGGAAGGCGTTCAGGAAAGCGTCGCCGACCGCGCGGGTGAAGGCGAAATTCGCGTCGAACGCGGTATCGTTGTCGGCACATTCCAGATGATCGTAGAAGATGCCGCCGACACCGCGATGCACATTGCGATGGGGGATGAAGAAATAGTCGTCCGCCCATGCCTTGAAACGAGGATAATGGTCCGGATCATGGGCATCGCAGGCGGCTTTGAGCACATCATGGAAATGCGCCGTATCGTCCTCGCGCGGCAAAGGCGGGTTGAGATCCGCGCCGCCGCCGAACCAGCTCTTGGTCGTCACCAGATAGCGGGTGTTCATATGCACGGCGGGCACATGCGGATTGGCCATATGCGCGACCAGGCTGATCCCGGTAGCGAAGAAAGCGGGATTGTCGCCCGCGCCATGAATGGTCTGGGCAAAGCCGGGAGCAAATTCGCCGCCCACGGTGGAGACGTTGACGCCGACCTTTTCGAACACCTTGCCCTTCATCACGCCGCGGACGCCGCCACCGCCCTCGCCGGGGGCCTGTCCTTCGGCTTCGCGATCCCAGGCCGTGAAGTGGAAGCGCGCATCGCTTCCCGCTTCCCGCTCGATCGCCTCGAACTCGGCGCAGATCCGGTCCCGCAGCGATTCGAACCAGTTGCGTGCAGCCTGTTGCCGGGCATCGAGCGGGAAAGGCACGGCGGGCACAGGGTTGCTGTCGGTCATTCGGGAAACTTTCCGGTCTGGCGTAGGGCTTCTGCAACGGCGATGCCTGTGGACACGGCGATGTTCAAGGATCGAAAACCGGGTGCCATCGGGATGCGGATGCGGATATCGGCCAGATCGCGCACGTCGGTCGGCACGCCGGCGCTTTCCGATCCCATCAGCAGTACGTCGTCGGGCTGAAACTGCACCTCCGGCAATTTCTGCGAGGCATGGGCGCTCATCAGCAGCAGGCGGCGGCCCTGCGCGCGCCGATCCGCATCGAAGGCGGTGAAATTGGCATGGCGCGTAACTTCGGCCGATTCCCCATAGTCCATCGCCGCGCGTTTCAGGCGGGCGTCGGAAAAGGCGAATCCGGTGGGCATGATGATGTCGACCGGCACCTGGAAACAGGCGGCAAGGCGCAGGATGGCGCCGACATTGCCGGCAATCTCCGGCTGGTAAAGGGCGATACGCATGGGGTGCGCCATAGTCGATCAAGAGCATTTGCAACAGACTAGGTGATATTGCGGCTGGCAAAGCGGGCGCAGTGCGGTTATCACGCCCCTCGAACCACGCCGGGGGGAGGCGGGTCGACCCTTGGTCGAGTGCCCAAAACCCTTGATAATCAGCGCCGGTAACGGCATTCCGGTGTGACAGGGAAGTCTTGCAAGGGTAGAGGTGCATGGCGAGCGTTGAACAGATAGACGGTACGGGTCCATCCGGCGAAGATGGCGTACGCCGCCGGGATTTCATCAACATCGCTGCCGTCAGCTTTGCTGGCGTAGGCGCAGTCGCCGTAGTCCTCCCTCTCGTCGACCAGATGAATCCCAGCGCAGACGTGCTGGCGCTCGCGTCGACCGAAGTCGATCTTTCGGCGATCCAGCCGGGCCAGGCGATCAAGACCACTTTCCGCAGTCAGCCGCTGTTCGTGCGCCAGCTGACGCCGAAGGAAATCGCCGAAGCCGACAAGGTCGATCCTTCCACCCTGCGCGACCCGCAGACGCTGGAAGAGCGGACCGTCGACGGCAAGAAGCAGTGGCTGGTGACGATGGGTGTCTGCACCCATCTGGGCTGCGTGCCGCTGGGCGCGGGTGAAGGCGAGAATCGCGGCGAGTTTGGCGGCTATTTCTGCCCCTGCCACGGTTCGTCCTACGACACGGCCGCTCGCATCCGTAAGGGGCCTGCCCCCAAGAACCTGGAAGTGCCGAAGTATAGCTTCACTTCCGACACCGCCATTCTCGTGGGTTGAGGGGGACCGACATGAGCTTTCCTTGGGCTGAGCAATATACCCCCAAGCATCCTGTGATGCAGTGGGTCGACGAGAAGCTGCCGCTGCCGCGTCTCGTCTACAACGCGGTCGGTGCCGGCTATCCGGTCCCGCGCAACCTTAACTATTTCTGGAACTTCGGTGTCCTCGCCGGCCTCGCGCTGGTGATCCAGATCGTCACCGGCGTCGTCATGGCGATGCATTATGGCGCCAATGACCTGGTCGCCTTCGGCACCGTCGAACAGACGATGCGCGACGTGAATGCGGGCTGGCTGATGCGCTATGCTCATGCCAACGGCGCCAGCTTCTTCTTCATCGTGGTCTATCTCCACATCTTCCGCGGCCTCTATTTCGGTAGCTACAAGGCGCCGCGCGAAATGGTGTGGCTGCTCGGCCTCGTCATTTTCCTGCTGATGATGGCGACTGCCTTCATGGGCTATGTCCTGCCTTGGGGGCAGATGTCCTACTGGGGCGCGAAGGTCATCACCGGCCTGTTCGGCGCGATCCCAGTCGTGGGTGAGCCGATCCAGACCTGGCTGCTCGGCGGTTTTGCCCCCGGCAACGCTTCGCTGAACCGCTTCTTCTCGCTCCACTTCCTGCTGCCCTTCGTGATTGCGGGCGTCATCATCCTGCATATCTGGGCGCTGCATATTCCCGGTTCCTCGAACCCGACCGGCGTGGAAGTGAAGGGGCCGCAGGATACCGTGCCCTTCCATCCCTATTATACCGCCAAGGATGGCTTCGGCGCAGGCGTCTTCTTAATCGCCTTCTCGATCCTGCTGTTCTTCGCGCCCAACTTCCTGGGCCACCCCGACAATTATATCGAGGCGAACCCGCTTTCGACGCCTGCGCATATCGTGCCGGAATGGTATTTCTGGCCCTTCTACGCGATCCTGCGCGCCTTCACCGTGGACTTCTTCTTCATTCCCGCAAAGCTGCTGGGCGTGCTGGCGATGTTCGCGTCGATCCTGCTGCTCTTCTTCCTGCCCTGGCTGGACACTTCGCCGGTGCGTTCGGGCCGTTATCGCCCGACCTTCCGGAAATTCTGGTGGATCCTGCTCGGTGACGTGGCGGTGCTGGGCTATTGCGGCGGGGCCCCTGCGGCAGAACCCTTTGTGATGATCTCGCAGATCGCGGCGGCTTATTATTTCGCCCACTTCCTCATCATCCTTCCGCTGATCGCGCGCTTTGAAAAGCCGCTGCCGCTGCCCGGTTCGATCACCGAGTCCGTGCTGGCGAAATATGGCAAGACCGACGGCGAAGCCGCCGCGGTTCCGGCCGAATAAGAGGGTAGACAGATATGGTTCGCATTGGCGCATTTCTCGTCGGCCTCTTCTTCGCCGGCTGGCTGTTCATTTCCTTCCTCGTGGGTGCTTATTCCTACGTGACCGAGCCGCCGGCGGCCACGGTGGAGCATGAGTTCCATCTGCCGCCCAAGCATGTCGCTTTCTCGTTCGACGGCCCCTTCGGCAAATATGACAAGGCGCAGTTGCAGCGCGGCTTCCAGGTGTTCAAGGAAGTCTGCTCGGCCTGCCACAGCCTGAAGTTCGTTGCTTTCCGCGACCTTGAAGCGCTGGGCTATAATGAGGCGGAAGTGAAAGCGATTGCCAAGCAGTGGGCGATCAAGACTCCATCGGTCGATCCCGCCACCGGCGAAGCCTCAACCCGCGATCCGGTCCCGGCCGATCACTTCCCCAAGCCCTTCGCGAACAATGTCGCGGCGGCGGCGGCGAACAATAATGCGATCCCGCCAGACCTGTCGCTGATGACCAAGGCCCGCCATCATGGCAGCGCCTATGTCTATTCGCTGCTGACGGGCTTCCAGGAACAGCCGGCTGAACTGCTCAAGGAGTTCCCGGACGCCAAGACGCCGGAGGGGCTGCACTACAACCCCTATTTCGCCAACCTGAACCTCGCCATGGCGCCGCCGCTGTCGGCCGAAGGTCAGGTGACCTATGGTGACGGCACAAAGGCGACGGTGGACCAGATGGCGCAGGACGTGTCGGCCTTCCTCACCTGGACTGCCGAACCGAAGCTGGAAAACCGCCACCGTGCGGGTCTGGCGACGATCATCTTCCTGCTGATCGCCACGGGTCTGGCCTATATGTCCTATCAGAATATCTGGGCGGACAAGAAAAAGGCGGCGACCTGAACTCTGGCAGGCTGCTGAGACAAAATACCATATTTCATAGAGAACGGGCGCGGTTCCTTGAGGGGGCCGCGCCCTTTCTCTATGGAGGCCCCATGAGCATCGACAGCCTGACAGCCCTGATCCGCGCCATCCCCGACTTCCCCAAGCCGGGTATCATGTTCCGCGACGTGACCACGCTGCTGGCCGACGGTCCCGGCTTTGCCGAACTGGTCGCCCGGCTGGTGAATGTCGCCCGGCCGCTGGACGCCGACCTGATCGTCGGGATCGAGGCGCGGGGCTTTATCCTCGGCGCGGCGCTGGCCCATGCGCTGGGCAAGGGCTTCGTGCCGGTGCGGAAGAAGGGCAAGCTGCCCGGCAAGGTCGTGGGCATCGACTATGTGCTGGAATACGGTACCGACCGTCTGGAACTGCATGAGGGGCAGGTGCCGCAGGGCGCGCGCGTCATCCTTGTCGATGATTTGATCGCCACCGGCGGCACCGCGCTGGCCGCTGCACAACTGTTGCGCGAGCAAGGGGCGAGCGTCCTCATGGCGCTGTTCGCGGTCGACCTGCCCGATCTGGGCGGCAAGGCCGCACTGGAGGCCGATGGCGTCGTGTCGCAGGCGCTGATCGTCTTCGAGGGCGAATAGGCCGGGCAAAGCTTATGTCGGCGCTACAGCGATGGATCA
The DNA here is from genome assembly GCF_031843765.1 of Sphingobium sp. WCS2017Hpa-17. Classification (NCBI taxonomy): domain Bacteria; kingdom Pseudomonadati; phylum Pseudomonadota; class Alphaproteobacteria; order Sphingomonadales; family Sphingobiaceae; genus Sphingobium; species Sphingobium sp. WCS2017Hpa-17. The sequence continues at coordinate 128,033 of NZ_JAVTIV010000001.1, forward strand.
GCGGCATGCGGGGCACGGCGCTGGCGTTGGCCCTACTCACGACCGGTTGCGCCACACCGCTTCCCCGCAATGCCCTAAGTTGCGTAGAGGCAACTCCGCCCGTTCTCGTTGCACATGACCAAGAGCGGGTGACCACGACCCTGACGGTCCTCACCTATAATATCGAGGGTCTGGGCTGGCCCGCCCGCTCGGGCCGTGCGCCGTCCTTGCGCGCCATAGGCGAGCGACTGGCCGCCCTGCGTGCGGAGGGGCGGGCGCCCGATATCGTCCTGTTCCAGGAAATGTTCAGCGGCGCTGCCAAGCAGGCGATCGCCGCCACCGGCTATCCCGCCATCGTCACCGGCCCGCGTCGTACCACCCGTGCGGAAGGCGTGACGAAGGAATCGCTTCCCGGCCGATCCCACATCAAGCGCGGCGAGCTTGGCCTGCACTTCACCGGCAGCGGCCTTGCCATCGCCTCGCGCTATCCGATCGTCCATGTCGACATGCACGCTTATGGTCGCCGCTCCTGCGCGGGGATTGACTGCCTTGCCAATAAGGGGATCATGCTGGCGCGCATCGCCATTCCCGGCGTGCCGACGCCGATCGACATATACGACACGCATATGAACAGCCGTGGCGCATCCCGCGCGCCGGCGCACCGCAATCTCGCCGCTCATGATCGCCAGTCGCTTGAAGCCTCCGCCTTTATCGACCGCAGCCATGAGGACGCCTATCCGCTGATCTTCGGCGGCGACTTCAACATGCGCCATTCGGAAGATCGGTGGGAGAATTTCTCTCGCTACCAGTCGCTCAATCTGGTCCATCGCGTCTGCGCCGATCCTGAATCGGGTTGCGACGTGCGCATGTCATGGGACGGCGACGAACCGTGGATGGATACCCAGGATCTGCAATTTTTCTGGCCGGGCGACACGGTTTCGGTCCGCCCGATCCGCGTCGAGGCCATGTTCGACGGCAGCCCCAGCGGTCCCGAATTGTCCGACCATGACGGCTTTCTGGTGACCTATCAGCTGTCCTGGCCGCGCAGTGCCGCCATGACAGGCGGCTGCTGACGATTTAGCGCATCAGGCAACAGGTCGACGACCTGCGCCAGACGTTCGTCGATCAGGCCCAGCAATTCCATCCAGCCATGGATATGCTCCAGCTCGCCGGGACCATCGGATACGCCGCGCAGCCCCATCAGCGGCACCTCGAACCGTTCGCACGCCCGTGCCACAGCGAATGTCTCCATATCGACCATGTCCGCGTCGATCGCAGCATATTCCTCGCCACCCACCACATTGGCACCGGTCGATAGCCGAACAGAGGGCAGGGCAAGCGGCGTCACCAGCGGGACATTGACCGGGTGATCGATGAGCGGCGTCACGCCTTTGGTAAAGCCCAGGCGTGAGGCGTCCATGTCGCGCCACGACACGCTGGCGATCTGGAAAATTTTGCCCAGCGGGCAGGTACGCGATCCGGCCGAGCCCAGGCAGACGACCAGATCCGGCAACGCCTGCTGGCGCTCCAATTCCTGCAGCGCCATGCCCGTAACCAGGGCCGCTTCCACCGGCCCCACGCCGGTCAGCAGCGGCGTGAAGCGTGCGCGCAGGTGCGGGCCATATTCGGCGTCCACCGCCATGACGAACAGCACCCGCTGTCCGCCGATCGTCTCGCACGCTATCGCCATTCCCGTTCCGATCCGACGCATTGCCAGTCTGTAATGTTCAGGACACCCCCGTGACATTGGCGCAGGCTATAGTCGAGCCTGTGTTTGTCCCGTGAGTTGATCTTGCCCATGTCCGTTCTGATTTCTCTCCCCGTCCGTTCTTTCGATGACGAGACCATTACCGCCGCCGACATCGTCGCCTGGGCTAAGGTCGAACGCGCGCTTTCGGCCAAGCGCGAAGCTTGCCGGAAATTGGGCGAGGGTAAGGTCGCCACGCATTGATCGGGTTTTGATAACGCCAGAAAAGAGAAAGCCCGCCGCTTCAACAGAAGCGACGGGCTTTGTCATGGTGGGCGTGGCAAGGATTGAACTTGCGACCCCTGCGATGTCAACACCAGCTATCCACGTAAAACTGCGGTTTTCTGTATCGAAATGCAGGCAAATCAGGGTGATTTGCCCCATAATTCTCGATTCGCGTGGTCATTTGGGTTCATATTGAACCAGACGACCACTGTGGGTTACTGGGCGATGTAAGACTATGTAAATATTGCCTTTTGATAGAAACGAAACTCGGCCCTAATGCCCATCGACGCGGACGCCTTATCATCCATCATTTTGTAGGGAGCAGGCACAGGATTGGGGACGTTTCCTCATTCCGAGCCGTCTCGAGCCAGCGACGGCCTTCGATCCCCTGCCTTTCCAATTCCTCAAGCGTGAGGATGGTCGATATAGCGGATGTCTCGCGAGAACGGATGGTATTGAACAGTGGACGCAACTCGTCCGTCGTCCTTTCAAGCGCCTCTCCCCATGCGCTTGTGCCCACTTCGATCGAAGAGGCTTGCATCCTTTTGAGGGCGTTGTCTGCCACGCCGAAGCGTCCTCCAAGCTTTGCAAGGGCCTTCGCGCCTTCGCCTGCCGCATATCTTGCTGCGACGTCGTCTCCGGCGGCTAGTCGGGCGGACACGCGCATCGCGATCGCCATTGCCATCGCTTCCTGCATCGGCTCGACGGCCTGAGTGTCGCTTCTATCGTCATCCAGCATCTGATAGATTCGCCGCTCGAAAATATTCACCAGAGCATGGGCTTCGTTTGCGACATGGCGCCAATGCTGGGAAGCATCCGACAGATGCCAGCCTTCATCCATCTGCTCGGTGGCGGTGCGCAGGCGAATGAAATCATCAGCAATTTTTTCCCGGAGCATATGTTCCACAGCACGGCCAATCGCGTCGACCCGTTGAGAAAGACTGTCGAGCTTGGTTTCGACCCTGTCGATTTTAGCGGAGAGCACGGCAAAGCCAGCTATAGACACACCGATACCTGCTGCGTCCAACGCCGCGTTGCCCAGTTGCAGGTTGTGCAGAACGCCGATCGCAGTTTTGATTTGCTCATTCTGCACATAGTTTGCAGCGTGACCCAGCAGATCTACCCCCAGCCCAACGCCTTGAAGAGGAAGCGTGGCGGGCGACGTCAGTAATTGGCTGGCGAGGCTCGTGAGGCCGGATGTCTCCTGTAAATGACCTGCAATCCTACCGGTTTGGACCGATCTGATGATCGAACCATAGATCCGGAACTCGCCAGTCTGAACCCCGGCCAGCAAAGTCTCTGGCACCTCCCGAAGGAGGATTTCACCGATCGCCATTATTGTCATTTCAGTTTCTTCGCCTGGGAGCACGCGCGATCGAACGCTTGTGCAATCTGTTCACGAATTGCTGGTTGCTTCGAATTTCCGTTGATGAGCGTTGCGATCACATAGTCGCGAACTTTCCTTCGAAGCCTAGATTGTGCCTTATCACGGATCTTGCCTGTGTTGAGTGCGCCAGTGGCAATGGCGATACCTGCTATGGCGCCACCGCCGACGACAACGGGCCAGCTGATGATGGTAGTAGAGACAAGCCCGAAAAGGTCGTCGATGTCGTCACAGCCATGGACGGTATAGCGGCAGCGACTGCGACGCCGCCTGCCAATGGGCCGGCCGCCACGGCCACATCTTGCCAGCCATCGAATGCTCCGCCTGATCCTTGATCTCCAGAAGGTTGTTCGTGCCAGATTGTATGACCATCAAGGCGTGATTTGCGCGATCCAGCAGGTCTGTGATCACTGGTTCGGCCCTGTTACGCACCAGTGGTGCGATGTGTTCGGCAATGAATTTTTCCTGACCGAACAGACCTTCTTTGAGGGTCGTGCCCAGAACAAGCTTGTCAGATTCTGCGATCATATCGGCAGCCAACTGGTTCAAGGCGGCCGCTGCGACGAGAACATAATCGTCTCGCCATTTGTCGATTTCGCGATGGCCGAACAGGTTTAGAAAATTGAACATCGACACCCCCAGATGTCAGAACAGCATGTCTGGTCCGGGCATTACAAGCTGTAAGTGCCAGTGCTCCTCGCGCGGCTTGGTCAGTTTGTCACCGCCGATTTTATGGACGCGCATGAGCAACTTGGTCAGCGTCTCCCGAAGGGCAGTTTCAGCACGGGAAAGGCCGGAAAGCCGATGAGCGAGGCATTCGACGTTGCCTGCCGGTCTTCATTATGCCTGCCTGAAAGGCAAAACCACGCTTTCCGGGCATAGCAAATGCTGCTGACAGGGTGGGTATCCGTCACGGCTCGGTCGTCAACACCACCCTGCATTGATGGCGATTGTGCATCACCGCGTCGATGCCGCGCCCAAGATCCCAAATAAGCGTTCGCCCTGACCGCGTCACTGCCTGCACCTCGCGGTCGTGGAGCGAACTGTTGCCGCGTTTCGACAATGCGATGAACTGCAACGGAACATCCCGACCGAACGTGCGCTGCCAGCGGTCATGCATGTCACCATATTGGGTTGCGTCATTCTCCGGGGGATCGACGTCCACAAATTCCGTATCGGCCGTGATCAGCTGAACGCTATCCACCCCTTGCCCATCCTTCAGCAGCATGCGGGCAAAATCGACCACATTCTGGCGCGCACGGGCGCCAGCTGCTCCATAGGGGTCGACGATACGCAGTTCACGCACCGGATCGGCCTCGATCGGGCCTTTGAAGATACGATAGTCGCGCGCTCCGCCGGGTTGATACACCACACGTTGCGGCCAGGTCGGCGGAGGGGCGACCGGAGCAGGCGGCGGAGGCGAAGCGACTACGCGTGGGCGCAGAATGGAACGCGGCGCAGGAGGCGCCGGCGGCTCGGGTGCTGCAACAGGCGGACTGGGCTGCTCGGCAGCTTCCGAGACCCAAACATCCTCCTCGCTGTCGCCCAGAATGCCGTCGAACAGCATGCCAGCGTCATTCTCATCTTCTGCTGGCGCCAGCAGGCCGCGGCTGAGCGCGCGCTTTCGTTCCATTAGGGCATGGAGCTTCAGGTCGAAGCTGGTCGGCGCGACCGCCGGGTCAGGATGGACCGACTGAGGCAAATAGACCGTGACGTCTTTGTCCTGGCCGATGCGATAGGCGCGGTCGGTAGCCTGGTCTTCGACCGCTGGATTCCACCAGCGTGACAAGTGGATGACGTGGTTCGCGGCGGTCAGTGTCAGTCCTACGCCACCGGCCTTGGGCGACAGCAGCATCGCATCGAAACCAGCTCCGCGGCTCTGGAAGCGATCGACTGCCGCCTGGCGAGCCTTGCCCGCGACCCCGCCATGGATGCGCTCGACCGTATGAGACAGATTGAACCGCCGCGCGATCTCTGCGGCTAGGAGGGCCTGCATTGCCAGGCTTTCGCAGAAAATCAGAACCTTTTCCCGCTTCGCGCTGATCTCGTGAAGCAGCGAGAACAAGGTTGCTATGCGTGCTGAATCCTCGAAATAGCCGGCATCGCTCCCCGCCTGTTCCGGCGCCAGCGGGTGCAGCGAAACACCGCGCAACTGGTGCAACACTTCCAGCATGCGGCCCCGCTCGCCCGACCCCTTGACCACCATCGCACGCAATATCGCGCGGTCATAGGCCTGCGCCTGAAGTGGTGGCATGTTCAGCGGCAGGGCGCGGATGTGCTTTGCCGGCAAACCGGCCAGGCAATCATCCTTCATGCGTCGCAGGAGGACGGGCGGCCGTCCCCCCTGTTCCTGCGTTAGCAAGGCATGCAGACGCTGCAATGCTTCGGGTTCGGCAGGATAGCTCTCTTCAAACTGGCGGCTTGACCCCAGCAAGCCGGGGTGCACGACATCCAGCACCGACCACAGATCCTGCAATCGGTTCTCCACCGGGGTGCCGGTCATCGCCAGTTGGAAGGCGGCATTCAGCGTCTTAGCCGCCCGCGTGACCTGGCTGGCGGGATTCTTGAGCTTCTGCGCTTCGTCATAGAGGATGGCGGCGAAAGGCTGGCGCGCGAGGCTCATATGATAGTCGCGCATCGTCTCGTAAGTGGTCAGGACGACCCCAGCCTGCGCCCAAGCCGCCGGGTCGATCGCGCTATCCCCGCTGTCGATGTCCCGCGCTGCTCCACCGCGCAACCTGGTGAGTGCGGCGCCATGGGCGTCAACGACCCGCCCCAGGGCATCAGGCTCCAGATGTCGGTTGATCTCGGCCCGCCAATTTTCCAGCAGGCCCGTTGGAGCGACGATCAGCACTGGCCTTCCGGCGCCATGTTCGCTGCGCAGCCACGCCAGAAATGCGAGCGCCTGAAACGTCTTGCCCAGCCCCATATCGTCGGCGAGCAGGGCACCGGGCAATCCGGCACGGCGGCAAGTGACGAGCCACTGAAAGCCATCGAGCTGATGTGGCTTGGGTGTCGAACGCAGGCAGGTCGGCAAGGCTGCCGGGGATGTATCGATGCCCGCATCGCGGACGAGCGGCGCATAGACCACGTCATCCAGATTGTCGCGCACTTGCAGGAAGAAGCGCTGTCGCAGCATCGGCGGCGGTATGTCCGCCTTCGTGTCGGTCACACCGGCAGCCGTCACAAGATCGACCAGCCTCTCCAGCGCTGTCACGGTGGCCTGTGTCGCAGGAATGTCCTGCCCCTCATAGCGGAAGCTGGCGCGCTCCTCGCGCACGGCCTGCTGTGCCATTTCCGTCACGAACGCGGCGTCATCCGGCGCGATCGGGATGCTATGCGCATCCGGCTCCTCACCGATCCGCAGGCCGAAGCTTTCTGGCAGCCAGCTATCCGGTTTGGGCTTGATCCAGGGCAGGACGGGCTTGCGCCACACATCGATGCCAGCAACCCGTTCGGAAAATTGCTGGGTTTCGATGAACAGCCGGGGCACGTCGGCAGGATCATGACCGGCCGATCGCAATGCATCGCCGATGTGACGCTCTGGTGCGGTGGCGAAGGCGCGGCGCTGCTCGGCGCCACCAGCCTGTGCCACACGGACGGCAGCCAGCGCTTCGCTCAGCTGCGGATCGATATAGAGCAGGGAGCCGTCATCGAGCAGATAGGTCCGCCTGCGGCCATCGCCGTTGCGGAACCGGCGGGCAAAGCCTGTAGCTAGAGCAGGAGGTAACAGGCTGTCGGTCGCCTCATCCAGCACGGCGCCATCCTCTGCCTGCGAAACCCGATCGCGGGCGAACAGCACCGGGTCGAAGTCGAACCCATCGCCCGATGTGCGCAGTTGTAGCGAAAGGCCGGACGCATAAGCGAGCCGGAGCCGATCGATCAAGCCGTCAGGCCGGATATTGGCCGCGCCTTCCTCGCCGATGGCTTGCTTGAGATCAGCCAGGGCGCGCTGCCGACTGGCATCATCGGACGCTGCATTGACTGCCTCTACGGCTACCAGTGTGGAGTAGAGCGGTTCGGGGATACGCCAGTCGCGTCCGTCCTGTCGCAGAAACCCGTCCTTGAGTGCCGCCCGCACGGTCACGCCGCCCATGCGTGACCAGTGCGTATCGATACGAAAGCTATCCCGCTGGATAAGACCGCTCGACCGCAGCGTCAGCGCCAGCCGCGTCGCCAGCGGAAGGCCAAGCGCTTGTGCCTCGCTGTCACTCAGCCGGGCGATCAAGGCCGGATGCAACCGGGTGCCGTCCGTATTCGGCTTAACTAACGCTTCTCCATCAGCAGCCACCTCGCCATCACCATAAGCTTGCAGCAGCCGCGCAATGGCGGCGGTAGCTATGTCAGGACGATGCAGCACCCAGTCGTCGAAGGGGATGATCTCACGCGAAGCCTTGCCGAAGGGGAGGCGGGAAGGGATTTCGCGAACCAGCGACAGGCGCTGGCCGTTGGCATGGAAATTCACCATCACATCCCGGCCCCATAAACGGGATGCCGGATGCCCGTGTGGCGATAAATGATCGAAGAGAAGCGCCATTCCCACATGCTCATATGAGGGACGTATTGGAAGCCGGCAGGCCCGACCGTCGTGCGGAGCAGGTTGCCATCATAGCGATCCTGATAGAGCGGAGGCGCTACATATTTGCTCAACCTTTTATCAGGATGTCTGGCGGTTGCGTCAGGCCAGAACCGACATGATCCATTATGACTCCATTCTGCGATCCTAAGGTCACCAATGGACAGGATCAGAGCGGAGTGGCTGGGGTCTGCTCCGCCTGAAACGAGCCCATATTGCACACGTTCATCGCGCGCCAGATGACCGGCGAGCTGTTCCGCCCGACGACCGAAGGCGAACCATGCATCCGAGATTGCACTCACTTCGATATAGCCCAGCCAGAAAGCTTCGCGGGCATCCCATTGATCCTGCCGGTCGGTGGTCTTGCGGACGATGGAGAAGAAGGCGCGGACATTACGTTCCGCCAGCCAGAAGCGCAGCCGGCCAGTTATAGACCCAGAAACATAGGACGATTGCCAATCAGCGATCTTTTGCTCAATCGCGGACCACTTCGCGGCGGCAAGTCGGGGATCGCCGATGCGTGCGATCAGCAGCCGGCTGATCTGGTCCTTATAGTCCGCTGCTGGCGCCGCGCTGCTCCATGGCGCGAGCAACGCCCATGCCAGTAATGCCTCCATGCCTCCGATCGCCAGCCGATCGAACAGCGCGATCAACCGTGTCCCCATCTCCTGTGCCCGCTCGCCGCGCGCACGTCCCGCTTGCTCGCACGCATTCTCGATGGCATCGGCCACATAGCCGCCATGTGCCAAATCGCCGTCCAATCCTGCCTCTCGCAGGGTGAGGAGCGGGTTGTCGGTCGTCAGCAACGCGCGTGCTAACCTTGCAGGACCATTGTCCGCGTCCCACAGACGCCATTGCTGCCCGCGTTGCCGCCATGGCCAGTCATGTCGCTCTGCCGTCAGTTCAGAAGCGGCACGCAACGCGTCGAAGGACGGATGATCCAGCGGGAAATGCCGTAGATAGGCGGTCAGGAGGGAGCGATCGACACTTTTGGCGTTGGCGGCCACGGCCGCGTCGAGTGTGGCCGGTGCTACCTTGTCACAGTCATGGTGCGGCCAAAGTTCGCCGACCATACGCCGTAGGTCACGCCGTGCGATGGCGCGAGGGACAAGTGCGCTGTCGCCGAGCCGCCGCAGGAAATCTTCCCAGGGTTCGCTCGGCCCGACCGCCTTGCCCTTACGATCCGCCAACCGGTTGGCCGCGCGCTCGCATGCCGTCTTGCGCTCCGCTGGCGGCAATGGCAGCCGCCCCGCTCTAGCTAAGCGCTCGGCCGTCTCGCGCAGCCCGCTCATTCCTGCCCCGTCAGCATCTGGACCAGATCCTCAGGTGGCGGCGCCGCCATTAGGAAGCGCAGATCGATGCGCCGGTTACGGCTCTTGGCGGCCTCACTGGTCCCTGTATCGACCGGCCGATCGGCGCCATAGCCGCTTACCGATAGAATCGGTCGCTTCTCTCGGTTGCGTAGCGCATCTAGCACCGGCACTGCCCGTTCCATTGCCCGGAAGGTGCTGGTCGCGCGTAGCGCCGACAGGTCCATATTGTCTGCCCACCCATTCATCTTGTCGGCATCAGTGTGGCCTTCGATGAAGATCGCATCGATGCTGTGCGGTGTGTCGGGGCACCCCTGTTTACGGCGCGGAAAGCTGTAGCAAGGCAGCACCTGCGCCATCGCCCCTGCAATTACACCAACGGCGCGCTCGCCCTCGGTCGTCATCCGATATTCGCTTTTGGCGAACAGGATCGCCGCAGGCATGCGCAGCACCCCTGTTCGCGTGTCGATTTCTACCTTCACGCTGGAATCGCGTCGTTCGATTTCGGTCTTGAGGTCGCGCAATATCTTCGTTCTCGCCTCACCCGCGTCGGATAGTGCCTTGCTCTTCTGCTGGAATTGAAGAGCGAAATAGAGCAGCAAAATGATGAAGATGAAGAGCAGGCCCACCATCATGTCGGCCATGGAGATAAAATAACTCTCCTCTTCCTCTTCACCGCGTGATCGCCGGACACCGCGACTGGACATGGTTTAGCCCCTTCCGCCCGGACCGTTGCGGTCCTCCAGTGCCTCGGCGAGATCCTTTATGACGTCGAGCGCGCTGCCCAGCCTATCGACAGCATCGGCAAGCGCCAGATCGATCCGCCCGACATGCTCGTTGAGGCCGGTGGCATGTTCTTGGGATGCCTGGCCGATCTGATCGAGAGCCCGCCCCAGCGCCTCGTCCACCGCCTCGAACCGGTCGCGATACCCATTCCACGCTTGCGCTGCTGCGCCAGACGTGGCGGTCAGGCTGTCGGCGATGCCGCGCATCATCTCCTGCTGGATACCATTGCGGCGATCCATTTCCTTGAGCGTCTCGTTGGTCCAGGTTGCTGCCTTGTCTATACTGTCGGTGGCAACGCGGATCGGATCGGCCACCTTGTGCAGGTCATTGGCGGCACGGCCCAGCATGGTCGCGACGCCCTGCGCCTCGCGTCCCGCGTCGGCGAGCTTGCCGGCATGGCTGTCTGCAGCACCTGCGGATCGCTCGATCGCGCCGGCCAAAGCCTCCATGCGCCCGGCCGTGGTCGTCAGGGTCTGCACCAGCCCGGCACTCGCCGTCTCGAAACGTGCGCCGAAGGCCTCGAACGCCTGTCCGATGGCGCGGCTGGATGCTTCGGTGGAGCGGTTGATTGCCTCATCGAGCGCTGCCCCCATGCCGGTTTGGGCTCTGGCTGTAGCGGCCTCCAGAGCCGTCGCTGCCTTGGCAAGGACTTCGGCATTGCGCTCTGCTGCGCCTTGCGCGCTGCCCGACAGAGCCTCGCCAAGATCGGCTATCTGCCCACGCATATGATCGAAGGCGGACTGGATACCGCTCGTCGCTCCTGCGAAGCCCTCCAGCGCCGCGCCGATCGCGGTGCTGCTCTCCGCCATTGCATCGCGCACCGCGCCGCGCACGGCCGCGACCATCGCTTCGCTCGCGGCAGCCGAGGCGGACTGCATCTCCTCGCCCATCGCACGCATCACCTCGCGCTGTCCCTGCGCCATGGCGTCGTAGCTCGCGCGGTCTTCCTCCACGCGCTGTGCGGTGCGGCGCTCGGCTTCGTCGGACTGGCTGGCGAGCGAACGCGACATGCCGTCGATCCGACCATATAGTTCGGCGAAGGCCTGCGTCATATGTTCGGACGCCGTGGAAAACTCCCGTGCAGCCGTCGCGATCTGCTCGCTCGCTGCGCCGCTGGCGCCCTCCAACCGATCGTTGACGCCCTGGAGTCCCGACGTCATGCCGGTCAGCGCCGCTGCCAGCCCTTCCATTTCGCTGCCGGCGTTACGGCTGATCGCTTCGCCCAGTTCCTTGCCGATCTGGTTGAAGCTGCCGTCTTTGAAATCGTTGATCGACGTCTGGATGCCTGACAGGCCCGCCACGACCGGCTGCATATGCTGGCCCAGTGCATCGCCGATGCTGGCGGCGAGCTGCTGGCTGAACTCTGTTAGCGCCAGACTTTGCTGTTCGAGTTCCCTTAGTTGCTGCGCCGCAATGCGCTGAGGTGGAGAAAAGAGTGTGCCATATTCCAGGCGCTCGCACAGCGTTTCAAGCCGTTTATCGGTCGCAGAGTGCCATTTCCGGTCGACCATGCGGAGCACGATGGAAGCGAGAACGCCGCCGATCGATGTCCAGAATTTGGTGGCCGTCATAGTCAATAGGTCGACCAGGGCTTTCTGCACCTGTGCCATGTCAGCCCCGCTCGACATGGAGCTGACGGCGCCCACCAGTGCCGCGATGATACCGAAGAAAGTCAGCGTAAGGCCCGTCGCCACGAAAATGTTAGCCCACCAGGCAAGCAGGCGTGAATCGTCGCTCAAATGTAGGAAATAGCCTTCTGGCCGGCTTGTGGCGCGCAACGGCCTGTCGTTGGGATCGACAAAGGTTTCCGTGAACTGCGTCCAAGCATGGCGCAGCTCTCCAGTTCCCTTGCCGCCCGCGGTCATGGCGGCTGCAATGTCGTCATAATGATCGGCAAAGGCTGCCTGAGCGTCAGCGTCCGTCTCTTGCCGGGCAATGATGTCCGTGGCCGCCAGGCGCGCCTCCAGTGCTGTCCTGGATGGCCTGTAATAGCGCCAGTAAGTCCGGACGATGATGTATGCCGCCAGCACCAATATCAGAGCGAACAGGGCAAACCCGGTCCATGTCCACCCGAACAGCAGGGCAACGATCTTATTCGGAAGTATCTGATGGTCCACGAATATTACCCCAATATCCAGATCGTTATGTCGTCACCACGGCATAGCCTGCACCATTTGCATTTATCAGCGCCGAATAGCGTAGCAACCTATCGGTTTGACTTGCCGCGTCCACGCCGAAATCGAATTTTGCAGAAACAGGCGTGCGCCACGAGCCAAAGCCCTGATCCAGGACAAGCCGCACTTGCGCGCCATCGGCGAAGCCGAGTGTCATGATCCGGCCATGCTCGGCGCCGTGCTCGATCAGGTCGGCCTCCAGCCCATGGGCGTCCAGCACGGCGTCCAGCACATCGGCACGGGTCCATTCCGATTGCCAGTCATGATGGATCAGATAGGGCTGTTGGCCATGGTGCTTGTGGCGGTTGGTGACGATCCGGACATCGATCGTCGCGTCCGGCCCTGCCAGCGCATCGCGCAACGCGGCCATCGTTTCGACCATCAGCCGGATAACCAGCGGCGATTGCAGATAGCGGTCGTTATAGTCGATGCGCGTCAGCACGCCCGTTCCGCCGGCTTCGCGGATCGCCGGCAGCAGCGTATCGACCATGCGCGTGCCGAACCCGGCGATGGTTCCGTCGGCGGCGCCTGCAAGGCCCATGAAGCGCGTCCCCGATGCGGGCAGCAGGCTATCTAATCCGATTGCCGCGGCAAGTGGTAACCGTTCGACGCGTCCGCACACGACCGGAGCTGTCAAGCCCAGGCCCCAGCCCTCGCCGGGCAGTGCCGCGGCATCATCCCGCGATGCCCAGAGCATGGTTTCGGCGCTATCCGTGGCGGCAGCAATTGCCTCGGCGCCATTGTCGAAGCGCATCGCCGCTCCGCGCCGCAGGTCGATGGCATGGGCCTTGGCAAAATCCCTCAGGGCCAGTCGCGCGGCTGCGTCCAGCCGGTCTAGCCAAGCCGGATCGGCAATCAGGCGCAGGCTTGCGCCCCGATCTGTTGCTCTTCGCGCAACCATGGCGAGCGGTCCCTGCGCGAGCATCGCTACATCGGCTTCGCCGCCAATCCACAGGCTGACAGACTTAGTCCCGCCATCAACGGCAGTCATCAGCTCGTCGGCAACAGCGCGACTGAACCGCGCGTCGTCCACGAAGCGGTCTTCGCTCGCGACCGACCCCAGAGCCTCCAGCGTCTCCAGCACCCAGGCCAGCGCGCCCTTGCGATCGACGATCTCCTGCTGCCGGAAAAGATCTCCGGTCAGGATGCACGCAGAACAGCCCCGCTCGCATCCCGGCTCGCGGCATTCCAGTATCGCGGCTGCTTCTCCCAGTAGCTGATCATAAAGCGCCGTCGCTTGCGGCGCGAACCCAGCGCCGCCCGATGCGCGGTCGAACAGGTAAAGCGAATGCGTGCGCTGTCCAAGGGAACCTATGGCAGGCCTCACCGCCATGCCGATCTCGCCGGCCTCAATGCCGAGCCCGCGCGTCAGTGCCCGGCGTAGCGCCGACAGCGCCGCCCAGGCCGCGCCTTCGCTGTCCAGCCCCATGGGCTGCAACTCCGCCACGTCGGTGACGATGTCGTGCCCAAGGGCCAAGTCATGGACGATCTTGAAAGGATGATCGTTGCCGGGACACAAACCCGCTCCGTTTGGCTTGGTGTGCCGCAATGGCCTGTGATTCGGCATTGGTTTGCCAGGCTCTCCGGTCGAGGCTTCGGCCCGTCCGCATTCCAGGCAGATATGATAGCCCTTGCCGCCTACGCCTCCGCGCGAGGAGAAGAAGACGAGGCCATCGTGACTGGCCCGCATCCGACCCTGCGCGGGATTGGTCATCGGCGCCCAGCCAGCGCCACGGGCTACGATCCGCTCGGGCTCCGGCTCAATGAAGGCGACTATGTCGGTCTCGGCATGCGGCTTGTCGGCTCGATCGGCGGTAAAGCCCGCTGGCTCCAAATAACGTAGTTGCGCTTTGAGGGGGATTGCCGCCTGACAGGCCGGGCAATGCTCCGGCACTACCGATGCCGTGTCGGCTGCACCGCAGGACGGACAGGCCCAGAAATTGCGGATGGCCTGCACTTCGCTCGCTTGGTCGGCATCGATCGGCCGACGCCAATTGAGCGTCACGCCAGCCGAGCGATAGACCAGGCCGTCAACTACCACTTCTGCGCCCGGTGCATAGTCTCGGATTGCAATGTCCAAGTTACGCGTCGGGAAGCTACGTCGGCGACCGCGCACGTCGCCGGCCTCCGCCTCGTCGGCTGCAGGCTTGTCACTATGGACGAAGGGCACCACGGCCGTCGGGAAACCATGGCCGGGCAGCACCGCTCTTGTCGCCAGCTCGCTCAGCAGATTGTCCCGCGCCAGGCGCTGCAGCTGGAAGCCGATGGCGTTCTTACCCTCCTTCGATAAGCCCTCGGCCTGCGTCTGCATGATCCGCCATTCCTCGATTATCGCACTGCGCACTTGGCTCATCGCTTCGAGGGTCGCGTTGAACAGCAGGTTGTCACCCGCCAGCACGGTGCCATTCACCAGAACCGCCAGTTCTGTCCCAAGCGCCTGCACCGTCGACGGACGCCCGACCCACTCCAGGAACGCGTCGACAGGCGCCGATGCCGGCTGCGCAGCGCCGACACTTTCGGGGCAGCCGAAGAAATCGCCCACCTGCGTCTTGAGTGCTTCTCCACCTTCGCTTGCGAACCATCGGGCCAGTAGCAGGGCGTTGACATGACGTTGGACGATGCGCCGGCTGTCCAGCTTGACCTGCGGCGCCCGCGTGTGTCGGCTGAGATAGGTTTGCGGATCGCGGAACATCTCGCGGTCGAGCGGCGTGTCGCGCGTATAGGTAAGCGAGGTGGCGAAGCCCTGTCCACGGCGTCCCGCGCGCCCGACCCTCTGGCGATAATTGGCGAGCGCGGGGGGCACGTTGGTCATCATCACTGCAGACACCGAACCGATATCGACGCCCATTTCCATCGTGGTGGAGCAGTTGAGGATGTTGATCTCGCCCTTCTTGAAAGCGATTTCGAATGTCCGTAGCCGCGATGGCGGCTGCTGCGCGCTATGTTCGGCTGCGCGTATATAGGGCGACAGCATCGCCACGCGATCGTGCAGGTTTGCCCACAGCCCACCGACGCGCAGCGTGCAGACAGCTTCATCCTGATCAAGCCAGTCGGCAATCTGCTCAACCTGGTCGCCTTTCGGGAAGGTGACCGGAAGGCGCGGCATGACGATTGGCTTGGGGGCAAGATTGCTCGTGATCAATCCATCGCGATGGCCATAAGGGCTTAACCCCAGTGGCGGGTTTGCCAGCACCCGGCGGGTAACCGAGCATTGCGAGGCATCGACGACAGGTGCGATATGGGCGGCCTCCAGATTCAGGGCGTAGCCGTCCTCGGTCGGGCTGGAGAAAAGCGGCAGCAAGGCGTCCCACGCAGCTTCCAGCAGGTCGTTGAGGTCGCGTTTGTCTCGTGCCTCGCTGCGATCCAACCTCAGCGTCTTTTCCAGCAGGCGAACGATGTTACCGGCATTGCCGCCCGGTCCGGCGATCGGCCAGCGCTGTTCCTTGCCGACTTTCGGCTTTTCGCCAAAAGGAAGTAATTCCTTTCGCCACCCTCGTGCGGTGATCCAGTGCAGATCATCGTCGCTAGCCCGTATCGCGAGATTAGCGCGGGCGACCATGTCGAGCATGGCATAAAGCAGTCCCTGCCATGCGCCTACATCGAACCCACGCGCCGTCAACAGGTTGGGTAGGCCGCGCACGCGATCAATGGCATCGAAGCGAAGCCGCGCCAGCCCCATGGTTTCGACCGTATTGGCCTGCCGCGGACGCCGTGCCAGTTCGCGCAGCATCAGGAACTCGGCCAGCGCCTCAGGATCCTCATAACGCTTGTCGCGGGGCGCCCAGATGTCGCGCATCCATTTGCGCACCTCGTCACGCATCGCCAGCTTGCCGCGAAGCTTCTTCCAGGACAGGCCGCCAAGCGATGGACTAAGAGCTGCCGCCAGCTTTGCCCGTTGCATGTCCAAGATCTGATCGAGGCTTGCGTCCCTGTTGGGCAGCGCCTCCAGCGCAGTGATGGTTTGTCTGGTCGTCAGGATGTCGGGATCATCAGCAGCTGCAATCTCAGCCATACTCCCCTGCACGGCATGATAGATATGGCTGCGGACGAAGCCACGCTCGGCGGCGCTTTGCAGATTGGCGGCGAACCGGGCCGTGCCTTGCCGGCTGTCGGTAAAGGACAGCAGCTGTCGTCCGTCCGCAGGCGGTCGGATGGCGATGCCGGCCGGGATACGCGGCTTTACGCCGTCCAGCAACACCGGCGCGGCATTGCCGATCAGGAAAGGCGCGCCGAACCGAAGGGGCCGTAGCACCGGCCCGCCTGCGCCAGCCTGCGCACCGCAGGCGCCGCAACGATCGCCCTTGTGCACTTGATAGGGCACGGTATCGTCCTGCGCGCGGTCATATCGCTCGCCGGTCGCAACTTTTACATGGGCCGTGCCGCCGCCTTCGAGCGTGCGGGTGGCAATCGCTAGGTGCAGCGCGTCATAATCGCCCGCCGCCGCATTTGTCTCGGCCAAACCGTCTTCAACTTCTCCTTCCGGCTCGAACAGCTCGGCAAACTCATCCGCCAGAGCGGCATTGGTGCGCAATTGCAGCCGTCCGTCGCGCTCCTCGCATTCCAGATAGGGTTCGCCGCATTCCCGACAGTTCGCGACCGCCAGCACGGCAGACTCGCAATCGGGACAGTTGTTCACGCGCTCGGGCAGGATCATCCCGAACGGCCAGCCGGGCGCTGATCCGTTACAATGCGTGTTGATGCAGCTCCACAGCCCCGGCACCGCGCGCAGGAAGCCATGCACGCGCAGCGGCAGCAATGGCGCCCCATCGGTGTCTGCCGCGATTGCGCTGACCACAGCCTCGACCGGCTGTCCGGTGGCGCGCAGCATGGTTTCGGCCTGATCCAGCCGCACCGGCCCGGCCTCGGCCGCCCGGACGAAATCCTGGACTGGCGGGCAGGCCGCCAGAGCCATGCGGTCCGTCAGCATTTCGTCAGTCAGGGCCGGGGAGCTTCCCGGTATTGGCAATTGAACTTTGTCGCGGTTGCCCAGCACGACCTTGACCCGAGCCTCGTCCGCGCCGGACAGGTCGCGCAGGAAGCGGCGGAGCTGCTCAGTCACGTCCTTGCCTTCGCCGATCGTTGCCGACGTCGCGACGAAGCGCACGTCATCGGGCTTCACGTCAAACGCCAGCATCACGCGCCGGAGCAGCAGTGCCACTTCGGCCGCAGCCGACCCGACATAGCCATGCGCTTCGTCTAGGATGATCCAGCGTAGCTTGCCTTGGCTCTTTTCGATCAGCGGGCGGTCCACCCGCCGCACCGTCATATATTCCAGCATGGTGATGTTGGTGACGAGGATCGGCGGCGGATCGTTGCGTAGTGTCGCCCGATCCTCGGCCTGCTCGGGATTGAGTCTATCGCGCGCCGGCAGGGTCTCCGGCGTCAGGCCATTATACAGCCCGAAACGGACTTGGTCGCCGAAGGGCGCTGTCCAGGCGCTAAGGCGTTCGCGCTGGCTCGCGATCAGGGCATTGAGCGGATAGAGCATGATCGCGCGCACGCCGGAAAGCCGTCCGGTCTGCTGCGCTTCGCTCGCCAGATCGTGCAGCAGCGGCATCAGGAAGCATTCGGTCTTGCCTGAACCGGTGCCGCTCGATACCAGCACCGATCGCTTTTCCGCGTGGGTTAGATGCTCCCACGCCTCCAGCTGGTGCTTGTAGGGCTGCATGGCTGGATCGAAGCGATAATTGGCATCGCGGTTCTGCGAGATCGCCTTGATCACCTCGGGATGCAGCGGATTGCCTGCGCAGTCCGCAAAGCTGCGCCCGCTCGCAATGAAGGGCGCCGCCCCCTCGATCAACGGTTCGCGCACCAGCGCGCCTTGCGCAATGTCAGTCCCACCAAAACGCCGCCGTATTTCGGCTGCCAGTGGGGGATGGTTAAGCCCGGCCTGGCCCAACACCGCCTCCACCGCGCGATCCCGCACCAGGTCCATCGTGCGCAACGGAACGGTGCCGGGGCGTGGGGTCGGGTCGGAAGCGGCCATTATTGGGTCTCCTTGAGCGCGGCGGCGAAGGCGTCGGCGAAAAACATGGGGTAGGCACGCGCCACCGCTTTGATGTGACGGACGGCTTGTGCATTCGGCACCCATGCGCCGTTGACGGCGAGGGCGGCGGCATAGGGTGCATCGAGCGTTTCCAGACAATCGTCCGGCAGGCGTAGATGATCATCGGGCAGGGGCAGGCCCTCTTCGCGATAGCGACTACCCTCGCTGCGGCCGGGGACTGTGCGCGAATCCGCAATCTTGCGGATCAGTATCTGGTTTACGTCGGCGCGCGGCACCGTTGGTAAATCGCCTTTCAGCACATGCGCCAGCAACGGTTCCCGATCGACCAGCGTGTTGAGGACGGCCAGGCTGGCCATGAACGCGATCTGCCCCGCTCCTTCGACCCCCGGCATGCGCGCGATCAGCCCCTCTCGCCACGCATCGAAGGCCTGCCACCAGATGGTGCGCGGGATCAGGCACCAGGCGAAGGGCAGGGCATTGGAAAGGCCGAGGATGGCGTCGCGCTGCTCCGGCGTGGCGGCCACGGCCATGCGCGCCAGAGCGGCGGGATGCTCCGGCAGCAGGCGCATCGCCAGTATATACCAGGGAAGGATGCCGTTCAGGGATGCTGCCAGCGCATTTAGTTCGCTAATGATCGCATGGTCTTCCCGCGCGGCGATCAGCACATCATGCAAAGCGGCATTCAAGGCATGCCAGTCGGTGATCTGCATCGCACGGGTGAGCGCGCTGTTTGCCGGCGGGGCTGCGCCATTGGCCATCACGACCTCGGGGCGGGATAGGAGGCGGTCGCCCTCACGCAGATAGATGATCCATCCGCCACCGGTATCGGCTGGCAGATGAAAGGGGCGGTGATTGGCATCCGTCAGCAGAGAATAAGTGCCGAAGCTGACCTCGTGGGTCGGGTCGGCCAGAGACCGGCCGCAAATCCGGGCATCGGCTGCGACAACCCCTGCACTTGCCACCAGTCCGCCATCGTCCTGCCGGAGCAGCCACATCGCGAAAGGACGAACATCCCAGTGCCCATGTGTGCCAATCATGCTTAGGCGCACGGATGCATCCCCAGTCGCTGGCAGCAGCAGGCTGGCAATATCCTCCGCTACCGAACTCATCGGCATCTCGGCATGATATTGCCAGTGCATCGTCGAGGATGACCTGCGGGGACCGCGTTCGCCCAGTTCGCCCAGCAGATAGCTCTCCCCTTCGCTCACGGCCACCAGCTCACGCAGATCGTCCAGCGTGATCGTCATCCCGTGTGGGAGCAGTGTGCCGTCCCAGTGCGCAATCGTTGCATCTGCTGGATAGCCAATCGTGATTAGCAGCGGTGGCCCGTCCGACCATCGGATCGTGGCGTCAAAACGATAGCGTGGTCGGGCCATTCCCGGCGGCAAACTGATCCACTGATCTCCCGCCACGCGCACCGGCGCACCTTCGGCTGGCGTCAGGCTGACGTTGCCGAAGCCCGAGACGGTGTAACTTGTTCCTGTGCCGGTCCCGCTACGTTCAACGCGCGCAGTCGCGGGCAGCACCGCAATCCGGCGTCGATCGAGCAGCATCTGGCCGTCGCGCCAACCGATGTCATAATGTCCTACCGGCAAGGGGGAGGGCGCACGGGACCATTCGCGAGACCCGATCGTGCGGATGAACAATCCGCCTCGAGTCTGATCGCCCGCTTTCACTATCGGTGGTCCCAGGAACAGATCCGCGTCGCCGGCCGTCTCGACCCAGTGGGGCGTCTTGCCGTCGATAAATGCCAACCGATCCCGGCGATCGCGGGTTTGCCCCGCACGCACACGATAGCAGTCGCCGTCGGGTGCCGTGACGAACGCGCCGCCTTTTACGCGCCACAGCAGTGTATCGCCGACTCCCGGCCCGATCTGGGCCACCTCCTCGATACTTTCACCATCGCCAGCCGTGGTGACGCGCCAGTCTGTCGGGGCCTGGAGAACCAGCAGATCGGCCTTGAACAGCCCTGACCCGCTTCCCTCGACCTTCAGCCGTTCCGGTGCTTCCGCCGTTCCTGCGGCAAGGGTGCAGACCAGCAGTTCCCCGCGCCTGGGCTTACCTTGTTTCCATATGATGCGTCCGATCCAGCGCTCGCCCGAACGGATGTCCATCTCGATGGGTGTCGCAAAGGGAACCGGCAATATCTCGCGAATCGCACGTCGTGATCGAGCCGTCCAGCGACTGTCTTCTCCGGTCGGTGGCTCCAGCATGCCCAGCTCGCCGGGCATATTTCGCGCCAACGCACCCGCTGCAAACAGTCTCAGCCGGCCGACATCGGCATCGATACCCTGAACCACCTTGCCATCTACATGGCCGTCGAGGCCTAGACGAGCTGCCTCGTTCCAATGCTCATTCGCCCCACGCACCAGCAACCGTTCGACGCCGACCGCTGTGCCGCCAATCTCGGCCGCTTCCACCAACAACAATTCGCCCAGTAGCGCTTCTGCGCCCGGCCCGGTGACGCTCAGAGGGAGCGTCTCGCGCCAGTCGGGACGATGCATCTTGAGCCAGCCAGCAACCGGCAGGCCTGCCGCCCGTGCTGGCCCGTCCGTAGCGCGTCGAATATCGACGACGGCCAGCGCCAGTTCCGCGCACAGCAGCGTAAATTCGTCATCCTGGAACAGGCGGGCCGTAATCCGTTCCTGCCGCATGCGAGCGAACGCTTTGGCCTGCTCTAGCCCGGCTAGCGGATCGGCCAGCAGCGGAGCAACGATCCCGGCGAGCATGGCGCCGGCCCAGCCCTTGCCACCCTGCTCCAGAGCAGCAACCGGAAATCCGCCCTCTCGGGCTAGGGTGCCCAGCAGATATCGTCCGCGCTGACCCGTTTTACACTTGCGGCCCCAGCGACGCAGACCAGCTTCAGTGATTTCGCCCAGAAAGGTCTGATCTACTGAGGCGCCCAAGCTATCGATTAACGGCTTCCACTTCAGCCCATCACCGCGATAGCAGCGCCGGAACCAGTCTGCTGCCCATAGCACGAACAAGCCAGGTCCATCGCCTTGGCCCAATGCATTACGCGCTGCCCTTTCCGACAGATTGGCTTGCAAGAGGTCATAGGCCTCATCGCTCAGCCGATAGCCATGCAATGGAATCTGACGGGTTTCGCTGATGCCGTAGTTAGCGGCAAAATGGGGCATTCTCGGACCATTATTTGCCCGACCACGCAGTTGCGACACCTTGTTCAGCGCCTTTATCCGTAAAGCACGCACGGAAGCGTCGTTATGAGCCGCCGCATACTTCGCAAGGGCACGAAGTTTTTCAAAGTCCTGCTCTTCGTCGATTCTCAACGACAGGGTCAGCCGTTCATTGGACATTATCTTGCTTCCCCAATGCATCGCGCCGCGATTTACGTCAGCTTCGTAGGATGGCCCCCTGCGCCGCGATGGTGTGGGTAATAATGATCCATTATCATTCGCTTAATTCAAGCGGGAACATTCCATCCGGTTCAATGTCGACTTAATGCACTGCATTCGAGAGCTGGAATTTGCGCATTCATGCTCGTAAATCTGAGCTTCTGTGAAAGGGGCAGGACGCATTGATTTGAGAAGTGCAATCTGATTCAGGCTCCGTGAGGAGACTGGGAATGAGTGACCTGCTCGGCTGCACCAAGGGCGGCAGGTCATTCTATGTAGTTTGGAGCTGAGGGCAGCTTGAGCCGTCACCTGCTACCGAGCCGGCGTTTCCATGGGGTAATCATATTCGAGCGCGCTGCGCCTGCGCACTTCCACCGCCGGGATTTGCTCGTGCCTGATCGCCGCGTGCATCATGGCGATCATGGCCTCGGCGGCGACGATATTCGCGCTATGGACGGTAAGCCGTTTCAGTTGGGGCAGACGCATCGCCGGATTGAGCGCGTCGCCAACGATGCGACCGACTGCATGGCGTCCTTCCAATTCCTCTTGAAGGTCGTTGTCGAACGAGATTTCGGTGATCTCGGCAGAATGGGCCGACACCATGTCCATCAATGCGGGCACGGATCTGACTACGAGCCAATCGGGCTCGTTGGCAGGGGGCAGGCGCTCGTCATCCAGAAATATCCGCATATCATGTGTTCCAGTCATAGTGTCCGGGTAAAGGTGGCGAACGACTGCCTGATTGGCAGCATCCGGGTCGAGTGACGATGAAATCCCTAGGACTTCCGTTTCCCGGTGATCAGCCCTGCTTGCCCTTGAACGCTCGTGCGACGAGCGAGCTGCTCGCGGTAGCTAACCCCAGTGCTCACCCTTTTCTTGTCGCTCACAACCGTCTCCAGACCTGAAAATCACGTTGATTATGAGAGACCTAATTGTGCACGGCAAGCGCGCCATGGTCCGCCTGCCCGGTCAAGGCAGCAGGTGCGGATGCCCCCCAATCTTGGCGCGAACGCGCTTTATGGTTGCGCCGACTCCCTCTCCCTGATCAAGGTCGCTCGACTTCATTCCACGATTGCCTTCGGAGACGAACATTCCATGCTGACCGGTGAAATTCGCGGCCAGATCAACAAATTGCGCGATGCGCTCTGGTCGGGCGGCGTGTCCAACCCGCTCACTGGCGTCGAGCAGATCACTTACCTCCTCTTCGCCAAGCGCATCGACGAAATTCAGACCCGCGAGGAGGCAAAGGCGCTCGCGCTCAAGAAGCAGGGCTATGTTCCGCGCCGCGTCTTCCCCGAAGGCAAGGATGAGCTGGGCACCCCCGGCTTCCCCGATGGTTGCCCCTATGAGTTGATGCGCTGGTCGACGTTCAAGAATGAAGCGCCCGAACGCATGTATGAGATCGTCGCCGATCACGTCATGCCCTTCCTGCGCACGCTGGGCGGGTCGGAAAGCGTGATGGCCAGCCATATGAAGGGCGCGCGCCTGGCCTTCACCAAGCCCGCCCTGCTCGACAAGCTGGTTCAGGGGCTGGATGAAATCCCGATGGACGATCGCGATACCAAGGGCGACGTCTATGAATATCTGCTCTCCATGATTTCCAGCGCGGGCGAGAATGGCCAGTTCCGCACGCCCCGCCACATAATCGATCTGATCGTGCGGCTGATGAACCCCGGCCCGGAAGACACCGTCTGCGATCCCGCCTGCGGCACCGCCGGCTTCCTGATGATGGCGGCCGAGCATGTGAGGCGCGAGCATCCCGGCATTTTCTACGATGCCGCCAGCCGCCAGCATTTCGAGACGAAGGCCTTCACCGGCTTCGATTTCGACGAGACGATGCTGCGTATCGCCGCGATGAACATGATGCTGCACGGGATCGAGGAGCCGCGCATCGAATATCGCGACAGCCTGGCCGAAGGCGCGGGGGAAGATAGCGGCCATTACAGCCTGATCCTGGCTAACCCGCCCTTTGCCGGCAGCCTGGACAATGAAAGCTGTTCCAAGGATCTGTTGAAGGTCGTCAACACGAAGAAGACCGAACTGCTGTTCCTGGCCCTGTTCCTGCGCTTGCTGTCGACCGGCGGGCGTGCGGCGGTGATCGTGCCGGATGGCGTGCTGTTCGGATCGTCCAAGGCGCACAAGGGCATGCGCAAGGCACTGGTGGACGAGCATCGGCTGGAGGCGGTGATCTCGTTGCCCTCCGGCGTGTTCCGGCCTTATGCGGGCGTTTCCACCGCGATCCTGATCTTCACCAAGACAGGGCGCGGCGGCACCGATTCCGTCTGGTATTATGACATGCAGGCGGACGGGTGGAGCCTGGACGACAAGCGCAATCCGCTGCTGGCCGACGACCTGATCGGCCCTGCGCCGTCGCGGGCGCTGGATGAAGTGGAGCATAGCAAGAACAATCTGCCCGACCTGCTCGCCCGCTGGGCCGACCGCGAAGGCGGCGAGTGTGCCAATCCCCGCACTGCGCAAAGCTTTTGCGTTTCGCGCGCGGAGATCGAGGCAGCGGGCTACGACCTGTCGATCAACCGATACAAGGAGGTGGTGCATGAGGCGGTGGAGCATGCGGCGCCCAAGGATATTATTCGCGAGTTGCGCGAACTGGAGGACGAGATCGCCAAGGGGCTGAAGGCGCTTGAGGAGATGTTGGGGTGATCCTTACTCCTATTGGTGAATGCGTAGAAACGGTAAAATCCTGGAATCCCGCGAGGGAAGCTGCCGACCAGAATATTGACTACGTCGATTTGGGGGCGGTCGATAACGAGCAGAAAATTGTCGTCGATGCCCAACGTGTGCTTGGCAAAGAAGCGCCGAGTAGGGCTCGGCAGAAAGTCTTGGCCGGGGATATCGTTGTCTCGACTGTCCGGCCCTATTTGAATGGCGTGGCTCGTATTCCTGATCATCTCGATGGTGCAACGGCATCCACGGGATTTTGTGTGCTCAGGGCGTCCAGCGAAAAGATCGATCCCGCCTATCTTTTTCACTGGGTCAAAACACCGACTTTCGTTGCGGATATGATCCGTAAATCGACCGGTGCAAGCTATCCGGCGGTTTCGGATCGTATCATTTTGGAATCCTTGGCTCCGGTCCCGTCCCTCCCGGAACAGCGCCGGATTGCGGCGATTCTGGACCAGGCGGACGCGCTGCGGCGCCTGCGCCTTCAATCCCTTTCGTGCAATGCGAAATTGGGGCAGGCAATTTTCCATGACATGTTCGGAAGTCCGCGCGTGAATGAGAAGGGTTTTGCCACCAGTCGCTTGGGCGAAATCGCCACACTGGGGTCGGGGGGAACACCTTCAAAATCCGACAAGAAATTCTGGAGCGGTGATTTTCCATGGGTCTCGCCCAAGGACATGAAGACGATTCGGATCAAGGATGCCCAAGACCACATCTCAGATGAGGTATTTGAGCGGACGTCACTCAAAAAGGTGCCGGCAAATACTGTTATGATTGTCGTGCGAGGCATGATCTTGGTCCATACGGTTCCGATCGGCATGGCAATGTGCGATGTCGCCATAAATCAGGACATGAAATCGCTGCACTTTGACGCTCGTGTGTCATCGGAATTTGCGCTTTGGTGTCTTATTGCTCAACATGATGCAATTCTCAAAAAAGTGGATACCGCTGCGCACGGCACGAAGCGGTTGAGTTCTGAAGCTTTGCAGGATTTGCCTGTCATTGTGCCGCCGATTGAGCTGCAAAAACAATTTGAGATGCGGATAAGTGCATTTGAAAAAATAATGACTTTTCAAGATAAGCACTTAAATCAACTTCAAGGCGCATTTGTCTCCCTCCAACATCGCGCCTTCCGTGGAGAACTTTAGCTGATGACCACAGCCGGATCGGGCGGTCGCAAGACCCTGTCGCTCTCGGGCGGTGCCACACCGCGCTCGTCCACGCCCGTTCCGGCTGACCAGTTCGCTTTCCTCGCCGCTTTTCCCTTCATCGCCGATCATGTCGCCATGGCGCAGCGGCAGGCGCTGTCCGATCCGCGCGGCGCCGCCGTCCATTGTCGCCTGGCGGTCGAGGCGCTGGTCGGCTGGCTCTATGATCACGACACAGCGCTGCGGCGCCCCTATGGCGACCATCTGGCCGCGTTGATCGCCGAGCCGAGCTTTCATGCACTCGCCGGCACGATGATCCGCACCAAGATCGACCTCATCCGCAAGATCGGCAACCGCGCCGCCCATCCTGGCCAGTTCGCGGGCAGCCAGTCGGTCAGCGCGCTGCGCGAGCTGTTCCACATCGGCATCTGGTTCGCCACCCGCTATTCCGACAATCCGCCGCCGGCCGAACTGGCCTTCTCCGCCGACCTGCTGCCGCGCGGCGATACCGGGCTGCAGACCAGCCCCGCCGACGTCCAGCGATTGGAGGATGCCGCCGAGGCCAGCCGCGCCGCGCTGGAGCAGGAGCGCAAGGCCCGCATGGCAGACGCCGACACGCGCGAGGCGCTGGAGGCGGAGCTGGCGGCGATGCGCGCGGAGATCACTGCGCTGCGCCGGGCCAATGAAGGTCGCGACGCCGGCCATGACTATGGCGAAGCGGAAACCCGCGACCTCTATATCGACGTGCTGCTGCGGGAAGCCGGCTGGCCGCTCACCGATACGCGAGATACGGAGTTCCCGGTCCATGGGATGCCGAACGATCGTAGCGCCGATGGCAAGGGCGCAGGCTATGTCGATTATGTGCTGTGGGGCGAGGACGGCAAGCCGCTGGCGGTGATCGAGGCCAAGCGCACGCGCAAGAGCCCCATGGAGGGGCAGCAGCAGGCGAAACTCTATGCCGATTGCCTGGAGGCGCAATTCGGCCAGCGCCCGATCATTTTCTGCACCAATGGCTATGAGCATATGCTCTGGGACGATCTGCGCTATCCGCCGCGTCCCGTAGCGGGGTTCCGCACCCGCGACGAACTGCAACTGATGGTGCAGCGACGCACGACCCGCCTGCCGCTCGCCAGCGTCCCGACCAATCGCGCCATCGCCGGATCGCATCGCCGCACCTATCAGGAAAAGGCGATCCGTGCCGTCTGCCACCGGTTCGAGGATGTCGAGCATGGCGGGGAGAATCATCGCAAGGCGCTGCTGGTCATGGCGACCGGTTCCGGCAAGACGCGCGTCTCCATCGCGCTAACCGACGTGCTGATGCGGGCCAACTGGGCGAAGCGCATCCTGTTCCTGGCCGACCGTATCCCGCTGGTGAAACAGGCGGCGGGCAATTTCCGCAAGCACCTGCCCGACAGTTCGCCGGTCAATCTGGTTCTGCATCCCAAGGCGGACGGGCGCGTGTTCCTGTCCACCTATCCCACGATGATGAATCTGATCGAGCGGGCGCGGCAGGAGGGCAAGCAGCGCTTCGGCCCCGGCTATTTCGACCTGATCATCGTCGATGAAGCACACCGGTCGGTCTATCGGAAATATAAGGCGATTTTCGACTGGTTCGACGCGCCGCTGGTTGGCCTGACCGCCACGCCCAAGGATGAGATCGACAAGAACACCTATGCGCTGTTCGAGCTGGAGGATGGGGTTCCGACAGACGCCTATGACCTGAAGCAGGCGGTGACGGACGGCTTCCTGGTGCCGCCCAAGGCGATCGACGTGCCGATGAAGATCCCCTTCGCTGGCATTCGTTACGATGATCTGCCCGACGATGAGAAGGAGGCGTGGGACGCGATCGACTGGGGCGAGGATGGCCCGCCCGACAGCGTCGATCCCGCGGCCATCAACGACTGGCTGTTCAACATCGACACCATCGATCAGATGCTCAAGCAGTTGATGGAGGACGGGCTGAAGGTCGCTGGCGGCGACCGGCTGGGCAAGACGATCATCTTCGCCAAGAACCACAAACATGCCGAGTTCATCGTCGAGCGATTCAATGCGAATTATCCGGCGCTCAAGGGGCATTTCTGCCGCCTGATCGACAATCAGGTGAAATATGCCCACAGCCTGATCGAGGATTTCGAGCAGCCGGAGAAAGACCCGCACATCGCCGTGTCCGTCGACATGCTCGATACCGGTATCGACATTCCCGACGTGCTGAACCTGGTCTTCTTCAAGATCGTGCGATCGAAATCGAAATTCTGGCAGATGATCGGTCGCGGCACGCGCCTGCGCGAAGGCATTTTCGTCGATGCTGATGGCCAACGGACGGACAAGGAATATTTCTACGTCTTCGATTATCTGGGCAATCTCGACTATTTCAATGCCCAGATGGACGGTGCCGAGGCCCGTGCTGCCGCGCCCCTTGGCGAGCGGCTGTTTACTGCCCGCGTCGAGCTATTGGGGCTGATGCAGCCGCCGCCAGCCGATGCGTTGATCAAGGCCGTGCATTCTCCCGCCAATGGCTATCGTGGCGAAGCCGACGAACAGGGCCTCTATGAGGTCGTGAAAGCGCATCTGAGCCAGGAAGTGGCCGGCATGCCGCTCGACAATTTCATCGTTCGCACCAAGCGCCGCTATGTCGAGAAATATCAGGATGGCGCCGCCTGGAGTCATCTGGGCGAAGAGGATCGGCACGAACTGGTCGAGCATGTCGCCGGTCTGCCGACCAGCCTGACCGACCCGGATGTCGATGCCAAGCGGTTCGACCTGCTTTGCCTGCGCATCCAGCTGGCGATGCTGCGAAACATCAGCTTCGCGCCGTTGCGCAAGGCATTCATCGAACAGGTGCATCAGCTGGAAAGCAAGGGCGCGGTGCCGGACGTGGCGCGGTGCATGGCCCTGATCCTGGAAGTCCAGACCGATGAATGGTGGACCGATGCAACGCTGGAGATGGTCGAGGTCGCCCGTCGCCGTTTGCGCAGCCTGATGAACCTGATCGAGCCGGGAAAACAGGTCGTCGTCACGACCAACGTGGCCGATGTCATGGGCGTGAAGCGCGAAATAGAATTGGTCGATCTGGGTGGCGCGTCGTCTCTGGCGCAGTTCCGGCGCAAGGCCCGTGCTTATGTCGATCAGCATGCCGACCATGTCACGCTGGCGCGGTTGCGACAGGGGCGGCCGCTCACGCCGGTCGACCTGGACGAGTTGCAGAAGCTCTTCACCGACGCGGGCGTGGCCGAGAGCGCCGATTTCCAGCGTATTCGCCAATTGCCGGACATGCCGGATTTCATTCGATCGCTCATCGGCCTTGATCGGCGCGCCGCTCAGGCGGCTTTCAATGATGCACTGGCTGGCACCGCGCTATCGCCGCAACAGATCCATTTCGTCGAGATGATCGTCGACTATCTCACCGCCTCCGGCCAGATGGACCCGGCGGCGCTCTATGAGCCGCCTTTCACCAACGCCGCACCCAATGGCGTGAGTGACATGTTTGACGGTGAGGTGGTGGCGAGGATCGTCAACACCCTGGAGGAGTTCGAGCCTCGGTTCGACGTCGCCCTCTAACGATCGATCAGATTGCCGCCAGTATCATAAAGTGATAGTTTGCCCTTATGCCATCCAGCTTCACCCTCGGCAGCCATTTCGAAGGCTTCATCAAGCGCCAGGTCGGCAGCGGCCGCTATGCATCCGCCAGCGAAGTTGTGCGCGATAGTCTGCGTCTCCTCGAAGAGCGCGAAGAGGAGCGGGCAGCCCAAATGGCGGCGTTGCGGGCGGAGATCGACAAGGGAGCAGCCAGCGGCCCAGGCATCTCCGCAGACGAGGTGTTTGACAGGCTCAGGGCGCGCATTCGCGAAACCGGTCACAAGCACGCCGGATGATCCTTCAGTTTTCGCCAGCCGCTGAGGCTGACCTGATCGACATCGCCCTGTTCATTGCAACGGGCGATCCAGACCGGGCGCTGACGTTCATAGACGAGTTGCAGGCTGCCTGTAGCATCCTGCTCGACTATCCCCTTGTCGGCGTCGCCCGGCCTGAACTCGGCGACAACCTCCGTTCCAAGCCCTATCGTCGATATCTGATCTATTACCGCCTCGTCGGCGACGTCGTTCGCATTGAACGTTTCCTTCACGGTTCGCGTGATCCGTCGGCGATCGACAGTTGAAGGGTTGAAAGCGCTTGAGGCGTAAATCCCGAAATTCGCTCAACCAATGTCAACTTTTATCAACTATGGTGCTTTTGCGCTTCGGGCCTGAAAGCCAGGTATATATGGGCAATCAGCGCCGTCGTGGTGTTCGGCATAAATGCTGATTGCCCGAATTTTTATTCAGTGAAGCCGATCCCGCAACCGTTTCTGGATGCAAGCCTCTACCGGTTCGATCGTCCATTCACCGTCAGAATACATCCCGATCCCGCTCACGCCGCGTTGCAGCGCCTTGTTCAAGGCGTCCGGGTCGCGCTCATCCATCTTCGGCCTGGAGACGATAGTATAGCTCGGCACAACCCCATAACGATGAACGAACAGGTCGAAGAATATTCCGGCCGCAGCCCGGTTGCTCCTGGCAAAAATCGTCACCGACATTTTGCCGCACGTCGAGACCCCATCGTAGACGCGCATCATGCGATCTCCTCAAAGCGTTCAGGAGGCACGATGGTCCAACCGGCATGAGGGTCGTAATAGCCAATGCCAGCAACGCCCAGCGAGAGGGCCTTGTCAGCGTGTCGCTGCGTGCCTTGACCGAGCGGACCTATGCTAGATACAGCCCTGGCTTCATGCGAGACGCCGCTGCCGCGCTCGATTGGTGAGCTTGATATAATGTGGTCGGTGCCAAGCGGCTGGTTCAATTGAACCGGGCGAGCTCTGTGGTGCAGAGCAATAAAAACCCCGGTAAGTCGTTGACCTACCGGGGTTTTCAATGGTGGGCGTGGCAAGGATTGAACTTGCGACCCCTGCGATGTCAACACAGTGCTCTACCACTGAGCTACACGCCCGCCGTGGAGGGGGCCAATAACGAGGGTCGGTGAATCGCGCAAGCAGGAAATTGAAACAGGTCGATATTCTTCTGGACAGGGCAGGGGCCGCCCATATGCTGAGACGCAAACAGGGGGACGCCGATCATCATGCTGCCATCGCCAAACTCGCCGGTTCGGGCGGCGCCACGGCTGCCTTTCTATCGCCAGCTTTATGTTCAGGTGCTGGCCGCGATCGCGCTGGGCGTGTTGATCGGCCATGTCTGGCCGGATGCCGGCAAGCAGTTGAAGCCGCTGGGCGAAGCCTTCATCAAGCTGGTGAAGATGATCATCGCCCCGGTCATTTTCCTGACGATCGTTACCGGCATTGCCGGCATGAAGGAACTGGGGGCGATCGGCCGGGTCGCGGCCAAGGCGTTCGGCTATTTCCTGACCTTCTCCACGCTGGCGCTGATCGTCGGTCTGATCGTCGCCAATCTGGTCCAGCCGGGCGCCGGCCTCAATATCGACCCGGCGACGCTCGATGCCGGCAAGGTCGCCGATTACGCGCATCAGGCGCATGAGCGCACGCTCACCGGCTTTCTGATGAGCATCATCCCGTCGACCATGGTGTCGGCGGTGGCGGACGGCAACATCCTTCAAGTGTTGTTCGTCGCCATTTTGTTCGGCATCGCGCTCACCCTGATCGGCGACAAGGCGCAGCCGCTGATGACGGTGCTCGAATCGGCCAGCCATGCCGTGTTCAAGCTGGTGTCGATCCTGATGAAGGCGGCGCCGATCGGTGCCTTTGGCGCCATGGCCTTCACTATCGCCGAATATGGCGTCGGCACGCTCGCCAATCTCGCCGGGCTGGTGGCGACATTCTACCTGACGTCGTTGCTGTTCGTGCTGGTGGTTCTCGGCGCGGTCGCCTGGGCCGTGGGCTTCAACATCCTGCACTTGATCCGTTATCTGAAGGCGGAATTGCTGCTGGTGCTGGGCACCTCCTCATCGGAAGCCGCATTGCCCAGCCTGATCGAAAAGATGGAACGCGCCGGGTGCCGCAAGTCGGTGGTCGGGCTGGTCGTGCCGACTGGCTACAGCTTCAATCTGGACGGCACCAATATCTACATGACGCTGGCGGCGCTGTTCATCGCGCAGGCGTGCAATGTCCATCTCAGCCTGGAGCAGCAGATATTGCTGCTGCTGGTGGCGATGATCTCGTCCAAGGGCGCGGCGGGCGTCACGGGCGCGGGCTTCATCACGTTGGCGGCTACGCTGTCGATCGTGCCGTCTGTGCCGGTAGCAGGCATGACGCTGATCCTGGGTGTCGATCGCTTCATGAGCGAATGCCGCAGCCTCACCAATTTCGTCGGCAATGCCGTGGCGACGGTGGTAGTGTCTGTCTGGGAAAAGGGGCTGGATCGCGAGCGGTTCAACGCCGCAATAGCGGGCCGTCCGCTCGACCCAACGCCCGACATGCAGGAAGTGGTGCCCGACTAAGGCCGGGCACAGTCCGGGCAGCGTCAGGGATTGTCGGTCGATGCCGGCACGCTTTCGCTGCCGAACATCCGTTCGACCTCCAGCACCAGATCGCGCAGGTGGAAGGGCTTGGACAGCACCTTGGCCTGCGGCACCGCCTTGCCGGCCTTCAACGTGACGGCGGCGAAACCGGTGATGAACATGATCCGCATGTCCGGTGCGACTGACGCGGCATGCTGCGCCAGTTCGATCCCGTCCATCTCGGGCATGACGATGTCGGTCAGCAACAGGTCGAACCGGTCCGATTCGATGTGAGGCACGGCCTCCCGTCCGGTAGCCACCGACACGACCTCATATCCCGACCGTTCCAGCGCACGGGCGAGATAGACCCGCATGCTCTCGTCATCTTCGGCCAATAAAATGCGAACCATTGCCCCCAACATTCCCACTCGGCCGTCCCACGGCGCTTGGCGCCGATCCGACAGGGTGGCGCGAAGCCCGCTTATATGCGACAAGGTTTAAATATTTGCCAGCCGGGTAACCTTTTTTGGCGCGCCGGTGAAAGGAGCCGCATTGGATCATCCCGCGCCGTGTTTCCCGACCTTAAGCAAAGCGGCCTTCGATCTTTATGGCCCGGCTCTACCCGACCGGCCGATCATCCTGTCCGTGCCCCATGCCGGGCGGGTTTATGATGCGGATCTGCTTGCCGCCGCCCGTGTCCAGCCACAAATTTTGCGCCGGCTGGAGGATAGCTGGGTCGATCTGCTTGCTCACCCGCTGATCGCGCGCGGCTTTTCCGTCGTCGTCGCTCGCGCGTCGCGCGCCATGATCGACCTCAACCGGCATGAACGGGAAATCGATGCCGGCATGATCGCCGATCTGCCGCGTGATGCGACGTTGCAGAGCAGCGCAAAGCTGCGCGGTGGCCTTGGCCTCTTCCCACGTCGCCTGCCCGGTGCGCATGAATTGTGGCGCGGTCCGATGCGCTGGGCGGAAGCGCGCAGGCGGATCGAGACGCTGCACCGGCCCTATCATGCGATGCTGGCCGACATGCTGGCCGCCGCACGGCAGGCGCATGGCCATGCAATCCTGATTGACCTTCATTCCATGCCACCCCTTGCGCCGCCTGCGGCTGGCCAGCCAGCCCCCGATATAGTGCTGGGCGATCGGTTCGGCCGCAGCGCATCGACTCGGCTGATGACGCTGGCGGCCGGTGTGGCGACGGGCCATGGGCTGATCGTAGCGCAAAATCATCCCTATGCCGGCGATCATATGGTCGATCGCCATGGGCGGCCGGAACAGGGCATCCACGCTTTGCAGGTGGAGATCGACCGGGCGCTCTATCTGGATGTTACGCTGGACCGGCCGGGGCCGGGGGTGGCGCGGATGCAGGCGGTCGTCACCCGCATGGTCGAGGCGCTGGCGGCGGAGCTGCCACGCTCCGACTATGCGCTCGCCGCCGAATAAAGGTCATCGCGCTTCCGTCACCAGTCGCGCGCCCGCGACGCTCAGATGGTGCGAATCGAAATAAAGCGGCCGGCCTCCCTGTTCGATGGCACAGCGTCCGCTGGCGCAGAGCGCAGCGATCGGGTCGATCATCCGGACGCCCTTCGCCTGCCATCGTGTGAACAGGGCGCGCAAATGCCGGGTCCGCGCTTCCACCCAGGCCCGATCGACGCCGTGCGCTTCTGCCAGACGCCCGGCTCGCACCAGATGGGCAAGGTGGCGCGGCACGTCGAAGGGCTGGGGCGGCACCGGGCCGATCAGCACCACCTCTCGTCCCTCCGCACGGATTGCGGCGATCGTGCGGTCCAGTCTGGCCACGAAGGCGGGATCGTCAAAATCGCCATTGGCCCAGAAGGCGGCGAGATAGATGCGCTTGAGGGTCCGGTCGGCCCGGATCGCGGCGAAGGCGGCACGGTTGGCTGCGGCGCAGCGCGGATCCTTTGCCTCATAGCCCAGCACGGGTGGACAACTCGACGTCGTGCGCTCGACCAGGGATCGCCCTTGGGCTCGCGCCGCCAGCGACAGGGCATAGGCCAGTTCGACGCCATGGCTGTCCCCCCACAGCATCGCGTCAGGCGGCACGGTCGCACCCAATGTGCAGGGCAGGGCGCCGCGCATATAAGTGTCATGGCATTGCTTGCGTGTGGGCGCGAAATCCGTCTGCCCCGCCATTTGCGCCAATACCTGCGGCGCGAAGCGGGAGGGCCAGCCACCCATCGCCATCAGCGCCAGCGACAGCAGGCAGAGGATCGCCATGGCCGCACCGGTGAAGCGGAAGATGGCGCGCGCCGGCATGCGTTGCGCATCGCGGAAGGGGCGCTCGACAAAGCGCCAGGACGCTGTCCCGGCCAGCAGCGCGGCGCCGATCACCATGATTCGCGTGCCACCCGATAGCGGCAGGTCGGTCGCATATTCGGTGAAGACGATCAGCGGCCAGTGCCACAGATAAAGCGAGTAGGAGATGAGGCCGATGCCCACCATTGGCCCCCAGCCAAGCAATCGGCCGATGGATGTCCCCGGCGCGGCATGGATCAGCGCCGCAGCCCCCAGAACCGGGGCGAGGGCTGTAACTCCGGGAAAGACGGTGTTGCGATCATAAAGTGCGACAGCGAGTAAGACAGTTGTTGCGCCTATCCACGCCGTGCATTCGCGCAGCCAGCGCGGTCGTATGGCTGGCACTGCGTCCAGCGCCAGCAGCGCGCCGGCGAACAATTCCCAGGCGCGGGTCGGGAGCAAATAGAAGGTGAAACCGCTGGTGTCGCGCTGCATGGCGATGGCGATGGTCAGCGACAGTGCCGCGATCCCTGCGACCACTGCCGTGCGCCACTGCGGTGCGAAGCGGGCCAGAAGCATCAGCAGGACGGGGAAACCGATGTAATATTGCTCCTCGACCGCCAGCGACCATGTGTGAAGGAGCGGTTTCACATCCGCGCCGCCGGAGAAATAGCCGGTGTCGGTGAAGAACCAGATGTTGGAGGCGAACAGCGTTGCGGCCAGCGCCGATCGGGGCACGCCCTCCAGGTCGCCGGGCAGATAGAGCCAGGCCGCTCCAGCCAATACCGTCAGGATCATCAGCGCCAGCGAGGGCATGATGCGACGGAAACGGCGTTCGTAGAAGCGGACGAGCGAAAAGCGCCCTTCATCCACTTCGCGGGCGATGATGCCGGTGATAAGGAAGCCGGAAATGACGAAGAAGATGTCGACCCCGACATAGCCGCCGGAAAAGCCCGGCACATGCGCATGGAACAGCAACACCGGCAGGATGGCGAGCGCGCGCAGGCCGTCAATGTCGCGGCGATAGCGAATCGTATTGGTCATAGCGGGAGCGGGGCCGTGCATCCCTGCGGCCTAGCAGCCAAGCCCTGACATTTGCTTAGCGCTGCGACTCGTGAATGAACGCGGCCTGACACTGCGGCCGGCAATGGATTGCGTTTGATGCAACCATGGTTTCGTCCTTCGCATTTGCGAAAACCCCGCCGCCGGGACAAAAGAACTGTGCCTTTCAGGCATCCTCTCCTAAAAACTTTCAGGCCGGTCTTGCGATCGGCCTTTTTTTTGTCATCGCGCTGGGCTAGAGCGAAATCGCTGTTTGGCGCGCCATATAAAAAGTTTCTGGAGAGGAGCCGCCGGTTAAGACCGGCACGGCGAGCCGAAGCAAGGGGGATCGAGCGGTAACGCTCTCCCCCTTTTTTCTTGCCCAGGTCGATTCAGGCGGCAACCGCCGCTTCTGCGCCATAAGCGACGACCGCGGCCACTTCCGCCGCGTCGCCCAACACCACGCCGATGCGCTGGTGCAGGGCGGTGGCGGGCACATCCATGATCGGCATGAAGCCGTCGCTTGCCGCGCCACCAGCCTGTTCGATCAGGTAGCTCATCGGATTGGCTTCATACATCAGGCGCAGCTTCGCCTTGCCGGGCGTGCGGTCGTCATAAGGATACATGAAAATGCCGCCGCGCTTCAGGATGCGATGCACGTCGGCCACCATCGAGGCGGTCCAGCGCATGTTGTAATCCTTGCCACACGGCCCCGCTTCGCCAGCCACGCGCTCGTCCACATAACGGGTGATGGCCGGCGACCATTGGCGGCGATTCGACATGTTGATCGCAAATTCGCACTTGCCCTGCGGCATCTTCATGTCCGGGTCGGTCATGACCCAACTGCCGACCTCGCGGTCCAGGGTGAATTCATAGACGCCGGTGCCGACGCTGAGCACCAGGATCGTCTGCGGTCCGTAAATGGCGTAGCCTGCGGCAACCTGGCTGCGGCCGTCTTGCAGGAAATCCTCTTCGGTCACGGCGCGGCCGGCGCAGCCATCGGGCGCCTTCAGCACCGAGAAGATGGTGCCGACCGACAGGTCGACGTCGATATTGCTGGACCCGTCGATCGGATCGAACAGCATCAGATATTCGCCCTTGGGATAGCGATTGGGGATGGGATAGAGCGTCTCCATTTCCTCCGAAGCCATCGCGGCCAGATGTCCGCCCCATTCATTGGCGTCGAGCAGCAGTTCGTTGGCGATGACGTCCAGCTTCTTCTGCACTTCGCCTTGCACATTCTCGCTGGTCAGGCTGCCCAGCACTTCGCCCAGCGCGCCCTTGCCGACCGCATGGCTGATCGTCTTGCACGCGCGTGCGACGGTTTCGATCAGCAGGCGCAGTTCGCCCGGCAGCGCGTTCGCCTCCCGCTGCTGTTCGATCAGGAAACGGGTCAGGGTGGTCCGGGACATATGCCGCCTTTCGCAAGTGATGGGATTTGCGGCTGCACGCCGCGGCAATGGTGGAAGAACGGCCCGTCGCTACGGCACCCGTCCGGTCAAGTCCAGTCGAAGCGTCAGCCGCCCGTCGCGCGCCGTTTCGCGTCGTCGCGGCCGATCGTCAGGTCGCGTACGCGCGTTACATCCTCCTGCGCGGCGCCGGCACGGCCATAGGCGCGTTCGGCGGCGGCATAATCGCCCATCCGTTCCGCACAGAGGCCAAGGTTGAACAGTAGGGAGGGATGGCCGGGCAGGGCTCGCTCCATCTCCGCCCATGTCGTACAGGCCGCGACCGGATCGCGCTGCGACAAGCGGATACTGTCCTTGAATGCCTGCCCCATTACCTTGTCCATGCCCTCGCGCCCTTCGCGCAGGCGGATGTGATAATTCTCATGGCGCGGCATGATATCGTCGATGAAGCGATCGGCGGCGGTGCGCACCATCTTCGCGATCCGGTCCTTGGGGCTGGGCTTGCCCTTGTCGCCGGGGCAGGTGGTGATGCTGTCCGTTTGCGGCCGGGTCTGCGTATAGAGGATGCGCCCGTCATCGCTGCCCGCGACCCGCAGAGTCGAGGAGAAACTGATCATCTCTTGAAGGCAGGTAGCCTCCACCTTTTCCTTGCGCACGCATTTGTCGCCCTGTTTCTCGGCGCATTGCTCGACCTTGCGTTTGACGTCGCTTTCCCGGACCGATGCGTCGGCCATGCCCGACACCAGCGCGTCGGCCTCCGGCCCGCGTCGTGACAGGGCGATCAGGTCGTAATAAGGCCGTCCGTCCGGTCCGCGCTGGCTCAGTTCTGCCTCGATCGCCAGCCCCAGCGCCATGCCGTCGCGTCCGGCGATCCGGTCGATGCCGATGCTGCGGGTCAGGCTCACCTCGCGAAAGGCGGCCGGGAAATGGCCGTTCATCTCGAAGACTTCGGCTTGCACAGGCGCGGTAAGAGCCAGCGCCACAAGGCCAAGCATGATACGCATCGATGATCCCCCCAAGGTCCAGCAAGTCAGCATTAGAAACTGCGCCATCGGGCATCAAGCAGCAACAAAGGAACGCTAGTCCTTTTGCGCCGTTTCGTTACGCTGCCGGACAGTCGTGACGACCGGGTGCAATAGAGGATGATATGGACAGTCTGATTACCGCTTTCACCGATCCCACGGCCCTGGCTGCGCTGATCGCGCTGGTGGTGATGGAGGTGGTGCTGGGCATCGACAATCTGGTGTTCATCTCCATCCTGACCAACAAGCTGCCCGAAGCGCAGCGGCCCAAGGCGCGAAAGATCGGCATCGGGCTGGCGCTGGTGATGCGGCTTATCCTGCTGTCGATGATCGCGTGGATCGTCGGCCTGACGCAGCCGGTGTTCAATCTGGGTTTCAGTGGTCCACTGGACCAGCATGGCGCGCCGACGTTCGAAACCGACTTCTCCTGGCGCGACCTGATCCTGATCGCGGGCGGCCTGTTCCTGATCTGGAAAGCGACCAAGGAAATCCATCATAGCGTCGATCCCGCGCCGGCCGACGGCGTGCTGGACAAGAAGGGCGTGGCGACCATGACCTTCGGTGCGGCGATTGCGCAGATCATCGTGCTGGATATGATCTTTTCGCTCGACTCCATCCTGACGGCGGTGGGCATGACGGACAATCTGGCGGTCATGTATATCGCTGTGATCTTTGCAGTGACGGTGATGCTGATCGCGGCCGATCCGCTGGCCAATTTCATCGCCCGGAACCCGACGGTGGTGATGCTGGCGCTGGGTTTCCTGCTGATGATCGGCGCGGTGCTGATCGCAGACGGCTTCGGCGTGCATGTGCCCAAGGGTTATATCTACGCGGCCATGGCCTTTTCGACGCTGGTGGAGGTGCTCAACATCTTTGCCCGCCGCGCCAAGACGCGGTCGGGCGGAGACTGAAGCGCATCAGGCAGCGAGGGTATCGGCCGCTGCCGGATGCGCCATGCAGGCGAGGGTGCCGCCCAGGATCAGCGCGCCGGCCAGCAATAGCGGCACGACGAGGCCACTCTGGGTGACGAGCAACGCACCGATGGCAGCGCCCAGAAAGATGGCGAGGACGCTGCCGATCCGGCGCGCCCAATTGGGATTGCCGCCGCCTGCAAGCGAGGAATCCGCAGCCAGCCCCGTCACGGTCAATGTAAGTACCGTAGTGGTCAGGTCGGGTATCTTGAGTTGGCGAATGGTGGCGTTGCGAAAGCCCATGGCGAGGCCGGTGAGAGCGATGATCGCGTAAAGGGCGGCGCCGGGCGACTGGCTGGCCATGTCAAAGCCGGTCGCGACCCCGGCCGCCGTCCAGAGCAGGCTCGCCTCCACCAGCGCCGCGACCAGCAGCCAGCGGCGCAAAGGCAAGCCGGCATGGCCCTTGCCCACGCGACCTGCAACCAGCGCGCCGATCAGGAAGCTGGCGATCGCGACCAGATAGGATGCGGCATGAAAGCCCGGCGTGCCCACGGCGGCGAAGCCCAGAAACACGATATTGCCGGTCATGTTGGCAGTGAACACCTTGCCCAGCCCCAGCACGCTGATCGCGTCGACCAGACCGGTCGTGACAGACAGGAGCAACAGGAGCCAGGGCAGGGGCGAAGGGCTTTTGGCGGGAGCGGTCATGAATAGTCTCCGGATGGGATAATGCCGCTGATCCTATGGACGGGCAGAATTTGCATGCAGTCGAATAATGTCCGTCATTCTGTTCCATAATGTGGAATAGTTCAGAAGCGGAAATTGCTCTCCAGCCCCAGCATGGTGGTCGTCTTCGCCGGGCCGGTATCGCGGATGAAGGCGCCCGGCGCGAATGCGGAGAAGGAGGTCGATACCTCCCATTCGGGCGTCGCCTGCCAGGCGATCGTGACCTCCGCCTCCTTGCCGATGAAGCGGGCGTCGCTGTCACCGGGTGCGCGGATCAGATTGCCCGGAATGTCGTAGACACCATCGCCCTTGCTGGCGCGCCAATAGGCCATGGCGCCGAGGCTGGCGGACAGGCCTTCGTACAGCGTCCCGCTGACTCGCGGGTTGACGCTGATAATGTTGGTCGGGCCGACCGGCGACAATTCACCGAAATATTTGCCCTTGGGGAAAAGCGCGTTGAAGGTACCGAGCTTGCCGTCGCCGGCCTTCTTGTCGCCGCTGACGATGTTGACGCGCAGCGTTGCATCGGGCGCCAGCGGCAGGTCGGGGAAGCTGCGGCCGACTTCGGTGCCCAGCGTCCAGGCGGCGATGCGCTGGCCATCGAAATGGCCGAACTGATAGACGCCCTCGACATTCCAGTGCCAGTCGTCGCGAATCCCATGCGACCGAAGGCCAAGGCTGTGGCGTATCTCCCGCCCTTCAAAGCCGCCAAAACGGGCGGCACGGTTGCGATAGCTCAGATAATAAAGGTCGAGTTCGGGCAGCGCGGCATAGGTGCCCCAGAGAGCTTTGCTATCCGACGTGGCATCGTCGAAACTGCCGGGTCCGGGCTGCACCGGCTTCATCGCCAGCAGGCTGACCGTCGCCTTGCCGATCCTGACATCGGCCCGCGCGCCATCGAAGGCGAGCGGCATATTGGGGCCATAACGTGTGCCGATCAGCCTTTCGGTGCCGAGCGAAAGCATCTGCCGCCCGGCGCGCAGGGTGACGGGGCCAAGATCGATCTCGCCAAAGGCCTGGAGCAGGTCGACCCGCGTCTGGTCGATCGGGCTGGCGGACGGCGCGACGCCGACCGCATAGGCCGCGATCGGCTGAACGAAGGCGCGGGTCTTGCCGATATGCAGATCGACATAGGGCAGGGCGCGCAACCAGAGATAGGCGTCGTCCGGTGCATCCGCTCCGCCCCAGAGATTGTCCCCATAGCTTTCGCTGCGCGCCCGCACTTCGATGCCGGTGGACAGCCAGGCTTCGTCACCGATCGGAATATATTTGAACGGGCCGGTCCAGTGATGGGCACGCTTTTCCGCATCGGCGAGGTCGGACCAGTCCTCGTCATAGCGGGTGATGCTGAGCGTCGGCGCCTGCCAAGCCTCGCGCGGCTGGGCAGCGGCCGGGACCGGCAGCGCCAGCAGCGCGAGGCAGGGCAGAAGGCATTTACGCATCGGCCTTCTTCCGATTCGCGATCATCGCCACGAGGATGAAGCCGCCGATCAGGCCGATATGCTCGAAAAAGGCATTGGTCGCCATGAAGCGCTCCTGCCCGGCCGGCATTGCCCAGAAGGCGTTGGCGGTGAAGGCGGCGAGCAGCGTGAAGACGCCCAGCATGCCAGCGCCCAGCCAGACCAGCCGCCCGGTCAGGATCAGCAGCGGGCCGATCAGTTCCAGCGCGATGGTCAGCGCGGCCCAGAAAGCGGGCGGGCTCATGCCGAAATGCGCCTGTTCGGCGACGGCGCCCTGCCAGTCGGTCAGCTTGACGATCCCGCCGAGAAGATAGGCGCTGGTCAGCATCAGCCGGGCGAGAAACCATGTGGGGCGCCATGCGAGGAGGGCGGAGACGAAATGGGGGGTGGCGGTCATGGCGCTCACTCCCCGACGACGCTGTGAATTTCGGCGATATAGCCGCCGGGGAAACGGACGATCGCCGACTGGTGGCCGCCATCCTCATGGGCCGGCACCAGCGTTTCGACACCGGCGGCCTCGGCTTTGTCGAGCGTGGCGCCAAGGTCCGCGACGGCATAGCCGGTCATGTCGCGGCCATAGGGCCAGGGCAGTTGCCCGTCCGATACGATGACGCTCATTTTGCCATAGCCGGATGTCAGGCGGATGCGGCGATAGGTGTTGCCCGGCTGGCCGATTTCCGCGCCCGGCGCAGCCTTCTCGTCGGACGTCACTTTGGCATGGGCAAAGCCTGTCCACTGCTTGACGAACCTGTCGGCCGCATCGCGGGTGAGGTAGATGCGGTTTTCCGGCACGGTTGTCAGCGCGGGATAGCTGGGCGTGGCGGTATGCCAGTAAAGCTGCA
Organism: Sphingobium sp. WCS2017Hpa-17; assembly: GCF_031843765.1. Taxonomy (NCBI): domain Bacteria; kingdom Pseudomonadati; phylum Pseudomonadota; class Alphaproteobacteria; order Sphingomonadales; family Sphingobiaceae; genus Sphingobium; species Sphingobium sp. WCS2017Hpa-17. The sequence continues at coordinate 169,521 of NZ_JAVTIV010000001.1, forward strand.
TGTTCACGCCGCCCGCCCATTGGACCACCACGTCGCGCCCGATCGGATCGGGGAAACTGGTGATGAGGCGCGTCGCGCCATGCTTGACGGCAGACGCCACCGCCGCGTCCATGTCGCGCACCAGATAGCCGGTCCGCTCTGCGCCGAAGGGATAGGGAATAGGGGTCAGGAAGCCGAAGACGGAAATGGTGCCGGCAGGCGTCAACGCCAGTTGCGACTTGGTCTGGCTGGCGGTGGGCGTGACCTGAAACACGCCCTGCTTGCTGGTGGTGCCGCCGAAGGTTGCGGTGAAGCTGGCGATGAAGCGGTCGAAATCTTCCGGTGCCACATAAACATGGGTGGTGTCATATTGCGGGCCGACGGCATAGTCGGTGCTGGCGGCAGGTGCGGCCTTTGCAGGCGCGGGGGCGGGGCTGATGGCGACCAGCGCGGTCGCCATCATCAGGGTGATGCGGTTCATGTCATTGGCTCCGGTTGGAGAAGGCGAGCGCCTCTCGGTCGATGTGGCAAGGCCTGTCTAGGCTGCAATCGGATTGCCAGCGATCCGAATAATATCGACGATTATGTTCTATATTATGGAATGATGGGTGCCGGCCCCTCCGGATCGGGAGGGGCCGGTCGGAAGATCACACGGCCCAGCAGCCGCAGCCCAATGCGCCCCAGAAGCTCTGCACATCAGCGGCGGGGACATCGGCACCCAGCGCAGCGGCATGGTCATGGCCATGGACCCCGCAGGATGAGGCGCAGCCGCAGGCCGACGCCAGCTTCTTCGCGCTTTCATCCTTGCGATAATGACCGCCGAAGGTCGCGACCGGCGACCAGTCGGGCATCGCCTTGGGCGCGACCGGCGCCAGCGATCCATAGTCGCCTTCGCCATAGACTATCTTGCCGCCTAGCACGGTCAGGACCGAGCGGAGATGCGCGATCTCATCTTCGGGGACCGAGAAATAATCGTCCGACAGCAGGGCGAAGTCGGCCAGCTGGCCCTTCCGGATCTGCCCCTTCTTGCCCACTTCGTTCGAAAACCATGTGTTTTTTTCGGTCCACAGGCGCAGCGCGGTTTCGCGATCCAGCCGGTTGCGTACCGGATAGAGCGCCAGGCCGCCGACCGTCTTCGACGTGACCAGCCAGCTCAGCGACACCCAGGGATTATAGCTGGCGACGCGGGTGGCGTCGGTGCCGGCGCCCACGGGCAGGCCGGCCGCCATCATCCGCTTGATCGGTGGCGTGGCCTCCGCCGCCTTGGCGCCATAGCGCTCAACGAAATATTCGCCCTGAAAGGCCATGCGATGCTGGACGGCGATGCCACCGCCCAGCGCCGCGATCCGGTCTATATTGCGCTCGCTGATGGTTTCGGCATGGTCGAAGAACCAGTTCAGCCCCTGCAACGGAATGTCGCGATTGACCTTTTCGAACACATCGAGCGCACGGCCGATCGTCTGGTCATAGGTTGCGTGCATCCGCCAAGGCCAGCGGCGCTCGGCGAGCAGGCGGATGACAGGCTCCAGATCGCCTTCCATTTCCGGCGGCATGTCGGGACGTGCGACGCGGAAATCCTCGAAATCGGCGGCGGAATAGACCAGCATCTCGCCCGCGCCATTGTGGCGGTAGGTGTCGTCGCCATCGCCGGGCTTCACCTTGGTCGACCAGGTTGCGAAGTCCTTCAGTTCTTCCTTCGGCTTCTGCGTAAAGAGATTATAGGCGATGCGCAGCGTCAGGTCGCCATCCCTGTGCAGCTTGTCGATCACTTCATAATCGCCGGGGTAATTTTGCGACCCGCCACCCGCGTCGATCACGCTGGTGACGCCGAGCGAGTTGAGTTCACGCATGAAATGCTTCGTGCTGTTCAACTGATACTCCTGCGGCAGCTTCGGCCCCTTGGCCAGCGTGGCATAGAGGATCGTCGCATTGGGCTGAGCCAGCAGCAGGCCCGTCGGATTGCCCTGCGCATCGCGGACGATCTCGCCGCCCGGAGGATTTGGCGTGTTCCGATCATAACCCACGGCCCGAAGCGCGGCCGCATTCAGCAATGCGCGATCGTAGAGATGCAGGATGAAAACCGGGGTGTCGGGCGCCGCCGCGTTGATCTCCTCGATCGTGGGCAGGCGCTTTTCGGCGAACTGATGTTCGGTGAAACCGCCGACCACGCGGACCCACTGCGGCGGCGGGGTGTTTTCAGCCTGCGTCTTGAGCATCGCCATCGCTTCCGACAGGCTCGGCACGCCTTCCCAGCGCAATTCCATATTATAGTTTAGGCCGCCCCGGATGACATGGATGTGGCTGTCGATCAGGCCGGGGATCAGGCGGCGGCCCTTGGCGTCGATCGTCTGCGCGTCGGGGCTGGCGGCGGCGCGAACATCCTGCTCGCTGCCCACGGCCAGGAACTTGCCGTTCCGGATCGCCACCGCCTGCGCCACCGGATTTTCCCGGTCCAGCGTCGTGACCCTGGCATTGATGATGATGAGGTCTTTCTGGCTCATGGCGAAGCTTTCCGAGGCGGTGAGAAGGGCGGTGGTGGCGGCGCTGGCCAGCGCCTGGCGGCGGGTCATCATGCGTCATGCTCCGTGGATGCGATAGGGGGCGAGGGGGCGATCAGGCGGTGGGCGATCGGCAGCAATTGTTCGCCCAGCAATATCCCCGCCAGCCCGATCAGGGCGATGACGGGCGGGGCGGGCGATCGCACGCCCATCAGGCTGTAGACGATGCCGACCAGCAGGCCAGCGCCAAGCGAAAGAAGATAGGCCTTCATGGGTTTTTCCCTTCGGTTCGGGAAATAGGGGAGCTGTACCGGGACGGCTCCCCCGAGGATATTAGTGTCCGCCTTCCGAAGCATTGAACATCGTCTTGGCATAGGTGATGCCCAGACCATAGGCGCCACCCCATTTGCGGGCGATGCCGGTGGTCATGTCGTAGGTTTCGGTACGCTCCCAGTCGCGCTGGAGTTCGAGTAGATATTGCAGCGAGGTGATGGGCTTGGCGCCGGCCGCGATCATGCGCTCCACGGCGCGTTCATGGGCTTCCTCGCTGATGTCACCGCTGGCGTCGGTGATGACATAGGCCTCAAAGCCCTGTTCGATCGCCGAGAGCACCGGACCGACGATGCAGACGCTGGTCCACAGGCCGGCGAAGACGATGCGATCCTTGGCGATGCGGTTCACTTCATCAATGACGGCGGCGTCTTCCCAGGTGTTCATCGACGTGCGGTCGAGCATCGACTGGTTGTCGAAGGCTTCGGTGATTTCGCTGAACATCGGACCGGAAAAGCTCTTTCCGGCGACGGTGGTCAGGATGGTGGGGACGTTGAAGCCAGCGGCGGCATTGGACACCAGCGCGGCATTGTTGCGCAGCAGTTCGGGCGCGATCGACTTGGTGGCGAAGGCCATTTGCGACTGGAAGTCGATGAGGACCAGGGCATGATTGGTCGGCGACAGCAGAGCCTTGGCGGGGGTCGGGGTGGCGGTGATCGACATGGGTGAAGTCCTTCCTGAGAATGTTCTGCGCCCGTCCGTTCGGGCTGATGTCGGTCTACCGCCCAGCATAAATGTGAAACAGCTGGATAAATTATTCTCTATCGTTCGATATTTTAGAAATGATGGAAGCTGAATCAACAAAGGCCGGCCCGGCACGATCTGGGCGATCATGCCGGGCCGGCCGGTATTCCGGTTGTGATGTCAGGATGAAAGGGGCGAGGCGATCAGGGCTTCAGGTTGACGGGATCGAGCCGCGCCACGCCTTTCAAGGCTAAGTCACCGGCATGATGACCGACCGCCAGCGCATAATTGCCGCCGTCCAGCCGCCAGCCTGTTCCTTCCTCGAACCGGGCGATCAGACGCGGATCGACCGTCATGGTGATGCGCCGGGTTTCGCCGGGGGAGAGACTGAACTTGTCGAACCCGGCCAGCCGCCAGCCGTTGACGCCCGCGCTGCCCTTCGCCTGCACATAAAGTTGCGGCACATCCGCGCCGCTGCGGTTGCCGGCATTGGTGACGTCGAAACTGACGGTCAGCGCCGCGCCGTCCTGTACTGTCAGGTTCGCATAGGTGAAGCGGGTATAGCTGAGGCCATAGCCGAAGGGAAAAAGCGGCTTGGCGCCCTTCATCGCATACCAGCGATAGCCGACCTCCGCGCCTTCGGGATAGTCGACCGCGAAGGGCGCGACGCCGCCGGTCATACCGTAATTGGCCGTGTCGCCCGCCTCCCGCCGGGCATCGGCGGCATGCAGTTCGGCAAGGCCCAATGGCTCAGGGCGTGGCGCCTGATCGGCGCGCACGGGAAAGGTGATGGGCAGGCGCCCCGAGGGCGTCACGTCGCCGAACAGGATGTTCGCCATCGCCTCGCCACCGCGCTGTCCGGGATACCAGGCCTGCACCAGCGCCGGCACCTTGGCGATCCACGGCATTTCCACGGGGCCGCCGGTTTCCAGCATGACGATGGTCTTGCGGTTGGCACTGGCTACGGCGTCGATCAGTGCGTCCTGATTGCCGGGCAGGCGCATATGTTCCGGGTCTTGCGCCTCCGTCTGCCATTGCCAGCCGAAGACGATGGCAAGGTCGGCCTGCCGCGCGGCATCCGCCGCTGCCTTGGGATCGCTGCCGTCGACATAGGTGACGTCGGCCTGCGGTGCGATGGCCTGGATCGCCTTCAAGGGGGATGAAGCATGCCAGGTCATGCGCGCGAAGGACGCCGCCGCCCCCTTGGTCAGCGGAATTTCGACCGGTGCTCCGCCGACCGAGCGGACCTGCGACGATCCGCCGCCCGACAGCACACCCACATCGGCGTGGCCGCCGATCAGGACGATCCGCCGCGCGCTCTTGGCCAGCGGCAGCAGATTGCCCTCATTTTTAAGGAGGACGATCCCTTCCTCCGCCGTCCGTTGGGCGACATCGGCATGGGCGGCATAGTCGATCTGGCGCGGGCTGTCCGGCACCGGATCGTCCATCAGCCCGCTGGCGATCACGCCATGCAGGATGCGCGTCACCATATCATCAAGCCGTGCCATGGGGATGAGCCCGGCTTTTATCGCGTCTTCGAACGGCTTGCCGAAATGGATGGCGTCGTCCAGTTCCTGCCCGGACTCTTGGTCCAGCCCGCCCAGTGCGGCCTTCTCCGTCGAATGTACTGCCCCCCAGTCGGACATGACCCAGCCCTTATAGCCCCAGTCCTTCTTCAGGACCGTATTGAGCAGCCAGTCATTCTCGCAGGCATAATCGCCATTCACCTTGTTATAGGCGCACATGACGGAGGCAGGCGCGCCGATCTCCGTTGCGATCTGGAAGGCCAGCAGGTCGCTCTCGCGCAGGGCGGCCTTGTCGATCCGCGCGTTCAGCACGGTGCGCCCGGTTTCCTGGGAATTGAGTGCGAAATGCTTGATGGTCGATACGATATGGTTGCTCTGGACGCCGCGAATATGTTCGCCCGCCATCACGCCGGCCAGCAACGGATCTTCGCCCAGATATTCGAAATTGCGCCCGTTCCATGGATCGCGGGTCAGGTTGACGCCACCGGCGAGCAGGACATTGAACGTCTTGGCCCTTGCCTCTGCCCCGATCATCGCGCCGCCGGCATAGGCAATGGCCGGATTGAACGTCGCGGCCGTGGCCAGACTGGCGGGCAGGGCGGTTGCCGTGTCGCCCTTGCGCTGCTCGATCTGGTTGGCGACGCCAAGGCTAGCGTCACTTTCCCGCAGCGTCGGGATGCCAAGGCGCGGGATGCCTGGAATATGACCAGCCGACGGGATCATCGCGATCGGCTGCGGCGGCTTCGCCATAGGCGGGAAATAGCCGTGGATGATCGCCAGCTTCTCCTGCGTGGTCATGGCCGCGACCAATGCTTTGGCCCGCGCCTCGGTCGACAAGGCACGATTGCTGCCGGCCGTCGTTGCGGGCGACTGGGCCTGTGCGGTCGGCACATAAGCGGTGCCAATCAGAAGGAGGGCGATCAGGGCAGGGCGCGTCATGGACGATCTCTCATTGTGTAAAAGTGGCGGCGGAGGCCTATCGGGGGAGGGAAGGGCGTCCGCCGCCTGAAGGGCGACCGGCAGGGGAAGGGAAGCCGGTCGCTGGCCGCTATCAGAAGTTCGCGCGGGCGCGCACGCCCCAGGTGCGCGGTGGCTGAAGGTTGGACAGGAAAATCGGGTCATATCGCGGCGCGCCGAACGCGCCGGCGCCGGTGCGGATCTTCCCATTCTCGATATTCTGGACGAAGGCTTCGACCGAATATTTCTCATCCGGCGCGGTGAAGCGGATCGACGCGTCGGACCGGAAATAGGCCTTCTGCCGGTCCCAGTCGGTGCCGTTGGTGCCGCGGCTGGGCATATTGTCGGCCGGGTCGTTGGCATTGACGAACGGATTGGCGTCGCCGTTGAAGTAGCTGAGCCAGCTCTTCGTCTCATAATGGGTGGTGAAGCGCGGGGTGATCCGCGCGCCGCTGGCCATCACGAAATCATGCTCATAGCTGAGCGTCGCAGAGAAGCGCGGCGCATGGGCCAGTTCATTGCCTTCAAGCTGGGCGATCGAGGACAGCTTTCCGCCATCGTAAAGCCGCCCGTCGACGCTTGCCAACTCCTCCAGCTTAGTCTTCTGGAGCGTGCCGGAAAATTGCAGCCGGTCATTGTCGGTCAGATTGGCGACCATTTCTGCTTCCAGACCATAGGCTTTCGCGCCCTTGGCATTTTGCGTGATCATCTGGCTGCGTATGACATTGCCTTCGTCGTCGCGGAAGGTGACGGCCTGGTTCACCTGATAGCCCTTGAAGTCGCTATAATAGGCCGCGAGGTTCAGCGTGACGCGGCGGTCCAGGAAACGGGACTTCAGGCCCACTTCATAGTTGGTCAGCGTTTCCGGGTCGGTCAGGCCCGCATTGTCCTGAATATTGCCCGACTTGAAGCCGGTGCTGATGCTGGCATAGCCCAGCACATCCTGCGCCAGATCCGCGTCGACGCGGGCCAGATAGGTCAGTTTGTCCCATTTGCCCTTCACATCGTTGCTGGAGATGGAGAAGCCCGGCAGCAGCGCCACCAGTTCTTCCGCGCTTGCACCCGGATAGGCGCCGAAAATGCCGCCGGTGCAACGGCCGCCGGGCAGCTTGTCGGCATCGGAACAGCCTTCGCCGGAATAGGTCACGTTGCGGCCGCCGATGTCCTGCTTCTTGTCGGACGTGTAGCGCAGGCCGCCGGTCACGCGGATCGCGTCATTGACGTGCCATACCGCCTGACCGAATACGGCCCGGCTGTCGATCTGACGATTGGCTTGGATGAAGCTGCCGGCCCAACTGAAGGTGCCGTCACGATAGCCATTCCGCTGATCGATATCGAAGCGGATGCGGTTCTTTTCATGGCTGTAATAGGCGCCCAAAATCCAGTCGATCGCCCGTTCGCCTGATGATTTCAGCTGGATTTCATGGCTCTGGAAATCATAGCGCGACGACAGGGTGCGGTTTTCGCCGAACGCGCCGAGCGGCAGGTCGTTGCCATTGGCATCGACTGTACCCGTCGGCGGCATCGCGCCCGCGTCCGCGTCCGTCTGGGTCGAACCGCCGATCCGCGACCAGCCGGCGATATAGCTAAGCTGGATGCCGTCGGTGATATCGTAGTTCATCGTGCTGCGTAGCGCGACCGAATAGCGGTCGGTGTCGGGCGCGGTGTCGCTAAGCGTCGACCAGCGCTTCGTGCCAGCGCGGGGCGTCTGGAGCAGGCCGATGACCGGGGCGCCATTGTCGAGGAAGCCTTCGGCCGACAGGTTCCAGCTGAACTTCTCGCTCGGCTGCCAGAGCATCGAGACACGGCCCGACTGCTGGTCGGCGGCATAATATTTCTTGCCGCTGGTGACGAAGGCGGACTTGTTGATGCCGGTCACATCCGGCGCCGGCTGGAAATCGGCATAACCGTCATGCCGGTCGCTGACGAACGCCACGCGGAAGGCCAGCGTGTCGCTGACCGGGATATTGATCGCGCCGCGCACGCCCAGCCGGTCATAATTGCCGGCGGTGACTTCGACATTGCCCTCGAACTCACCCAGCTTCGGCTTGGCGGAAATCAGGCTGAGCGCGCCGACCGTGGCATTGCGGCCGAACAAGGTGCCCTGCGGACCGCGCAGCACTTCCACCCGCTCCATATCGTACATCAGCACCGAAGCGCCCTGCGACCGCGGCGAATAGATGCCATCGACATAGATGGCGACTTCCGGGTCGGCCACTTCGGTATAGGCGCTGTCGTTGCCGATACCGCGCAGCGTCAGCAGGACCGCCGACTGGTCGCCCTGCTGGTTGAACTGGAGCGAGGGGACGAAGCGGGCAAGGTCGGTCACATCCTTGACCTGTTGCTTGTCCAGTTGCGCCTGACCGAAGGCGGACACCGCGATCGGGGTCGATTGCAGGGTCGTTTCGCGGCGGGTGGCGGTGACGATGATATCGCCGTCATATCTGTTTTCGGGCTGCTGGGCGGCCTGCGGCGCGGTGCTGTCCTGCGCGTAGGCGGGGGCCATTGCCAGCGTCATAGTCGCAAGCGCAGTGCTCGCGACGAGCGCAATGCTCTTCATCATCTCTCTCCCTGGACTCACATCATTGTGTGTGCCGCGTAATGACCAAAGCCTGACAACGATGTCAACATGGTTTTTGACATCGATGTCAAATCCGCGCACAGGGGATGCAGCATTGCTTCCCATTCTTCACCGCGCATTGTAAGGATCGACCGCAAAGTCCGCTTGATGGTTATCGCTACGTCAACCTTGCCTGTCCCTGATGGCGACCGGATCGCGAGCCGGCTTTTCCGGCTGTCTATCGGCGTGTTCTTCATCGGTGGTTTCCTGACGTCTTCGGTCAGCCTGCTCGTGCCGCAACTCAAGCTGATGCTGCATCTGGATTATCGTCAGGCGCTGCTGGTCCAGCTGGCTTTTCACTCCAGTTACCTGCTGTTTGCGCTGCCGATTACCTGGGCGATCGTCCGCACCGGCTATATGCGCGCGATCGTGGCGGGGTTGGCGGTGATGACGGCCGGTTGTCTGGCCCTGACCATGGCGCAGACAGCCTTGTCCTTCGCCATGGTGATGGGGGCGCTGCTGCTCCTGTCGGCGGGACAGACCTTCCTCCAGATCGCATCCAATACGGTGGTCGCGGTCATCGGTCCGTCACGCGGCGCGGCGCGTCGTCTCACTTTGCTTCAGGGCTTCAATTCGCTTGGTACCGTGCTGGGGCCGCTCATCAGTGCGCCGCTGCTGCTGGCGGAACTGGATGCCGATGTCGCGCGCAGCATCGATCCGACGCTGCCCTTCCTTGGCACGGCGCTGGTCACGGCGGTCCTGACTCTGGCCTATATGCGCTATCGCAACCTGCTGGCGCGCGGAGAAGCGCAGACCTTCGCCGGGACTGGGCAGATGTTTCAGTTGATCCGTCTGCGCCGCCTGAAATGGGGCACAGCCGCGATCTTCTTCTATGTGGGGGCGGAGGTCACGATCGGTGCGCTGCTGCCCACCATATTGATGCGCTCGGACCGGCTGGGCGTCACGCCGGTAGTTGGCGGGCAGTTGGTCAGCCTTTATTGGGGCGGCGCTATGGCGGGTCGTTTCATCGGCGCCTGGATGATGACGCGTATGGCCGAATATCGCTTGCTGCTGGCGGTGGCGGTGGGCGGCGTGGCGCTGACAATGGCGGCCATCATACTGCCCGGCGCACTGGGTGCGGGCGCGTTGATTGCCGTCGGTCTGTGTAACGCCATCATGTATCCGACCATCTACGCTCTTGCCCTGCCGGCAGATGAGCGACAGGCGCCTGTCGCCTCCATGTGGTTGTGCATGGCGGTGGTCGGCGGCGCGGTCATTCCTGTCCTGACCGGCGTGTTGGCGGATGCGATGGCGCTTCTGCCCGCGCTGATCGTGCCGGCCGCCTGCTACGCCTTCATCGCCCGGTTTGCCGCCCTGTGCGCGCAGCCGCAGGAGCCCAAGTCATGAAGACCGTCACGATCAAGGATGTCGCCGCTCGCGCCGGCGTCTCGCCCAAGACCGTATCGCGCGTCATCAATGGGGAGGATCATGTTCGCCCCGAAATTCGCGAGGCGGTGCAGCGAATTGTGGCCGAGCTGGACTATCGCCCCAATGCCTTCGCGCGCAGCCTGTCCAGTTCGCGCTCCTATCTGCTCGGCCTCTTCATTGACGATCCGGTGTCGGGCTATGCCGCCGATGTCCAGCATGGCGCGCTGATCCGCTGTCGTGAGCGCAGCTATCATCTGGTGGTGGAACCTGTCGATCTGAGCCGACCCGGCTGGCAGGATCATGTCCGCGACAGCATCGCCAGCCTACGGCTGGACGGCGCGATCATCGCGCCCCCTATTTGCGACGCGCCCGAACTGATTGCCCTGTTCCGCCAGGCGGCCGTGCCCCATGTCCTGATGGCGCCATCGGCCGAGCCAGAGGATAGCGGCGCGGTGCGGATGGACGATCATGGCGCGGCGCGGGAAATGACCGACTATCTGATCGGCCTTGGCCATCGCCATATCGGTTTCGTGCAGGGGCCGGTGAACCACAGCGCCTCCATCCGACGGGAGGAGGGGTTTCGTGCGGCCATGGCGACGGCGGCGATTGCGGTGGAAGAACGTTTCGTGCGGCGCGGCGATTTCAGTTTCCGGTCGGGTTTGGAACTGGGCGAGGCGTTGCTGTGCGGTCCCGACCGTCCCAGCGCTATTTTTGCCTGCAATGACGATATGGCGCTCGGCGTCCTGATCACCGCGATCAAGCGGGATCTGCATGTGCCCGACGACCTGTCGATCGTGGGTTTCGACGACGCGGCATCCTCCCGCGCGGCTTGGCCGCAAATCACGACGATCCGCCAGCCCAAGGCGGAAATGGCCGCTGCTGCCGTCGACATTCTGGTCGATCCGTCCTTCCGCAAGAAGATCGCCCATCCCGATGCCCATCTCATGCTGCCCCATGCGCTGGTGGTGCGTGGCAGCAGCGGGCCTATGGTGCCAAAAAAGGGCGACTGACCTGTGCGTGGTGGCCCCATTTGGCGATATGCGTTACGAGGGCGCTGATCGATGGAGTGGCTGCCATGACTGACCTTGCGACGCCTAACCTGCCGTCCCGTGATTTCGGCGCGACATCGGCCTTCTACGCGCGCTTCGGTTTTGCGGAGAGCTGGCGCGATCCCCATTGGATGATCCTGCACCGTGGCAGCATCATACTGGAATTTTTTCCCTATCCCGATCTGGACCCTGCCAACAGTTCCTTCAGTTGCTGTTTCAGGATGGACGATGTGAATGGTTTCTTTGCCGAGGTGATCGCGGCCGGCATAGTCGAAACCAGCATCGGCTGGCCGCGCGCCCATCGCCCGAAGAAGGAGCATTGGGGCGGGACCGTGGGCGCGTTGATCGATGAGGATGGCACGCTGATCCGGCTGGTGCAGGCGCCCGATTGACCGACGGGCTTGGCCGGGCCTGACAAACTCTGGCCGATCCTCTATCCGTTGACCGATGCCCGGCTCTTCCCCCATGCCGCATAGCCCGGACGGACCGCACCGCCTGCGCGCCATCGGTTTTGGCGCGGGCGATTATGCGTTCAATCTCTATTGGCAGACGGTCAGTCTTTATCTGCTGTTTTTCTATACCGACCGGCTGGGCCTGACTCCCGACCGGGCAGGGCTGATCATGGTCGCCGGGGCCTTCGCCGACGGACTGGCTGATCTGGCCATCGGCTTCGCGGCGGACCGCTGGCGGCTGCGTTACCGACGCATCGTGGCCTGGGGGTCGGCACCGCTGGCGATCCTGTTCATGGCGCTGTTCATTCAGCCGGACTTGTCCGGCGACCATATGTTCGCGTTGGTCCTGACCGTGCATCTGGCCTTCCGTATCCTCTATGCGCTGGTCAATCTTCCCTATGCCGCCTGGTCCACGCGCGTCAGCGATCATGCGACCGACCGTACCCTGATGTCGGGATCGCGCATGACCTTCGGTGCCTTGGGTGCCGTCACCGTCGCCTTCGTGATGCCGGCACGAGGCGAGGGCTATGGCGGGATGGCGCTCTTGCTTGCGCTGGTTGCAACCGGCGTTCTGGCGGCCGTCGTCTGGCGCGTGCCGGAACAGGTGCCGGATGATGAGCCGCAGACTGTTGCGCGCAGCATCCGGCGGGATCTGCGGGCCTTGTCGCATAATCGCCCCTTCCTGACGCTGGGCGCGGCAACCCTGTGCGTCACCATCGCCGGCGCGATCATCGGCCATTCCGTCATCTATTATTTCACCTATATTCTGTCCGCGCCGGTCGGCGGAAAGCAGGCGCTGGCCGTGATGGGCGTGATCGGCGCCGTAGCTGTCCCATTATGGACGGCGATCGCGATGGTCATCGGCGCACGCGCAAGCTGGCTGATCGCGGCGGTTCTGGGGATGCTCGCGCTTGCCGGCCTCGCCTTGTGGCCAGCCGTGCCGGGCGTCATCCTCTCCATCATCGTCCTCGCCATGGTGCAGGCGGCGATGAGCGGATTCCACCTCGCCGCCTGGGCGTTGCTGCCGACTACCGTGGATCATGGCGAAAGCATCGCCGGTTTTCGCGTCGAGGCGACGGCCTTCAGCCTTTTCATGCTGGTGCAGAAGATCGGACTGGGCCTCGCTGCTCTGCTGCTGGGCCTCGCCTATGCGCATTGGGGCTATGAAGGCGGCACGCCCGATGCCGCTGGTCGCGCCGCCATCTATTGGCTGATGATCGCCGGGCCTTTGGCGACCATTGCGGTCGGAGCGGCGATCATGGGGCTGTCGCCGCGCCTTGTTCAGGCCAGCACGAACATGTCCGACACCCCCTCCGCCTGAGCCGAGGGCGCGACCCAGAGCCGGAATTTGCCCGGTTCGACGGTCGGCTGCATATCCTGTCCCAGGAAGGTCAGGTCGTCGCGCTTCAGTGTGAAACGCACCTCCTGCGTTTCGCCGGGCTTGAGCGTGATCCGCTGGAAGGCTTTCAACTCGCGCACCGGCCGGGTGATGCTGGCCGTGATATCCTGCACATACAGTTGCGCGACCTCGATTGCCTCATGCTTGCCGCTGTTGCGGATGCTGGCCACGACCGCCAGTTCGCCGCCCGCCGTCAACCGGCCGGTGCCCATGTCGAGTTTCGTATAGACGATCTCTCCATAAGTCAGGCCATGGCCGAACGGATAGAGGGCCGCGTTGGGCGCCTCGCGATAATGGGCTTTATAATCCTGACGCGGACCGGGCGGGTTGGGGCGGCCGGTATTTTTGTGCGCATAATAAAGCGGCTCCTGCCCGCTTTCATAGGGGAAGGAGCAGGGGAGGCGCGCGGACGGGCTGGCCACGCCGAAGAGAATATCGGCGATCGCCATGCCGGACATGGACCCCAGGAACCAAGTCGCCAAAATGGCCGGGGCTTCCTTCACCGCCCCATGCAGCGCCAGCGCGCGACCGTGCCGCAGCAATATGACGATCGGCTTGCCGGTCTGCGCGACCGCTTCGGTTAGCGCTATCTGGGCGGCGGGGATAGTGATGTCGGTGCGCGATTGCGCCTCACCCGACATTTTCTGGCTTTCGCCGATCGCCAGCACGACAATGTCAGCGTCCTGCGCAGCGGCGACGGCGGCTTCGATTCCGCCCGCGATCGGCTTTTCGATGCCCGACCCATCTACCGCGACGATGGATTGCGGATCGGCGGCCACGGCGCGCATACCGCTGAGCAGGTCGACGGCGTCAGCATCCGTGCCATAGACATTCCACGGGCCGATCAGTTCGCGCTGACCCTGCACGAAGGGGCCGATCAGCGCGATCCGCTTGCCGGAGCGGGGCAGGGGCAGCAGCTCCTTCTCATTCTTCAGCAGGACGATCGACCGGCGCGCCGCATCACGCGCCACCTCCAGATGCTGCGGCGTTCTTATGCGCGCCTTTTCCCGCTTCGGATCGATCCGGCGGAAGGGGTCGTCGAACAGGCCAAGTTTGGTTTTCAGCGCCAGGACGCGGCGGACCGCTTCATCCAGCCGGGCCATGGGCACTTCACCCGCCTTCACCAGACCGGGCAGATGCCGGATGTAGAAACCCGACTGCATCGACATGTCCACACCGGCGAGGAAGGCGAGTTTCGCCGCCTCCCGCTCGTCGGCGGCAAAGCCATGGTCGATCAGTTCGAAGTCGCCCGTATAGTCGGACACAACCAGACCATCGAACTGCCATTGCCGGCGCAGCACATCGGTCAGCAGCCAGTGGTTGGCGGTCGCCGGCACGCCGGACAATTCGTTGAAGGACGCCATCACCGTCGCTGTCTGCGCCTCCAGCGCAGCCTGGAACGGCGGGAAATAGATTTCGCGCAGGGTCCGTTCCGACACGTCCACGCTGTTATAATCAAGGCCGCCTTCGGCCGCGCCATAGGCCGCGAAATGCTTGGCGCAGGCGGCCATGGCATCGTCCGCCGTCAGGCCCGATCGCCCCTGAAAGCCCCGCACCCGCGCATCCGCCATGATCCGGCCCAGCAGCACATCCTCGCCCGCGCCCTCGATCCCCCGGCCCCAGCGCTGGTCGCGGGCGATGTCCACCATCGGCGCGAAATTCCAGTCGATGCCGGCCGCCGTCGCCTCGATCGCGGCGATGCGGGCCGTCTGTTCGGCCAGCGCCGGGTCGAAGCTGCCGGCTTCGGCGAGCGGCATGGGAAAGACGGTGCGAAAACCATGGATGACGTCGGCGGCAAAGATCAGGGGAATTTTGAGGCGGGATTGCTTCGTCGCCACGACCTGCATCTGGCGGGCCATTTCCGCGCCATTGCCATTGAAGACGCCGCCGATCCGTCCGCGCTTCACCTCTTCCAACTGCTGCCGGAAACTGGATTTGGACGGCGATGTCGGATTGAGCGCATTGGCGGCGCCACCGGCCCAGGCCGCCGCCATCAGCGTGACCTGCCCCGCCTTTTCCTCGACCGTCATCTTTGCGATCAGGGCATCGAGGTCAGCCGAAGCCGCGCCACCAGCGCCCGCTTGTGCCAGCAGCGCACGGGCCGGCGAGGCCGCCCAAGCCGCCACTGCACCGGCACCGATAAGGATCGCACGACGCGAGACTGAGGAGCGGGGCTGCATGTCTTTCTCCTAAATTCCTGGCCTGTCCGGTGTCATGCTGCACCGTTTCGCCATCCTATTGCAGTGTCGTTCGGTTTCTTGTAACCGGTTACAAGATGGATCGGCAAGTCATGCCGGCAAAAAAGCGAACGACAAGGGCAGAGGATGAACGGCAAGGCCATCGGACAGGCGACGATCAGGGACGTGGCGCGCGAAGCCGGCGCATCGGTCGCGTCGGTGTCGCGCGTGTTCAATCGCCTGCCCAACGTTCGCCCGGAACTCAAGGAACGGGTCGAAGCCGCCGCCCGCAAGCTCAACTATGTTCCCCATGCCGGCGCCCGCAATCTCAGTCTGGCGCGCACGGGCGTCATCGGCGTCGTCCTACCGGACCTGCATGGCGAATTCTTCTCCGAAATATTGCGTGGCATGGAGCGGGAAGCAGCAATGCGCGGACGGCACCTGCTGCTGTCGAACATGCATATGGGGCTGGGCGATGGCGTCGAGGCATTGCGCAACATGCGCGGACGGGTGGACGGCCTGATCGTCATGGCGCCGCATATCGACCCGGACCTGCTGTTCGCGCATCTGCCGGCCAGCATCCCGGCCATTTTGCTCAACGGTCCGGAAAACCGGCAGGGTCGGCCGGAACTGCGGATCGACAATGCCGCCGGCGCGCGCACCATGGTGGAGCATCTGGTCGCAACCGGCCGTCGCGCCATCGTCCATATCGCCGGGTCGCACGGCAATATCGAGGCGGCGGAACGGGCGCGCGGCTATCGCGAGGCGATGGTCGCGGCCGGACTCGCCCCCGTCATCCTGCCCGGCAATTTCGATGAGGAGTCCGGCCATCTCGCCGTCCAGCGGTTGCAAATACAGCAGATGGACGTCGATGCGATCTTCGCGGCGAACGACATGATGGCTATCGGCGCGCTGGTCGCGTTGCGCGACATGGGTGTCGATGTGCCGGGCCAGATCGCCGTTGCGGGCTTCGACAATATCCCGCTCGCGCGCCTTATCAGCCCCGGTTTGACCACCATGGCGGTCGATATCGCCGATCTTGGTGCGCGGGCGATTAACCGGCTTTCCGCCGTCATCGACGGAGAAAACGTTCCGCAGACGGAACTTAGATATCCCAGCCTCATTGTTCGCAACAGCACGACGCAAACAACAGCGTAACGACCACCCCGAAGGGAACGGGGATAAGACAGGGGAATAGATGCCATGAACAAGACGAACGCTCTTCGCCTCCTCCTTGCCAGTGCGACCGCGCTGAGCAGCATTGTCGTCATGACGGCGCCGGCCAGCGCGCAGACGACAGTGTCATCCATTCGCGGCAGGGTGACGGACTCCGCCGGTGCGCCCGTGCCCGGCGCGACCGTGACGCTCAGCAGCGCAGGCACCGGCCGCACGCAAACGGCCACGAGCGGCGCCAATGGCACCTATATATTGAATGGCGTCCGGGCCGGTACCTATCGTATCGCTGTAACCGGTTCCGACAAGGGGGCGTTCGAGCAGGATATCGCGATCGGCGTGGGTCAGGCGGCCACGGTCGATGCCCGGCTGGGCACGCCGGCCACCGACACGGCAGCGGCCACGCCCGATGATGGCGCCGGCAGCCAGATCGTCGTCACCGGCAGCCGCCTGCGCGAAACCCGGACCAGCGAAATCGCGACCAATATCAGCCAGGAGCAGATTCGCGTCCTGCCGCAGACCGATCGCAACTTCCTGAGTTTCGCCGCGCTGGCGCCGGGCGTGCGCTACAATGATTCCGAGACCGACAAGAGCTTTTCGTCAGGCGCTTCCCCGGCCAGTCAGGTCAACGTCTTCATCGACGGCGTCAGCCTGAAGAACAAATTGCGCGAAGGCGGCGTCGCGGGCCAGCAGAATAGCCGCGGCAATCCCTTCGGCCAGCTTGCCGTGCAGGAATTCCGCGTCATCACGCAGAATTACAAGGCCGAATATGAGCAGGCTGGCGCAGCCGTCATCACCGCCGTCACCAAATCGGGTACGAATGAGTTTCATGGCGAAGTGTTCGGTCAATATACCGACCGGTCGCTGACCGAGAAAAGCTTTATCGACAAGCGCGACGGTAATGCCAAGCCGGCCTTTGAGCGCAAGCAATATGGCGCGTCATTGGGCGGTCCGATCATCAAGGACAAGCTGTTCTTCTTCATGGCTTATGAAGGCAATGATCAGGACCGCGCCTTCAACGTCCGTTCCAACGGCGCCGATGATGCGATCGCCGAGTTCGAACAATTTTCAGGACGCCAGATCAGCGATTTCGAAGGGGCCTTCGTCAGCCCGTTCCGCAGCGACTTCTATTTCGGCAAACTGACCTTGACCCCGAATGAGAACCAGACGTTCGACGTTTCGTTCAGCCGGCGCGAGGAAACCGACATTCAGGGCTTTGGCGATAACGTCGCCTATGACTATGCCGAAAACAAGATCAACGTCGTCGATACCTACCAGTTTAAATGGACCTATGACGACGATACGGTCGTCAATGAATTCAGCGCCAACTATCTGAGCTACAAGTTCAATCCGACCTCGCTGAACCCGGATCTGCCCGCCTATGATTATCAGGGCGTGATCCTGTTCGGCGGCAAGGATTCGACCCGGCGCGAGGTTCAGGAAAATTATAATTTCCGCAACGACCTGACCTATACCGGCTTTTCCGGTCATGCGATCAAGTTCGGCGCGCGCATCGAATTTACAGACATATTGTTCGACAATCAGGCCTATATCCAGCCGCGCTATTATTTCCGGCGCGAACCGAACAACAACCTCAACTTCGCTTTTCCGGCGGAGGCACGGTTGGGCTTGGGATCGGGCCTGATCAATGCATCCAACACTCAGCTTGGCCTCTATATTCAGGACGACTGGGACGTCACCGACAAGTTGCAGCTGAATGTCGGTCTGCGCTGGGACTATGAAAGCAACGGCTTTAACAACCGTTACAAGACGCCGGCCGCCGCTGCTGCCGCCTTGCGTGCGCTGCCTGCCACGGACTATTTTAACCCGGAAAACTACATCAGCGATGGCAATGACCGCAGCCCGTTCAAGGGCGCCTTCGCGCCGCGCTTCGGTTTCTCCTGGGATGTGAAGGGCGACCGCAGCACGGTCGTCTTCGGTGGTGCCGGTCGCTATTATGACCGCAACAATTTCAACAATACCGTCGATGAACTGTCGCGCACGATCAATCCGATCGGCCTGTTCCGCTTCTCGGCCGATGGCCAGCCGCGCGACGGCCAGCCGACGGTCGCCTGGGATCCGGCCTATCTGACTCGCGAAGGGCTGCTGGCGCTGGTCAACGCCAATCCCGAAGTCGGACTGCCGGAACTGTTCGCGGTCAAGAATAATGCCAAGCCGCCGGTGAACGACCAGTTCTCGCTCGGCGTACGCCAGCGCATCGGTATCTTTGAAACCTCCGTCACTGCCTCCTATCAGCGTGGCCGAAACGGCTATACCAACCTGTTCGCTACCCGTAATAATGCCGGCTTTGGTACTTGCTGCGACGGCGAATTGCTCGCAGCGGTCCGGGCGGCGGGCTATTCCAACGTGCTGATCGGCTATGACGGGCTCGATACCCGCTACAAGGCGCTCTATTTCACGCTCGACAAGAATTACACAAAGCAGTCGGGCTGGGGCCTGAACATCGCCTATACGCTCAGCAAATCGGAAAAGAATGGCGGCGACCTGTTCAGTCTGGATGCGCCGACCCCCGACTCCTATGGCTGGCGCAATTCGCCGGGGGATGAACGCCATCGTCTCGTGATTTCGGGCATCGTTGATCTGCCGTTGGGCTTCCAGTTCTCGACCCTGACGACGCTCGGTTCCGGTCAGGCCTATCAGGTGACGGACGGCACGAACGGCGCTTCGTCGGGCTTCAACGACTTCACCGCTCGCTATCCCAAGAAAAATTGCATCAAGGGCGTGTTCGCCTTCTGCGAAATCAATGTGACGCTGGCCAAGAATTTCGCACTCTTCGGCAAGGACGATCAGGTCAATTTCGCGGTCGATGTGCTGAACATCTTCAACAGCAAGAATTTCAGCGGTTTCGACGGTTTCTTCAACAATACCATCAACCCCGCGACCGGTCAGGTCACCGATCCGCTGCTGCCGGCCAACGGTGCCAATGCGTCGAATATGTTGACCCTGCCGCGGCGCGTTCAATTCCGCGTGGGCTATCGCTTCTGATGCCTGCGCATCCTGCTGCGGACCGGTCCTGCACGATCCGGTCCGCAGCGGTATTGCAACTGGAGTAGACTATTGCTGGACAGACGGACGTTCGTTGGCACGGCGGGAATGGGCCTGGCCGGGCTGCTGTCGGGGTGCGCCACGCGCAAGCCGGAGGTGCCGCTATCCACGGGGCCGATCGCCGTGGATGGCTGGACCAAGCTGGACCATCGTCCCGCGCTGGATGTCGAGGTCAGCCCGCTGATTGATGACATCCAGAAACTGGCCTTTCGCTATTTCTGGGAAGTCACCGATGAAAAGACGGGCATGTCGCCCGATCGCTGGCCGACCCCGTCTTTCGTATCGATCGCGGCCGTCGGCTTTGCCCTGACCGCCTATCCGATCGGCGTGACCCATGGCTGGATTACCCGTGACGAAGCGCGGCAGCGGACGTTGACGACGCTGCAATTTCTGGTCGCCGCGCCGATGGGCGACAAGCGCACCCAGGTCAGCGGCAATCACGGCTTTTTCTATCATTTCCTTGGCTCGACCAAGGGTTATCGCTTCGCTCTGTCCGAACTGTCGACGATCGACACGGCGCTGTTGATGGCAGGCGTGCTGTTCGCGCAAAGCTGGTTCGACGATCCGCTCCATCCCGACGAAGTGAAGATCCGCGATCTGGCGGAGAGGCTCTATCGCGCGGTCGAATGGACCTGGATCACGCCGCGCGCGCCCTTCATGTCGATGGGCTGGCATCCCGAAAGCGGCTTCATCCGTTCCGACTGGGAAATCTATAATGAAGGGATGATCCTCTACATATTGGGCATGGGATCGCCCACATTCCCGCTGCGCGACGACACATGGAATGTCTGGAGCACCCAGTTCGAAACCAGTTGGTCATCGCGCTGGGGCGATCCGCACCTGCATTTCGCGCCGATGTTCGGCCATCAATATAGCCATGTCTGGGTCGATTTCCGGGACATTCGCGATCGCTACATGGCCGGCAAAGGCATCGACTATTTTGAGAACAGCCGCCGCGCCACCTATGCTCAGCGCAACTATGCGATGGAAAATCCGGGTGGCTGGGCCGGCTATGGCGCGGACTGCTGGGGCCTGACCGCCTGTGACGGGCCGGGCGACTTCAAGATGACGCTGGCCGGCAAGGAACGGGAATTTTACAGCTATTCCGCGCGCGGTCCGGGCGAACGCGATGACGGGACGCTGGCGCCTACCGCGCTGCTCGGCTCGCTCCCCTTCGCGCCGGAAATCGTCGAGCCCACCATCCAGGCCATGTATTTCCGCTATGGCGAACAGCTTTATGACAAATATGGCTTCCTCGACAGTTTCAACCCCACGATCATCCGTCGTCCCTCGCAACCCTTCCGCCATGGCGAATTTCGCCTCGGCGTCGGCTGGGTCGACAAGGATTATCTGGGAATCGACCAGGGGCCGATCGTCGCGATGATCGAAAATTATCGGTCCGGCCTCGTCTGGAACACGATGAAGAAGAATCCGCATATCAGGCGCGGCCTGCAACGGGCCGGCTTTACGGGGGGATGGCTGGGATGATGCCGCTCAGTCGACCAGCGCTGTCCCGTCCAGCGTGAAATCCATCAGGCGCTGGCCCTTGTCATGGCGGGGCCAGTCGGCCAGCCCCCGGCCATTGGGGTCGCCAGTCTTGACGAAGTTGACCAGATAGGCGCTGATCGTCCGGCCCATCTGATTGTCGCGCGGGCTTGTCTGCGCCCCATATTTCATCGCCTGCGTGTCGAAGAAGAAGGGGATGTCCGTGGCATGATAAGCCTGCGTCCCGCCGACCGCCGTCGCCACATAGGAGAAGCGATAGGCGTAAACGGGCTCGCCCTTCGCTGAGAACAGGGACGCCAGATTGCGCGCGCCTGCGATCATCCGGCCATCGGGGCCGCCGATATCCGCGCTGGTCGCGCCGATCATGATCGGTATCGGCCTGAACCGATCCGCGCGATAGGCGTCGGCCGCTTCCACCGCGCTTTCGCCGTCGATGACAGGGCTGAAGAAGGCCGGCTTCTCGGGCGTGCCCATATGGGCGAGGTTGAGATCGCCGACCACCTGTTTCGCAGTTAGCGCGCGCAGCCGTTCCGCTGCATCAGGTGAATCTGATTCTATCCCCTGGCTGCGGCCGAAGGTGATCGCCAGCGTTTCGGCATCGGCGGGCGTGGACAGGGCACCGGACTGCCCGTCGCTGCCGGACATGATGACGGCACGCTGGAACAAGCCTTGCGCCAGAGGCGATGTCAGCAGCGCATGTGCCGACCGTCCCCCCGCGCTTTCGCCGACCAGCGTGACCTGTGCAGGGTCGCCCCCGAAGGCTGCGACATTGCGACGCACCCATTGCAGGGCCGCAATCTGGTCCAGCAGGCCATAATTGACCGCCTGATCCGCGCCCAGAGCCGGATGGCGGAAGGTGCCGAAGCGGCCCAGCCGATAGTTGAAGCTGACCACCAGTACGCCCTGCCGTGCCAGATTTGCGCCGCTATAGGTCGGAGGGGACGATCCGCCATTCACGAAGCCACCGCCATAGATCCAGAGCATCACCGGCAGCTTGCCCTTGGCCTTGGCCGGCTTCCAGACATTGAGATAGAGGCAATCCTCTGCCGGTGCGGTTCCCAATGGCGCAGCGTCACTGGGGAAGGGCTCCTGCATGCAGTCGTTGCGATAGGCGGTGGTGTTGCGGATGCCGGTCCAGCGTGGCGCGGGCTGGGGTGGCTGCCAGCGGAGCGCGCCCGTGGGCGGCGCGGCGAAGGCGATGCCTTTCCAATGCACTCCATCCGCGTCGGTCGTGCCACGAACCCGGCCGGATTCGGTCCGCACGACCGGTGCGGATGTTTGCGCCGAAGCAGCGCAAGGCGCCGCCAGCACCAGTGTCAAAATGACGCAACAAACCTGTCTCATGGCGCACCACACTCCTCTCTATGCCGCAGGAAATGGCATGTTTTCATCCATATACCAGCTTCGACAGGGTCGTGCACGCCAGGCTGCGGCAAGTCGGGCGGCGTACCGGATGGTCGCACTGCTTAATGATTAACCGACTTTTCAACGGCACGGCGCTGCGATAGAATTTGCCGAAGAGGCGGTTGGATGGCCAGCGGGGCGTCGCCTTCCGATCATATGTTTCGTCAAAGCGGGGGTGTCGCAGTGTCTTATCGTGTCATGCAGGCAATTTTCTGCCTGCAGCTCGCCATGTCGGCGGCTGTGGCATGGGCACAGGTGCCGGCAAAATCGGCCATGACTGTGGGGGCTATAGTTGTGAAGCCTTGTCAGATATCCGATCGCGACAGTGAAAATATGTGTCACACCAATATTCGCAAGACGATGTCGGATGTTGCGTCTCATATTGTTGCCGGTGATGCGGCGATATCTGAAAATCTTTCCAATTCCCGTTTCGCATTTGTTGAATATGAATTTTAAATTATCATGTCATTATCGAATTGATTTAGGATGCTATTTGGTGGTTAGGTCCATAGTGAACGATTCGACCAAAGTCTAAACGTCGAAGTAAGATTCCGTTAACTCTCTGGAGCGATACTTTCCACAGCAAAACATGCTGAGCTCGGAGAGTAAGATGTCCCGTTCCCGACTAGTTGCGGCGCTCTTTGCCGTTCCGCTGATGATCGCGAGCGGTGGCACCGCTCAGGCCGCTACCGCCACCACGACCTTCCCCGTGACCGCCACCGTCATCAAGGCGTGCATCGTATCGGCCACGCCGCTCGCTTTCGGCAATTATGATCCGACCGCCTCAGCGCCCAATGATGCGAGCTCGACCCTGTCGGTCCTCTGCACGGTGGGTACGTCCTACACGGTGGGCCTGACCCAGGGCACCGCATCCGGCGCGACCGTCACCACGCGCAAGATGTCTAACGGCGCCAATCTGCTCAACTATGCGCTTTATCAGGAAACCGGTCGCACCACCAATTGGGGCAATACTGCCGGGACCGACACGGTCGCCGCGACCGCACCGGTGGGAGCGACCACGCTGACCGTCTATGGCCGCATCGCCGCTGGCCAGAATGTGCCGATCGGCGCCTATAGCGACACGATCACCGTCAACGTCGTCTACTGACGCGACGGTTCTGGCGGAGGCTGGCATGCGACATCCTCTCCTGCGCGGTGCGATTGCGGCGCTGATGGCTTTTATGGTGCCGGCGACGACCCATGCCACGACGCTGAAAATCTATCCGGTGCTGATCCAGCTGGATGGCAAGACGCTGGTCCAGACGATGACGATCGAAAATAGCAGCGATGCACTGGCCCGCATGCAGGTTCGCGTCGTCGCCTGGCGGCAGGATAATGGGCAGGATCTGTTCGAGGATACGCGCGACATCCTGGCCAATCCGCCCTTGTTCGAGGTCGCGGCCGGCGCGCAGCAGATTGCGCGTTTCGGTCTGCGGACCACCGCCGGCACGACCGAGAAAAGCTATCGTATCTTCCTGGAGGAAATCCCGACCGAGCGTCCGCTGGCCCCCGGCGAGGTGCGGACCCTGCTGCGCGTCAGCATCCCTATTTTCGTGCCAGCGCTGGGCGCGCAGCCTTCGCTCGACTGGCAGATCTCCGGTACGGGCGACAAGCAGGTCATGGTTTCCGTGCGTAACACGGGCGGCGCGCATATTCATCTCAACCGGATCGACATCAGGCGCGCGGACGGATCGGCCCTGACGGCGCGTCAGGAATCCATCTATATCCTGCCGGGCGCGGCGCGCAGCTTCCTGCTCGATGCCCCCGGTGCGATCCGGGCAGGGGAGAAACTGACGCTCGACGCCACCAGCGATACGCAGCGCCTGTCCGTCAATCTCGTCAGCCAGGCGGGATCGCATGGCGACGGGGACCGTTAGAGCGGCGCTGCTGTTGCTCGGCATCCTTGGCGCTGGCGGTACCGCCCGGTCCGAGGAGCCTGCTCCCGCCGGCCTGCCGGCCGCATCGGACCCGGCGCCTGCCATGCTGCTCGTATCGGTCAGCATCAATGGTCAGCCTCAGCCCGAAACCTATCTGGTCGCCCGGCGTGGCGATGGCTTTCTCGTGCGGGCTGACGATCTGGTCGTTTGGCGCATCCGGCCGCCTCTGCTCGACCCAATTCTGCTGGATGGGGAACGGTTCGTGCCGCTGGCGGCGATCGGCGGCGTGACGGCGGCGTTTGACGAACTGCAACAGGCGCTCAAGCTTATCGTACCGCCCGCCGCCTTCCTCGCCAATCGGGTGTCGGCGGCACAGGCCTTGCCGCAACCGACTGACAGCGCCTTTGCGGCCTTCTTCAATTATAATCTGTCAGTGGAATATGCTGACAAAGCGCGGATCGGTGCCTTTGTCGAAGCCGGCATGTCCGACGACTGGGGTGTGATTTCCAACAGCATGTTGCTGGGCAACGGCACGGTCTATGGCCGTGCGACGCGGCTCGACAGCTATTATATGCGGGATGATCCGGTCAGCCTGACGCGGCTGGTGGTCGGCGACAGCGTGACCGATGCGCGCGACTGGTCCCGCCAGGTCCGCTTTGGCGGCATACGTATTGGTACGGAGTTCGCCCTACAGCCCAGCCTGTTGACATTTCCCACGCCTTCGCTGGCGGGCAGCGCGGCCGTGCCGTCCAATGTCGAACTGCTGGTCAACGGCACCCAGCGGTTTCAAACCGATGTCGATCAGGGGCCGTTCTCGATCAATCAGGTGCCCCTCGTCACCGGCGCGGGGGAGGTGACGCTGGTGGTCCGCGATCCGCTGGGCGTAGAGCGGCGGATCAAATCCTCTTATTATGTCAGCAGCCGCTTGCTGCGCGCGGGCCTGTCCGCCTGGTCGGCCGAAGCTGGGGCGGAGCGGCGTGACTATGGATTGCGCAGCTTTCGCTATGCCGCCCCCTTCGTCGCCGGCACCTATCGCCGGGGCCTGACCGACTGGATCACGGTGGAAGGGCGGGCAGAGGCAAGTGGCGATACCCAGATGGCGGGCGGGGGCATCACCATGGTGATGGTGCCGCTGGGCGAATTCAGCCTGGCGGCGGCCGGCTCCAACGGGAAGGAGGGGCAGGGCTTTCTCTATCGTGCCGCCTTCAACCGTAACGCCCCGACCTGGAATGTCGCGCTCAGCTATCAGCGCGCCAGCCGGGATTATCGGGAGATCGGCGTGGAGCGTGCCTCCGAACGCATCATCGAACAGATACAGGCGGCCGGTGGCCTGACCTTCGGACCGATGGGTACGGCCGGCATCTCCTACACCAGCCTGACCTACGCGGACGGGCAGAAAGCGCAGGTGCTGTCCGGCAATTACAGCCTGTCGGTGCGCGATCGGGCCTTTGTCAGTCTTTATGCGATCCACAGCCGCTTTTCCGAAACCGGCCGCGACACCAGCCTGGGCTTCAACCTGACCATCCCCTTCGGTGCGCGCAGCAGCGCCTATCTTCAGGCCGGGACGGACGGCACACGTGCGGAAGTGCGTAGCACGCCGCCGGTCAGCGGCGGCTGGGGCTATCGTCTCGCCAATTCCACCGGCAATAACGGGCGGCAGCAGGCGGAAGCGCAATGGCGCGGCGATGTGGGGGAGATGACCGCCCAGATCGATCATGCCGGCGGGCAGACTGGTATGCGCGTCACTGGCCGGGGCGGCTTGCTGATGGCCGATGGCGCGCTCTTCCCAACACGGCAGATGGAAAGCGGCTTCGCAGTCGTGCGCGTGCCCGATCAGGCGGATGTGCGCGTCTATCAGGAAAACCGTCTCGTCGGTCGCACCAATGCGCGGGGCACGGCGATCATCCCGGACCTGCGTCCCTATGAGGTCAATCGTCTCAGCATTTCTGCGGCGGACATACCGATCGACGTGCGCATGCCGGAGGATCAGTTGCTGGTCGTACCGCGCTATCGCGGCGCCGTCAGCGCCCATTTCGTGGCGATCCGCGAACGGCCCGGCACGATCATCGTCGTTATGCCTGACGGCAAGCCCGCGGAGGCTGGAAGCGGCGTGTCGGCCGGCGTCGAAAAATCCTTCGTCGGCAATGACGGGGAGGTGTTCCTGCAAAATCTCCATGCCGGCATGGTCCTGACCGTGGATGCGGCCGGCGGCCCCTGTCATGTCAGGCTCGACGCCCTGCCCGATCAGGTGCTACCCACTATCGGGCCGTTACGGTGCGTGCGGTGAGGAGGGACAGGATGGGCTTGCGCTTCTATCTCGGCATGATCGCGCTGCCGGTGTCGGCGGTCACTCTGCCTGCCCCGGCGCAGGCCGCCTGTGACATATTGGCGCTCTGCACCTGCACCGTATCGGCCACCGGCGTCGATTTCGGTACATATAATCCGGTTTCGATCATGGACAATGACAGTTCGGGCACCGTCCGCGTGCGGTGCAGCCTGGTGCTGGCGCTCGCCGGCAGCTACACGATCCAGTTGAGCCGGGGTTCATCCGCCACCTATGCGCAGCGGAGCATGGCCAGCGGCGCATCGACGCTGCATTATAATCTCTACACCAGCAATGCGCGCAACCAGATCTGGGGTGACGGAACCGGCGGATCGCTGTCCGTGACCAATACTTTCACCGCCTTGCTGGGTGTCGACCAGACCACGACCGTCTATGGCCGGGTGCCGGCGGGCCAGAATGTTGCGCCCGGCGGCTATAGCGATACGATCTTGGTCACGATCATATTTTGACAGGTTGGATAATGGGTCGGACGCTTGCCGCCCCGCCGCCGTCAGGGCAGCGGAGCGGCACGTCGCTGCCGATCAGGGATAGGCGAAGCGCAGCGTCGCGAACACGGTGCGCGGGCTGCCATAGAAGTTGCCGCGCCCGGTCGAGGATATGCGCGCATAGTAAGTGCGGTCGAACAGATTGTTGACATTGACCGACAGCGACAGCCGGTCGTTCATCTTGTAACCTGCACGCAGGTCCGCGATCACATAGGCGCCCTGCCGCACGATGGTCGATCGTGTCCGCAACGTCCCGTCCGTATTCCATATCGCCGCATTGCCGCCGAAGGTGGAACTCAGCCAGGTCAGGCCGCCACCGATGCTGAACCCGTCCAGCAGGCCGCCGATCGGCGCATAGTTAGTGAAGACCTTGGCCGAATGTTTGGGGATGACCGGCACGACCGAAATCCCCTCATAGAGCGCATTGCTGTCGCGCAAATATTTGTTCTTGTTGTAGCTGTAGCCGCCATTGATCCGCCAGCCCGGCGTAATTTCCCCGCCCGCATCGAACTCGATCCCGCGCGACCGCACCTTACCGATCTGAAGCACGACGTCGGGCAGGTCGGGGTCGTTGAACAGCCGGTTCGACTGAGTGATCTGGTACGCGGCCAGCGACAGCAGCAGCTTGTCCTGGAACAGGGATAGCTTGGTGCCAGCTTCATATTGATCGCCGATCAACGGTTCGATCTGCCCGCCATCGACCCGCGGCAGAGTCGATGTCTGCGGCGAGAAGCTGTCGGCGTAGCTGCCATAGATGTTCCAGCTGGACGTCACGTCCCACACGATGCCGCCATAGGGCGTGAATTGGGCATCCATGCTATAGCCGGTCGGCGCCAGCTTGCTGGGCAGTAGGGTTTGCGAATCCGTCGACCACCATGTCATGCGGCCGCCGCCGACCAGCGACAGGCCCTCGATCGGGCTGATCCGCATCTGCCCGTATATGCCATATTGTTCGACCTGCGTGTCGCTCGCGCCATAGACCTGCGTGACCGCGCCATAGGGGCCGACATAGGCCGGCAGCGGGCCATAGGGATCGAGCGGCGGTTCAGCCGGCGACACCGGATTATAGACGTCGATCTGCGCATAGCGGCTGAGGCGCGTGTAATAGGTTCGCGCGGAACTCGCCTGATAATCCATGCCCAGAATCAGTGTCTGATCGCGCCCGAACAGCGGGAAGCTGCCCACGCCGTTGAAATCGAAGGAGCGCGTGCTGTAGCTGTTGTCGCCGCGATAGGCGATGTGCGACGTGACCCCGTTCGTTTCCGTCACCGGCGCGCTGCCGATATAGCTGTAGACGTCGATGCGATCGACTTCGGTGTAGAGGCCGGTAGCCCGCAGCGTCCAGTGATCGCTGATCCGGTGGGTCAGTTCGGCAAAGGCCGACCAGCTTTCCGACCGGAAACGGTTCCAGTCGGCCCCGACATAGGTGGAGCGCGGCACGTCCAGCAACTGCCCGTCGCTGCCATCCGCGCCGCCGATCAGGCCGGGCAGGCCGGTCTGGATCGCCGGCTTGAACCGTTCCCATGTGCCGCCCACGGTGAAGGTGGTGCGATCGCCAATGTCGATTTTGCCGACGCCGAACGCGCCGACGCGGTTGCGATGGGCGATGTCGTAAAACTGGTCCTGATCCTGCACCATCGCGCCGAAGCGGACGGCGACGCCCTGCGCCAGCGGCGCGGACAGGTCGATCTCGCCACGCTTGTTCTGATAGCTGCCGTAGCCGAGCGAACCCTGCAGTTTGAACTCGTCCAGCGGCCGCTTGCGTACCAGATTGATGCTGCCCGCTGGATTGCCCGATCCGCTGAACAGGCCAGCCGGGCCGCGCAGCACTTCCAGCCGTTCGTAGAAGAACAGGTCGGGAATGACGGCAGGGGAATCATAGGCACGGGTCGGCGTCCCATCGACCAGATAATTGTTGATGGCAAAGCCGCGCGAATAGAAGGTCGCGCCTTCGCTGCCCACGCCGTTGACGGTGATGCCGTTGGTCGCGGTCAGCGCATCTTCCAGCGTGAAGAGATTTTGCGCCTCGATCTGCACGCGGTCGATGACGGTAACCGTATTGGGTACGTCCTTCAGCGGCGTGACCGTCTTGCCGACCTCCTGGCCATAGCTTTTGCCGAGGACGATGATATCGGCGCGGTCGGCGCTATCGCCCTCTTCGGCGGCCATGGCGGCCGAGCCGATAGCCATATTGGCAAGGGCGAGCCCGGTCAGGCTGATGGCGGATCTGAATATATGATTCAATGGAAACCTCCCTGTAAACGGGGTGCCCCTAGATCATTTAGCTATTGCAAGTCACTATCAAAATTGACTTCTTCGTTTTTGTTCAATGGATTGCGCAAACTGGCGGCGGGCATCTCTTGTCCGGATGAGAAAGGCTGGTCCCGCATCAATCCTGCCTTGCCGGAATAAATGTCGCTTCGGCCGCTGGCGGGCCTGTCCAGCGGCGGGCCAAATAGGCTATGAGCAGGCGTCATAGGTCGCGGGCGGAACCCGGCGCATCGAGAAGGTTTTAATGCACATGCCCAAACCGACTTCGCTTTCTCTGACCTTCGATTGCTGGAGCCTGGGGCTGGAGGCCTGCTCGGTCATCGGTATGCGGCTGCCCCGGCTCATGACCGGCAATGCTGCGGCGCTGGCCGAAGCGCAACTGATGGTCAGTGAGAAGATGGAAGCGGCCGCCACGTTGCAATGGAAGATGATGACCGGCGGGTTGGGCACGTCGGGACCGGCCATGCTGGATGCGTCGCTGGCCCATTATCGCAAGGCGGTCCGCAAGAATAAGCGGCGTCTCGCCGGAGCGGAACGGCGCCGGCAAGGCGGACAAGGCGCGACCTTCTTCTGAAAGACCGACCCGCCGGCTTTTGCCTTAAAAGTCCATGCTGGCGGAAAGCGCATCTGCTGCGCCAGCCCGACATAGAAGATTATATCGCCGGGCGATCAATAGCGTTTGCTGGTGATTGTATCGCTGTGGCCCCTTAACGTCAGTGCGCGGTCGCCGGCCATCTACCCCTCGTAATTCACGCCCATATTATAGGCTGACGTGCGATCAGTGCATAGCGATACTGCGAATATGTCGCAATTGCATTCGTGCTGCACATGCGCAATAGGGACCGGATCGGCATAACGGATCAGCCATCGGAGTTCGGGTGACCAAGCGCGTCTTCTTCCAAATTCACTGGTTCCTGGGCATCACCGCCGGGATCGTGCTGGCACTCATGGGTGTCACCGGCGCGACCATGAGCTTCGAGGACGAAATTACCGAAGCGCTCACCCCCCGCCTGTTCGCGCCGGGCGTGCCATCCGGAGTGGACCTGTCACCCGACCGGCTGATCGCCCGGATCGAGTCCGACCATCCCGGCTATTATGTCGCGCGCCTTGATTGGGAGGCGGCACGCGATCGCAGCCATGCGGTCCGGCTGCTGGCCAGCGAAGGGCGCGGTCGCATGCAAGGGCAGGTCGATCGTGCTACCGGGCGCTGGCTGGGTGAACCGGCTGGCGCCGGCTTCTTCCACCTGATGGACGAACTGCATCGCTGGCTTGCCTTGCCCGGCGGCGGCAACGGTATCGGTCGGCAGATTACGGCATTCAGCGCCATTTCGCTGATCTTCTTCGCCTTGTCCGGCCTCTATCTGCGCTGGCCGCGGCAGGCGCTGGACTGGCGCGCCTGGATGGTGCTGGACCTGCGCAAGACCGGCCGCAACCTGTGGCGCGCGCTGCATGTCGTGATCGGCACATGGGTTCTGCTCTTCTATCTGCTCAGCGCCTTGACCGGCCTGTGGTGGAGCTATGACTGGTATCGCCAGGGCGTCCTTTATGCCCTGACCGGCAAGGCTGGTGGCGAGGAGGGGCGACGTGAAAGCAAGAAAGACGAGGTAGCGCCGCGCCCGGCGATTGATCCGGCCTGGACCGCCTTCCGAAGCGCCACAGGCGATACCTATGTCTGGTTCCGCATCACCCGTCCGGCACCGGCCCAGCCGATGAAGGCGATCAGTTTCGATGCCCGACCGGCCGGCGCGCGCCACCTGCGCCAGACCGACCGCTACAGCTATGATCCAAATACGATCGCGCTCAAGAAGCGTGACCTTTATGATCGCCGGCCGCTGGGCACCATCATAACCCAGAGCATGTATGAACTGCATCGCGGCGCATTTTTCGGCCTGCCGGGCCGGATCGCGCTGCTGCTGACCAGCCTCACCATGCCCCTGTTCACCATTACCGGTTATCTGCTCTATCTGTCGCGGCGCCGGCGCAAGCGGGAGGCGAAGGCGCTGGAGGCCGGTATCGCCTTGCCCGCAGGAGCGGGACCGGGCGACCTGCTGATCGCCTATGCCAGCCAGACCGGCACGGCCGAAATCCGCGCGCGCAACGCGGCGCTAGCTTTGGCGCAGGGGGGCGTGCGGGCACAGGTAGTGCCGGTCGGCAAGCTGACACCGACGCTGCTGGCGGAGAGCCAGCGCCTTCTGCTGGTAGTCAGTACCTATGGCGAGGGCGAGCCGCCAGACATGGCGCGCGGCTTTGCATCGCGGCTATTGAGCGGGGCAGGGCCGGATCTTGGCCATCTCCACTATGGCATATTGGCGTTGGGCGATCGCGAATATCCCGATTTCTGCGCCTTCGGCCACCGGGTGGACGATTGGCTGCGGGCGGCCGGCGCGACCAAGCTCTTCCCGCTGATCGCGATGGACCATGGCGATCAGGCGGCGGAACGGCAGTGGGACGCTGCCCTGCACGATCTGGGCGCGGCCGAGGCCCGGCGCGGACAGACCGTCATTCCATTCACGGCCTGGACATTGGTATCCCGCCATATGCTCAACCCGCATAGTGACGCGCTCAAGGCCTTCCACCTGCAATTCGAGCCGACCGCCGCCATGGATGGCGCATGGGAAGCCGGCGACATTGTCGAGGCTCAGCCCTGCAACGCGCCCGAAGCGGTCGATGCCTTGCTGGTCGCACAGGCACGAGATGCCGACCTGATCGACCTGCCGGCATCGCTGCGCGATCATCTGATGACGGCGATGCTGCCTGATGCCGGTCATCCCATCACGGCAGAGGCGGCACGGGCGCTGCGGCCCCTGCCGGTGCGCGAATATTCGGCGGCTTCTATCACCGCGGACGGTACGCTCGACCTGGTAATCCGCCAGGTTCGGGGTGAGGATGGCCGGCTGGGCGTGGGGTCGGGCTGGCTGACCGCGCATCTGCCAGTGGGCGCGACCACCCTGCTGCGCGTGCGCCCCAATCCCGGTTTTCGCGCCGATCCGGGGCAGGGTGGGGCGCCGCTGATCCTGATCGGTAACGGCACCGGTATAGCAGGCCTGCGCGCCCATCTGCGGGCGCAGGCGCATGACGGGCACAAGGGGCACTGGCTGCTGTTCGGGGAGCGGACCCGGCGCCATGAAAGCTTCTTTGACGATGAACTGTCGGTTTGGATCGCGGATGGGACGCTCGCCCGTCTCGACCGCAGCTTCTCCCGTGACGAGGATTGCGGGCGCTATGTGCAGGACATGCTGCCCGATGCGGCATCGACCCTGATCGACTGGGTCGATCGCGGCGCCACGATTCTGGTCTGCGGCAGCCTGGAGGGCATGGCGCAGGGCGTGCATGAGGGGCTGGCCCGGATATTGGGCGAAGCCACGCTGGAACATCTGGCCGAGGATGGTCGCTATCGCCGGGACGTCTACTGACCGGCGTCGTCAGAAGATTTTCCGGACTGACAGCATCAGCGTGCGGCCTTCGAGGTCGAGATAGGCCGGCTGATAGGCAATCGGCGTCGCACCCGTCGCGTCCGTCACCCTCTGCCGCTGGTTCAGCAGATTGCCGATGCTCAGGCTGACGCGCGTCCCGCGAGCCCAGTCCTGTCCGCGGAAACGATTGGCCAGATTAGCGAACAGCCGCAGGTCGAACGTCACCAACTGACCAAAGCGCAGGTCGCCGCCCGCCGTTGCCTGATCGCCGCTGACATGCGATGCGCTCTGCCAGTTGCCGTCCAGCCGGACGCCCACGCCATTGTCGGTCACACCGCTGCTCAATTGCACCTTGTGGCGCGGCTGCGGACTGCCGCCCAACGTGCCGCCGTTCAGCAGATCGACCCATGGACCACCCTCCGTCAGCAGCACCGCGTCGCGCAGCATCAGGCTGTGATAGAGCGACAGTTGCAGTCGCGCACCATTGTCGCTGCCACCGCCGCCCGGCCCTCCACCCGGAGGAGGGCCGAAACCGCCCGGTCCACCCGGACCGCCGGGGCCACCCCCCGGCGGCGGCCCACCTTCAGGCGGCGGTCCGGGCGGCGGGCCGAAACCATCGGTCCCATCAAACCCACCCGGCGGTCCCATCGGCACGGCATCGTCCTGACGATGTCCGTTGACCAATATATCGGCGCCGCTTTCGTCCGTTTCCGGGCCGCCTTGCGCGGCCTCATCGGGACCGGGCGTTTCCGCCCCTGTCTTCTCATCACCGGCAGCGTCAGCCTGCGCCATCCGCCGCCATGGCGGGACCATGCCGGCCGGCGGCTCGGGCCTTTTGGGCTTGCGCAATATCTGGGTGAAGTTGAGGCCCCAACGCAGTTGCTTCACTTCCTCGCGCGCGACATTGACGGACCGCGTGTCGATCCGCGTCAGCATGCCTTCCTCGTCGCGGGTATAGCGATCAGGAAAGGCCGCCTCCAGCGCGGACGATACGCCCGACAGGCTGATGATCGCATCGCGCGTCACGCTGTTGGCATAATTGGCCGACAGGGTCAGGTTGACCTTGGCAAAGGGCTTCACCGTCGCCCCCAGCTTGAACTGGCGCCGGTCGTCCGCCCGTAGCGCGGGATTGCCGCCGCTGACCTGCGTCACGGTAGCGCTTTGCCCGCGCACATAGTCGTAGACGCGGACATTGCTGGTCGTGATCGACGGGCTGTTGCGTTGCTCCAGTGTCGGCGCAGTACGATCATTGTTGATCGCCGCGATGATGGTGATGCCGGTGCGCGGCGTCCAGCTAAGGCCATAGCCCAGCGTGCCGAGCGTCCCATAATCCGACACCTGCGTCACCGACGCATTCACATTCGCGGTCAATGTGCCCAATGCCGACAGAAAATGGTTGCGGCGGCTGGCGATCGGCAGGTCTAAGCTGATCTGTGCGCCGCCATTGGTGCGGCCGGTCGTTCGCTCCGACATCACGCCGTCGAGGCTGGAGGAGGATCGCAGGCTGCTCGTGTCGCCGCTCAGGCGCATGCTCATCCCCACATTGCCCGCAGGCAGCCTGAACAGCTTGCCGTTGACCAAAAGGCTGGCGCTACCTGTATCCTGCAACGCGCGCGCATGCTGCGTCCGCATGCTGCCCAGCAGGGATGCCGGTAACGACCCCGAGGCATCGACGTCCCCGGCGTCGATCGCCGCCTGCACATCGTCCAGATCATAGCCGCGATCATTGTCGGTGCGCGTGTCGCTATGGCTGTAGCTGGCGATCAGCGAGAGCCGCCACAGCTTCGACAGATCGACATTCAAACTGACGCCGCTGCTGAGCGAAAGCGTGCGGCTATCCTGCCGCAACGGATCGAGCGAGAGGATGCGATCGACCGCCGTGCCGTCCCCAGCGATCAGGCCGTCCGAGGGCAGGCCATTGCGCGCGGCGCTGCTTGCATACTCCACCCGGCCGTTCCAGGACAGATTCGCCTTTTCGCTCAACTGGTGCGCGACCGAGGCGTTCAGCATATAGGTGCGCGTCGATGGCGATAAAGTGCGATAGGCGCGGTCATCGCTCACGCGCCCGGTGGGGTCGCTCGCCGCGTCCGGATCGGCGATCACGTCGCGTTCGCTTTCCAGCAGCGATGCGGCTGTCCTGGCCCGCGCCGTGACATTGATCCGGTCATTGTCGTGGATGCGCGTATAGCCGACCGAGCCGGTCAGATTTTCGCCCTGACCCTCCGTCGCCAGTCCGCCGCCCGCATTGGCCACCTGCGACCGGAAGCGGCGGCGCAGGATGATGTTCACCACCTTGCGCTGCGCATCATAGCCATATTTGAGCGCGACCTCCTCCGGCAGGATGTCGAGCCGCAGGATCGACTCGGTCGGCAGGTCGTTGACCTCGTTGACGCCGGATATGCGCTTGCCATTGACCAGCACCACAGGCCCGTCGTCGCTGCGCCCCTGATTGCTGCTGGTCTGGGCGGCAATCTCGTCCAGCAATTCGCTCACCGTATCGACGCCATAGGCGTCGATATCCGCGCGATTGAGCTGATTTTCCGCCGGAATGTCGCCGATGACCGCGCCCGGCACGGCCTGACCGGTCACGACGATCTCGTCCGTCGCGGCAGTCTGGGCCAGAGCGGATATGGACAGGGCGGACAGGCTGCATCCGGCGAGCAGCAGAGAACCGCCCGCCCGCAGACGGGTCGCAAGACTATAAAACATGGTCAGGT
Source organism: Sphingobium sp. WCS2017Hpa-17 (assembly GCF_031843765.1). NCBI lineage: Bacteria > Pseudomonadati > Pseudomonadota > Alphaproteobacteria > Sphingomonadales > Sphingobiaceae > Sphingobium > Sphingobium sp. WCS2017Hpa-17. The sequence continues at coordinate 204,816 of NZ_JAVTIV010000001.1, forward strand.
TATCGCGTCAGTTATGGGGCGGCGGCGGCCCACCCGGACCGCGTCGGGGCATCAGGCTGCGCATCTCGTCCGCCGAGAGCAGGCCGTCATGATCGGCATCGGCCGCATCGAACCGCGCGCGCTGAAAAGCGAGCAGTTCCTCCAGCGACAGCCCGGCATCATAATTGCTGTTCGCCTGCGCGATCACCGTCGCGTTCAATGGCTCGATCAGCCGCGCCAGCACCCTATCCTCCGGATCGTCGCCCAGTTGCGGCAGGATCGCCTCGGCCACCGGTCCGCCCTGATCGCCCAGCGCACCCGCTTCGGACAGCGCGACCGATCCCATGCTCGTCTGCCAGGTCTGGAATTCGGTCAGGCTGATCGCGCCGTTGCGATCGCTGTCGATCGCGGCGAAACGGGTGCGGATGATCTGGTCACGGCGCGCCTGCACCACCAGCCGCAACTCGTCGATCGTCACGATGCCATCGCGATTGCTGTCCGCCTGCTGGAACATGGCGGTCACGACCTTGTCCAGTTGCGCGCGCTTGATCGGCTTCATCTCGCGGGGCTTGGCCGGCCGGCCCTGACCACCACCGGGCGGTCCATCGCCACCACCCGGAGGGCCGCCCATGCCGCCACCGCCCATAGCACCACCGCCCATGCCGCTTCCTCCTATGCCGCTCTGGGCCAGAAGTGGGCTCGAACCGAGCAACAGCGCGGCCAACAGCACAATCCTGCGCATCATATAGTCTCTTTCCGAAAAGGATGAATCGGCAGCGCCGGTCACGCCGCCGCAGGGAAGGTGTGGCGCGTCAGAGCGCGCAGCGGACCTTCTTCCCCCGGTAGAGATAGCTGTCCGACTTCAGGTCGTAGCTTTTGTAGCGGCTGCGGCAGGCGGCCTGATGCTTCGTGCCGTGCGTTGCCACCTTGGACGGCTGGCTCTTCGCGGCCTGTTTGACCGGCACCTTGGCGGCCGTCGTCCGACCGGTTGCCTGATGCTGGGCGAGGGCCGGGGTGCCCGCCATGCCGATCAGCGCCGCCGCCGTAAGGGTCAGGTAGGAAACATGGGTCATGGCTGGTCCTTTCAATGGGGTGGTATGACCGCAACGGCCATGCTTGCCTCACCCCTTTGGCGATCCCATTTTGCCCCGCCATTTCCCGAATATTTCAGGAATAGTGCCGGTCAGACGGTGTCAGGCCCGCCGCAACTGCGCGTCTGCCTGCGGAACCACATCCGGCATGGCCAGCGCGCGGCGGACACAGACCCGGTTGCGTCCCTTGTCCTTTGCTTCGTACAGCGCACTGTCCGCGCGGGCGATCGCCTCATGGATGGACGGATCGGCGCGGTGCAATGTCGTCAGGCCGAAACTGGCCGTCAGCGACTGGGTCAGGCCCAGCCGCGCCGCCGCCTGCTCGGCAAAATGCACGCGCACCGATTCGGCGATGCTGGCGGCCGTGGCCGCATCCGTCGCCGGCAGGAAAAGCAGAAACTCCTCTCCGCCAAAACGGGCGGCGATGGCACCGGGCGGGGCTAGGGTGCGGAGCATGTCGCCCAGCGTCACGATCACGCGATCGCCGGTCGCATGGCCATGGGCATCGTTGACGGCCTTGAAATGATCGATGTCGCAGGCGATCAGGCTGCCGCCCTTGCGCCGCAGCTTTGCTACCGCCTCGTCAAAACCGCGCCGGTTGAGCAGGCCCGACAGCGGATCGACATGGGCGTCGTGACGATAGCGGGCGATCAGGTCCAGCACGCAGGCCGCCAGCGCGGACAGGGCCAGGAACAGGCCGAACATGCAGGCCAGCGCCTGCATCAGGAATGCATAGTCGCTGTCGCGGAAGGACACGCCGCTCGGCAAGGTGAACGAGACGCTGCTGCCCCGCACCAGATTGTCGAGGGCAACAAGAACCGCAGCGGCATAAAGCGCCCGGTCAGGCCAGCCGCGCAATTGCCCGCGCGCGGTAATCAGCGGCAGGGCAATCAGCAGGAAACAGCCGAAATCCGACGACACCAGTTCCAGTGGAACATGGCCGATCAGAACGGCAAAGCCGCACAGCGCCACCGAACCAGCCCAGATGGCTAGCCGCAGGCGCAGGATCCAGTTGCGTCGCCAGCGGTCGAGCAAGGCCTGGCTGAACAGCAGGAAGCCGGTGGCGAAGAGCAGGTCCGCGACGATGCCCCACAGGTCGGTCGGTAGCGCCTGAAAGGCGACCGGCACGGCAAACCCGCCCGCGACGCTGAAGAAGGCCCCGCTCCACCAGCCCGCCCCGCGTGCGCCCCAGCCCCAGACGATGAGGAAGGCAACGCCGAAACTGGCCATCATGATAGGCAGGAAAAAGGCGAAATTCTCACCCACGTGACGCTCATGTCCTTCATGCGATGCGGCGACGGCCGTAAAGACCATGACCATCTGGTCGCCAGACTTTTAAGACGGGCTGCTTAACAAAGCCTTCGACGCAAGCGGCAGCATTCGGATCGTCAAGCTGGCACGGGGTGGGAAACGGGGTGGTGGCGGAGCGGCAGGGATTCGAACCCTGGATACGCTTTTGACGTATACTCACTTTCCAGGCGAGCGCCTTCGACCACTCGGCCACCGCTCCGCATGCTCTGGAGGCGGCTCCCTATCGCGGCGCGTCGCACTAGGCAAGGGGCATTGCTGCCAAGGCTTTACATTATCCCGCGCGCCCTGTTTGATCGCGGCATGACCCATCGCCTTCGCGCCCTGCTGCTCGCCACCTTCGCCGCAACCCCGGCTTTCGCCGCCGATCCGCCTGCCACGCCCGCCGCCGTCGTGGCGCAGGCGCCAGCTTCCGCTTGGCAGGCCATCTCCGCCGAAGATCTGCTGATCATGGATATGGAGGGGGGCAAGCGTGTGGTGATCCAGCTCGCGCCTGGCCTGTCGCCGCGCCATGTCGCCAATATCGTCACGCTGGCTAAGGCGCATTGGTGGGATGGCACCAGCATCAACCGGGTGCAGGATAATTATGTCGTGCAGTGGGGCGATGCGACCGAGAAGAAGCCGATGCCGCCGGGCCTGTCGGTCACCAGCGCCGATGATTACGGGCTGCCGCTGGCGAACCGCCGTCTGGCGGTTACGCCCTTGCCCTATCCTGATCCCTATGCGTCCTCGACCGGTTTCGTTGCCGGATGGCCGGTGGCGATGGATGGTGCCGCCGCCTGGCTGCCGCATTGCTATGGCTATGTCGGCGTGGGGCGCAATGTTTCGCCGGACGCCGGGACCGGGGCGGAGCTCTATGCCGTGATCGGTCAGGCCCCGCGCCAGCTCGATCGCAACATCGCCGTCGTGGGCCGGGTGGTCGAGGGGATGGCGAACCTGTCCAGCCTGCCCCGCGGATCGGGCGAACTCGGCTTCTACACCCCGCAGGAGCATCCGGTGCCGATCCTGAGCGTCCGCCTTGCCAGCACATTGCCGGAGGCGGAGCGGCCCCGCTTTGCCATGATGGACACGACATCGCCCAGCTTCGCGCACTATCTCCGTCTGCGCGCCAACCGGAATGATGATTTCTACGATCGTCCCGCCGGTGGCGTCGATCTCTGCAACGCCCCGGTGCCGGTCAAGCCACTGCCCTGAGCGCGAGGCAAGGCAAGAGGATCGGGTACGGCTGACTGCTCTCGCATGAGCTTCAAGGCAGTCACAATAGGCAACATAATTCACGCTATTCAGATGATATCTTCCTCTATTGCATTGTGCAGTTCGACGCTGCACTCACTTGACTTTCGATATCGCCGGGAGCGGGGGCAATCATGCACGCATCATCAATGGAAAATATGGCCAGGTGCGTCACTTCCTACATGGGTCTCCAAGATATAAACGTCATAGATCTTGGGGCTATGAACGTGAATGGCTCCTACCGCACGCTGATGCCCGATCATGCAAATTATGTAGGTGTCGATCTGGAGGCAGGTCCTGGGGTCGATATAGTATTGCAGGATGTTTACCGCCTGCCCTTCGAAGACAGTTCAATAGATATTGTAATGTCCGGCCAAATGCTGGAACATTGTGCACATTTCTGGAAAGTCTTCACTGAAATTTCCCGCGTGCTGAAGCCTGGTGGGAAAGCCTTCATCATCGCTCCGTCCAGCGGTCCGGTGCATCGCTATCCGGTCGACTGCTATCGCTTTTATCCGGACTCGTATCAGGCTTTGGCTGAATGGTCGGGGCTGCGGATGGTGCAATCCTGGACAGACGAGCGAGGCCCATGGTGCGACCTCGTCGGCATTTTTCAGAAGGGCGGCGATTGCCAGCCTCAGACGCAGGCTGCACCGATCGAAGTGGTTCAAAACTATCAACAGGCACCGTATGGCGATCCGGCTGCTGAGCAAACGCGCGGCGTCCGCCCCTATCTGGAGGTATTGCGCGACCTTCATGCCTTGAAGCAGCCTCAATCTTATCTCGAGATTGGCGTTCGAAAAGGGGCGAGTCTGGCACTGGCAAAGTGCAAGGCCATCGCCATTGATCCGGACCCGCACCCCTCATTTCGTGTCGATGAAGGGCATGTCGATTTCCATCGCTGTACCAGCGATGATTTTTTCTTTTTCCATCGCAATTTGGTGGAGCCTCGATCGGTTGATTTTGCCTTCATAGATGGCATGCATCTGGCAGAATATGTCCTGCGCGATTTTATGAACGTGGAACGATTGATGAGTCCGAATGGGATTATCGTCATTGACGATGTTCTTCCCAACCATCCGGTTCAGGCGCGTCGTGAACGTCAATCTCAGGTCTGGAGCGGCGATGTCTGGCGCTTTGTCGAGCTATTGAAAAAGGAGCGCCAGGACCTGAATCTTCATTTGCTCGATACGCAACCGACCGGATTGCTCGTGGTGACCAAGCCGGCGGCCAATAATCGCATATTGTGGAACAAATATAATAAGATTTCTCAGGTTCTTGCCAATGGTGCGTCCGCGCAGGTGCCTCGGAAAATAATAGATCGCAAAGAAGCGCTGGTCCCTACGATGGAAATGCTGGCGAAGGTGCTTGGTAAATGACTTTAGATATGCCCGATAAAGATGCGGTTGATCTTAGCATTATCGTTTGCGCTTTTAATATGGGTCGGGAATTGCCCCGCACTCTATATTCGCTGTCGCCTGCCTATCAACGGCACGTCGATGGCCTGGCCTATGAGGTCATCGTGCTGGACAATGGCTCCACCCCGGCCGTCGACGAACGGGCGTTGCAAGATATTTTTCCGGGCGTCAGGGTGGTGCGGCCTGATGTCATCAGCATTTCTCCAGCCGCCGCAATCAATGCCCTGGCCGATCAACTCAGGGGGCGGCTGATCGGCTTGTGGATCGATGGCGCGCGCATAGCCACGCCGGGCATCATCCATCACGCGATGGAGGCATGGCGAACTGACCCGGCCAAGGTGATCGGTACATTGGCCTTTCACCTTGGCCGCGATGTGCAGATGCGCAGTGTGTTCGAGGGGTACGATGCCGCGGCGGAAGATGCCTTGCTGCATTCGATCAACTGGCGCCAAGATGGCTACCGCCTGTTCGACATCTCTGTTTTGGCCGGGTCGTCCGCTAACGGATGGTTCGGGTGCATCAGCGAGAGCAACGGCTTGTTTTTGGACCGTGCCCTTTGGCAGGAACTGGGCGGCCTGGATCAACGCTTTGCATGTCTGGGCGGTGGCTTCGTCAATCTCGACTTCTGGGAACGCGCTATCCAGGCGTCCGGCGGTAGCCCCTGGATGATCCTCGGCGAAGGCACTTTTCATCAGGTGCATGGCGGAGCGGCGACCAATGGGACGGCAGACGACAGGACGGTGATGCGCGATGAATATACCGCCTTGCACGGTCGCCCTTTTGTCAGGCCTTCCTACTCGGCGCGCTATGTCGGCGCACTTGACGCGAAGCGCTTCAAGGCAGGCCATTCTGAACCGGTCGAGAAATATAGAAAAGCGCATATGGTGCGCGGCCGGCAATTTCGCATGGATCTGCCACAGGCAACGATCGCCGGCATTCAAAAGGGTACGCTCAGGACACGGTATAAAGGCCTTCGCCTGGCCAAGAACCCTTTCGACCTCGCTTTATATGCAAATGCTTTGGGCAGCGTGCGCCCGGCCACAATCATCGAAGTCGGAACATCGGAGGGTGGCAGCGCGGTGTGGCTTGCCGATCAATGTCTCGCTCTCGGTCTTGATGATACGCAAATCCTCACCATTGATATTACGCCGCCGCTGCTTGACGTGCCAAACATCACCTGTTTCCCCGGCGACGCATATGCGCCGGAAACAACATTTCCCCTCACCGCGATCGCAGACGCGCCGCACCCATGGCTTGTCATTGAAGACAGCGCTCATACATTGGAAGCGACCCTTCGGGTCCTCGATTTTTTCGATGCGCGTCTGATCACGGGCGACATGATCGTCGTTGAGGATGGCGTTGTTGCCGATATGGATGGCGATCAATATCGCCAATTCAAGGATGGACCGAATCGAGCCGTCGCGGCGTTTCTCGGGCGCGTTGGTGATCGCTACAGCATCGATACCGCATTGTGCGATTTCTACGGCCACAATCTGACTTACGCGCCTAACGCCTGGCTCCATCGGACTTGACCGGGCGGTGCGGAGATGGGCCGTCCACATTGGCTGACGTCGCATCTGCCTGCATTTTCATTCGACGCAGCGCTTGGCACGCATGGGTTCGAGGGCAGGTTCTACAGGGTTGTAGCCCATGCTCCTGCACCCCGCCGTAAGCGGCGCTGAACGGATCATTCCGGCGACATTGTCAAAATGACGGAACGGTCGCTTGCCTGGGACGGTGCCGTTTTTCTCATAGATTGCCGCCATGATTTTGTTTCTCTCCTGCGTCATAGTTTGGGAGAGGGGGCTTGCGGGTTCCTGCCCGTCGTTCGTTGAACGGGGCAGGGGGACATGACCACATGCCCCCCATGCAGCTTGATTCCGCCGAAGAGAGGCATGGTCTAACATCATGGTCGATTTCCCAACATTCGCCGCCTTGATCCGAAAAGGCGATCGCAGCAACATGCGCGTTCGCCGTGCCGTTCAGAAAGGGGTGTGCTGATGTCTGGTGATCTCATGAACTGGATGGTCCCGCTGGTATCCATGCTGGCAGCCGGTCTGGTTGCCGGCTTTGCCGCTGGTCTGTTCGGCATCGGCGGCGGCTTCGTCGTCGTGCCGGCTTTGCTGGTCGTGCTGCCGCTGCTGGGCGGCACGCATGATGCCATCGCGCATGTCGCCATCGGTACCTCTGCGGCAACCATCATTGTCACCTCCATCCGTTCGCTGCTGGCCCATGCCAAGCGCGGCGCGGTGGAATTTGAAGTGCTCAAGACCTGGGCGCCCTGGATCGTGCTGGGCTGTGGTGCGGGCGTGCTGCTCGCCGGCCATGTCGACGGCAATACGCTCAAGATGATCTTCGCCACCGGCGTCGGCCTTATGTCCCTGAACTTCCTGCTGCCCAGCGTCAGCGGCAAGGTGGTCAGCGACACCATGCCCTCGGGCATCGTGCGGATGGGCATTGCCGGCGGCCTTGGCACCTTTTCCTCGCTGCTCGGCATCGGCGGTGGCGTGATCGCGATCATGGTGATGACCCTGTGTGGCCGCACCATCCACCGCGCCATCGCCACCGCATCGGGCATCGGTACGCTGATCGCCATCCCAACCACCATCGGCTTTGCCATCATCGGCTTCAAGGAGGGCGGCCTGCCCTGGGGATCGCTCGGCTATATCAACGTGCCCGCCACGCTTGCCATCGCCTCCATGTCGATGCTGACCGCACCATTGGGCGTTGCCGCCGCGCACAGCCTGCCGGCCGGCCCGCTCAAGAAGATCTTCGGCGTCTACCTCATCATCATCTCGGTCATCATGTTCCGGGGTGCCCTGCACGGCTGATATAGCCCCATAATCGGACGCCTTTTTGAAGGGCCGCCAGCGACACGCTTTAACAGGCTTTGTCACTGGCGGCCTTTCGCGTTATCTGCGAGCGGGGGGACCATGATGGCGCAGGCGGACGCAATTTCAGTATTGCTGGTGGAAGATGATGAGGCAGCGCGCGCCAATATCGCCGCCATCCTCAGCGGCGCCGGCATGGTGGTGGAGCAGGCGATCGACGGCGCCACCGGCCTCAACCGCGCGGGCGGCGGCAGCCACGATGTCATCATCCTCGATCGCATGCTGCCCCATTTGTCGGGTATCGACATCGTCACCCGCCTGCGCGTCGCGGGCGTCGGCGCGCCGGTGCTGATGCTGTCCGCGCTCGGCCGCAGTGAACATCGGGTCGAAGGGCTGGAAAGCGGCGTCGACGATTATCTTGCCAAGCCGTTCGAGCCGGACGAACTGGTCGCCCGCGTCCGCGCGCTGTGGCGCCGCGCCAGCCGCCGCAGCCATGAACCGGTACTGCTGTTCGGCGATCTGGAATGTCATGTGAAGGCGCGCACGGCCTTCCGTCAGGGTAAGCATCTGCCGCTCTCGCCCAAGGAATTTGAGCTGTTCCGCTATCTGATGGAACATGCCGGCGAAGTGGTGACGCGCGAAATGCTGCTGCGGCAGGTGTGGAAGCTCAGCTTCGATCCCCAGACCAATGTGGTCGACGTCAATGTCGGCCGCCTGCGCCGCAAGCTGGAGGACGGGTTCGACGGTCCGGTGCTGGAAACCGTCTGGGGCACCGGCTATCGCCTCATCGCGGCGACGGGACCGGGCCTTGCCTAGACCCGACCTGTTTCGCTCGGTGTTCGGGCGGGTCACGCTTTCGGCGCTGCTGGTCAGCCTGCTCTCCACCCTGGCGCTGTTCCTGGTGGTGCAGAAGATCGTCGATGATGACGGCCGGGCGATGCTGGCGCGTGAAGTCGACACTGACCTGGCTGGCCTTGCCGATATCTATCTCAGTAGCGACGTGACGGAATTGCGCGCGCGCATCGCCGACCGGCTCGCCATGAACCGCGAGGATGGCGAGCGCAGCTGGTATCTGCTGACCGATCCGGCCGGCCGTCGCCTTGCCGGCAATCTCGATCGCTGGCCGGTCATCGCCTCCGAAGTGTCGGAGGCGCGCTACATCACTTTGCCTGATGGCGATCGGATGTTCGCCCGCGCCACCCAGTTGGGCACCGGTGCCCGCCTGCTGGTGGGGCGCAGCAGCTATCGGGGGCAGGCGCTGCTCGGCCGTCTGGCCGCCGCCTTTGCCGTCGCCGGGGCGGGCATTGCGCTGCTCAGCCTGGTGGCGGGCCATTTCGCCGCCCGTCGCCTGCGCGCGCGGGTGGAGGTGGTGAATGCCACCTTCGCCGCCGTGCGCGCAGGGCGCATCGCCGCCCGCGCACCGGGGGCAGGGGGCAATGACGAACTGGCCGAGCTGGCCACCAACACCAATGTCATGCTCGATCAGGTCGAACGGCTGGTGGAGGCGCAGCGTGCGGTGTCGGATCAGACCGCGCATGAAATCCGCACCCCGCTGATGCACCTCGACACCCGAATCCTCAAAGCGATGGAAAGCACGCAGGATGTCGCCCTGCTGCGCACGCTTGACCAGTCGCGCGGGGAGATACGCGGCGTCGTCCGCCTGCTCGACTCGTTGCTCGACATTGCGGGGACGCAGGCGATGCGCGGCGATCCGCGCGGCCTTGCCGAAGTCGACCTCAGCGACATCGCCGAAAGCCTGGCCGATCTCTATGGTGCGAGTGCCGAAGATATGGGCATTGGCTTCCATGCGCGGATCGCGCCGGGGGTGCGCAGCCGTGCCGACCCGATGCAGATGACGCGCCTCATGTCGAACCTGCTCGACAACGCCTTCAAATATGTGCCGACCGGCGGATCGATCATCCTGGAACTGGCGCCGGGGCCGCGCATCGTGGTGCAGGATAACGGGCCGGGCATCCCCGCCGCCGACCGGGAACGGGTGTTTGACCGCTATGTCCGGCTTGACGGCGCACGGGGAGGGGGGCATGGCCTTGGCCTTGCGCTCGCCAGGGCGATCGCAGAGCGGCATATATTGTCGCTGCATGTGGAGGACGCCGCGCCCGGTGCGCGCTTCGTGCTCCAGCCGGAGGTTCGCGATGATTAGGCTGTTCTTGCCCATATTGCTGCTTGCTGCTGGCCCGGCTGCGCCGGCGGCGGACCTGTCGCCGTCCGATCCGGTGCTGCGTACCCTGCTGGAGGGGGACGCGGCCGAGGGTGCGGGCAATCATGCCGCGCTGCTCGACACGGCGCAGATACTCAAGGCGCTGGGAGCAACGCCTGCTGACGGGCAGGATGATCTGGCGACGCAGTGGACGCAACAGGCCCATGATCATGGCGTGACCGATTCGGGTCTGGGTTTTCGCGGTCGCGCGCTTGGGCCTGCCTATCGCCACGGCTCGCTTGGCGCGCGCGGCAGCATGACCGTGCGTCAATTATTCCTCGCCGGGCAGCGCGCCCAGATTTCGGTCGCGCCCGCGCGCGGCGCCGCCAATCTGACGATGCGGGTGCAGGGCGCGGACGGCAATACGCTCTGTGCCAAGCCGATCGGCGGCTCACAGGCGGACTGCATATGGTTGCCGCTCTTCACTGATCGCTATGACATCGTCATCGAAAATGGCGGCCCGGCACCGGCGGCCTTCTATCTGGTCGTTCGTTAACGACATCTACCTGATTTCAGGCTGAAAATCTTGGCAGGGCGACGATATTCCTGTCACGGTCCGTCGCTCCCACTTCTCGTTTCGTCCATTCTGCACATCCGTTCAGGCGAAAAAGGCCGGGGTTGGCGCGTTGTGCAGGTCATGGTTCAGATCGAAAGAGGAGAAGAACCCATGACTCGTTCGAAGATTCTCGCTGCCGCCGCCCTGATCGCCATGGTCCCCGCCGCCGCGATCGCGCAGGAAGGCCCGGTCAGCTATGAAGAGCAGCTGGCGCAGGTCGAAACACAGCTTGTCTATCAGGCGCCGATCGCCGGGGTCGAAAACAACTATTGGTTCAATTACCAGACCGACCTGGCCGAAGCGCGCAAGGAACTGACCAAGGATCTGCGTGGCGCGTCCGATGCCGAGGATAATCGCGACGCCTGGGAGGAATATCGCGCAGAACTGGCCGATGCTCGTGGCGACTATGCCAAGGAAATGGCCGAAAAGGGCTATCCGGTCGGCGAAGTGCGCGTCCTGACGGACAATGGACGCTGACGGATGATGGGAGGGGCGGGCCTCGCCCGCCCTTTCAATCCGCATCCGGATCGCGGAAATTCAGCCGCCGCGTCACTGTATAGTCCAGCACCCCTACCAGCAAATAGCTGATCCACTGTTTCAACAGGGTCAGGCCGCTGCGCCCGGCGCGATAGGCTTCCAGTTCGATCGCGCGGCTCGCCCCGGCCTCCCGCCCGATAAAATCGCGTACCTGCGCGGCAAAGCCGGCATCCTCGATCCGCAGCATCACCTCCAGGTTGATGAACAGACTGCGCATGTCGAAATTGGCAGATCCTACATAGACGGCATCGTCGATGACGATCAGCTTCATATGCAGCTTGCAGGGCTGATATTCGTAAATCTCCACGCCACGTTTAAGCAACGGCCCATAGAGCAATCGGGCCGCAGCCACGGTCGCGCCATTATCCGACCTGGCCGGCAGGATCAGGCGTGCGCCCTTGCGCCGCGCCGCCTGCGCAATGCGCTTCAGCATGCCCCGCCCCGGCGAAAAATAGGCGGCGATCATGTCGACTCGGCCGGCCTTCTCCAGATCATGCTTCACCACCTGCGCCCAGGGGCTGAGGCGCCGGGTCGGCCCGCCGATCAGCCAACGGAACGGGTCCGCCGGGTGATGATGCAACGAGGGATGCCATTGCCGCACCATATGCCGCAATGTGCGGAAGCGGTGCCGGCGCGTAGCGGTCCAGCGCCACAACTGCCCATACCAGCGCGTCATCGCCTCCACCTGATCCCCCTCGATCAGCAGCCCGACATCGCGCCAGCAATCCTCGGCGGGAATCCCGAAATAGCCGTCCTCGACATTGAATCCGCCGATCATCAGCCTTTTGTCGTCGGCGATCGTCATCTTCTGATGATTGCGGATCAGATAGCGGGTGGTACGACTGGTCCCGAATCGCGCGAAATGGGCGCCAGCCTCGATCAGCGGCGCGAAGAAGCTGTCGGGGGTATGCGACGATCCGAACCCATCGACCATCAGCGTCACCGCGACGCCCCGGCCCCGCGCCGCGATCAGCGCATCGCGCACCAGCGTCCCGCTATCGTCGCTTGCGAAGATATAATAATAGAGTTTCAAACTGTGCCGCGCACCGTCGATCAGTGCGACCAGCGTGTCGCGCAAGACCCGGCCATCCGCGATCAGCCGCAGATGATTGTCCTGCAAGCTGAGGCGGATATCGTCCGCATCGACGCGGGGGGGAGCAGGCTCGATTGTTGCCATATCTGTCTTCATGCCCATTTTAACCGTGGCTCGCCATGGCTTTATGGCCTTTTCATTGACTCTGGGGAGGGGGGCTGCTAGGCGGCCGGTTCAGGATTTTTCCATTCCTTGTTAGCAGGAGGCCCTGTTTGGCCCGCGTTACAGTCGAAGATTGCGTCGACAAGGTTACCAACCGTTTTGACCTCGTCCTTCTCGCCGCCCAGCGTGCGCGCGAAATTTCCGGCGGTGCCGAGCTGACGCTCGACCGCGACCGCGACAAGAATCCGGTCGTCGCCCTGCGCGAAATCGCCGAAGAAACCGTTTTGCCCGCCGATCTTCATGATTCGGTCGTCGCGTCACTGCAAAAGGTGCAGATCGACGATGACGACACGCCGGACGAAATCGGCTCGATCGCCCAGTCGGCGGAGGCTCTGCGCCTCACCGCCGCCGCGCCGCCGCGCAACCAGAATATCGGCGGCGACTACGACGGCTGATCGCCTGAAGAGTTTGGAGAGGGAATGAGGCTCGGCCCGCGCAAGCGGGACCGGGCCTCGACCTTTTCGGGCAATAAGAAAGGCGCGGAGGATCTGTCCTCCGCGCCTTCTTCGTCTCTGCGCTAATTAGCAGCTGCCGTTGCGGTCGATCGCCCGACCGGCCAGCGCGCCTGCACCAGCACCGATGATGGTGCCGGGGGCACGGTCGCCACGGGTGTCGACGGCGCGGCCCAGCAGAGCACCGGCTACACCGCCCAGCAGCAGGCCGGTGGTGCCGCCCGACTTGCGGCAGCGATAGCGGCGGTCGTCGCGATAGTCGCGGCGGTCGGCATAGCGCTGGCCGCGATAATGGTCGCCACGATAGTCGCGGTGATAGCCACGGCGATCATGATCGCGGGCATAGGAGGCCGATGGGATGACGGCGGTCATGGTGGCGGCGGCCAGGGCGGTGGCCATGATGGCCTTGCGAATGAACATGGTGCTTCTCCTCGAACCTGTACTCTCTGACTGTGATTCGAGTTATGGCACGCCCCGCTTGTGACGATCCTGAACCGGCCTGTTATCCGCCGTTCAGCTAGGCGGATACGGCCTTTAGAGTGACAGCCCTCGCTGCTCGCCATCCAGTGCCGGCAGTGCCCAGTCGATCGCCCCGCGCCCCTTCGCTTCCAGAAATGCATTAGCCCTAGAAAAGGGCCGCGATCCCAGAAAACCGTTATGCGCGGACAAAGGGGAGGGGTGAGCGGACTTGATCACCAGATGCCGGCTCTGATCGACGAAGCTGGCCTTGCGCTGCGCATAGGCGCCCCACAGAAGGAAGACGACCGGTTCCTCCTTCTGTGCGACGAGGCGGACGATCGCGTCGGTGAACAGCTCCCAGCCCTTGCCTTGATGCGACGCGGCGCGGCTCATCTCGACCGTCAACACGCTATTCAGCAACAGCACGCCTTGTTCCGCCCAATGCTCCAGAAAGCCATGGCGCGCACGCGGGATGCCCAGATCCGTCTCCATCTCCTTATAGATGTTGACCAAAGACGGCGGCGGCCGCACCCCCGGCTGCACCGAAAAGCACAGGCCATGGGCCTGTCCCTCGCCATGATAGGGATCTTGCCCCAATATCACGACCTTCACCTGATCCAGCGGCGTCAGGTCCAGCGCGCGGAAATATTCGCTGCCCTTGGGGAAGATGCGTTTCCCCGCCGCCTTCTCGGCTTGAAGAAAGCTTTTCAGGCCCTGCATATGCGGGGCGGCAAATTGTTCGGCCAGCGGCGCGCGCCAGCTTTCGTCCAGCTTGATGGTATCGCTCATGACCGCCAGATGGCGCGCGGCGCAAAGCCCTGTCAACCGGCCGCATTGGCCGGGCGCGATCGCGGTAAAGCCTCTTGCCTCCCGCGCGGCGATCCGTAACAGGACAATCATGCCGCTTCACCGTTCGATCAGCCTGCTGGCCGCCCTTGGCCTATTCTTCGCGCCGCTGCCTAGTGCCGACGCGTTCGGCCCGCCGCCCAAGTCGCTGGTGCAGCAGACGGCCGAGGCCAAGCTGCTCGCCGAATTTACTCGCTTCTCCACTTTGTCCGACGGGACGGTCGGCGTTGCGGTGCGCGACCTCCAGACCGGCGAGACGCAGGCGCTGAACGGCGACACGCTCTTCCCCATGGCCAGCGCCTATAAGGTCGCCGTGGCCGGGCGCATTTTCGCGCTGGTCGATGCCGGTGAAGTGCGGCTGGACGATCAACTCGCGCTCGATCCCGCGCTGGCGAGCGAGGGCGGCATCGCCTGGATGTTCAATCGTCCCGGCGCGACCCTGTCGGTCGACCGGCTGCTGGAACTGATGCTGCAAAAGAGCGACAATAATGCGACCGACGTGCTGGTCGCGCGCGCGGGCGGGCCGCAGGCGATCACCGCCTTCGTGCAGAAACTGGGCGTCACCGGCCTGCGCGTCGACAGCGACACCGCGCATCTTCTTTACCGCGCCATGGGCATCAACCCGCAATCGGGCAGCTTCCGACAGAATGCGGACGCTGCGCGCCGCGCCAATCCGCAACTCGTCACCCGCGATATCCGCGACCTGCCCAACCTCGCCTTCGCCATGGAGCCGCAGGATACCGCCACGCCCACGGCGATGCTGGACCTCATCACTGCCTATGAATCGGGCCGCGCCTTGTCGGCCGCCAGTACCCAGCGGCTCTTCACGATCATGGCCCATTGCGAAACGGGCAAGGCACGGATCGTCGGCATGCTGCCGCCCGGCACGGCGGTCGCGCACAAGACCGGCTCGCTCAACGGCACCGGCAATGATGTCGGCATCGTCCGCCTGCCTGATGGCCGCCGCTTTGCTGTCGTCGCCTTCGTCATGAAGGACAGCAAGGGGCATGTCTCGCGGGACCGGATCATCGCCGAAGCGTCACGCGCCGCCTATGATTATTTCCTCTATGCTCCCGACCGGGCACACGGTCTGGCGCATAAGTCTTAACAGAGATCAAGGCGGTCGTTATGCTGGTATCCAGAGAGGATGCCAGAAAGAAGAACATGACCAGCATCACCCGATTTCGCGATTTTTGGCCCTATTATCTTCAGGAACATGCCCGGCCGGGCACGCGCGCGCTCCATTATGCGGGCACCAGCCTCGTGGTGGGTCTGATCGCAAGCCTGCCCTTTGCCGGCGGCTGGTGGATGGCGGCGGCGGTACCCTTGGCAGGCTACGGTTTCGCCTGGGCCGGCCATGGCCTGATCGAGCGTAATCGGCCTGCGACCTTCCGCTATCCACTCTGGTCGCTGCGCGCCGATTTCGTCATGTGGTATCGCTTCCTTACTGGCCGCATGGGCCGCGATCTGGCACGCGCCGGCGTGCGCCCGGACGGCACGGTCGATCCCGCCCGGCGCCTGTCCGCCTGATGGCTTGACCCGTCACTGCGCTCTGTCACAAGGGGCGCGATGACCTTGTCCGCCACTTTCTCGCAGCCCGACCGGGCAACCCTGGCGCAACGCTGGCAGGCGCTGGAGGCGCGGTCGGACGGCAGCTTTTTCCACGGCTGGACCTGGGTTTCGGCCTGGCTCGACAGTTACGGGATCCGGCCCGACCTGCTCGCCATCACCGACGCGGCGGGCGTGGATGTGGCGCTGGCGCTGGTCGGCCATGCGATGGAGCCGCGCCTGCTCGGCCCGGTGGCGACACTCAGTCTCAACCAGTCGGGCGATCCGCAAGCCGATCGACCCTATGTCGAATATAATGGTTTGCTGGTGGAAAAAGGGCGGGAGGCGGAAGCGACCGTCGCCGCGCTGGCCGCACTTGCCCGGCGTCGCGACTGGCGCGCGCTGCGGCTGAGCGGCATCGCACCCGATTCGCCCTTGCTCGCCCTGCCGGCCCGCCGACGCACTCGCGTCGACCAGTCGCCGGTCTATCAGGTCGATCTCGACGCCGTGCGCGCCGCCGATGACGACTATCTCTCGCTGCTCAGCAGCAATACGCGCAGCCAGATCCGGCGCGCGATGAAGGATCATGGCGGCCCGCTGCCCGATGTCAGCATCGGCACGTTGGACTATATCACCCCCTGGTTGGAGGAAATGGCGGCGCTGAATGGCGGCCGTCATGCCGACAATGCGTGGGATGATGCCGGCTTCCGCAACTTCGTCGCGACCATTGCGGCGCGCGGCCTGCCCACCGGCGCGGTCGAGCTACTTCGCTTCACCGATGCCGGCGGCGTGGTCGGGCTGCTGGTCAATTTCGTCCATCGCGGCGTGGCGATGAACTATCAGTCGGCCTTCGCCGCACCGCGCTCAGCCAAGGACAAGCCGGGCCTGCTCTGCCACGCGGCAGCGGTCGGCCATTATGCCGCCCACGACCTCAGCCGCTATTCGCTGCTGGCCGGCAAGGATCGCTACAAACAGAGCCTCGCCACCTGCGAAGACACGCTCGAATGGTGGGTGCTGGAACGATTCAGTCCGCGCCTCGAAGCCGAAGCGCTGCTGCGCCGTCTGCTCAGGCGCCCAGCTTCCGCATGATGCGATAGACCAGCCGGCGAACGCCCTGCGTTTCGGGCTGGGCGCTGACCTTCCCGACCGGCAGGCTGCGCTTGCGGAGCAGCGCGTTGAAGCTGTGCAACTCGCCCTCGGCCACGCTGCGTTCGGATCGCCACGTGACCGACAGGCTGACCGACACGGTCGGGCCATTCTCCACGAAATGGGGCGCCTTCACCGGTACATGGATGGCGTCGCCGGGCTCCAGCCGTACAGCCTTGCCGCGCGCCTTGAACCCGTCCTGCCAGACCAGGTTGCGATGCCCGCCACCGTGGAAATCCTCGCTCTTCTGCGCCGGCACCAGATCCTCGTCGCGCGCAGGGAAGACGGTCATCGTCTTCTGCCCCATGATCTGGAGCAGGATATTATGTTCCGGGTCCATATGGAACGGCGTCACGCTGCCGGGGGAGGAGAGGAAGATGAAGGCTTCCCGGTGCAGCATCGGCCCGGTCTTGCTCGCCACGATCGGTTCCAGCTCCGCCAGCGCATCGTCCAGCAATGTGGCATAGGCCGGGTCGTGCTCGACATTCTTGAGCACTGCCCAGCTGCCGTTCGTCTCGATCGTGCGGATCGTCTCGCCCAGCGTCAGCCCGTTGGAGGGCGTATCCTCGGCCGTCACGCCCAGTGGCAGCTTGCCCAGATTATATTCCACCGACGTCGCCGGCATCCGTTCCGCCAGCGTCGCCAGCGCGTCCAGCGTCAGCAGGCTATGGCCGACCAGCCCATGGCTGAGCTTGGTCGACTGGTCGGGATAGGCGGCGGCAAAGATGGCGCGCGCGTCATCGGGGAAGGTGGCGCCGGCGGCCGGCGCGATCGGGCTATGGGCGGTCATGCCTGTCCTTTCAACTTTCTGGCGAGCGTCTCGACGCCATTGGCGATGGCGAAGGCGGCGCTGCGCTGCATCCGTGCCATGCCGCGGCCGTGCAGCGCGATACGATATTGTACGATGGTCCGCCGCTCCGCCCACAGGCTGTCGATCATCGGATGATCGGCGGCGGCGCAACTATCCATCCAGCCGATCGTCGAATCGTCCTGCACCGCATGCAGGTTGGCGATCTCGATCAGCACGCCGGGCGAAAAGCGGCCCAGCGCCTCGTCGAATGCGATCTTGAAGGAGAAGGCGCCTTCGCCATGGCGGAAATTGACCAGCATTGCGATCGCTCGCCCGTCCAGGTCGATACGCAGCATATGCAGCCGCCCGGCGTCGAAAGCGGCAACGCAGGCGGCCCGGAAGAAGGCGGCGTCGGCCGGCTTGCACCCCAATGCCGTGCCTTCCTGTCCCTTCCATCCCGATGCTTCCAGCGCCAGGAAATCGTCGCACCACAATGCCAGATCGTCCCGCGCGCTCAGCAGCCGCGTCTCGACCGTACCCAATTCCGCCAGCCTTTTTTGCAGGCGCCGCAATTCCTTGCGCTTCTTGGACCGGACATGCGTGTCCCAATAGGCATCCGCGCTCAGGTCCGACCGCAGCATTGCCCGGTCGTACCGATGGATTTCCACCCGCCCGCGCCGTTGTTCGACGCACAGTGCCTCCAGCGCCGCAGCATTGGCGCCGGCCGCGTCCAGCCCCTCCAGATGCAGGAAGCCGCCGGCCCAGGGTGCCGCGTCGAGTTGCGCCAGAAAACCGCGCCAGGCCGCAATCTCGTCGCCCCGCCGGATGATCGGCGCCCCGAAGAAACAATGATCGTGCATCCAGTTGGAAACGCAGCCGATCGGTAGCCGCCCGTGCCGCGCTCGCTGTATCACCGGCAGCAGCCCGATCAGGCGATCGCCGTCACATGCCTCGATCAGATGCACGTCCTGACCGCCGGCCAGATGGTCGATCGCCGCGCCCAGCATGTCGGGCGCGTAGAAGGCGTTGGCCTCCGCTGCATCCTGCGCCAGCGCCAGCCAGCGCGCGCAATGGCCCTGCCCGCTGATGGCAGGGGGAGGGGCGATAGTCGGAAGCGCGGGATGGGATGCCATGTCCATGGCCCTGCCATAGGCGACAAAGATTAGAGTGCGGTAAAGATGTCGGAAAGCCTGCCCGTCGCCGGCCGGTTACAGCCCGGCGGTAGAGGAAGGGGGGTTTACAAGCTGACATGGATTGGTCGAGACGGGGGCAATGGCCGCGCGCCCGCACCCATGCCGAGAGGGATAAGCATGACGATCCTCGTTACAGGAGCCGCCGGATTCATCGGCATGCACGTCGCCGACCGGCTGATGGCGCAGGGCCATGCCGTAGTCGGCATCGACAATATGAACGACTATTATCCCGTCTCGCTAAAGCGCGATCGCATCGCCCGGCTTCAGGCGACGCATGGCAGGCTCTTCACCTTTCATGAACTCGACTTTGCCGATCTCGACGCATTGCAGGGGGCGCTCGCCGATCAGGTGATTGAGGCAATCATTCATCTCGGTGCGCAGGCGGGGGTGCGCTATTCGCTTATCAACCCCCATGCCTATGTCCGTTCCAATCTGGCTGGCCACGTCAACATGCTGGAACTGGCGCGCGAACGGCGGGTGCGGCATCTGGTCTATGCCTCCTCCTCGTCCGTCTATGGTGGCAACGACACGCTGCCCTTCCGGGTGGAGGACCGGGCCGATCATCCTGTCTCACTCTATGCCGCAACCAAGCGCGCCGACGAGTTGATGAGCGAAACCTACGCCCATCTCTTCCGTATTCCGATGACCGGGCTGCGCTTCTTCACCGTCTATGGTCCCTGGGGGCGTCCCGACATGGCGATGTGGATCTTCACCGCGAAGATCCTGGCGGGCGAGCCGATCCCCGTCTTCAACCATGGCCGGATGCAGCGCGACTTCACCTATATCGACGATATCGTCAGCGGCATCATCGGCTGCCTTGACCATCCGCCGGCGGACGATGGCGCGGCCAAGGCGGGGGGCAGCCGTGCGCCGCACCGACTCTACAATATCGGCAACAACCAGCCTGAAGAACTGATGCACCTCATCGCCGTGCTGGAAGATGCGATCGGCAAGAAGGCGCAGATTGATTTTCAGCCGATGCAGCCGGGCGATGTTCATGCGACCTACGCGGATATCAGTGCGATATCGCATGATATCGGCTTTGCGCCCACGACTGGAATCGACTCGGGCGTGCCGCGATTCGTGCAATGGTATCGCGACTATCATGCTGCATGATGACATCATGGTGCGCTGCACCCGCGAAATCCTAAAAGGTTCCGCTGTTTGTCGCTAATATTACTCGCTTCATCTTGCGCCATTCTGGTTTGTCTCGCTTCGACCCCTTCAAATTTTCTTTCGCACTTGCAAAATAGATTGCCATAAGTGCCTGAAACGGCGTAAGCCATGATCCCATGCTGGTTGTGAAACTGGCTAGGGGTCGCGGAACGAGGGAAAGACGGCACATCGAATACGGTGGTTCGTCGCCGTGGATCCGATCGGGGTCTTCCGGTCGATTGAAACGGAAAAAAGGGCAAACGCGTGTCGACACCAGCTTCGAAGATCGTCCCGTTCGGCTCCGGCAGCCGTATCGTGGAGACTGCCTGCCGCAGTCTGTCCATTGCAGCCTTCGGGCTCAATGCGCTGGAAGCTAAATTCGCCGAGCGCGACTTTGCCGCCACTTTTCTGCGCGTGATTGGCGTTATCATGAAGGTGCGCGGTCGCGTGATCGTCACTGGCATCGGCAAGAGCGGTATCGTCGCCCGCAAGATGACGGCCACGCTCACCTCCACCGGCACGCCCGCTATCTTCCTGCATCCGGCCGATGCAGGCCATGGCGATCTCGGCATGATCACCCCGGACGACGTCGTGCTGATGCTGTCCCATTCGGGCGAATCGACCGAACTCGGTCCGATCATCCATTATTGCAAGCGCTTCGCCATTCCGCTGGTCGCCATCACCGCTCAGGAGCATAGCACTGTCGCCGCTGCGGCCGACATGGCGCTGCTGATGCCGGAAGTGGAGGAAGCCTGTCCCAATGCGCTGGCGCCCACGACTTCGACCACGGTGCAGATGGCGCTGGGCGATGCGCTTGCCATCTCGCTGATGGAAATGCGCGGCTTCTCGGCCGACGATTTCCACAAATTCCATCCCAATGGCCGACTCGGCGCGCAACTGGTCAAGGTGCGCGAACTGATGGCCAAGGGCGACGATGTGCCGATGGTGCGCGAGGATGCTTCGCTGCTCGACGCCACCATCGAAATGACCCGTGCGCGCCTCGGCGGCACGGCGGTGGTCGATCGCAATGGCCGCCTGATCGGCGCCTTCACCGACGGCGACCTGCGCCGCACCGTCACCGGCAAGCAAAATCTGACCGAGGCGGTCGGCCGCTTCATGACCATGACGCCGCTGGCGGTCACCTCGGACGAACTGGCGTCCGAAGCGCTGCACCTGATGCACGAGCGGAATATCATGCTGCTCTTCGTCTGCGACAATGGCCGCCTGATCGGCGCCGTCCATATGCACGACCTGCTGCACGCCGGGGTCGCCTGAGCCTTCTCGTTGTCATTCCCGCGCGGGCCGGATCGTCCCGCCTGCCGCGCAAACCGCTCCGCCTGATCGCCGGGCGGACCTTGCTTCATCGTACCATCGCCATGGCGCGCGCTGCGATCGGCGACCGCGCTGATGTCGCTCTGGCCGTTGCTACGGACGACGACGCTATCGCCGATCACGCCCGAGCCGTCGGCTGCGATGCGGTGATGACCGACAGCGCCATTGCCACGGGATCGGGGCGTGCGCTCGCGGCCGCGCTGGCGCAACCCGCTCTGCCGCGCTTCATCGTCAACCTTCAGGGCGATTCGCCCTTCCAACCGGAAGGCGCGCTGGCCGCCGTGATTGCCGCCTTGCAGGCCGGCGCGCCGGTCGCCACACCGGTGATCGCGCTCGACTGGCCGTCGCTCGATGCGCTGCGCGACCACAAGACCCGCTCGCCCTTCAGCGGCACCACCTGCGCCCGTGCGCCGGATGGCCATGCCCTCTGGTTTTCCAAGACGATCATCCCCGCCATTCGCGGCGAGGACAAGCTGCGCGAAACCGCGCCGCGTTCACCGGTCTGGCGGCATGTCGGCCTCTATGGCTATGCGCTGGATGCGCTCCAGCGGTTCGAGGCCTGCCCGCCCACGACGCTCGAAAATCTGGAGGGGCTGGAGCAACTGCGTCTGCTCGAACTGGGCATCCCGGTCATGACGGTCGCCGTCGATCCGCCGCGCTTTGACAGCAGCGGTATTGATACGGAGGCGGATATCAGCCGGGTCGAAGCACTGATCGCGCTCCATGGCGATCCCACGCCACCGCTCTGAACGCCGCCCCATGCGCCGCCTCTTCATCATCCGTCACGGCAACACTTTCGCCAGCAGTGCGGAGGCGCGGCGCGTCGGCGCCCGGACCGATATCCCGCTGGTGGACAGCGGCCGCGCCCAGGCCGACCGGCTGGGGGAATGGTTCGCGCAGCAGGCGCTACCGATCGACCGCCTGTTCTCCAGCCCTCTGAAACGCGCCCGCGAAACCGCCGATCTGATCGCGGCAGCCACCGGCCATGCGCGCGACGGCAGCCTCGACTGGCTGGGCGAGATCGACCATGGCCCGGACGAGGGCAAGCCGGAGGCGGAGGTGCTCGCCCGCATCGGTGCGCAGGCGCTGGCGGACTGGGACGAACGCGGTATCGCGCCGGATGGCTGGATCGTCGATGCCGACCGGCGCATGGCCGCCTGGCGCGCTTTTTTCGCGGAGAGCGGGGCGGGCAACGACCTGCTCGTCACCAGCAATGGTGCCGCACGCTTCGCCCTGCTCGCAGCCGGCCTGCCCCTTGGCACACTCAAATTGCGCACCGGCGCCTTTGGCGAACTGGCCGTGGATGTCACCGGTGGGGTCACATTGGTGCGCTGGGACGAGCGCCCTTAGTCAACAAGGTCCGTTCGCCCTGAGCCTGTCGAAGGGCGCACAGGCGCTCAACCGCACTCCACCGTGACATGCTCCATGCGCGGCAGCGCCCGCACCCGCGCCCGCACCCTTGGCGCGTCGGCGCCGGGCGCCAGGCTGATGATCGCGGCATGGGCATGCGGCCCGATCCGCCAGACATGCAGGTCGCGGATGGTCGCGCCCTCCGCCTCCACCAGCCCGCGCACCCGCGCCATCAGCGCCGGCTCTGCGGTGTCGAGCAGGATCGCGGCCGTATCCTTCATCAGGCCCCAGGCCCAGCGTGCGATGACGACGGCGCCCAGCAGGCCGACCGCCGGGTCCATCCACCACCAGCCCAGATAGCGCCCGGCCAGCAGCGCCGCGATCGCCAGCACCGACGTCAGCGCATCGGTCAACACATGGACATAGGCGGCGCGCAAGTTGTTGTCGGCATGGCCATCCTTGTGGTCGTGCACATGGTCATGCCCATGCCCACCATGCCCGTGATCATGGCTATGGTCATGCCCCAGCAGGAAGGCGCTGATGATGTTGATGATGAGGCCGATCACCGCCACCAGCGTCGCCTCGCCAAAAGCGACGTGGATCGGCTGGAAGAATCGCATGCCCGATTCGATGGCGATGAACAGCGCGGTGCCCATCAGCAACAGGGCGGAGGCGAAGCCGGCCAGATCGCCCACCTTCCCGGTACCGAACGTATAGCGGGGGTTACGCGCATGGCGCTTGGCATAGCCATAGGCAGCCGCCGCGACCGCCAGCGCCCCGGCATGGGTCGCCATATGGAAGCCGTCGGCCAGCAGCGCCATCGACCCGGTGATCCAGCCGAAGACGATCTCCACCACCATCGTCGCGGCGGTCAGCCAGACGACCCACAAGGTCCGCTTCGCATTCTGGTCATGCCCGGCAGACAGATAGATATGGTCGAAATAATGGCTGTCCTCACCCTCGTCGGACGCGGGCGGGGCGGGCGCATCATGGTCATGGTGGCCATGATCGTGCCCATGCCCGTGCCCATGATGATGGCCGCCAGAATGATTATGATCGTCGTGCATCGTCATTTCCCGTAGCGGCGGATCAGCGCCAGCATTTCCTCGGTCGCGGCTGTCCGCGCCTCGTCGGACAGGCCCGGCCGGGCAACATGCTCGCGCATATGCTGCTCTATCAGTTCTTCCATCAGGCTGCCCACCGCGCCGCGCACCGACGCGACCAGTTGCAATGTTTCCGAACAACCTGCGTCGCCCGTCAACTGGCGCTCGACGGCCGCCACCTGGCCAGCGATCCGGCGCACGCGCGCCAGCAATTTGTCTCGATCCGCAATAATGTGCATAGGGTACCCCCCTATACTATATTTCGCGCGACGGCTAGCCCTCCCTTCGCCTAACAGGAGCGGCATGACGGATGACTATGACTGCGATCTGGCGATCATCGGCGGCGGCCTCTCCGGCGGCCTGATCGCGCTGGCCTTTGCGCGCCTGCGACCGGAGGTTCGGCTGCTGCTGGTCGAACAGGGCGACCGCCCCGGCGGCAATCATGTCTGGTCCTTCTTCGACGGCGACGTCGCACCCGCCGATCGCTGGCTTATCGACCGGCTGGTGGCGTATCGCTGGCCGCAGGGGCATCGCGTTGATTTTCCGGGCTACAGCCGGGATCTGGACACGCCCTATAACAGCATAACAACTGTCCAACTCGCTGTCGCACTGGAGCGCGCGCTGGGCGACCGGCTACTCACCAGCGCGCCGGTTACGACACTTGCCCCTGATCATGTCGCATTAGCCGACGGCCGGACGATCAGGGCACGAGCAGTGATCGATGCACGGGGGGCGGGCGATCTGTCCACGCTCCGCTGCGGCTGGCAGAAATTCGTCGGCCATAGCCTGCGATGTGATGAACCCCACGGCATCGACCGCCCGGTCATCATGGACGCGACGGTCGAGCAGCAGGATGGCTATCGTTTCGTCTATCTGCTCCCCTGGGACGACCAGACCATTTTCATCGAGGATACCTATTATAGCGACGAGCCGGCACTCGACACTGATGCCCTCGACGCCCGCATCGCGGCCTATGTGCGAGGGAAGGGCTGGCAGGGCAAGGTGATCCATCGCGAACAGGGTGTGCTGCCCGTCGTCCATGGCGGCGACTTTGACCGCTACTGGCCGGAAGGCGATCCTGTCGCCCGCGCCGGAGTGCAGGCCGGCCTGTTCCAGCCAATGACGGGCTATTCCTTGCCGGATGCGGTGCGATTCGCGCTTTGGCTCGCCGATCAGCCGCTGGATGGGCTTCCGGCTGCAACCCGCGCCTACGCCCGCGCGCATTGGCGGCGCGGCGGCTATTATCGCCTGCTGGGCAAGATGCTGTTCGGCGCCGCTCGCCCCGACCAGCGCTGGCGCATCTTCGCCCGTTTCTACCGCCTGCGCCCGACGCTGATCCAGCGCTTTTATGCCGGACGCTCCACCATCGCGGATCGCATCCGCATCTTGTGCGGACGGCCCCCGGTGCCCATAAGGGATGCCATGCGAACATTGTGGAACCCGCCCGCCTGATGAACAGGCCAAATCCCAGACGCGCGATCGTCATCGGCGCGGGCTTTGGCGGCCTGGCGCTAGCCATCCGGCTGCAATCGGCCGGCGTCGACACCACCCTGGTGGAGGCGCGCGATCGCCCCGGTGGCCGGGCCTATATGTGGGAAAAGGACGGCTTTACCTTCGACGCCGGCCCGACCGTTATCACCGATCCCGATTGCCTGGCGGAATTGTGGCGGTTGTCGGGTCATGACATGGCGCAGGATATCGGGCTGGTCCCGGTGTCGCCCTTCTATCGGCTCAACTGGCGCGACGGCACCAATTTCGACTATTCCAACAATGAAGCGGCCTTGCGGGCGGAGATCGCCCGGCTCGATCCGAACGACGTGGCCGGCTATGAACGCTTCTGCGATTATGCCGCCGGCGTCTATGAAGAGGGGTATCGCAAGCTCGGCGCGGTCGCCTTCCTCGACTTCGCCTCCATGATCAAGGCCGCGCCCAGCCTCGCCAAATATCAGGCATGGCGCTCGGTCTATTCGGTCGTCGCATCCCATGTGAAGAATGAGAAACTGCGGGAGGCGCTGTCCTTCCACACGCTCCTCGTCGGCGGCAACCCGATGAAGACCAGCGCCATCTATGCCCTGATCCACAAGCTGGAAAAGGATGGCGGCGTCTGGTTCGCGAAAGGCGGCACCAACCGTCTGGTGCAGGCTATGGCCACCCATTTCGAACGGCTGGGCGGCACCATGCGCTTGGGCGACGCCGTCACACGGATCGAAACCTATGGGGACAAGGCGACGGCGGTGCATACCGCTTCCGGCTGGCGCGGGGAGGCGGATGCGATCGCCACCAACGCTGACCTGATGCACAGCTATCGCGATCTGCTGGGCCATCATCCGCGCGGCCAGAAGCAGGGCGAGAAACTGGCGCAAAAGCGCTGGTCGCCCAGCCTTTTCGTACTCCATTTCGGCATCAAGGGCAGCTGGCCGGGCATCCCGCACCACATGATCCTGTTCGGGCCGCGCTATGAAGGGTTGCTGACCGACATTTACGATCATGGCGTGCTGCCGCAGGATTTCTCGCTCTATCTGCATCATCCGACCGTCACCGATCCGTCGATGGCGCCGGAGGGTTATTCGACTTTTTATGCGCTCGCCCCGGTGCCGCATATGGGCAAGCTGCCGATCGACTGGGACCAGTTCGGCCATGCCTATGCGGAACGGATCCTGGACGAGATTCAGCATCGGCTGATCCCCGACATCCGCTCGCGCATCGTCACCCGCTTCCATTATGCGCCGAGCGATTTCGGCCGAGATTTGAACGCCCATATGGGCAGCGCCTTCAGCCTGGAGCCGCTGCTGACCCAGAGTGCTTGGTTCCGCGCGCATAATCGCGACGATGTCATTCCCAACCTCTATCTGGTAGGGGCCGGCACCCATCCCGGCGCGGGCATCCCCGGCGTGGTGGGCAGCGCCAAGGCGACGGCGGCGCTGATGTTGCAGGATTTGGGTTAAGGGGCACGGCCCCACGGACGGACGAAATGAAGAGACTGGCAGTATATTGCGGATCGGCGACGCCGGCCGACCTCACCTATATCGACGCGGCGCGCCATGTTGGCCGCACGCTGGCGGAGCGCGGTATCGGCGTCGTCTATGGCGGCGGGCGTCTCGGCCTGATGGGTGCGGTGGCGGATGCCGCGCTGGAAGCCGGCGGCGAGGTGATCGGCGTGATCCCCGAAGCGCTCGTCGGCGCGGAAGTCGCACATCGCGGTTGCACCGAATTGCACGTCGTCCAGACCATGCACCAACGCAAACAGCTCTTCACTGACCTGTCGGACGGTTTCGTGACGCTGCCGGGCGGCGTCGGCACGATGGACGAATTGTGGGAAGCGATCAGCTGGGCGCAACTGGGCTATCACAGCAAGCCGGTCGGCCTGCTCAACGTCGCAGGCTTCTACGACCAGCTGATCGGCTTCAACCGGCAGATGGTGGAAGCCGGCTTCATCCGCGCCCAACATGCCGGCATCCTGATCCATGACGACAGCATCGAAGGGCTGGTCGATGC
The DNA here is from genome assembly GCF_031843765.1 of Sphingobium sp. WCS2017Hpa-17. Taxonomy (NCBI): domain Bacteria; kingdom Pseudomonadati; phylum Pseudomonadota; class Alphaproteobacteria; order Sphingomonadales; family Sphingobiaceae; genus Sphingobium; species Sphingobium sp. WCS2017Hpa-17. Next base: position 232,111 of record NZ_JAVTIV010000001.1, read on the forward strand.
CATGGCCGTCTATCAGCCGCATGAGACGATCTTCGCGATGAAGGCGGGACGACTGTAACTGCTGCAAATATTCCCCTCCCGCTTGCGGGAGGGGTTAGGGGAGGGCATGTCCATTGACATGTCCTCCATTATCCCAGACCGCGCCGCCCTTGTCGCTCATGCCCGCGACAGTATCGCGCGCGGCTCCAAATCCTTCGCCATGGCTTCGAAACTGTTCGACCGCGTGACGCGCGAGCGGGCCTGGCTGCTCTACGCCTGGTGTCGCAAATGCGATGATATCGCCGACGGGCAGGACCATGGCGGCGCGATGACCAGCGTGTCCGATGCACAGGCGCGCCTGTCGATGATGCGGGTGCTGTCCGACAAGGCGCTGCGGGGCGAACCGACCGGCGATCCGGCGTTTGACGGCTTTGGCGTGGTGATGCGCGAATGCGCGATCCCCGCCCGCTATGCCCATGACCTGATCGAAGGCTTCGCACTGGACGCCCGCGATTGGCGACCGCGTAGTGAGGCCGACATGCTGCGCTATTGCTATCATGTCGCCGGCGCGGTCGGCTGCATGATGGCGGTACTGATGGGCGTCGATCCCGAAGATCAGGCGACGCTCGATCGCGCCTGCGACCTGGGCCTTGCCTTTCAGCTCGCCAATATCGCCCGAGACATCAGCGAGGATGAGGCGGCAGATCGCTGCTACCTGCCGCAGGAGTGGCTGGCGGAAATGGACATCCCGCCCGGCGAGCATATGAAGCCCTGGGTCCGACCGCGCCTTGCCGTCCTCGCCCGGCGCATGGCCGACATGGCCGCCGCCTATGAAGCGAGCGCCCGCCATGGCACCGGCGCCCTGCCGCCCCGCGCGGCCTGGGCGGTGTTGGCCGCAGCAGGCATCTATGGCGACATCGCGCGCGAAGTTGCCCGTCGGGGCGAGCAGGCGTGGGACCATCGCGTCGTGACGCCCAGGGCGGAGAAGCTCGGCTGGGTCGCGCGGGCGGCGGTTCAGGTGATGGCGCGCGGCCGGCGTTGGCCGGCGGAAACGCCGCGTGCCGCCACGCTCTGGATCCGACCACGCTGACGCATAAGGAAATCTGACACTTTCCCGCCGTTACATCATGCCTAGCCCAAAAAAAGGGCCGGTACTTTCGTACCGACCCAAGGCATGTTCGCAGGAGGAACATCGGAAGGCGGGGCGGCGGTTCGGCCGCCCGGCCAATGCAGTGAAAACTTACGGATTGTAGGCTCGTTCGCCATGTTCGCCGAGATCGAGGCCTTCATATTCGACCTCTTGGGCGACCCGCAGACCAGTGACGGCCTTGGCGATGTAGATGGCGATGGCGGTGCCGATCGATGCCCAGATGATGGTCACGACGACCGCTTCGATCTGAACGAGCAGCTTGGCGCCGATTTCATAGTCTTCCGCGCCGGGGCCACCGAAGGCAGGCGAGTAGACGATGGCAGTGCCGATCGCGCCGATCATGCCGCCGATGCCATGGATGCCGAAGGCGTCCAGCGAGTCGTCATAGCCGAGCTTGGGCTTGAGGACGGTGACGGCATAGAAGCAGACGATCGAAGCGACGGCGCCCAGGATGATCGCACCGAACGGGCCGGAGTTGCCGGCGGCAGGCGTGACGGCGACGAGGCCGGCGATGATGCCCGAGCAGAAGCCCAGCGCCGAACCCTTATGACCGTTCAGTTTTTCGGCCAGCATCCAGAACAGACCACCCGAAGCCGTGGCAACGAAGGTGTTGATCATGGCGAGTGCGGCCGAACCGTTGGCTTCGAGTGCCGAACCGGCGTTGAAGCCGAACCAGCCGACCCACAGCAGGCCGGTGCCGACACCGGTCAGCGTCAGGCTGTGCGGCGCCATCGGTTCCTTGGGGAAGCCGATACGCTTGCCCAGGATGAGGCAGGCCACCAGAGCGGACACGCCTGCGTTGATGTGCACCACGGTGCCACCAGCGAAGTCGAGTGCGCCAGCCTTGAAGAAATAACCCGAAGCGGCCCAGACCATGTGGGCGATCGGGAAATAGGTGATGGTCAGCCACACGGCGGCGAACACCATGACAGCCGAGAATTTGATGCGTTCGACCACCGAACCCAGCACCAGCGCGACCGTGATCGCGGCAAAGGTCATCTGGAAGCTGATGAACACATATTCGGGGATTTCGACTCCTGCGGTGAAGGTCGCGGCCTGCGAAGCGGGCGTGACGCCCTTCAGGAACGCCTTGTCGAAGGTCGAAACGAAGTTGGAAAGGCCGCTGGTATAATCGGGGCCGAAGGCCATCGAATAACCGTACATGACCCAGATCAGCATCGCGAGGCAGGCAGCCGCGCCGATCTGTGTCATGACTGACAGCATATTCTTGCTGCGGACCAGGCCGCCGTAGAACAGCGCCAGGCCCGGCAGGATCATCGCCAGCACCAGGATGGTGGCGGTCATCATCCAGGCGACGTCGCCCTTGTCGACCGTGGCGGCGGGCGCCGCGGCGTCCTGCGCCCAGGCGGGCAGGGCGGTGAAGAGCGACAGAGCCGCAGCCCCCGCCACGCCGCCAATTTTCTTGGAAAAGGTCATTATTTCCCCCTTCTTACAGCGCGGTTTCGCCGGTTTCGCCGGTGCGGATACGCACGGCCTGACCGACATCGAGGACGAAGATCTTGCCATCGCCGATGGCGCCCGAATTGGCGGCCGCCTGGGTCGCTTCCACGACGCGGGGTGCGAGGTCGTCGTCGCAGACCACCTCGATCTTGATCTTCGGGACCATGTTCGTCGAATATTCGGCGCCGCGGTAGATTTCGGTCTGCCCCTTTTGGCGGCCGAAGCCCTTCACTTCGCTGACCGTCATTCCTGCGATGCCGAGCGAGGAGAGTGCCTCGCGGACATCGTCAAGCTTGAACGGCTTGATGATAGCCATGACAAGTTTCATGTCGCCCCCTGTTACTGGTGTGCGGAAACATACTCAGCAAGAGGCGTGCCAAAACGCAAAAGGCGCGTTAATGCGGGGTTATGGCGATACGGTCATAAAAATGACGCCAAAAAATTGTGCAGCGCAACTTTGCTGCCTAAATTTTGTGCAACTTTACGCTACCAGCGTGCGCCTTCGGCCACCGCTGCCGCCTCTTCGGGCGATGTAGGGCGGCCGAGCGCCGCGTTCCGATGAGGGAAATGTCCGAAACGCGCGATGGTTGCATGATGTTTACGGGCAAAATCCAGCGAACGCTCGTCGCCGACGCCCTCGAAAAGGGTCAGCGACAAATCCTGATCCTCTATCGCCTCGCTATGCTGGAACGGCATGTAGAAGAAGAGCCGCCCGGCCCCGCCGATCTGAATGTCATAGCCCATCGCGATCGCACCGCGCGCCAAATCCCTTGCCAGCGCATCGGTGGCGAAGGCATCGGCCGTGCCCCGGAACATGTTGCGGGGCAGCTGGTCGAACAGCAGGATCGCCGCCAGCGCATCATCGGCGCGATCCAGAAAGCTTTCGGCAGGCAGGTGCTGCTTTTCCAGCCACAATGTCCGGAACCGCGCGGTACAAAGCTGGTCCAGTTCAGGATCATGGCTGTACCAGCCCTGCTCGCCGACCTGGTTGAACCAGAAATCGAGCAGGGCGGCGGCCCAGTCGTCCGTCACGGCGTCGTGGCTGTCGGTCAACATGTTCATACCCGATCAACAACGGACGCCGGGCCACGTTCCGCCATTCATGCCACCGCAGGCTCAGGTCGCCGTGCCGCAGCCCGACGACCAGTGATCTTTCAGGTCGCGGTGCCGCCTACCGTCAGGCCTTCCATCAGCAATGTCGGCTGTCCCACGCCAGCCGGCACGCTCTGCCCGCCTTTGCCGCACATGCCGATGCCTTCGTCCAGCGCCCAGTCGTTGCCGATGCCGATCACCTTGGTCAGCGCGGTCGGTCCGTCGCCGATCAGGGTCGCGCCCTTGATCGGGTCGCCGATCTTGCCATTCTCAACCTTATAGGCCTCCGTGCAGGAGAAGACGAACTTGCCCGACACGATGTCCACCTGTCCGCCGCCGAAGCTCTTGGCGAAGATGCCGGACGTCATGCGGCTCAGCAGTTCCTCCGGATCGTCATTGCCGCCCTTGATGAAGGTATTGGTCATGCGCGGCATGGGGGCGTGGGCGTAGCTTTCGCGGCGGCCGTTACCGGTGGGCGCTACGCCCATCAGCCGGGCGTTCAGCCGATCCTGCATATAGCCTTTGAGGATGCCATCCTCGATCAGGATATTCTCCTGCGTCGGCGTGCCTTCGTCGTCGATGGAGAGCGAGCCGCGCCGATTAAGGATGCTGCCATCGTCCACCACGGTGACGCCGGGCGCAGCGACACGCTGGCCGACGCGACCGGAAAAGGCGCTGGTGCCCTTGCGGTTGAAATCGCCTTCCAGGCCATGACCGATGGCTTCATGCACCAGCACGCCGGGCCAGCCGGGGCCGAGCAATACGGTCATTTCGCCGGCGGGCGCGGCGATGGAGCGCAGGTTGACCTGCGCCTGGGCCAGCGCCTCGTCGATCGCACGGTTCCAGATCGCGGGGTCCATCACCTCGTCATAGAGATAGCGGCCGCCAATACCGAACACGCCTGTTTCGCGGCGGCCATTTTCTTCCAGAATGACGGAGACGTTGAGACGCACCAGCGGGCGGATGTCGGTCGCGGTAAAGCCGTCGGCGCGCACGATCTCGACCACCGACCAGCTGCCGGCCAGACTGACCGACACCTGCGCGACGCGCGGGTCGCGGGCGCGAGCCGCCGCATCGATCTCGCCGCACAGCTTCACCTTCTCTGCGAAGGGGACGATCTCCAGCGGATTGGCGTCGGTGTAGAGATGGCGGTTGGTACGCAGGGGCGGCGGGGCGGGCTGGCCCTTGGCCGGGTCCAGCAGCGTCAGCGTCTGCGCCGCCTTGGCGATCGCGGCCTCGCTGATATCATTGGCATGGGCGAAGCCGGTCATCTCGCCCGACACGCCACGCAGGCCAAAACCGGCATCGGTGGAATAATCGGCGGTCTTCAACCGCCCGTCGTCGAATCCGAAGCTCTCGCTCGCCCGATATTGCAGATAGAGTTCGCCATCGTCGCAGGCGCCCAGCGCCTGTGCGGTCAGGCGGCGCGCACCATCGGGATCGAGCAGGCCCGGACGATAGAGAAGGCCGCGGGCATCGGTGAAGAGGGGAGCGAGTTCGGTCATGCCGCCCGATATAGGGGCGGCACGGCGGAAGCCCAATAGAAAAGCTTAGAGGCTGGCGCCCGATGCGATGTCGGGCTTCGTCGTGACGTCGCCATGGTCAGCCGCCCCGCCGATCAGCACGAAGCGCCGATCGCAATAGCCGCAGTCGACATAGCCATGCTCATCAATTTCCAGAAAGACGCGCGGGTGGCCAAGGGCGGCGGGAATGTCACCGCTGCCGTCACAGGACACGCGGGACTTGGAGACTCGGATGGTTTCGGGCGGCTGGATCATGGTCCAGCGGTTAGCAGCGGTGCCGTTGCGCTGCAATATGCGGCTTTACATCAATAGCGGTTGATGGCGCGTGCAGGCTTTTTGTCCGGGCGTCTTCGCGGCCTTGGCGACGGGATGCCAGCCCGTGCAAGGCGCAGCCACCATCACGGCAAGGGGCGACAGCATCAGCACAAGGGGCAGGATCGTCCCGTTGAAGAAGGCTGCGAATGGCATGCAGTAACATTGCTATAGCCATGCTTGCTGCACGATGAACGTTACGGATGCGGATTGGATGGCGGTGCGAAGGCGCCCTTCGCTTCGCTTCGGGAGTTTTTCGGGGAAATGTCCCCCGGACGGGCTCTAAAGACCGAAAAAACTGGTGGGCGATGACGGGCTCGAACCGCCGACATTCTCGGTGTAAACGAGACGCTCTACCAACTGAGCTAATCGCCCCCTTTCGGGAGAGCGCCTATCTAAGCGAAAAAGTCCGGCCGTCAAGCGCTAGCATGTCAGTTGGCGAGCAGGCGGCGGCTGGCGCCGAACCAGCGGGTCAGCGCATCGGTAGCCTCCTGCGCCAGGGCTATGAAAACGCGGCGGCCGTCATGCGGATCGGCCTGGCGCTCGACCAGCCCCTTGTCGGTCAGGGTGCGAATCCAGCGCAGCGCGGTGGTCGGCGGGACGGCGGCGGCGATGCAGAGGCTGGAAACGGATACCCGCTCATGTTCCAGCCGCGCGGCCAGCAGGTCCAGCATCATGTCCCAGGCCGGATCGGCGAACAGGTCGCCGGGCAGGAAGTCGGCGCGAATCCGCCGAGCGCGTAGCAGGTCGCGGACCTGGGTGGCGGTGATGGTCGATGCCGCCTTGTCTGTCGTCGGCGTCAGCGCGCCGGCCGGCGCACCGATCGGCGCAAGGGCGGGCATGCCGATATAGTCGCTCGGCCGGTCGGAAATGCGGGGGCCAAGGTCGAAGCTGGGCGCGGCCATCCGCGTCCGTTCCGTCAGCGCGTCGAGCGTACGGGCGAGGCGGCCGACCTCCTCGCTCAATTGCTGGAGTCGGGCGCCCTCGCGATCGACCTCATGCACTTGCCCGGCGGCCGGGCGATGCTCGCCAGCCGCCACCAGCGCTGCGGCGAGTTCGGTTCGGTCGGGGTCGCAGAGCAACTGGCTATGCGGGCTGCGCAGGCAGGCGAAGGCGAGATCGATCGTTTCAAGCCCGGCGACCAGAATCACCGCCATCCCATTCTGGATCGCCTGCGTTTCAAGCTGCACCAGCAGCCGTTCCAGCAGCGGCGTCAGGGTCGGGCAGACAAGCAGGACGGTATCGCATTGCGCCTGAAGATCGAGCCGGACCGGCGCATCGGCCAGCGGTGTGACGCCCAGCAGGCGCAGGCCTGCCGCGTTCGCTACCGGTTCCAGATCGGCCGCTTCCATCCGGTCCGCCACCACCAGCAGGCTGGCGCGCTCGTCGCGCGGCGTCAGCGGCGCGGCGGAACCCGTTTGGGGCAGGGCGTAGGAAAAATCTTCCATCATAGTCCGACTCCCGTTCTATCTTCGTTCTGGAGAATAAAGCAAGAACGGATCGTTTCAGCCGGTAATTTGGCCGTAATGGAGAGGGTCTGGAGGAAGGGCGGCGTCCGGCCGCGATCAAGGCCCGGTTTGACCGGCTATTCGGTCCGGCCATTGCGTCCAGCTTGCCGCCATTTCGGCGCCACAATGAAGGAAGTTTCCTATCTCTCAAGAAAGGATGACACTTCCTCCATTATGGAGTCATTTCTCAGCTTCTGAGGTCAGACCCCGGTGCGGCGCGCAAAGTCGACATAGAGGCTGCGCATCCGCGTGGCGACCGGGCCGGGCGTGCCGTCGCCGATCGGCTGGCCGTCGATCCGCACCACCGGCAGGCAGAGGGTGGAGGCGCTGGTGATGAAGGCTTCCTTCGCGGCGAGCGCTTCCTCGACCGTGAAGGGCCGGCGGATGACGGCAAGGCCGCTTTCCTTCGCCAGCGCGGTCAGCGCGGCGCCGGTGCAGCCGGCCAGCACCGACTGGCTGTAGGGGCGGGTGACGATGCCCTCGTCGGTGACGATGAAGGCGGTGGAGGAGGCGCCTTCGGTGACGAAGCCATCCTCGATCATCCAGGCTTCCTGCGCGCCGGCGTCCTTGGCGGCCTGCTTGGCCATGGCCTGCGCCAGCAGCCCGACGCTCTTGATGTCGCGCCGCGCCCAGCGCAAGTCGGGCATGGTCGCCACCGCGATGCCGGTCTGCACGCCGGGCAGGTCGACCACTGCCTTGTCCTGCATGAACATGAACAGGGTCGGCTGGAGGCCGGGCGTCGCGATAAAGTCGCGGCTGGCGTCCGCCCCGCGGGTGATCTGGAGATAGACAAGCCCCTCGGTCAGGCCGCTGCGGACCACCAGTTCCTTCTGCGCCGCCTCGATCGCGTCGAGCGACAGTGGCAGGACAATGCCGATCGCGGCGGTCGAGCGTTCCAGCCGGGCGAGATGGCTGGCGCTGTCGACCAGCTTGCCATCGATCACGGCGGCGACTTCATAAATGCCGTCGGCGAAGAGGAAGCCGCGATCGAGCGGAGAGATGCGGGCCTCTTCGAGGGGCAGGAAGCTGCCGTTCAGATAGGCGACGGACATGATATGGGCGATCCTTTGATCTGGGTTGGGCGTATCTGGGCGCCGCTTTTGCCGGTCGCGCGGGCGGGGTCAAGGGCGACCGGGATAGCCCGCCAAAATAGGATTTGTCCGCCTTAACTTCACACATTTCCCGCTAATCGAGACATGAGATTTCCTATGTTGGACATTTTGTTGCGAGGGGTGTCGGGATCGTGGTGCCGACAGTGGGAAAGAGCCGCGCGATCCTAGCGGAGTGCGGGGGAGTAGGACAGGCGCGGCCGGAGTAGGTCCATGAGCGGCTTTCTGCCATTCCCGCAAAGTCATCCCTGCGAAGATGGGGAGCCATCTTCTCAGCGTGGTGCTTGCGGATATGTCGGGAAATGGGTTCCCGCTTTCGCGGGAATGACGACAAGGGTGGAGAGCGGCCATTCCCCTCCCGCCTGCGGGAGGGGCAGCGAGACTTGCGCGCGCAGCGCGTTAGTCGCAGCGGGGTGGGCTGTCGCGACGTCCAGCCCACCCCCTAGCCCCCTCCCGTAAACGGGAGGGGGGACATGTCCACTTCTGGTCGAAACCAGCCCAAGCAATGCTCAGGCCGCCTTGCCCTTCAACGCCTTCTGCCGCCGCCTTTGCACCGACGAGCCGATCCCCAGCGCCTCGCGATATTTGGCGACGGTGCGGCGGGCGATGTCCATGCCCTTGGCGCGGAGCAGGTCGACCAGCGTGTCGTCGGACAGGATCGCCTGCGGGTCTTCGGCGCCGATCAGCGCCTTGATATGGCTCTTGACCGCTTCGGCCGAGACGGACCCGCCGTCGCCGCCCGATGACGCCACGCCGCTGGTGAAGAAATATTTGAGTTCGTAGAGGCCGCGCGGGCAGGAGAGATATTTGTTGGAGGTGACGCGGCTGACGGTGCTTTCGTGCATGCCGATCGTGTCGGCCACGGCTTTGAGCGTCAGCGGCTTCAGATGAGCGACGCCCTGCTGGAAGAAGGCCTCCTGAGTGCGGACGATTTCGCTCGCCACCTTGATGATCGTCTTCTGCCGCTGGTCCAGCGCCTTCACCAGCCAGTTGGCGCTGGCCAGGCAGTCGGCGAGCCAGGCCTTTGCCGTCTTGTCCTGCGGGCCGCTGGCCAGTTCGACATAATAGCTGCGGTTGATAAGGACGCGGGGCAGGGTGGCGCTGTTGACCTCGATCGCCCAGCCTTCGCGCGTGGGCCGCACGAACAGGTCGGGCGTCACCGGCGCGGCCCGGTCATGCGAAAATTGCAGGCCGGGCTTGGGATCATAACCGCGCAGTTCGGCGATCATGTCTGCCATATCCTCCTCATCCACGCCGCAGATGCGGCGCAACTGGGGCAGGGCGCCCTTGGCCAGCAGGTCGAGATTGGCGAGCAGCCGCGCCATGCAGGGGTCGTAGCGGTCGGCCTCCTTCGCTTGCAGCGCAAGACATTCGGACAGGCTGCGCGCGCCGACGCCGGTGGGGTCGAATGTGTGGATGACGCCCAGCACCCGCTCCACGTCGAACAGGGGAATGCCAAGGCCATGGGCGGTTGCAAGCAGGTTCGCCTCCAGATAGCCGGCCTCGCTGATCTGGCCGATCAACTGGGTCGCGATCAGCAGATCCATGCCCGACAGCGCGGCACGGGCCTGCCCCATCAGATGTTCCTGCAAGCCGATATCCGGCGCGGCGAAACTGTCGAAGTCCGGCGCATCCTCGGCATAGCTGCCCGACAGTGCATCCGTGCCGCCACCGCTGGCGCCATGCGCTTCGGCCATCCGGTCGCCGGGGCCATCGTCGATGAAACTGTCCGCGCCATGATCGACGTCGAGCGGGCTGTCCGCGCCGCCCAGCCCCTGCGCGATCAGATCGTCGGCGCCACCGGTTTCGGCGGACAGGGTGGGTGCCTCGACCGTCTGGTCGATGCCGTCGGGGGCCGGAGGGCCGTCATCGCCGCCGCCCGATTCCAGCAGCGGATTCTTTTCCAGCTCGCCCGCGACGAACGCCTCGATCTCCAGATTGGACAGCGCGAGCAGCTTGATCGCCTGCTGCAATTGCGGCGTCATCACCAGAGACTGGCTCTGGCGAATGTCCAGCCGTGGGCCGAGCGCCATTAACCGCCGCTCCGATCATGAGGAAGGGCGCGCGCGGTCTGCATCTTACAGCTGGAAATTCTCGCCCAGATAGAGGCGGCGGACGTCGGCATTGGCGACCAGTTCGGTCGGATTGCCGGCAAAGAGCACCTGCCCGCCATAGATGATGCAGGCGCGGTCGACGATTTCCAGCGTCTCGCGAACATTATGGTCGGTGATCAGCACGCCGATGCCGCGCGTCTTCAAATCCTTCACCAGATCGCGAATGTCGGCGATCGAGAGTGGGTCGATACCGGCAAAGGGTTCGTCCAGCAGGACGATCGACGGATTGGCGGCCAGCGCGCGGGCAATCTCGCAGCGGCGGCGTTCACCGCCCGACAGCGCCATGGCGGCCGAATCGCGCAGGCGCGTGAGGCCGAATTCGGACAGCAACTGTTCGAGGCGGGCGGCGCGGGCAGCCTTGTCCGGCTCCGCCTGCTCCAGCACGGCGCCGATATTCTGCGCCACGGTCATGCCGCGAAAGATGGAGGTTTCCTGCGGCAGATAGCCCAGGCCCAGGATCGCGCGGCGATACATGGGCAGGTTGGTGATATCCTGCCCGTCCAGCACGATGCGGCCATGGTCCGGGCGGACGAGGCCCATCACCGAATAGAAGCAGGTCGTCTTGCCCGCGCCGTTGGGGCCGAGCAGGCCGACCACTTCGCCTTTGCCCACGGTCAGCGACACGTCCGACAGGACGACGCGCTTGTCATAGCTTTTGGCGATCGAGATGACGGACAGGCCTTCCCCCACCTCCTGCGGGATTTGCGGGCGCTGCGCCGTCCGGTCCGGGGTCATCACGTCGTCCATGCGTCTTGTCCTTGCAGCCGTTCATTCAGGCACGCGGGAAATTGGTACGCGCACGGCAGTTGGCAAGCTTTGTGCATGGGATCGCCGCCGGGGCAAGGGGGAAAATGGCGACAGGGGCCTGAACAGGGACAAGCGGGCGCAAATTCCTGCCTGTCATGCGTTGGTCCATTGGCAGTGAGATCATGCGAGCGAATCGCCACATTCCGTCCCGCCTCCGCGACGCCGGCTCGACGGAGCGTGGCTGATGCGGGATCAGCGGAGCGGCATATTTCCATCCGGGTTAATCCGCAATTCATGTCGGTTTTTGGCGGAATAGCGTGGGTTTGCGGATCGCTCCATTCGACTGGCGAGACGCACGGCCGGTCAGAATTGCGTTGTCGGCGCTTCCACGCTCAGCTTCGACTATTGCGGCAATGTTACCAATAAGGAGAAAAACATGTCGCTGTCCCTGACGAAAATGGCCCCGCTGGCCGTCGTTCTGATCGGCTCGCTGGGCCTGGGTGGCTGTGCCACGAAGGGGTTCGTCCGTGAGCAGGTTGCGACCGTGAACCAGCGCGTCGACGCGCTCGACGCGAAGCTTCAGACCACTGATGGCACCGCCCAGCAGGCTTTGGCGGAAGCACAGTCGGCGTCCGGCCAGGCACAGCAGAACAGCCAGCGCCTCGACCAGCTGAACGGCCGCGTCGATGGCGTGGAGCAGCAGCTTCAGGCCGCCCAGCGCAAGCGCGCGCGCAACTGACGCCGCGGGGCGGCCTCAACTATCGCATGGGCGGCGGGGCATATCCGTCCGCCGATGACGATATGACCATAAAGCGGACGCGCAGCTTCCCTTGCGACCGACCCCCATCGGTGCGCGTCCGTGCCATAAGATCATGACCTTTCCGGCCGGCGCTTCCCCCTAGGCGCCGGCCCTTTTGTGCCAGACCCTTTTCATGAGTGTAGAGAAGAAGATGATCCGTGCTTTTCTGGCGCTGTCGGGTTTTGCGCTTGTCACCGCCGTCCCGGCCGAGGCGGCCGTCAAGAAGCCCGTCGCCAAATCCGCTGCTGCCAAGAAGAAGGCCGCAGCGAAGAAGAAGCCGGCCGCTGCCGCGAAGGCAGAGCCAGAGGCACCCCCGCCCGTCCTGTCGGACGGCGCGACCCGCGTGGTGGATTGGGTGGCATCGGCGAAGGACAATCGCGCTCTGCCCTATATCGTCATCGACAAGCCGGGGGCCGCTGCCTACCTGTTCGATGCCAAGGGCAAGATGCTGGGCCATGCCCCGGTGCTGATCGGTATCGCGCCGGGCGACGATGCGACGCCGGGGATCGGCGCCAAGAGCCTGGCTGAAATCGGCCCTGCGGAAAAGACGACGCCGGCCGGCCGTTATCTGGCGAAATTCGGCGTGGCGGCGGGCAAGCAGCGGGTCTTGTGGGTCGATTATGCGACCTCCGTGGCGCTGCACACCATTCCGCCCGGCAATCCCAAGGAGAAGCGCACGGAGCGCATGCTCTCGCCGGGGATCGAGGATAATCGCATCACCTTCGGCTGCATCAATGTGCCCAAACTTTTTTATGCCAAGGTCAGCCCGTTATTTCGGGGCAAGAAGGGCGGCTATGTCTATATCCTGCCCGACAGCAAGCCGATCGAAGAGGTGTTTCCGCGTTTGCGGGTCCAGCCGTTCCTGAATGCCAGCCGGGCGACCGAGGCTGGGTGAGGGCATAACCCGACCGGGTTATTCAACGGTGGTGGCGCTCATGATATAGCGAATCCGCGACCCGAAGGATTACCTTATTAGGTGAAACTTCACGACTGGCCCGGTGCGTGTATGCGCACCGGGCTTTTTGCTGGCATTATTCTGCGAACAGCTTGAATTCGGCGAGGCGGATCGCCTTGCCTTTGGGTTGGGTGAAGAGCAGGCGGACCTTGCTCGTCTGAAGCCGGGGCCAGCGGATATCGGTGATGCCGTTGGCGATCGGGCTGCCTTTCGGTGCGGCGATGTCGCGCCAGTCGCCGTCCACCCATGCCTGAAGCCGATAGCTTTGCGGCACCGCAAAGCCCTTGCCATCGGCGAAGAAGGCGAGTTCGGCGCGGGCGAGGTCGGTGGGCTTGCCCAGGTCGATCGCATACCATTGGTCGGCGGGCGAGGGCGCGGAGGACCAGCCATTGGGCAGTTCCGGGAAGAACCAGACGCGGCCGTCGATCGCGTCATGGACATTTTCAACGTCGGCGTTGCTGGACGCCGACCCCATCGGGAACTGGCCCCGCACCAGTTGTACCGCCCGGTTGATCGGGCGCTGGATGGCAGGGGTAGCGGCGCGCGTCACCGGCACTTCGATCCGGCCCAGCGTCTCGCGATGGGCGACCTGCTGGCCGTCCACCTCAATGAAGAGGCCCTTGCCGCGCTTGTAATGGCTGCCGTCCACATCCCATGTCACCGCGATCTTATGGCCATGATAGGGGACGTCCTGCACCCGGAACCAGGCGAGCGCCTGTGGATCGCTGGCGTCCGGCAGCAGCGGGTTCACCTCCAGCACATCGTCGGCGCTCGGACGGATGCCGACCAGCCCGGTCAGGATCAGGTCGTTGAAGCCGGAATGGAAATAATGGTGGCTGCGGTCGAGGCCGACGATGGGCTTGCCGGTTTCGGGGTGATAATCCTCCTCGATATCGAGACGGTTTCCCTGATAGTGAAGCGCGGCATATTGGCGCAGAAGGCGCATATAGGCGCTGCGCGTGACCGGGCCGGTCTGTTTCTGATGATCGAGCAGGTTGGCCATGCCGTGCAGCACCTGCGTCGTCTGATAGGGCCAGATCGGGCCGTTCCACTGGCATTCCGGCGCATCGCCCAGATAGCGATATTGCCGCATATAATATTCGTAACTGGCCTCGACCGTACGCATCCCCGCCTTGCCGGCGAGCGAGGCGGGATCGAGCAGATGCGCCCAGGCGGCCGCATATTTCGCGTCGTCCGGGACGAGGTCGAACATCCAGGGCAGGTAGCCGACCAGTTCGCGATTGCGGATCGGCTCCCAATATTTCACGAAGTCGGTCTTCGACTGGTGGCGGTCGATGAAATGGCCGAGCCTGTCGCTCCACAGATCGGTCAGGACGCGCTTTTGCAGGGCGTCGGCGCGGGCGGCATAGTCGGCGGCCAGTCCCTTGTTGCCGGCCATCTCCGCCATTTTCGACAGGGCGCGGGCATTGGCGAACATATAGCTGTTGACTGAGGGGCGGAAGGCGTCGCCGCCCCGGAACCCGTCCTTGCCGCCCGATGCGTCGATCGAGGAGACGGTATATTCGGTGGCGTCGAGCAGCGGCTCGACGAAATACAGCCCCTTGGCGAAGTCATATTTATCGTCCCACAGGCGATAGATATGGTTCATTACCGGCAGATGTTCGATCGCATCCGCCCGGTCGCCATCGACCAGATAGCGGCCCCAGACGCTGTCCGCCATATGATCGGTGAAGTGGCGGTCGTTGCCGCCACTGCGATACATGAAATTGATATAATCGTCGGCGAAGCGGCGGTCGTTCAGCCAACGCCCTTCGCCGATATGAAAGCCGCTGGCGTCGTTCAGGCTGGCATAGGGCTGGCGCTGCCAGTCGACATCGTCGAAAAATTCGGTGGTGATATAGCCTTCGTTGCCCAGGTCGCGCTGGTGCCCGCGATACAGCGCCCAGCGATAATAATAGACGGCGTCGAGCTTCAGATCGGCGGATTCGAAGAAGGGGATGCGGTCCTGATACCAGGGGGCGTCGTTGCCGAAGCGCTGAGCGGCGATGGCGCGGGTGTCCATCGTGGAAGGCGGCGCCGACGCGGCTCCGATCCCCATGAGCGCAGCCCCGGCCAGCAGGATCATCTTCATCGCGCGCATCGGTCGTCCTCCCTTGTATCACAAACAAATATGGCGGCCGTAGCGGGACTGGAGAGTATCCCGATACGGCCGCCATTATGGGGCCCGGCGAGGAGACGCCGCACCCCATGGGCACTCAGTCGAACTTGAAACGGACACCCAGAGCGAAGGTGCGATCGATCAGTAGCGTGCTGGAGTTGAACTCGGTCGGATTGCCGACATCGCCGAACTTGTAATAATTCTGCTGCTTCGCCTTGGTGATGTTCACCGCGTCGAAGGTGATGCCGATATCCTCGTTCACGTTCAGCGTCAGCTGGAAGTCCAGGCTCTTTTCCGGCGCGCGCCACATGCCGATCGGGTTGGCGAAGGAGCGGCCTTCATTGTTGTTCAGGAAGCCCTTGCGCCAGATATAGGACAGGCGGGCGCCGACCGGACCCTTATCATAGGCCAGCGTGGCATTGTAGGACAGCTTCGACACGCCGAAGAAGGCCGACTTGGTCGTGCCGGTGATTTCGCCTTCATTGTTGACGACCGGGATCGTCTGTTCGGAATCCAGGATCGTCGCGCTGCCGGTGAAGCCCAGGCCGTCAAGGAAGCTAGGCAGGTAGGACGGGAAGTAGGTCAGACCCAGTTCCAGACCCTTGAGCGTGCCGTTGGAGGCATTCTCCGGACGGGTGATGTTGAAATATTCGGTGTAGGTTTCGTTGCGCGGCAGATAGTTGTTCGGAATGAACTCACGCACGGTCAGAGGAACGACCAGACCGTTGATCTTGCGCTGGAACGCCGTCGCATAGATAGCGCTGTTGCGTTCGAAATACCATTCGATCGCAAGGTCCATATTCTTCGAATGGGTTGCCCGCAGGTTGGCATTGCCCGCCGAACCCGAACCAAACCCGATGCGCGACAGATCGCCCGTCAGAGACAGATTGGGGTTGAGGTCGCCAAAAGCCGGCCGGCGCAGCGTTTCGCCATAGTTGAAGCGGATGCGCAGATTGTCGGTGATGTTGTAGCGCGCGGTGAAAGACGGCAGGAATTTCTCCGAACCGGTCGACACGGTGGTCCGGGCGAAACCGTTGCCGCGATCGAAATAGTCGTAGAGCGTATCGATCGCCACGAAGCGCACGCCGCCCTGAAGCTGGAGCGGACGGCCGAAGATTTCGAGTTCGCCATCGGCCAGAATATAGGCAGCCAGATTGCTTTCGTTGATGCCGAACACATGGCCGAAGCTCATTTCGTCCGACAGCAGCAGGCCGGGCGCGACGGCGCGATACAACTGGCGAACGGCATCCTTGTCCATGCTGCGCGGATCAGCAAGCACCCAACTGGTCGGAACATTGGCGCGACCGTCGAAGAAGCCGCTGTTGGTGAACGGGTTCCCTGCGCTCAGTTCCGCAAGCGTAACGGGGCGGCGCAAATCGGATCCGGGAATGGCTGCGGTGAGCGCACCTGCGCCCTGATCGCGCACATAGCTGTCGGCATTGCGATTGTCATAGCGGAAGCCAGCCTTGATGCGGCGCAGGAAGCCTTCATCCCATTTATATTCGCCGTCCAGCATCATCGTCAGCGCGCTGCCGGTCGTCTTCGTGCCGCTGTCGAACAGGTTGCCGACAGTCCACTTGCTGGCGTCGGTCAGCACTTCCTGATTGGCGAAGCTATAGGCAGGCAGGCCCCCGCCGCCGTTGAAATCGACGTTCAGGTCGAGCGGGCCGCGATCGGTGCGGATGGCAAAGAAGGAGGTTTCGTTCTTGCTGTCCTGATAGGCGATATCGGCCGAAATCTTGCCGTTGCCACCCACGTCCCACTTGGCATTCAGTGCATAGACATAGCTGTCGGTCTTGTTGGTGGCCATGTCGCCGCTGTTGAAGCCTGCAACCGAACCCAACTGGCGCGACTTGATGATGTTCGTGCCTTCATACAGTTCAAAGCTGTTGCCCACGTCGGCGGGCAGATCGCCCCACCAGTCGGCGAAGCTGAAGTGCAGGCTGTTGAAGGTTTCGCCACGGAAGCCGGTGTAGAAGACTTCGGCGGTGTAAACCGAGCTGTCATTGGGCGCCCACTGGAGCGCGGCGTTGATCGAGGGGCGTTCCCGCTTGCCATAGAGGTCGGACGCGATGACGGCGTCGCGCGACAGATAATAAGGCGTTTCGACGCCATTGATGTTCAGCGTCGATCCTGGTGCGGTCGGCAGGCCAGCGTCCAGGCCCGGCGTCCAGTTTTCGTTGGTCGCGCCGGGGAAGATACGCTGAAGCGGGGTCAGGCCCGAACCGGCGGTCGGATTTTCGGTAGCGAAGGGCACCATCGCGCCCGCCTGAAGATTCTGGTTGCGATACTGGGCCTTGGTGTAGCTGGCGTTCACCAGGAAGCCGATGTCGCCGATGCCGGTTTCCCAGCGGTTGCTGACCAGCATGGAGACGTTGGGATTATATTTGTCGGCCAGTTCCGAATAGACGCCGCGCGCCAGACCCGAAATGGTGAAGCCGTCGAAATCGAGCGGGCGGCGGGTCTGGACGTCGATCTGGCCGGCAAGGCCGGTTTCGAGCTGGTCGGCCGAGCGCGTCTTGTAGACGTCGATCTGCTTGACGAGGTTCGCGGAAATATCCTGCAACGCGAAGGACGTGCCGGCGGCAGTGAAGATGTTGCGGCCGTTTAGCGTGGTCAGCGGATCGGTCAGACCACGGATGGTGATGCCGGCGGTTTCGCCACCGGCGCGATCCGTAACCTGAATGCCGGTGACGCGCTGGAGCGCTTCGACGACGTTATTGTCGGGCAGCTTGCCGACGTCTTCCGACACGATCGAATCGACGATCTGGGTCGATTGCTTGCGGACGTTGAGTGCGCCGACGATCGAGGCGCGGACGCCAGTGACGACGATGTCGGCGGCGTCATCTTCGGCGGCGACTTGCGGCGCGGCGGTGGCGGCATCCTGTGCGTGGGCGGCGCCCGACAGCATCAGTGCGAAGATGGACGCGGAAGCGAGTGTGACCGGCTTGAAAGCCATTTGGATATCCTCCCCATTAAGCTGGCGCGGTTACGCCATGCATGAATTACTCGGACTAATTATTGCTCCGACAAATGAATCGCAAGCGGAATTTTGCAGTTCATTGCAGTGAAATTTCAGCGATGTGATATTAATGACGCAGCCCGCAAAATGGGGATAATTCCGCCTATTTCCGCTACGTTAGCAAAGAAAATCGGGCGCCTGGCGGATTGCCCGACGCCCGATTGCCTTTGAATAGTCTGACTTATGGCGTCAGTCGAGATGCCACCAGGCGCTGGGATCGCGGCTCGCCACCAGAGTCAGTCGGTCTGCCGAAATGCCGATGGCCTTGCCCGGCACCGCGATCGACACGAAGCGTGCCGCGTGCAGCGTCTTCTCGTCGAAGCGGACGAACTGGCTGCGCAGGGCGAAATCCGCACTCTTGCTGTCGGGTTGCAGGCTCAGCGATCCGTCCTTGCCCGCGACCAGATAATGGTCCGGCATCAGGATCGGGGAGAGCATCACACTGCGCGCGCCGGCGCGGCCGGGCGTCTGGCGGAACTGGGTCTGCGCCAGCGACGGGTTGCCCGCGATCAGCGTTGTGCCGTCATGCGCCATCAGGCGCGTCGGATCGGTGGAGGACACGAAGCGTTCGGGCAGCGGGCCATTGCCCACTGGAACCCCGAAATCGGGGGTGCCGTCTGCGGTGTAGTATAGGCGCTGGACGCGGGTGTGGCGGTCCGGGTTGAGCAGCGGGTCGCCCTGGATCGCCTCATAGTCGCGGCCATGATAGACGAGGATGTCGCGGCCTTTCTCATCGACCGTGAAGCTGTTGTGGCCGGGGCCATAGACGCTGGTGGCGCTGTTGGAGACGAAGACCGGCTGGGGCGACTTGGTCCAGCTGTTCGCATCGAGCAGGTCGGCATTTTCATCCGCCGTCAGCAGGCCCAGGCAATAGCGCGCGTCGGTGGCGCTGGCCGAATAGGTCATGAACAGGCGGCCGTTGCGGTGCAGGACGGCGGGGGCTTCGGCGACCTTGTAGCCGCGCACTTCCCAGTCGAGCGTCGGCACGGTCAGGCGCGTGACCTTTTCGCCCAGTTTCAGCGGCGATTCCAGTCTGGCGATATAGAGGTTGCTGTTCGTTTCGATCCCCGGTTCGCGCTGCGCCCAGGCGAAATAGCGTACGCCTTTGTGGACGAAGACGGTCGAATCGAGGTTGAAGCTGTCCCACGGCGTTTCCATTTCGCCCGCGACGCTCCACTTGCCGGTCATCGGATCGGCGCCGTCGCAGACGATGGCGAAGGTGCGGATGCGGAACACGTCGTCCCCGCCGCCCGCCGGGCCAGCTGCGAAATACATATACCATTTGCCGTCGATCTGATGGAGTTCGGGCGCCCAGATATAGCCAGACCGCGGGCCGCTGGCTTCATGGCGCCACAGCACGGCTTCCTTGGCGGTGGAAAGGCCCGCGATCGTCTTCGACCGGCGCAGGACCAGACGGTCATATTCGGGGACGGAGCCGGTGAGGTAATAATAGCCGTCGTCGTGACGGAAAACCTGGCCGTCGGCGCGCTGCTTGACCAGCGGATTGACGGGGACGGGCGCATCCGCCGGAGTGGACGCGGCCTGAACGATGGCGGGCGTGGCGGACAATGCGGCCGCGCTGCCGATAAAGCCACGGCGGGACAGGGTGAGGGGCATCAGAGTCTCTCCGAATGAGTTAGTCGGACTAAATCGTGTCAATATTCAGCTTGGGGCCAGCCGTCAGCCCCCCAGCGCACCGGAGCGATGCGCAAAGTGGGGGCGCCATTCGCCTGCTTGTCATAAGCGTGGTAGACGACATAATCTTTGCCGTCCTTGTCCGTCAGCCAGCCGGCATGGCCGGGGCCGCGGAAACGCTGCTGTTCCTGCAAGTCGGCGCGCAGGAAGATGGTGCCGCCGCCCTCCATCAACGGGCTGCCATCCTTGCCCAGATAGGGGCCGGTGATGGCCTTGGAGCGGCCCATGACGGTGTAATAGGTGCTGTTCGCACCCTTGCAGCAATAATCATAGCTGACCATCAGCCAGTAATAGCCGCCATGGTCGACGATGAAGGGGGCCTCCACCGGGGCGGGGCCGCCAGCGGGGGCAGGGCGGCGGGCGATGGAGACAGGCGTCTTCGCGTCCTTAGGCTTGCCGGTCTTGGGGTCCAGCTCGAACAGCTTGATGCCGGTCCAAAAACTGCCGAGGCTCAGCCAGTGGCGACCTTCGCGGTCGATGATGAAATTGGGGTCGATGGCGTTATAGTCGCTGTCCTTTGTGGACAGGACCACAAGGCCCTCGTCCCGCCAGCCGTAATTCTTTGCCTTGGGGTCCAGTGTCGGGCTGGTGGCCAGGCCGATGGCAGACCGGTTGGAGCCGAAGGTTGAGACGGAATAATAGAGGCGATAGCGACCGTTCACATAAGAGATGTCGGGCGCCCACATGCCGTCGCTGCCGGGGATCGCTTCCTTGGCCCAGGCGGGCAGGGCGGTGAAGATCGGATCGCCCGCGGTCCAAGTCACCAGATCCTTCGAGGTGCGCGTCTCGATCAGCCGTTTGCCATGACCGGTGCTGAACACATGATAGGTGTCGCCTTCGCGGGCGATCACCGGGTCATGGGTGGGGACGAGGTCGCCGGTCAGGCGGTCGTTGAGCGTTGTTGCGGCCGGCGCGGGCGCAGATTGGGCGCAGGTCGCCGTCGTGGTTGCGAACAGGGCGAGGCCCGCCAGCGTGAACATGATCTGCCGGGTCATCCGGGCCTCTCCTTATCGTCAAAGTCATGCACCCGCCGGCTGGCGGATGCATGACGGCAGGGGGATGGAGCGGGCGGTAATTCCACCCACCGCCCGCTCCAAACAGGTTAGTTCAGTTCCAGCACCACCACCGACTTGGCCGGCAGTGTCACGGTCAAAGTGCCACCGCTGACCTGCGCGCCGGTGAAGGCGACGGGCTTGACGGTTTCGGGCGCGTCGAACGTGTTGTGCGAATTGATCGCGCCGGCCGTCAGCACGCGGCCGGTGACGGTCGCGGCGTTCAGGCCGTCCAGCTTCACGGTGACGGTGTTGGGCTGGTTGGGATCGAGGTTGGACAGGCCGACATGGACCTTGCCATCCTTGCCCTTGACGGCCGATCCGCTGACGGCGGGCATGGTGTACTGATCCTTGGCATACCAGGGCGTCTGGATGTCGATCGGCAGCACGGTTGCATCCTGCCAGGGCTTGTACATTTCAAAGACATGATAGGTGGGCGTCAGCACCATCTTCTTGCCTTCGGTCAGGATCATTGCCTGAAGCACGTTCACCATCTGCGCGATCGCGGTCATGCGGACGCGGTCGGCATGCTTGGCGAAGATATCGAGATGGATCGACGCGATGAGGGCATCGCGCAGCGTGTTCTGCTGACGCAGGAAGCCCGGATGGGTGCCTTCGTCCTGCGCATACCAGCTGCCCCATTCGTCCACCGCCAGGAAGACGCGCTTGGCGGGGTCATATTTGTCCATGATCGCGCTGTGCTTGGTGATCAGCTCGTCCATGTGGCGCGCGCCATTGAGCGCATCGGCCCAGCCATTTTCGTCGAAATTGACGGCGGGCGCACGCGGCGGCCAGCCGCCGGCGGGGTGGACATAATAATGGAGCGAGAGACCGTCGAGCTTGTCGCCCGCCACCCGCATCATCGTTTCGGTCCAGTTATAATCATCGACATTCGCGCCGGCTGCGATCTTCATGATCTTGGTGCCGCGCGGGGCCTTCACGAAGGTCGCATAGCGACGGGTTTCGTCCGCCGCGAATTCGGCGCGCATATTGCCGCCGCAACCCCACAATTCATTGCCGACGCCGAAATAGGGCACCGCCCACGGCTCCTTATGGCCGTTCTTCGCGCGTTCGTCGGCCAGCGTACCGGCGGGCGAGGTCATATATTCGACCCATTCCGCCATTTCCTGCGGCGTGCCGTTGCCGACATTGCCGGCGATATAGGCCTGCGCGCCGACCTGACGGATCAGTTCGAAAAATTCATGGGTGCCCACGGTGTTGGGCTCGGTCACGCCGCCCCAATGGGTGTTGATCTTGACCGGGCGCTTGTTCTTCGCGCCGATACCTTCACGCCAATGATATTCGTCGGCGAAGCAGCCGCCGGGCCAGCGGATGATCGGCACCGACAGGTTGCGCAGTGCCGAAATCACATCATTGCGGAAACCGTTGGTGTTGGGGATCGACTTGTCGTTGCCGACATAGAGGCCGCCATAGATGCCGGTGCCCAGATGTTCGGCGAACTGGGTGAAGATCGCCTTGTCATAGACGGCGCCGGGCTTGTCGGCGTGGATGGTGGCGGTGGTGGGCTTGCCGTTGGTGTCGGCGACGGCCGTGGTCGACAGCGCACTGGCGCATAACAGCAGCGCAGCGGAGGCGCGGCGTAGGGACTTCATCATATTCCTCTCCCTTGGAAATGTCAGTCGTGGAAAGCTTCGGTCGTTTCACGGGTGCCGCGCAGGAAGGCGTCAGCGACCAGCCGCAGCGGGCTGGTGTCGACATCCGACCGGCCGCCCCGGATCAGCGTGGCGAACCGGGCATAGAGGCCGGCATATTCGACATCTTCGCCATGATCGGTGCCGCTGGGCAGGGTCAGCACCGCGCCGCCATGGGACAGCTTCAGCGTCCCGGCATCGGTGTCGACGACGATGTCCCAGCTTTGCGGGCCGGTCTGGCGCCAGTCGAGATCCATGTGGATCGATGCGCCAGCCGTATCGCGGAAGGCAAGGTCGGCGGCGATCGGTGCAGCGCGGTTTTCCGGCAGCACCAAAGTCGCGTCCTTCAGGAAGAAGGGGCGCGGCAATATGTGGGTGACGATCGACAGGGCGTTGATGCCCGGATCGAACACGCCAAGGCCGCCGGGCTGCCAGATCCATGCCTGACCCGGATGCCAGACGCGGACATCCTCCCGCCAGACGATCGACACCTTGTCGATGCGCCGTTCGGCGAGCCATGCGCGCGCCGGGGCGACCCCGGCGGCGAAGCGGCTGTGCCAGGCGGCGAACAGGCTGACGCCGACCTTGTCGGCCTGCGCCTTCAGGGCCTCCACTTCCGCCAAAGTCGCGCCGGGCGGCTTTTCGAGGAAGAGGTGGATGCCCTTCTTCAGTGCCTGCGTCGCAAGGTCGTAACGGACCTGCGGCGGGGTGCAGAGGGCGATGGCGTCGACCGCCGGCCCCTGGGCAAGCAGGTCGTCCAGGCTGGCATGGTGCGGCACGCCATCCAGGCCCGCATCATGCGGGCTGACGGTGGCGGCCAGGCTGAAGGCGCTATTGCCCCTTATCGCGGGCACATGCTGATCGCGGGCGATCTTGCCTATGCCCACGATCGCGATGCGGATCGGGTCCATGTCGATGGGTTCAGAGTTGCTTGACGGCGACCTGAACGGGGGCAGCGCGCTTCAGCGGGTTGCGCACCGGCAGGGTGAAGGGCGCGGCGATGATTTCGAACACATCGCCTTCCTGCGGCACGATGCCGTCGCTGAACGACAGGGTCGCAGTGCCGAAGAAATGGACATGCACGTCGCCGGCGCGGCGGAACAGATCATATTTGAAATGATGATGTTCCAGATTCGCGAAACTGTGCGACATATTGCCTTCGCCCGACAGGAACGGCTTTTCCCATATGGTTTCGCCGTCGCGGATGATGCGGCTGGCGCCTTCGATATGCTCGGGCGGGGTGCCGACCAGCAGTTCCGGGCCAAGCGCGGCCTGACGCAGCTTGGAGTGAGCGAGCCACAGATAATTGTGGCGCTCGGTCACATGATCGCTGAACTCGTTGGCGAGCGCGAGGCCGAGGCGATAGGGCGTGCCGTCCTCGCCGATCAGGTAGATGCCGGCCAGCTCCGGCTCTTCGCCGCCATCCTTGGCGAAGGCGGGCATGGTCAGCGCGTCGGTCGGGCCGACCAGCTGCGATCCGTCGCCCTTGTAGAACCATTCGGGCTGCTGGCCGACTTCACCGGCGGCGGGCTTGCCGCCTTCGAGGCCTTCCAGGAACATGCGCATTGAGTCCGTCTGCTTTTCGACGGCGGCGGCTTCGCGGTGCATCTTGTCGCGGCCTTCGGCGGAACCCAGATGGGTCAGGCCGGTGCCGGTCAGCTGGACATGCGCGCCATCTTCATGGTCGATGGGCGCAAGCAGGCGGTTGGCTTCGAATTCGGCGGCGATGTCGATCGGATCGCCCTTGCCGGCGGCGTCGACGGCGGCGGTCAGGTCAATGCCCTGCGCGATCGCGTGCAGCGCCAGCGCGCGGATGCTGGTGAAGCCGGGCACGAACCAGGCAGCGTCGCCCTGAGCGGCGATGACCGACCGATCGCCATTGTCCGAACGGTGCTGCAACAGGCGCAATGTCATGAAAACTCTCCTCCCGCGCGCCTCAACCATGGCGCTCAATCCAACGTGCAAGACATTTCGCCGCGCGCCCGACATCGCCATGATGGCGAGGGCGGCGGCGGTGAATCCGGTAATTACTCCGACATATTACAGGATGATGGTAATGGCAATGCTTGTATTGTAGCGAGGGTTGTGCCTCATTGGGGAGAGGCGAGAGGAGCAGGAATGGTGAAGGAAAATCCGTCTTTGCACAGGGATGAGACGGACAATGGTGGCGCGGCGAAGGCGGTCCGGGGTCCGGGGCGTCGGCTGCACGGGGCGATTGCACATAAATTGGGCATGGCGATCTTGTCCGGCCAATATGCGCCCGGCGACACGCTGTCGGGTGAAGTGGCCTTTGCCGAGGAACTGGAAGTCTCCCGCAGCGCCTATCGCGAAGCGATTCAGGTGCTGACGGCCAAGGGGCTGGTCGAAAGCCGGCCCAAGGCGGGGACGCGGGTGTTGCCGCGCAATCGCTGGAACCTGCTCGACCCGGAAGTACTGGCCTGGGCCTTTGCCGGAGAGCCGGACATCCAGTTCGTGCGCGACCTCTTCGAACTGCGCGCCATCGTCGAGCCGGCCGCTGCGCGGCTGGCGGCGCAGCGGCGCGACAAGGACGATCTGCGGATCATGAAGGATGCGCTGGCCGCGATGCGCCGCCATACGCTGGCTACCGAAGCGGGGCGGGCGGCTGACCGCGATTTCCACAATGCGATATTGAACGCCACGCGCAATGATGCGCTGTTGACGCTGACCGCGAGCATCGGCGCGGCGGTCAACTGGACGACGCAATATAAACAGCGCGCCCGCGCTCTGCCGCGCAATCCGATCCCCGACCATGTCCGCGTCTATGATGCGATCGCGGCGGGCGATGCGCAGGCGGCGGCGGAAGCGATGGGTGTGCTGGTCGACCTGGCGCTGGAGGATACGGCCAGCGCGATGGTCGGCTGACGGTCAACTCCCGTCATGCCAGCGAAGGCTGGCATCTCACTTCTTCTGGCGATGCGCTTGAAAGAATAGAGAGATCCCAGCCTTCGCTGGGATGACGGCTAAAACTGAGCGTCCGCTCCCCACTCAAATCCGCCATCCAGGCGGGCGGTGTCAGTCGTCCCTGTCCCCATAGATGAACGCCGTCAGCCCCGAGCGTAGCGTCACCGCCCGCCGCACATAGTCGACCTCATAGGCATCCGCGCTGGCGATATCCTGCGGCGTCAGGCGAAAGAGCAGCCCCTCCACCGCATCGGCCGGATCGTCGCTCGGCTCGACCATCGGGTGCCATTTCGTGCCGCTCTTGGCGATCACCTCCGCATCGCTGATCTCGATCATGCGCTGGCGAAAGCCGGGCAGGGCGTCGGGCACGCCCGCCACTGGTCGGCCGAACAGCGCCATCTGGACCTCGACCTGCCGCAACGTGCCGTAGGAAAAAAGCAGGATGTCGGCCATGGCGGGTTCCTTATTTGCGAAGCCATGCCGGATAGGCCGATGCACAGCTGCCGCAAAGAAAAAAGGCCGGAGCGGCATGTCCGCTCCGGCCTTTTTCCTGTCTGAAATATGGCTTTCTAGTTAGTCTGCGATCACCTGATCCGGCAGCGCGTGGGTCGTCTTCGACCCCCACAGCGCGTAGAAGAGGATGTAGAGTTCGCAGGCGGCGGTCAGCAGGAAGCTGGTCTGCAAACCATAATGGTCGGCCAGCCAGCCCTGCACCACCACCAGCGCGCCACCGGCGATCGCCATGATCAGCAGGCCCGAACCTTCTTCAGTCAGGGGCCCAAGCCCCTTGATGCCGAGGGTGAAGATGGTCGGGAACATGATCGAGTGGAACAGGCCGACCAGGATCAGCGACCACATGGCAACCGGGCCGGTGGTGAAGACGGTGACCAGCATCACGATGAAAGCGCCGATCGAGAAGGCGGCGAGGACATGGCCCGCATCGAACTTCTGCATGATCGCCGAACCGGCGAAGCGGCCGACCATCATCCCGCCCCACAACAGGGTCAAATAATTGCCCGCCTGCTCATGCGTCAGGTTGGCGATGGTGGGCTGGCTGACGAAGTTGATGAACAGATTGGCGACGCCGATTTCCGCGATCAGATAGATGAAGATCGCCGGGATGCCGAACACCAGATTGCGGTGGTTCCAGAGCGAATGCTTCTTGCGCTCTTCCTTGTTATGGCGCTGCGTCGCGTTGCCCATCGCGGGCAGGGGGAAGCGGGCGATGACGATGGCCAGCACCGCCAGCACGACGGCGACGATCACATAGGGCAGGACCACCGACTGGGCGTCGGCCAGACGTTCGGCTTGCGTCAGGACGACTTCGCCCTGTGCCGTGCCGCCCTTCGACCGGCCAAGGATCAGATAGGCGCCGAACATCGGGGCCAGCATCGTGCCGGCCGAGTTCATCGCCTGCACGAGGTTGAGGCGCGAGGAGGCGGTTTCGGGCTTGCCGACGACCGCGACATAGGGGTTGGCCGCGACCTGAAGCAGGGTGATGCCGCTGGCAATCACGAACAGCATGACAAGGGTCACGCCATAGGAGGGGATCGACGCCGCCACCGTCATGCCCAGCGCGCCGGCCGCCATGACGAGCAGGCCGATAACCATCGACTTCTGGTAGCCCACGCGCTCGATCAGTTTGGCCGAAGGAATGGAGGCAAAGAAATAGGCAATGAACCAGACCGATTCGATCAAGGTCGTCTGGGTGTAGCTGAGGTCGAACACGCTGCGCAGATGGGGCAGCAGCGTATTGTTGATGACGGTGATGAAGCCCCACATGAAGAAGAGGCTGGCGAGCAACGCGAGCGCAGGGCCGTAGCGCGTGCCGGGGTTATGCGTTGCGACAGGCGCAGCGCCAGACGAGATCGGTCCTGCCATTCATCCTTCTCCAGTGCAGTTCCAGTAGCAGGCCGCCCGATCAAGGGTTGCGCCTGCTTATTTTGTCGGAGTATATCCCCCTCAACCGCCCGTCAATGGGCGTGCGTTTTTCGGGAGGAAGTCCATGCGAAAGGTCGTCGATTTGAAAACAGCGCTGTCATGCGCTCTGGCTCTCGCCATGGCAAGCGGAACCGCCCTTGCCGCCGACGCCAGCCGCGCCCCCGCCGGTACGGCCGATGGCGCGGCGATCGAAACGATCACGCTGAAGAATGGCGCGGGCGTATCGGCGAAGATCCTGACCTATGGTGCGACGCTCCAGTCGCTGTCCGGCCCCGGCAAGGATGGTCAGATCGCGGACGTGCTGCTCGGTTATGACGACCTGAAGGATTATGTCGATCATCCCAATTTCTTCGGCGTGACCGTGGGCCGCTATGCCAACCGCATCGCCGGTGGCAAGTTCAGCCTCGACAGCAAGGCCTATCAGCTTCCCCTCAATGACAAGGTCAATTCGCTGCATGGCGGCGGCAAGGGCTTCGACAAGCAGGTGTGGAAGGTCGTGTCCCTGAAGAGCGGGCCGAAGGCCAGTCTGGTACTGGGTCTGACCAGCCCGGACGGCGATTCGGGCTATCCCGGCAAGCTGGACGTGACCGTCACCTATACGCTGGACGAGGCCGGCAACCTCGGCATCGCCTTCGACGCGAAGACCGACAAGCCCACCATCGTCAACATGACCAACCATGCCATCTTCAACCTTCAGGGCGAAGGATCGCCCGATGGCGCGATGGGCCATCTGCTGACGATCCCGGCCAAGGCCTATACCCCGGTCGACGCGAACCTGATCCCCACCGGTGAACTGAAGCCCGTAGAGGGCGGCGTGTTCGATTTTCGCGCACCCCGCCGCGTGGCGGATGGGCTGCGCGATGGTCGCGATCCGCAGATCATCGCCGGCCGTGGCTATGACCACAACTGGGCGCTGGACAAGGGCGCGACCAAGACCCCCGAACTGGCCGCACGGCTGGAAGACCCGACGTCAGGTCGCGTGGTTGAAGTTTTGACGACCGAACCGGGCGTGCAATTCTATACCGGCAATTTCCTAGATGGCACCTTCATCGGCAAGCAGAGCCATGTGTACCGCATGGGCGACGGCATCGCGCTCGAGCCGCAGAAATTCCCGGACTCGCCCAACAAGCCGAACTTCCTGTCGGCCCGTGTCGATCCCGGCAAACCCTATCATCATGAAATGGTCTATCGCCTGTCGGTGGCCCGCTGATGCCCGAATGGCGGCTGATCGACCGAGGCGTCGCCGACACGCTGGGGGAGGGGACGCTCTGGTCGGCGCGCGGCAACGCGGTCTACTGGGTCGATATCCTCGCCCCGGCGCTCAACCGGCTATCGCTGGAGAGCGGTGCGGTCGAACGCTTCGCCATGCCAGAGCCGCTCGGCTGGGTGGCGGAGCGTGAGGCCGGCGGCTTCATCGGCGGTTTCCAGAGTGGTTTTGCCGACATCAGCCTCGATCCACTGACGATCACGCCGTTCGGCGATCCGGAGCCGCATTTCCCCGGCAACCGGATGAATGATGGCAAGGCGGATGCGCAGGGGGCCATCTGGTGCGGCACGATGGACATGGGCGAGGAACATGATCGCGGCGCGCTCTATCGCCTCGCGCCCGATCGCAACTGGACCGTGGTGGACAGCGACTATCGCGTGCCCAACGGCCCCTGTTTCTCGCCCTGCGGCCAGTGGCTCTATCATAGCGATACCGCGAAGAAGCAGATGTACCGCTTCCGCCGGACGGAGGATGGCGTGAGCGAGCGCGAGCCGTTCATCCAGTTCGGCGAGGAGGATGGCTATCCCGACGGCATGACCGTGGACGCGGAAGGCCATATCTGGGTCGCCCATTGGGGCGGCAGCCGGATCAGTCGCTTTACGCCGGAGGGCAAGCTGGACCGCGCCATCGCCATGCCCGCGCGGCAGGTGACGAACATCACCTTCGCCGGCCCCAACCTCGACCGCATGTTCGTCAGCAGCGCGACCGTGGGCCTCGACGATCCGACCGAATATGACGGCGGCTTCTTCGAGGTTGAAACCGGCGTACGCGGATTGCCGACCAACCTTTACGCGGGCTGATTTTCGGTATCATCGTGTCGATCGGGGCGCGGCTGTCATCAGGCAGCCGCGCCCTTCGCATATTTGGCATCTGCAAATCCGGTTGCGTCGCCATACCGAATCAGCTAGAGCGCCGGGACAACGTTGTCATGCCCTCTCCAAAGTCATGCAATGTTGCGATCCCGGACGGCCTGCTGGCGAACTGCACGCGTCATCGGCCGTCCGGGGCGACTTTTCCTGACATCATTGGATCAGTAGCGCGGGCGGACGCTCCGCAAGGCGTCAGCTTTTGCGCCGCAGGCGGCGGAAGAGCGACACGCCCAGAAAGCCACCGCCGACCACGGCGGCGATCGCCCCACCGGCGGACGCCAGCGCCCAGGCACCGGCCGCCAGCAGGCCCGTCAGAAAATCGACGATGATGAGCGTCAGATGGATCATGATAGGGACAAGACGGCGCTAGGCCCCGAGTTCCTTGGCTTCCTGATATTTCAGTTCAAGAAACCGGTTCTGTGTTGCTAATTTGTCGAGGTCGCCGCTGGCCAGGCTCTCGCTCATCCGGCTGATTTCGGCGTCGATGACGGACAAGCCCTCGACCAGCTGCTTTTCGGGCACGCGCCCATTGCGCTCTTCCCGGCGCAGCGGGGCGGGAATCGATTGATAGCCTGTCACCAGTTCGGGCAGGTGATCGGCGAGCAGCCGGCGGATTTCCTGCGCGGCCGGTTCCTGCTCACCCAGCCGCTCCAGTTGCGGCGCCAGCGCTTCCAGCTTGACGCCGATGCTGTCGACCAGCGTGACAGCGGGGGCGGGCAGTGCCTTGCGCTGGTTCTCCAGCCAGATTTCGGTCTTGAGCGGCAGGGCGGCGAGTTCGGTCTGCGCCAGCGCTTCGGCCTTCACCCGGCCTTCCGTCGGCGCGAGGGCGATCAGCAGCACGGCCGCGATCATGACGCCCAGCACGATCATGACGCCGGTGGTGCCCAGCGGCAGGACGAAGCCCGCCACCGCACTGCCCAGCAATATCGCCAGCACCGCCCAGAAGGCATATTTGACCTTCCGCATCAGTCCGGCATTGCGCCGCTGCCGCGCGCGGTTCGACAGGCTGCGCCCACGATCGCTGTGGCGGCGGAGCACCGCCTCCGCATCGGCCAGCACGCGGTCGGACCGGCTCACAGGTCTTGCTCCAAAGCCCGTTCGCCCTGAGCTTGTCGAAGGGCCTCTTCTTTTCTGCAAGAAGGGCAGGGCTTCGACAGGCTCAGCCCGAACGGAGGTGGGGGAAGCATATCGTTCACCCCTCGATCGCGCTCAGCAGGGGATTGTCCGCGCGCACTTCCTTGGCGGCCTGCGCCTGACCCTCGGCACGGGCGATATAGCCCTTGGACTTTTCCACTTCGCCCGACAGCGTATTAACCGTCGTCTTCATATTCTCCAGCGCCTTCAGCTTGAAGGCGTCGATATTGTCCATCGTGTCGTAGATATTCTGGAACGCGCGCTGGAGCGTCTCGATCGGGATCGTGCTGGACGCAGCCTGCTCATGGATCTGCGCGGTCTGGCTCTTGAGCAGTTCGCCGGTCCGGTCGATCATGTTCGCGGTCGTGGTGTTCAATGCGCTGATCTGCTCCAGCACCAGCCTCTGCCCGGCCAGCGCCTGCGCCACCGTCACCGCCGTGCGCAGCGCCGCCACGGTGGTCGTGCTGGCGCGATCGACGCCCTTCACCAACTCGACATTGTTCTTCTTCACCAGATCCAGCGCCAGATAGCCCTGCACCGTCACGGCCATCTGCGTCAGCAGATCCTGCGTGCGCTGGCGGATGTAGAAGAGCGCGCTTTCACGGATCGCCTTTGCCTTGGCCGGATCGGACGAATCCAGTTCCAGCGCTTTGTCTTCCAGCCGGGCGTCCATCGTCTTGCTGATATGGATCATCTGCTCCAACCGACCCATGGTCTGCCACATATTCTGGCGCTCGACGTCGATCGCGGCATTATCCTTGATCAGCACGTCCTTGCCGCTGGCTAGCGACCCCAGGATCGAATTGATATGGCCCTGCGCGCTCTTATAGCCGTCGAAATAGTCGCGCATCTTGTTGCCGAAAGGGATGATGCCGAACAGCTTCTTGGGCGCCAGCAGATTGCCGCGTTTGCCGGGATCGAGGTCTTCCACCGTGCGGCGCAGTTCGGCAAGATCCGCGCCGACCTTGGTATCGCTGTCCATCGCCCGTACCGGCCGATCAAGGAAGCGGTTGCTGTGACCCGCGGCTTCCGCGATTTCCTTGCGGCCCATATTGGTCAACTGGTCCACGCGCGCGCCGAACTCGGGCGAATTGGCATCCTGTGCGACCAGATCGGCGACGAAGGCGTCAACTTTCTCGTCCAGCTTCGACTTCTTCTCATCCTCGATCGGGACGAGGCCCGCCGCCTTTTCGGGCGCAACTGCCGGCACCGGATCGGGCGGGGTCAGGTTCAGCGTGTCAGCAGTGGCAGTCGTGGTGGGCGCAGTGGTGGCCATATCGTCTCCAGTCGCCATGAGCGGCTTGCCGTGTAATATGGTGATAATACACCTTGGTGCAAGCCTTGGTCCGGGGAACGATATAGGATGGTGCGGCATTGCTTGGCAATCTTGACCGGAGAGGAACCTGCCATGGCCAGCCTGAAACCCGTCGCCGAGCTTGTCACCCATCGTAAAGCCCGCTTTCCCGGCGAAAGCGCCGCCTATCGCGATGCCCGCACGACCTTGCTGGCGGAAGAAATCGAATTTCGCCGCCATGCCACCCGCCTTGTCGAGCGACGGCAGGCGCTGCCGCCCGGCCCGCTGATCGAAAAAGACTATCGCTTCAAAGACGAACAGGGGTTCGAAGTCGGCCTGTCCGACCTGTTCGGCGACAAGGACGCATTGGTCGCCTATTTCTGGATGTACGGGCCGGAGCGGGACCGGCCTTGCCCGATGTGCACCAACTGGATCGGATCAGTCGACGGCAATGCCGCCGATATCAAGCAGCGCGTCGCCTACAAGATTTTCGGCCGCAGCCCGATCGAGCGGCAATATGCCTTCGCGCAGGAGCGGGGCTGGCGCAACACCGACTTCGTCCAGACGATCGGCGACGATTATGCTAATGATCTGGGCCTGCTGACGCCCGACGGCGAATATCCCGCGCTGGTCGTGTTCCGCAAGGATGGCGCGGGCGTCCGCCTCTTCTGGATGAGCGAGATGACGGGCGAGATGGCCGATCCGGGGCAAGACCCCCGTGATGCGCCGGATATCGCTTCGCTCTGGTCGATTCTCGACCTGACGCCGGAGGGCCGCCCGGCGGACTGGTATCCGAAGCTGCGCTATTGAAAAGGGGCGGTGTCGCCACCGCCCCCTTCATCGTTCAGCGCGCGCCCTCGGCGTAGTAACGCTCCATATCCAGCCGCATCTGGTGCAGCGCCTCCGGGTTCAGATAGACCATGTGGCCCGCCGGATAATATTTGAACTGGAGGTTCTGGCGCAGCGCCGGCTCCAGCATCATGTGCTTCAAATCGCGCTCGGTCGAGAAGAAGGGCGTCGCCATGTCGTACCAGCCATTGAGCGACAGGACGCGCATATGCGGGTTGGTGCGCATCGCGGCGGAAAGGTCGGCGGTCACGTCCGCGACATTCTGCTTGCCGCCTTCCGGGGGCGAATGGCTCCAGTCCCACTTGAAGTCGCCACCCTCGCGCGCGCTCAGGCGGTAGGACAGGTCGGTCTTGTAGCCGATCTTGTTCGTCACCTGATCCAGGAAGCTGCCGACATAAAGGCCGGTGATGCCGGTGCTGGACGGATCATATTCCGGCTCCTCGCCCGCCGCGTCGGCGTCGATGCCCTTGTAGCGGCTGTCGAAACGGCCGATCGTCTCATGCCCGTCGCGCAGCAATTCCTTGCGGAAGCGGGACAGGCTGATGCGCAGATTGGCGCGCTTCAGATACTCGACCGACAGGCCGGTGAAGCGGCTCAATTGCTGGGCGATCTGGTCCGTTTCCTGCGCGCTGATGTCCGAGCCCTTGAGCAGTGCCGTGGCATAAGCGCCGTTGGCAAAGACGCGCGCTTCCTCGACAAACGCTTCCAGGTTTTCGGGACGGCCGCCGGGCACGCGATTATGATACCAGGCAGTCGCGGCATAGCTCGGCAGATAGCCGACATGGATCGCATCGAAGCCCGACTGGCGGATGCCGTAATTCATGATCGACGACAGCAGCACAACGCCGTTCAGCGTCAGCCCGCGATCCTCCAGCTGATAAGCGAGCGCACCCGACCGGGTCGTGCCATAGCTTTCCCCGAAAATATATTTGGGCGACGCCCAGCGGGCATTTTTCGTCGTGTAGCGGATGATCGCCTTGGCAAAGGCGTCCACATCGCCATCGACGCTGTAAAAATCGGACGGCTTGGCATCGCCTAGGATGCGTGAATAGCCCGACCCGATCGTGTCGAGGAACACCATGTCGGTGCTGCCGATCAGGCTGTCATTGTTCGGCCCGACGTCGAAGGGCGCGGGCTTCACCGCTTCAGGATTGCCGGTGCGGACATGTTCGGGCGCAAAGCTGCCCATGCGCAGCCACAGTGACGACGAACCGGGGCCGCCATTATAGAGGAAGGTGACGGGACGGTTCTTACCGGCGGCGGTATAGGCGGTGTAGAACATGCTGGCGATCGGCTTGCCCTTTTCATCGCGGATGGTGAGCGTGCCGGCGGTCTGGGTATAGGGGATCACCTTGCCATCGACGCGGGCCGTGCCCTTGCTGCTCTGGGTGACTTCCTCGACCGGGGCCGTGGCCCAGTTGGCTGCGACCTCCTCGGCGACCTTGTCGGCATGCTGCTTGGCGGCGTCGGGCGCATCCTTCTGCGCGAGGGCCGGGGAGGCGAGGGCGATGAGGGAGGCGAAGGACAGGATAGCGGCAGACCGCATCGGGGAAGGCTCCTTGCAAGGATATGGTATATTATTGGCGACGGGCCGCACCATAGAAAGGTCGGTCCGTGGAGCAAGGGGCAATTGCGCTTTTGTAAAGCAAGGGGGCTTTGATCCCTCTCCCTGCGGGGGAGAGGGCTGCGAAGACTTGGCAGCTTGCTGCCTCAGTCGTAGCTGGGTGAGGGGGCTGCAACCTCACACTAATGCGCTGAAGCTGCGCCAATCCCCCTCATCCAACTTCGCCTAACCGCTACGCGGTAAGGCTTCGTATCCTTCTCCCTCCACGGGAGAAGGAGGTTTAGCCCCGCCGCAGCCCCTCGATCACCGCCGCGACATCCTCATCGCTATTATAGATATGCGGCGAAAAGCGGATCGCCGCGCCGCCGCCGATCTTGGACGCGGCGGTGGCGATCTTCGCCTGCCACAGCTTCGCACGCAATGCCGGCACATCGCGGCCGGGGAAGGCCACGGTGATGACCGGGCCGGTAATGGCGTCCACGCCGCTGCCGAAGGGCTTGGCGCCCGGCACGGCGGACAGCGCCTGCCGCATCGAGGCCGCCCGCTGCCGCGCCGCCTGCTCGATCGCGGCTTGCCCCACGCCGTCCAGCACATCCAGCGTCGCGGCGAA
Source organism: Sphingobium sp. WCS2017Hpa-17 (assembly GCF_031843765.1). Classification (NCBI taxonomy): domain Bacteria; kingdom Pseudomonadati; phylum Pseudomonadota; class Alphaproteobacteria; order Sphingomonadales; family Sphingobiaceae; genus Sphingobium; species Sphingobium sp. WCS2017Hpa-17. The sequence goes on from NZ_JAVTIV010000001.1 coordinate 266,850, forward strand.
GGCCATCAGGCGGGGATCGTCGCGCTGGCCCAAAATCTCGTATTTCTGGGCGGTGTTCAGGTTCGCTTCGTCGGTCAGCCAATAGCCATGGCTCATCATGATCGGCTGCAATTCCGCCTGCCGCTCCCGCTTCACATAGAGCATCCCGCCTTCCAGTGGCCCCATCAGCCATTTATGCGTGCTGCCCGAATAGCTGTCCACGCCCAGCGCAGCCAAATCCAGCTGCATCCAGCCGAAGGTCTGCGCGCCATCTGCATGCAGCCAGATATTCTTCGACCGGGCCAACTGGGCGATCTGCGCCATCGGATAGATGATGCCGGTGATATTGCTCATATGCGACAGGAAGATCGCCTTGGTGTTCGGGGTCACGGCCGCAGCGATGCCGTCGAACAGCTCTTGCGCGGACTTCGCTTCGACAGGCACCGGCACGACATGCAGGTCCAGCCCCTCCCGCTCCGTCCGCAATTTCCAGCTATCCCAGGTCGACGGATGATTATGGTCGGTCAGGATGATCCGGTCGCCGGCCTTGAGCGCCAGCCCGCGTACGGCAACCGTATTCGCCTCGCTCGAATTGCGGACCAGCGCGATTTCCTGCGCCGTGACGTTCAGACGCTTTGCCAGCCGGTCGCGCAGCGCGTCCGCAGCCTTGGGATAGAGCGCGCGCCGCTCGACCGACGGGTCCGTCTGGAAGGCGCGCGTCTCCCGCTCATGCACCGCCGCCACACTGCGGAAGGTCGGCGCGATGTTCGCCGCGTTGAAATAGCGGATCGCCGGATCGAGGATCATCGCTTCGCGCAGGGCGGGCTTGCCCGCCGCAGACAGCATCTCTGCCGACAGCGCCAGTGGTGCGGCGATCGCGGCGGCCTGCATCAGGGAACGGCGGCTGATCAGCGGGCTGTCGGTCATGGGCGTCTCCTTCTTTGACCAAAGGATGGACGGATCGGGCAGGACGATCCGCCATCTGCCCGTTACCCTTGCCGCATCGCATCATTTCCTGTAGGGGCGCGCCCGATAGTCCTGGACAGGCGTGGTGCCGGCCGGGAGAACCCGAATCCCGAAGGCACAATATGTCCCTGCGTAATATCGCCATCATCGCGCACGTCGACCATGGCAAGACCACCCTCGTCGACCAGCTTTTCCGCCAGTCCGGTACGTTCCGCGACAACCAGCGCGTCGAAGAACGCGCCATGGACTCGAACGACCTGGAAAAGGAGCGCGGCATCACCATTCTGGCGAAGCCCACCTCGGTCGAATGGAACGGCACCCGCATCAACATCGTCGATACGCCCGGCCACGCCGACTTCGGCGGTGAGGTGGAGCGCATCCTCTCGATGGTCGACGGCGTGATCCTGCTGGTCGACTCGTCGGAAGGCGCGATGCCGCAGACCAAGTTCGTGACCGGCAAGGCGTTGGCGCTGGGCCTGAAACCCATCGTCGTCGTCAACAAGGTCGATCGTCCCGACGAGCGTATCCAGGAAGTGCTGGACGAAGTGTTCGACCTGTTCGTGACGCTGGACGCCACCGACGAACAGCTCGACTTCCCCGTCCTCTACGCTTCGGGCCGCAACGGCTATGCCAGCGACGATGCCCAGCGCCGTGAAGGCACGCTGGAGCCGCTGTTCCAGAAGATCGTGGACCATGTCCCGCCGCCGTCGCTGGATCAGGACGCGCCGTTCAGCTTCCTCGTGACTCTGCTCGACCGTGACAACTTCCTGGGTCGTATCCTGACCGGTCGCGTCCAGTCGGGCGTGGTGAAGGTCAACCAGCCGATCCACGCGCTCGACATGGACGGCAACGTGATCGAAACCGGCCGTGCGTCGAAGATCATGTCGTTTCAGGGTCTGGACCGCGTCCCCGTGGAAGAAGCCAAGGCTGGCGACATCATCAGCCTAGCCGGCCTGACTGTCGCGACCGTTTCCAACACCATCGCCGACCCGCAGGTCAGCGAACCGATCCAGGCCCAGCCGATCGATCCGCCGACCCTGTCGATGCGCTTTGCCGTGAACGATTCGCCGATGGCGGGCCGTGAAGGCACCAAGGTGACCAGCCGCATGATCCGCGATCGTCTGGCCCGCGAAGCCGAATCCAACGTCGCTATCAAGGTGACCGAATCGGACGACAAGGACAGCTTCGAAGTCGCTGGCCGTGGCGAATTGCAGCTCGGCGTTCTCATCGAAACCATGCGCCGCGAAGGCTTTGAACTCGGCATTTCGCGTCCCCGCGTGCTGTTTGGCGAAGACGAAAATGGCGGCAAGACCGAACCCTATGAAACCGTCGTTATCGACGTCGATGACGAGTTTTCGGGCACGGTCGTCGACAAGATGAACATCCGCAAGGCGGAAATGACCGACATGCGCCCGTCGGGCGGCGGCAAGACCCGCATCACCTTTTCCGCGCCGTCGCGCGGCCTGATCGGCTATCATGGCGAATTCCTGTCCGACACGCGCGGCACCGGCATCATGAACCGCCTGTTCGAGAAGTACGGCCCCCACAAGGGCAAGATCGAAGGCCGCAAGAATGGCGTCCTCATTTCGAACGGCGCGGGCGAAGCCAATGCTTACGCTCTGGGTCCGCTGGAAGAGCGCGGCATCCTGTTCGTCGGCGTGGGCGAAGCGCTCTATGAAGGCATGATCATCGGCGAAAACGCCAAGCCCGAAGACCTTGAAGTCAACCCGATGAAGTCGAAGGCGCTGACCAACTTCCGCGCCAGCGGCAAGGACGACGCCGTTCGCCTGACCCCGCCGAAGAAGGCGACGCTGGAACAGGCCATCGCCTATATTGACGACGATGAAATGGTCGAAGTGACGCCCAAGACGATCCGCCTGCGCAAGCGCTTCCTCGACCCGAACGAGCGCAAGCGCATGAGCCGGGCCAAGAGCGCCTGATTTTTCAGGGCGGTCCGAACAGAAGAACCGCCTGATTTTTCAGAGCTGACGGATTATGAAAGGGTCGGCGTCTAAAAGGCGCCGGCCCTTTGCTTTTGAACAGGAGCCATCACCATGGCCGATCTCTACTCCAAGGCGCTCAATAGCGAGCGCAAGGCGCTCTGGGCCGAATGCCGTCTCAAGGGTCTGGCGAAGGATACGCCACAGCGCCTGCGCATCGTGGAAATCGATGCGCTGCTCGCTACGCACAAGGCGAAGCAGGACAGCAAGAAAAGTAGCTAAGCCGTCAAGCATGGTTGCAGACATATTTGGCCGGCGCGGTGGACAAGCGCGCCGGCCATCTGCATTGCGCCTGTTGCCCATATCGTGCGAATTCAGGTCCAGCGTGAACCGAATCATAACGGCTGGTTCGCAAGCTAGGGAAGGCGTGGGGCCTTTCGATGCCGGTCGATGTCGCAGACCGGAGGCGCACGCAGGAGGAATGAAGACGTGGCGGATACCCTTCCGGCCTTGAGCGAGGGGGAAAAGCAGTGCCTGCGGCTGGTGGCGCAGGGCTTCAATTCCAAGGAGATCGCGCGCCAGCTCCATGTGTCGGAGCATACGGTCGACCAGCGCGTCCGCACCAGTTTGCGCAAATTCGGCGTGCCATCGCGCAAGGAAGCCGCGCGCCTGTTCGTTTCGACTGCGGAACAGCCGCCCCAAAGTGACACATATCAGCCTTTGATATATCAACCGGAGCCGCTTGCCTCCGATCCCGAACCTGCGTCATCCCTTGCTCAGCCGGACAGGCCGGATGAGCAGATGGAGCACAAGACGCTCCTGAACCGCATCCTCGCCTTCGGCCCGCCGCTCGGGGGATCGACCAATGAACTGAGTAAAGATGGCCGCCTGTTGGCGATGATCCGCGCCGCGGTCCTGACCGGGGTTGGTGTCGTCACCCTGCTGCTGCTCATTGCCGGGGCCTTTACGGTCCTGGGCTGATCCATCCGAACATCGCTATGCCGAACAACGCACCGCCGGGCTAGGGTTGGTGCGAAGGAGAAGACTTGTGCTCAACCTCGACCCCATCAAGACCCAGGCCGTCGCCGACCAGACCCGCCAGGCTTTCGCCGCTTTCGACAGCGCGCTGGTCGATGCCGCGCAACTCACCACGGCCTTCCTTACCGCGTCGCAGGGATCGGGCCTGACCGCCAGCGAAAGCCAGCGCATCCTGAAGCAGATTCACGACAGCGCGACCAAGATCATCGAGGGCCGCAGCGACATGATCCGCGCCACCGCCCTGCTGACCCGCTGCCTCGAACATAGCGCCATTCCGGTCACGTCGGTCGGTTGCCCGATCGGCCTGGAACTGGAGCAGCAGGAAACGGCGCGCCACCTGACCCTGGTCGCCTGACGAAAACCCGCTGGAGCAGTTTCCGATCCGATTGCATCGGCTCGGCTGCTCCAGGTTTTTGGTTCACCGCGTTTTTCGAGGCAGCAGGTGATTCCACCTGCTTGGAAAACGCTTTAATCACAAGACCCGAGCAGATGGTCCGGTGCAGTCGCACCGCCCCTGCTCAGGTGGAGGCCACCGCGTCCGCATGACCTTTGCCCCCCCTCTCAATCGGAAATGTGGATGACGGTGGCTTCCTTCTGGCTGACCCTTTTCTTCTGGATGCTGACCGCCTTCGGCTGCGTCTTTGCCCTTGTCTTCGGCGGCCGGGACGGCCGGTGGTTCACCACCGCCTTTCTGGGCTGCGTGCTGCTCACCATTCCGGCGCAACTGGCCGGGTCGTGGCACGCGACCCAGATCTGGCTGATGCTGGTCGACGCCCTGCTGCTGGGCTGCCTCATCTGGCTGATGATGCGCAGCAACCGCTACTGGCCGATCTGGGCGACGGCCAGCCAGTTGATGACCGTATTGACCCATGTCGTGACGATGATGCTGCCCGGCTTTTCGGAGCGCATCTATGCCGGGCTGAGCACTGTCTGGGTGATCCCGCTGCTGCTCTTCACCATCATCGGTATCGAACTCGACCGGAAAAAGATCAATGACCGCGCATATCCCGCCTGACCGCCACCTGCCGAGCCAGGAAGCGGTGGACCTGGTGGTCGCGCTGCAACGCTGCCTGACCAATTTTCACGCCCGCAAGGAAGAACCCGCCATTCTGGACGGGGACGGGAATGACCAGCTTCCCATCCTTGCCCGCTATCTGGAGGCTCGCCGTGTGCGGGCGATGCTGTTCGGGCAAAATCTCTTTGCCGACCCCGCCTGGGATATATTGCTGGCCCTCTATCAGGCGGAACTGGAGGGCGGTGCGCTGACGCTTGAGCAATTGAGCGAGACGCTGCGCCTGTCGCTCAGCGTCGTGGTGGGGCAGGTCGGCACGATGGAGCGGCGCGGTTTGCTGGACGAGCATCGCACCTCCCCCAACAGCCGCCGCCGCCGCGCGATCCGCCTCTCGCCGCTGGCGTTGGATGCCATGGCCTCCTGGTTCTCGCTCGCGTTCGAGGAGTGAGCGGGGCGCCTTAGACCTGCCGTTCCAGCGGCAGGGTCACACTCGCGCGCAATCCGCCCTCGGTCCGGTTGGCAAAGTCCAGCCGTCCGCCATGATCGTCGGCGATGCGCCGGGCGATCGCCAGACCTAGTCCGACCCCGCCGGTTTCCCGGTTGCGCGATGCCTCGCCGCGATAGAAAGGTTCGCACAGCCGCTCGATCGCCTCATTGGGCACGCCCGGTCCCTCATCCTCGACCGCCACCGTCACCCGTCCGCCAGCGACCGCCAGAGCGACCCGCGCCGACCCGCCATAGCGCACGGCATTCTCGACCAGATTGGCGACACAGCGGCGCAGCGCGACGGCATCGCCGCGGATCACCGCGCGGGCGCTGCGCGTCACAGCCACATCCTGCCCCATATCGGCCAGATCGTCGGCCAGAGTCTCGACAATGGCGCTCAAATCGATGCGCACATGGGCAGCGGCGTCGCCCTGACCGCGCATGAAGTCGAGCAGGTCGGTGACCATCGCCCGCATTTCCTCGACATCCGCCTGCGCCTTGGCGCGCGGGTCATCGGGCAGCGCTTCCAGCCGGAAGGAGAGGCGGGTCATCGGCGTGCGCAGATCATGGGCGATCGCCACCAGCATCGCCGTCCGCTCGTTGAGATAGTCGGCGATCCGGGTCCGCATATGATTATAGGCGGCGCCGACCGCGCGCACCTCCGGCGGGCCGGTCAGCGGCAGCGGATCGGCCCGTTCCGGCCGCTCGGTCGCCGCGCCTTCGGCCAGCCGGCGGATCGGCTGGGTGATGCGCCGCGCCACCCAATAGGCCGGCAGCAGCAACAGGATGAAGATCCCGGCCATCAGCGACAGGGTGATGGCATACCAACGCAGATTGGCGCCCTGCCGCGCCTGCACCACCTGCCAGCCATCCTGCGTCCGGCGCGCCAGCAGGACGGCGCCATGCAGCATCATGCGGTCGGGGCCGGGGCCGAAACCGGGCTGGGGCCATGGCTTGCGGTCGGGATCGGCCATGCGCATCGGCGGCTGCTCGCGCAGCACGCGGACGTCCGCCGGGCGCGCGCCCAGCAAGGCCGCGATCTGCGCCGCCATGCCGCGATCCTCGACCTGACCCGGTTCGGCCAGCGGTGGCGGGTCGGACCGGTAGCGCGTCACCGTCCAGCTACCAGTCGGGACGGCCCCGCCCTGCATCAGCGCAGCGGCCTCGCCCAGCATCATCGGCCGGGCATGGGGCGGCGGGCCGCGAAAGGCGACCAGCATCATCGCGCCCAGCGCCAGCAGCAGCGTCGCCGCGACCAGCGCGACGATGCGCGTCAGGATGGACGGGTTGGGCGGCGTCAAACCGGGCGGACCTCGGCCGTGAACATATAGCCTTCGTTGCGGATGGTGCGGACCAGATCGTCCGTCCCTTCCGTCCGCGCCCCCCGCTCCAGCTTGCGGCGGAGGCGGCTGACCTGCACATCGATCGCCCGGTCATAGCTTTCGGTCTCGCTGCCGGCCGAATAGTCGAGCAACTGGTCGCGGCTCAGCACCCGGCGCGGATGCTCGATAAAGGCGCGCAGCAGGCGGAACTCGCCATCGGTCAGGGTCACGACGACATTGTCGGGATCGGTCAGCAGGCGGGCCCCCATATCGACCTGCCAGCCGGCAAAGCGCAGCCGCTTGCCACTGGCCTCCGGCGTTTCGGCCACCTGCCGCCGGTGGCGGCGCAGCACCGTGCGTACGCGCGCCAGCAGCTCGCGCGGGTTGCATGGCTTGGGCAGATAATCTTCCGCCCCCATTTCCAGGCCGACGATCCGGTCGATGTCGCTGCCGATCGCCGACAGCATGATGACCGGCAGGCCGCCCCGCGCCGACAGGCGGCGCAGGATCGACAGGCCGTCTTCGCCCGGCATCATCACGTCCAGCACGGCGATGTCGAAATCCTGCACGCCCAGCACCTCGTCCATGCGCGCGCCGTCCGGCACCGCCGTCACGGCAAAGCCATGCTGTTCCAGAAAGTCCGACAGGAGCGTGCGGATATCCGCATCGTCGTCGACCACCAATATGCGTGAACCGTCCATGACGGCCAGCATATCGGGGGAATGCGCCTCCTGCAAAGTCATCCCGTTCCTTCCTTCAGATTGCCAGGCCGACCGTCACGGTGCCGGTGAAGCCGTTGGTGATGTCGCCGGTCATCGTCGGCGTCATCGCCGCGACCTGTGCCGACGTGTTGTCGCCGAACACATTGTCGCTGCTGGTGGTGATCTTGGCGAAATTCGTCTTGCTGCTGCTGTAACCGCTGGTGGCATAGACCGTGTTGCAGGCGTCGGTCGGCATCGCGAACTGCGACGTCAGCACGCGATTGGCATAGCTGGTCGCCCGCGCCAGGCTGGGATAAACCTCGAAATGGATATGCGGGTAGCGCCCGTCATAGCAGCCGGGGAAGATGCTGGTGAATGTCACCTGTCCATTGGCGTCGGTCACGCCCACGCCGCGCAGATAATTTTCGCCCGGCACGGTATAGAGCGAATAGAGGCCGTCGCGGGTGCAGTGCCAGATATAGACGGCATAGCCTTCCAGCGCGGCGCATCCGCTGTTCACATTCACCACCGTCAGGGTCAGCGTCATGGTGATGCCCGCAGCCGTGCCGCTGGACGATCCGAAGCTCGACCGGATGTCGGTGCGCACGATGCCCGTGTCGTCCAGCACATTGACCACGCTGCCATTGCTGCTGTTCGATCCGTCGGCCGGATAGGGGCCGTTGGTTTCTTCCGGATCGGCGATGCAGGTGCCGGTGGGTGTCGGGGTGGGCGTCGGTGTGGGGGTTGGCGTCGGGGTCGGCGTGGGTGTCGGGGTCGCGGTCGAATCGCCAGAAGACCCCGACCCGCCGCCACAGGCGCCGATCAGCGCCGCGCCGCTCGCCGAAAAAAGCAGGCGCAAGGTCCGCCGTCGCCCGATCTTCTCCCGCGCCAATGCGCGCATCTGTTCCAGATCGTGCATCAACCCATGGTCGTGCGCGTCGTTCCTATCAGCCATCTACCCTAGTCCCTCTTGTCTTGTGTAAAGACCCTCAAGGACCGTCCCTAGGCGCGGCATGTCTCCGGCCGATTGCCCAATGTAGCGGCTTTGTAGCAGTCGGGCGGGCCGGGAAGGGGAGTCAAACGGGGCTGGCCTCTGCGCGTCCGGGGTCATATAGTCGCGCGGTTTGTCATTTCCCGCGAAAGCGCTTCATGCATCTTCTTATCGGCCTCGCCGGCATCCTTCTGATTCTCGCCATCGCTTTCGCTCTCTCGTCCGATCGCCGCGCCATTCGCCCGCGCGTGGTCGGTGCGGCCTTCCTGTTGCAGGCGGGGATCGCCATATTGGTGCTTTATGTCCCGGCCGGCCGGGCGATCATCGGCGGCATGTCGCATGGCGTGGCCAATCTGCTCAGCTATGCGCAGGCTGGCACCGACTTCATCTTCGGCCCGCTGGCCAAGCCGGAAATCGGCGGGGCCAGCTTCGCTATCGCCGCGCTGCCGGTCATCATCTTCTTCGCCAGCCTGGTGTCGATCCTCTATTATCTGGGCATCATGCAGTTCATCGTCCGCTGGGTCGGCGGCGCGATCGAGAAGGTGACGGGCGTGTCGAAGGTGGAAAGCCTGTGCGCCGCCGCCAATATCTTCGTCGGGCAAAGCGAAAGCCCGCTGGTCATCCGCCCCTATCTCGCCGGACTCACCCCGCCGCAGCTGTTCACGGTGATGACCAGCGGCATGGCCGGCGTGGCCGGTACGATCCTCGCGGCCTATGCTTCGATGGGGATCAAGATCGACTATCTGCTCGCGGCCAGCTTCATGGCGGCGCCCGGTGGCCTGCTGATGGCCAAGATCATGATGCCCGATGTCCCCGAATGCGAGCCGGAACTGCCGTTGGAGGATGACATCCACCTGCCCGAAACCCGCCGCGCCGCAGCTGTGGCGCAGGCGCTGAACGCGGAAACGACGCCGGGCGAACCCATGCCGGTCGCCACCCATGATGAGGAGAAACCCGCCAACCTCATCATGGCGGCCGCGCAGGGCGCGCAGACGGGTGTCAAACTCGCTGTCGCAGTCGGCGCCATGGTGCTGGCCTTCGTTGCGCTGGTGGCGCTGGCCAATGGCATATTGGGTGGCATCGGCGCCTGGTTCGGCTATCCCGACCTCAGCTTCCAGATGCTGCTCGGCTATGTCTTCTCGCCGGTCATGTATCTGCTCAACATTCCGTGGAACGAGGCGCAGGTGGCCGGCGGCCTGTTCGGTACGAAGGTCGTGCTCAACGAATTCGTCGCCTATATCAACCTGGGTCAGGTGCAGGGCGCACTGTCGCCCGCGACCATCGCCATCATCACCTTCGCGCTGTGCGGCTTCGCCAATTTCAGTTCGATCGCGATCCAGATGGCGGTAACGGGCAATCTTGCCCCCAATCAGCGGCCGATGATCGCGAAGCTGGGGCTGAAGGCGCTGGTCGCCGGCAGCCTCGCCAACCTCATGAGTGCGGCACTGGCGGGGCTGATGCTCAGCCTCTGATGGGGATCGAGACGATGCCGTAACGTTGGGCCTACCCCTGCCGATGCAAATCGGTTATGGTTAACCCATGGGGGCAAAGCATTTTTTCCTGGCCGCGCTGGCGGCACTCGGCTCGGCAGGCATAGGGGACGCGCAGGCACCCAAGCCCGGCGCACTGGAAACCTATAAGGACTGGACCGTCGGTTGCGACAATCGCAACCGATGCGAGGCGGTGTCCCTATTTCCAGAGGGCGGCGCATGGCCAGACAGTCCGATCATGGTCGGCGTGGTCCGTGACGCCGGGCCGGACGGGGCCGCCGAAGTCTGGGTCAGCCGCGATGCCAAGGGCGGCGGCGAATTCAGCTTCCATGTCGATGGGCGCAAGGTCGCCAGCGCGATGAGCCGCGACGGCGACGCCACGCTGCGCGGGCCGCAGGCATCGGCGCTGGCCATCGCCATGGCACGCGGCAGCGTGCTGGAGATCAAGGCGGGCAACCGATCTCTCGGCAAACCCTCGCTGGCCGGATCGGGCGCGGCCTTGCGCTATATGGACGCGCGGCAGGGGCGGGCCGGCACCAGCACAGCGCTGGTCGCAACCGGGGCCATGGGGCCGATCGCCGTGCGCGCCGCGCCGGCTGCGCCGACCATCCGTCGCGCCCCGCTGCCCGGCACGGCCGCGCCTGCCGCCCTGTGGCGCGAGGAACTGACCGCGATCGGCAAATTTACCGGCTGCGCCGAGGAGATGAAGGGCGCAGAACCGCCGCAACTCTATCGCCTGTCGCGCACCGAAACGCTGATCCTCGTCCCCTGCGGCAGCGGCGCCTATAATTTCACCTCCATCCCCGTGATCGCGACCGGGGACGCGGGCCGCCGCGCCTTCCGCCTGGCCGGTTTCGACATGAAGCCAGGCTGGAGCGAGGAAGAGGCGCGACCGATGCTGGTCAATGTGGGCTGGACGCAGGACAAGCTGCGGCTCGACAGCTTCGCCAAGGGGCGCGGGCTGGGCGATTGCGGCGGCAGCGAAGCCTATGTCTGGGACGGCACGCGCTTCCGCCTGATCGAAGCGACCAGCATGGGCGAATGTCGCGGCGCCTGGCACTGGATCAGGACATGGTCGGCGCAGGTGACGGAATAAGGCGCGTTTCAGGCAATATTCGCAATCGCCTCACCCGATTTTGCAATGGAATTGAGACGCAACGCCGCCATATCGGTGACATGACCCAGTTGCTGCGCCAATCCGCCCCGTCGATCAGCCCCTCCAACCTGCCGGAGACAATCCGCGCGGTGATCTTCGACATGGACGGGACGCTGATCGACACCGAAGCGGCGCATAAGCGCGCCTTTGCCGAAACGGGCGAGGCGATCGGCTGGCCGATGTCGGACGCGCTGCTCCTGTCCATGGTCGGCATCCATCGCGACGAAAATGAGCGGGTGTTGGCCGCACATCTGGGGCCGGACTTCCCGCTCGCCCGCTTCTATGCCGACAGCGACGCGCTGTTCGAGGCGGCGGTCGATGCCGGCATCCCGCTGCGCCCCGGCGCGCTGCTGCTGCTCGATCATCTGAAACAGGCCGGCATCCCCATGGCGCTCGCCACCTCCACCGCCGCGCCCTATGCGCAGCAGCGGCTGGAGAAGAGCGGCCTGCTCCACTATTTCGACGTCATCGTGACCCGCAGCGACGTCGACCAGCCCAAACCGCACCCGGAACCCTATCTGCTGGCCGCGCAGCGGTTGGGCATCGCTCCGGCCGATATCGTCGCGGTGGAGGACAGCCATGCCGGCGTCCGATCGGCCGTGGCGGCGGGCATGGCGACGGTGATGGTCCCTGACCTGCTCCCCCCGACCGAAGAACTGGTGCTCGCCTGCGCGCAGGTGCTGCCCAGCCTCACCGACCTGCGCGATTTGCTGCTGGCGACGGGGTAGGTTAGGTAGCGGAATGTCGGGTTTTGGAGTGATGACCGGCGATAGCGAACGATGGGGGAAAATCGTTCGACAACAATCACCCACTTGCAGTCGTTCAGCTAGCCGGGATAGCCTGTAAATATGAACGAAGATCAAACAAGTCCGATTTTTCCAATTGCCCTTGCGGCAGTGATGTGGATAGTCGTCTTCATTATAGGGTCGCTGTCAATCAACAAACGTGCAGGTGGAAGCATCAAGCCGTACAGTGAGCGCTATGCGGCATTGTGGGCAACGATCGTTGTAACAGCATTCCTTTTTAGGGAGTTGGGGTACAACTAATAGCGAGTGTCCGCTTGTTGTCAGATTTCGTAATTTTACCTTCTAAATGAATGGACGACTTCAAGGGTCTGTATCATCCGGCGGAATGACTGAAAGTGGTCGAAGCCAGACATACCCTATTTCGTCATGCCGGGCTTGACCCGGCATCCCGCTGTTTCCGCAAGCCTCAGAAAAAGCGTCACCCCGGATCAAGTCTAGGGTGACGATGTCGCTGATCCGCCTCTGACCGCTATCTGCTCCTCTACCCCGCCTCCGCCAGCACCAGCGCGAACAGGCCCTCATCGTCCATCCACTCCGTCGCCGGCTCCCATCCGCCGGCGCGCAGCAGCAGCCGTTCGTCGCGTGCGCCATATTTATGGCTGCTCTCGGTATGGATCGTCTCGCCCGCATCCATATGGAAACAGCGGCCCGCGACATGGAAATGCAGCGGTCGCCGCGCCTCCAGATGCATTTCGATCCGCGCCTTCTCGTCATTCCAGACCGCGCGATGGGCAAAGCCCTCCACCGGCAAGTCGCCCTCAAGCTCGCGGTTGATCCGCGCGATCAGATTGAGGTTGAAGGCGGCGGTCACGCCCTGCGCATCGTCATAGGCGGCGATCAGCCGGTCCCGATCCTTGATCCGGTCCATGCCGATCAGCAGCCTGGCATCATCCCCCAGCAGCCGCCGCATCGCGCGCAGCAGGTCCACCGCCGCGTCCGGCTCCATATTGCCGATGGTAGAGCCGGGGAAGAAGCCGAGCCGCGGCATCCCCACGATCGCGGTGGGCAAAGCGAGCGGTCGGTTGAAGTCGCCCACCACCGGCAGCACCGGCAGGTCGGGAAAGGCTTGTGCCAGTTCCGCGCTGCTCGCGTGGAGAAAGTCGCCGCTGATGTCGATCGGCACATAGGCGGCCGGCGCGATGGCGCGCAGCAAATGCGGCGTCTTGCGGGAACTGCCCGCGCCAAACTCCACCACCGCCCGGCCGGGGCCGATGGCGGCGGCAAAATCCGCGCCATGGTTACGCAGCAGCGCGGTTTCGGTGCGGGTCGGATAATATTCGGGCAGGTCGGTGATCGCTTCGAACAGCTCCGACCCGCGCCGGTCGTAGAACCAGATGGGCGGCGTCGCCTTGGGGCTGCGCGACAGGCCGTCCATGATGTCATGGCGGAAGGCCGGGTCGATGGCATGGTGCATCGCGGGGGCGTCGTCGGTCAGCAACATGGGACTTACAGATCCTTGGCCAGCCGCAGCCCGGTGAACTGCCAGCGTTGATGGGGATAAAAGAAATTGCGGTAGCTGGCCCGGCCATGGCCGCGCGGCGTGGCGCAGCTGCCGCCCTTCAGCACGAACTGGCCGGACATGAACTTGCCATTATATTCGCCGACCGCGCCCGGTGCCGCGCGAAAACCGGGATGGGGGCGATAGGCGCTGCCGGTCCATTCCCACACATCGCCAAACATTTGCGTCAGCGCCGTGCCGGCTTCGGCCGGGCGCGGCCGGGGGCAGAGCGGGCCGTCCAGCTGATTACCGCTGATCGCGGCGACATTTTGCGCCGCACATTCCCATTCCGCTTCGGTCGGCAGGCGTGCGCCGGCCCAGCTGGCATAGGCGTCGGCCTCATACAGGCTGATATGGGTGACGGGGGCAGCGGGATTGACCGGCTGGCGCCCGTCCAACCCGAAGCGGGTCCAGCCTTGCTCGCCCTGTTTCCAATAAAGCGGCGCGTCGATCCCCTCGGCCTGCACCCAGGCCCAGCCGTCCGACAGCCAGTGGGCCGCCGTGCGATAGCCGCCATCCTCGATGAAGGCGATCCATTCGCCGTTGGTAATCGGTCGGTGCGCCAGCGCATGCGGGCGCAGCACCGCCTTGTGCCGTGGCCCCTCGCAATCGAAGGCGAAGGCGCTGCGGCCATCCTCGCCCACTTCCACCAGCCCTTCGCGCCCCTCGATCCAGTGGAGCGGGCCGGGGAGGTCTACCGGCACGGCGCTCGGCGCTTCGAACAGGGCCGGTTCCAGCGGGTTGAGCGAAAAGAGGTGGAGCAGGTCGGTCAGCAGCAACTCCTGATGCTGCTGCTCATGGTGCAGGCCCAGCGTCACCAGCGCGCGCGCTGCCTGCGGCAGCATGCCCAGCGCATCGGTCAGCGCTGCGTCGACATGGGCGCGATAGGCGTAGATTTCGGTCAGCGACGGGCGGGTCAGCATGCCCCGCAGCGGCCGGGCATGGCGCGCGCCCTCCGCCTCATAATAGCTGTTGAACAGAAAGGCGTAGCGCGGGTCGAATGGGCGATAGCCCGGCACATGGTCGCGCAATATGAATGTCTCGAAGAACCAGCTGACATGCGCCAGATGCCATTTGGCCGGCGACGCATCGGCCATCGACTGGACCGTGGCATCGGCATCGGACAGCGGGGCGGTAAGCGCCTGTGTCAGCGCCCGCACCGTGCGGTAGCGCTCTTCCAGGTCGTCCTGATGGGCCTCTGTCCAGCTTCTCGCCATGCCTGCCCTTTCCGATACGGTTGGCCGCTCTCGGAAAGATAAGCGCATGAAGGCGGCCGGGGGTTCCGACCGCTGCCCTAAAGGTCACACTTCCTGAAGGATCGGTGCGGCCCGGCACACCCGGTCGCGGCCGGACTGCTTGGCCTCGTACAGCGCATCGTCGGCGCGGCGCAGCGCCTCGTCCAGATCGCCGCCGGTCCAGCGGCATATGCCAGCGGAAAAGCTGATCGGCCGGTCGTTCACTTCGCCGATCGGGTCGCTGCGCATGCGGCTGGCGATCCGGGCCAGCGACCAGCTCGCCTCATCCTCGATACAATCCTGGAAGAAGATGGCGAATTCTTCGCCGCCCCAGCGCGATACCATGTCGACGCGGCGGACCAGCGCTGACAGGCGGGTGGCGAAGGCGGCCAGCACCCGGTCGCCCTCCTCATGGCCCTTCAGGTCGTTGACCCGCTTGAAATAGTCGATGTCGATGATCGCGACGCAGCCCCTGCGCCGGTCTTCGGGCAGCCCCTCCATATGGGTCAGGAAACCGCGCCGGTTGGCGATGCCGGTCAGCGGGTCTTCATGCGCGGCCTGATGCAGATGGTCCATCTGCTCGCGCGTGGCATGGGCGGCGCGCTGCACCCCGGCATAGAGGGTGTGGATGACGTCGCCGACCTCCGGCAGGGCAGGTGCTTCGCTCTCGCCGCGATGCAGCGTCTCTGCCAGCGCATGGATGGGGTTCAGCAGCGCGCCGATGCCCAGCAAAGCGATGCCGGTGCCGACCACCGTGGCCATGGTCAGCAGCACGAATTCGGCCAGCTGGATGCGCCCGCTGGCAAAGCCCCAGCCCAGATAGGCGAGCAGCGGCAAATGGGTGGCGACGAAGCAGAGCGTGAACAGGCGCAGGCGCAGCGAGCGCGGAAAGATGAAGGAGGTGGCGAGGTAGAATTGCATGGCGATCCCCGTCTATTGCGATTGGGGCGCACCGTCCAAAGGGCATCTAAACGCCTTCTGAAGAAACAGGGTTAATCGCCTGACATTCGGTAAGCCGTGGCGGCGGAGAGTCAGTCCGTGTTTCCAGACGGTTGCCGGTCCGATCAGCGGGATGCGCCGGGCACCCATTTCACATCGGCCGCACCATTGTCATTGAGCCGCCGGGTCAGCACGAACAACAGGTCGGATAATCGGTTGAGATAGGCGAGGGCCTGGCCGTTCAGCGACACCTCGACCGCAGCGGCGGTCGCGCTGCGCTCCGCCCGGCGCGTGATGGCGCGGGCGAGGTGAACGGCCGCAGCGGCGGGCGATCCGCCCGGCAGGATGAAACTGTCGAGCGGCGCCAGATCGGCATTCATCGCGTCGATCTGCTGCTCCAGCCGCGTCACCTGGCTCGCCACGATGCGCAACGCCCAGGGTTCGTCCGGACCGTCTGGAATGGGCGTCGCCAGATCGGCGCCCAGATCGAACAGGTCGTTCTGGATGGTCGTCAGCCAGCCCGATTCCTCGCTGGCCCCCATGGCGACGATGGCCAGGCCGATCGCGCTGTTCGCCTCATCCACATCGCCCACCGCCTGCATGCGCGGCGCATGTTTGGGCAGGCGCGATCCGTCGACCAGGCCCGTGGTCCCCTTGTCACCGGTGCGGGTGTAGATCTTGTTCAGCTTGACCATGAGAACGTGGCGTCAGCCATGACCTTTGGACAGCAGCAGGATGGCGACGATGATGATCGCCGCCGCCTGAAACAGGATGCGGTTCAGCATCATCTTGTTCTGCTTCAGGCTGGACGGTCGCACCGCGCCTTCGGGCAGGTTCAACTCTTCCTTCGTTGTCTGGAGGAAGGCGATGATGCCGCGGATCAGCGCGAACAGCGTCGCGGCCATGGCAAGGATCAGGGCGATGACGAGGATCGTGTTCATGGGCGCGATGCTAGGCGCTTGCGATGCTGATGCCAATGGGAAAGCGTCCCGCGCGCAGGTCCGCCGCCAGCGCCGCCGGGTCCATGCCGTCGCGGCGCAGTTCAGCCAGCGCGATCGCCCCGTCGCGCTTGGCCAGCCGCCTGCCATCCGCGCCAAGCAGCAATGGGTGATGGATATAGGCCGGGCTGGGCAGGTCCAGCAGCGCCTGAATTAGCCGATGGACATGGGTCGCGCCATGAAGGTCGTCGCCGCGCAGCACATGGGTCACGCCCATCGCGGCATCGTCCAGCGTGCAGGACAGATGATAGCTGGCCGGCGCATCCTTGCGCGCCAGCACCACGTCACCATGGGTGAGGGGCGTCGCGGTGATGGGCATGCCGGGGTCGCGATCGGGCGGGAAGGGCAGGGCCGTCCATTCCAGCGCGTCCGCCCGCGCCACCGCCCGCCCCATGTCGATCCGCCAGGCATGGGCCTCGCCCACGGCAATGCGCCGGGCGCGTTCTGCGTCGTCCAGCCCCCGGCATGTCCCCGGATAGACCGGCCCCTCCGGCCCGTGCGGCGCGGTCAGGCTGGCCTGTATGTCCGCCCGCGTACAGAAACAGGAGTAAAGCAAGCCCTCCGCCCGCAGCCTGTCCAGTGCCGCATCATATTGGTCCAGCCGCTGTGACTGGAACATCACCTCGCCGTCCCAGTCCACGCCCAGCCATGTCAGGTCGGCCAATATCCCCGCGACATGCTCCGGCCGACTCCGCGTCCCGTCTATATCCTCGATCCGCAGGCGAAAGGCGCCGCCGGCGGCGCGCGCCATGTCCATCGCCATCAGCGCCGACCAGCCATGGCCGACATGGAGCAATCCCGTGGGGCTGGGGGCGAAGCGGGTCACCATATGCAGTGGTGCGGTAAGATGAGTCATACAGGCTCTTGACGGGAGATATTCGTTAATGCTGTCATGCCCTTGTCACCTTGCTGGACGATCAGCGGCGGTGATCAGGGGGAAGAAGGTTTTTATGTACCATCCCGACCTCATACGGCATCCGGAAAATTGCCCGGCGCTCGTTCTCAATGCGGATTTCACGCCGCTCAGCTATTATCCGCTCAGCCTCTGGCCCTGGCAGACGGCGATCAAGGCGGTGTTCCTCGACCGGGTGGACATCATCGCCAGCTATGAGCGGCAGGTCCACAGCCCCAGCCTGGAAATGAAGATTCCCTCGGTCATCGCGCTCAAACAATATGTGCGTCCGTCCGAACATCCGGCTTTTACCCGCTTCAACCTGTTCCTGCGCGACAAGTTCGCCTGCCAATATTGTGGCACCGGCGCCGACCTGACCTTCGATCATGTCGTGCCGCGCCGCGCGGGCGGGCGCACGACATGGGAAAATGTCGCCACCGCCTGTTCGCCCTGCAACCTCAAAAAGGGCGGACGGACGCCGAAGGAAGCGGGCATGAGCCTGCATGTCCAGCCGATCCGCCCGACCAGCTGGCAATTGCTGGAACATGGCCGCGCCTTCCCGCCCGGCTATCTGCACGAAAGCTGGCATGACTGGCTCTATTGGGACGTCGAACTGCTGGCCTGATGCACCGCGCCGGGCGGCTCAGCCGACCGGCAGCCAATCCAGATCCATGTCCTTGTGCCGGTTGGTATAATGGCCGATCTCTTCCAGCCGCGCCATGTCATTGAGGATGATGCGGCCGTTGGATCGGCTGATCAGCCCTTCCTGCTCCATCTGGCGGATCATGCGGTTCACATGGACCGATGTCAGCCCGATAGAATCGCCGATTTCCTCCTGCGTCAGCTTCAGGTCGAAACTGTCGGTGATGCTGTCGTCGGTCACGCGCAGCCGGTCGAACATGTCGAGCAGGAAGGACGCGACCCGCGCCTTGGCCGAAGTTCGGCCCAGCGCCGCCAGCCGGTCGGTCATCGCCACCCGCTCCGCATTGGACAGCAGGAATAGCAGCGCGGCAACGCGCGGATATTCGTCCAGCAGCCGGCGCAGCGCATGTTTGTCGAACGGGCAGACGATCGCATCCGATAGCGCAACCAGCGATTCGGGCGCCTTGCTATAGATGGTGCTGGCCGATCCGATGAAATCGCCGGGAAAATAGACGCGCAATATCTGGCGGCTGCCATCGGGCAGGATGACATAGCTCATCACCCGCCCTTCGCGCAGCACGAACAATTCCGTCACCGTCTCGTTGACGCGCTGGATCATCGCACCGCGCTTCACCTTGCGCGGATTTTCTTCGAGCCGGGCCAATGCCTTCTTTTCCGCATCGGACAGCGGCACCTGTTTTGCCAGCCTTTCCGCGAAACAACTCGTTGCCACCAAAAACACCTTTTTCCAATTGTCGTTACGATGGCAAAACGCCCCTTTCGCCTTTTGGCTGCATTTTCAGAATGCACACTAAACTCGATCAAGGTCGGGCCGCGCTTTGCAATAATATTTCACATTGCCACCAGGCGCCCGGCTGATACCGTCAAATGACCCCGCAGCCGCCTTGCGCGGGGCGCATTAGACGTTATTAACCCTGCCCAATGGACCGCATTCACATTCGCGGCGGCAATATGCTCAACGGCCGCCTTCCCATCTCCGGCGCAAAGAACGCCGCCCTGACGCTGCTGCCCTGCGCATTGCTGACCGACGAGCCGGTTACGCTGCGCAATCTGCCGCGTCTGGCCGACGTCGACAGTTTCGGCCATCTGCTGAACCAGTTGGGCGTATCGACCATGATCGAAGGCGCCCGGCCGGAGGATTTCGGCCGCGTCCTGACCATGCGCGCCGGCCGCGTCACCTCGACCGAGGCGCCTTATGACATCGTGCGGAAAATGCGCGCGTCGATCCTGGTGCTGGGGCCGCTGCTGGCCCGCGTCGGCGAAGCGCGGGTTTCGCTGCCCGGCGGCTGCGCCATCGGCAACCGCCCGATCGACCTGCATCTGAAGGCACTGGAAGCCTTCGGCGCGACGCTCGAAACCACGGCCGGCTATGTCCGCGCCAGCGTGCCGGACGGCGGCCTGCCCGGCGGCATCTATACTTTCCCGGTCGTGTCGGTCGGCGCCACCGAAAATGCGGTGATGGCCGCCTCGCTCGCCAAGGGCACCTGCATCCTCGAAAATGCGGCGCGCGAGCCGGAAATCGTCGACCTGTGCAATTTGCTCGTCGCGATGGGCGCGGACATTGAGGGCATCGGCACCGACAAGCTGATCATCCATGGCCGTGAGCGTCTGCACGGCGCGACCTACAGCGTCATGCCGGACCGGATCGAAGCGGGGAGCTATGCCTGCGCCGCCGCGATCACCGGTGGCTCGGTCGATCTGGTTGGCGCCAATGCCGACGACATGCACGCCATCCTCGCCGCCCTGCGCGACGCGGGCGTTCAGGTCGATCCGCACAAGGACGGCATCCGCATTTCCTCGGACGGCAAGCTGAAGCCCCTGACCCTGTCGACCGCGCCGTTCCCGGCCTTCCCGACCGACATGCAGGCGCAGTTCATGGCGATGCTGACGAAGGCGGACGGCGCGTCGGTGCTGACCGAAACCATCTTCGAAAACCGCTATATGCACGTCCCCGAACTGGCCCGTATGGGTGCGGACATCGCCGTCAACGGTCGGACCGCCGTGGTGCGCGGCGTCGACAAGCTGGTCGGTGCGCCGGTGATGGCGACCGATCTGCGCGCCTCGATGAGCCTCATCCTCGCTGGCCTTGCCGCTGAAGGGGAAACGCAGGTCCAGCGCGTCTATCATCTCGATCGCGGCTATGAACGGCTGGAGGAAAAACTCTCCGCCGTCGGCGCCGATATCGAGCGCGTCAGCGATGGCTGAGGGCCATAATGGCTGAAGGACGGGGCTTGGCAACGGATCGGGCGGCGCTGCTGGCGCTGTACGACCTCGACGCTGGCGGCTTCCGCAATCTCGACGACATTACCGGCTTCGCCGCCGAACTGTGCAGCGCGCCGATTGCGCTGGTCAGCATTGTCGAGGATGTGCGCCAGCGCTTTCTGGCGCGCGTCGGACTGGACGCGGAAGAAACGCCGCGCGACGTATCCTTCTGCGCGCTGGCGATGCTGGGCGACGATATCTTCATCGTACCTGACGCGACCCGCGATCCGCGCTTCGCCGAAAATGCTCTGGTCACAGGGCCACCCCATATCCGCTTCTATGCCGGCGCGCCGCTGATGGGGGCGGATGGTGAACCACTGGGCGCGCTGTGCGTCATCGACACGGTGCCGCGCCCGGACCTGACGTCGCTGCAACGGCAGGGGCTGACGCTGCTCGCCCGACAGGTGATGGTGGAACTGGAGGGGCGCCGCCGCGACCGCGACATGATCATGCGCCAGCGGCTCGACGCGGCCGCCGTCGCCGAAAGCGACCGGCTGTTTCGCTCGCTCGCCGACACCATGCCGCAAATGGTCTGGTCGACGCTGCCCGACGGCTATCATGATTATTACAACGCCCGCTGGTATGAATATACCGGCGTGCCGCCCGGATCGACCGATGGAACCGGCTGGAACGGCATGTTCCATCCCGACGATCAGGACCGGGCCTGGGCGCGCTGGCGCAACAGCCTGGCCACCGGCGAGCCCTATGAAATCGAATATCGGCTGCGCCATCATGGCGGCGACTATCGCTGGACGCTGGGCCGTGCCCTTCCGATCCGCGATGCCGATGGCCTGATCATACGCTGGATCGGCACCTGCACCGACATTCACGAACAGAAACTGATGATCGACGAGCGCGAGATGATCGCGCACGAACTGTCGCATCGGATCAAGAATATCTTCTCGGTGATCGCCGGCCTGATCGGCCTGTCCGCGCGCCAGCATCCGGCCATTGCCGACGTCGCCGACGATCTGCGCGACCGCATATTGGCGCTCGGCCGTGCCCATGATTTCGTCCGCCCGCACAGCGTCGAATCGGCGGGGCAGATCGGCGACGGGGAAGGGCGGCTCTGGGGCATACTCGACCAGATTTTCGCGCCCTATCGCCATGACGGCGCGACGCGCATTCTCCTGTCGGGCGATAATCCGGCGATCGACGACCGCTCCGCGACGCCGCTGGCGCTGCTGTTCCATGAACTGGCGACCAATGCCGCCAAATATGGCGCACTATCCGTGGCTGAAGGCAGGGTGGCGCTGCATGTGGCGCTGGATGGGGATGATGTCCGCATCGACTGGCAGGAGCAGGGCGGCCCGGCGGTCGTGCCGGGCGGCCCGGATGGCTTTGGCAGCCGGCTGATGACGCTCAGCGTCGAACGGCAGCTGGGTGGCCGGATCGCGCGCCAGTGGCAACCCCACGGCCTGCAACTCAGCCTCTGGATTCCATCCCGTTCCATGAGCCGGTCGGGCGGAACGGCGTAAAGCCGGCAATCTCCGCGTCGGTCAGGTCCGGCTGATCGGCCGCCGCCAGTTGCAGCGTGGCGGCGATGCTCTGAGGGCGGAACGGCTTGGTAATGACGCCCAGCGCCGCGACCGACGCCTCGCCGATCTGCGCGGGGTTGGCGGTGACGTATATCACGCGAATACCATGCCGCGCCGCCAGTTCCATGCCGATCTGCGGTCCGGTGGGTCCGTCGCGCAGGTTCAGGTCGACCAGCGCGATGTCGCAATCGTCCGCGCTTGCCAGCGCGGCTTCGCGATCAGCGGCAATGGCCCCGACCGCGAATCCGGCGTCCTCGACAATCTGCTCGATTTCCAGTGCGACGAAAATCTCGTCTTCGACGATCAAAACCTTCTTGCGCATTCCATGACCCGTAAAATCTGGATCAGATAAATGTCGGCGCGGCCATTCGGTTCCATAGTTGAGCGCTAAAATGAACAATGGCGGCCGCGCCGGCGGTCATTCGGGCACGTTGGTCCACAACGTCTCGAATTGGGTGCCAGCCATCAGCAGCACCGACGCCGGATAGCCCGCGTCGCCGGCCTTGCGCGCCGTATCGGTGGCACTTGCCACCGCCAGGGCCTCGGTGGGGAAGGGGCCATAATATTGATTGTTCAGGTTGATCTTCCAGACGCCTTCATGGGGCACGACGATATAGCGGGCGTGGGGCAGGGGCATGGGTCAGAGTACCTCGGTGTTATAATGGTGCCAGGCCATGATCGCGGCGGCGCCGCGATGCGGGCGCCAGGCTTCGGCGACTTCACGGGTCAATTTCTCGCTCGGCCGTTCGGGCATGCCCAATATCCGGCCAATCTCGATCTGTATCGCCAGATCGCCGGCGGGCCAGATGTCGGGCCGTCCTTCCGCGAACAGCAGATAGATTTCCGCCGACCAGCGGCCGATCCCCTTGATCTGCACGAGTTGCGCGATCGCCTCCTCGTCATCGGCGGGCAGGGCGTGCAGGTCCAGCGCGCCCGACACGATCAGTTCGGCGAGACTGCGGGCATAGCCCTGTTTCTGCCGAGACAGCCCGCAAGCGCGCAACGCATCGAAATCCCGCGCCAGCAGCGCTTCCGGCGCGCAGCCTTCGCCCAGTTCCGCCTCCAGCTTGCGCCATACGGCGGCGGCGGACGCCACGCTTACCTGCTGCCCCACGATCGTGCGCAGCAGCGTCTCATAGCCCGGTTCCCGCACTCGCGGCGCGGGGTATCCGACTCGCGCAATCGCCGCGACAAAGCCCGGCTCCAACACGGCGATCGCGTCCAGGCTTGTCCGCAACTGATCGACACTGTTCACCATATTACTGCGCCCGACCCCTTGATTTCCCGGTCCCTGTCGGTCAGAGCGGAGAAAATTTCGAGGGGATAGGGTAGATGCCGAAACTGATCGTGGTCAACCGTTCGGGTGAAGAACAGGCTGTCGATGGCGACAATGGCCTGTCGGTGATGGAAGTCATCCGCGACAATGGCTTTGATGAATTGCTGGCTTTGTGCGGCGGTTGCTGCTCCTGCGCGACCTGCCATGTCTATGTCGACCCCGCCTTCGCCGACGCGTTGCCGGCGATGACCGAGGACGAGAACGACCTGCTCGACAGCAGCGACCATCGCAACGACAGCAGCCGCCTGTCCTGTCAGGTCGTGCTGAGCGACGCGCTGGACGGCCTGCGCGTCACCATCGCACCGGAAGACTGATCTTTTTAATATAGCCGCACCGGCCCACACCCCCACCCGGCCTCCCACAGTATAACTGAAAGGGAAACCGGGTGGGGGTGTGGGCCGGTGCCGTACGTTCAGCTTTGCTGAACCAGATCAATTCTTCACCCGCAATGTCGCAGCCGGCGCATCGCTCGTCAGCGGCGTGATCGTCCACACGAGCCGCTTGCCCTGCGGCGTGGTTTCCGCGCCCTCTTCCTGATTCTGGCTGACGATCTCTGCGTCGGTGGTCAGCGTGAAGGTGCCGTTCAGCGCCTTTGCGGCCTCATCCCCCGCGCCACCCATACCGGCAGGCCCCTGGCTCTTGTCGAAGCCGTTGGCAAAGCCCGGCGCCTTTACCCGTACCCGATCGTCCCCGCGCATTTCCACTGCGACGAAGGGCAACACGATCTGCGCGTCGATGTTGAACGGAAACAGGAAGGCGTGGTCCAGCCGGCCCGTGATCGCATAGTCGATCTCGAACTTGTGCTTGCCCATATAGCGGGCCGATCTAAACCCCTTCTCCTTGCTCAGTGCCGCCGCGATCGCCTGCATCTGCGCATCATCGCCCTTGGCGCCGTCCACCGCGTCGCTGAAATCCTCCTCCTGCACCGCGATCTGCATCAGTGTGGGGCTGTTCTCCGCCTCGCCCTCCGGCGCGTCGTCGCCGGATGAAGAGGAGGAAGCGCCCGTCAGCGCCTCCTTGCCCATGTCCGACGCCAGTATCTCGCCCTTATAGGCGAAGCTGAAACTGCGATCCGCGCGGATATCCAGGCTCGATTCGAACCTGCCGGGCGTCACCAGACAGGCGGAGAGCGCCAACAGCCCCGCCAGTGCGCCCAATGTGCGATACAGGCGGTCCATAGCCACTCTCCCCCTAATCAACGCCCCGTCAGCCCACCGTGGCGGCGTACAGCGCGATCGCCGCCGCGTTGGAGACGTTCAGGCTCTCCATGCGCGGGCTGATCGGCAGCTTGGCGATGATGTCGCAATGGGCGATCGTATTGTGGCGCAGCCCTTCTCCCTCGGCCCCCAGCACCAGCGCGACGCGCGATTCGCCGATCGCCTCGCCCAAAGTGGTGTCGGCGTCGCCATCCAGACCGATGCGCCAGTAACCCGCCTCGGCAATCTCCTCCAGCGCGCGGGCCAGATTCACCACCCGCACCCATGGCACATTTTCCAGTGCGCCCGACGCCGCGCGCGCGAGCACCCCCGATTCGGGCGGCGCATGCCGGTCCTGCGTCACGATGCACAGCGCGTCGAACGCCGCGGCAGAGCGCAGGATCGCGCCCACATTATGCGGGTCCGTCACCTGATCCAGCACCAATATGGGGCGCTTGTCGTCCTGCCCCTGCTCCAGAATCTCGCCCAGCCAGACATCGTCCAGCGGCTCGACTTCGGCGACGATGCCCTGATGCGGCGCGTCGGACGGGACCATGCGGCCCATGTCGGAGACGTCGGAATAGACGATCGGCAGCACCGGCGGCAGGTCGAGGGCGCCGAGCGCCTCGCGCGTCCCCCATATCTTGCGCACGATGCGGTTGGGATTGGCGAGCGCCGCGATAACGGCGTGACGGCCATAGAAGCGCGGAAAGGCGCTCTTGGGCTTGGTGGAGCGATTGGGCTTTTTCATGATTTCGCTCTTTTCACATCAGGCCATTGACAGGCAAGTCTCCATTCGCCATTAGGCCGCCTCCAGCGCGGCGGGAACGCAATTTTCCAAAGCGTAGGGCACTGGACAGGTGGCCGAGTGGTTAAAGGCAGCAGACTGTAAATCTGCCCGGGTTTCCCGTACGCTGGTTCGAATCCAGCCCTGTCCACCACTGCATCGGGCCGATGCAGTCACCCCCCCTTTCGAAGGGGACGGAAGTAGGCCAGTGTGGACACATAGCTCAGTTGGTAGAGCAGCTGACTCTTAATCAGCGGGTCCTTGGTTCGAGCCCAAGTGTGTCCACCACCCTCCTTCCCAGAACAACGGTCCTCCGGCGCGCCGCCTCTTTCGGGTTTCCGGCCACCGCGCCGCCTTTCCGAGCCCGCCCTGTACGAAAGGGAAGCGCCCTATGGCGTGGCTCATCCTCGGCATTGCCGTGTTCACCGAAATCTGCTGGGCGCTTAGCCTGAAATGGGCCGCCACGATCGGCAGCTGGCAAGCCTCCGCCGTGCCGATCGCGCTCAGCTTCATCAACATGGGCCTGCTCGCCCTCGCGATGAAAGGCATCCCCGCCGGCACCGCTTATGCGGTCTGGACGGGCCTTGGCGCCGTGGGCGTCATCATCGGCGGCATGCTCTTCTTCGGCGACCGCGTGAACGCGGTGCAGGCCGGCTTCATGGCGATGATCGTGGTGGGGGTTGTGGGGACTAAGGTGTTTGGGAACGGGTGAGGGGGCTGGTTTGTGCCCCGTTGTCGGCGTCGGGCAGCGATTTTTTCATCCTTGGAGGTGGACGTTAAAAATTTTTAGTGGGCTCTGGAGGATTCCTATCGTCTCCGAGCGATACGTCGAATGGCAAATTGACTCTCGCTGATGCAAGCTTACTTGTTCCAGCTGTCCACAATAGACTGTGCGGATAGCTTGGCAGAGGCGATGCCATCCGCTCTCATATATGCCGCTACTTGATGGAGATAGTAGGAGATTTTGTCCTTGGCGAAGCCGCCATTGTTGGCGGGTGGGGTAGCAAAGCCATATCGACGGAGTTTATTCATTACTACATTGAGATTGGCGATGACCGCTGGATTTGCGAAAATACTGCTACTGTTATCGAGCGAGTAAGCGGCAAGCGATACATCAGTGGCCAAAGCTTCAAGCGGGCTCGGACTATTTCGCTTTCCTAGCCAACGACGAACAAATACAGTTGCGACGCATCCCAATGCGAAAAATGCGACGGCTAAAAACCAGTCAGTCTGTACGACCCTGAAAAGCCAGTTTGGCAGTGAGCGGACCAGCGGGTTTGTTGCGTAACTCGCGATGTTGGATTGCATCTCGCTTGCGGATTGGTTTGCCATGAAGGTGATTAACGCCAGCAAGGACGATCCCACCAAAGCGATCAGGTTCCAGATGTTCTTCATGCGTCCGCAAATCCTCCCGCTGTAAAGTTTGAGTAGGTGCACGGAAAATACCAAGCAATCAACGCTAGGCGCTTGCGCTAACACCGGTTCTGGTCGGCAGCAGATACCATATGAACATCAACTATCCTCTCCAAGCCTGCCGTTCTACAACTGGCCAAACCTCCCCTGTCCTACACCCCCCATTCCATGTCACCCTCCCGCCGGCTCTTTCCCACCGTCGGCTTCATCCACCCCGCGCCGCCTTCGCACCGGCACGGGCCTGACTTTGCAAAAATTTTCCTATTGCGAAATCAACATCACCCGTTTGTGCCCACGCTTTTACGTTCGCCACGACGGTGTGAACTTCGCAACCGCTGACCCTGTTGTAAAACGCACCCTCGCGCCTTTGCGCCCCGCCGTACCTCTGCTAAGGGCGCGCCCATGCTGAACCTGAATTCCATCACCGTGCGCCTGGGCGGCCGCACCATTCTCGATCGCGCTGCCGCCGCGCTGCCGCCGCGCAGCCGTGTCGGCCTCATCGGCCGCAACGGCGCGGGCAAGTCCACGCTGATGAAGGTGATGATCGGCCAGCTCGACCCGGATGAGGGGTCGTGCGACATGCCCCGCGACACGCGGCTGGGCTATATCGCGCAGGAAGCCCCCTCGGGCACCGCGACCCCGTTCGACACCGTGCTGGAGGCCGACAAGGAACGCGCCGAACTGATGGCGGAGGCGGAGCATACCGAAGACCCCGATCGCCTCGGCCATATCTATGAGCGGCTGACGACGATCGACGCCTATACCGCGCCGGCCCGCGCCGCCCGCATCCTCGTCGGCCTCGGCTTCGACGAAGAAATGCAGGGGCGTCCGCTCGACAGCTATTCGGGCGGCTGGAAAATGCGCGTGGCGCTCGCCGCCTTGCTCTTCTCCAATCCCGACCTGCTGCTGCTCGACGAACCCTCGAACCATCTCGACCTCGAAGCGACGCTCTGGCTGGAGAATTTCCTGAAGGCCTATCGCGGCACCGTGGTCGTCATCAGCCATGAACGCGACCTGCTCAACAATGTCGTGGACTATATCCTCCATCTGGAAGGGGGGAAGGTCACCCTCTATCCCGGCGGCTACGACGCCTTCGAACGGCAGCGCGCCGAACGGCTGGCCCAGCTCGAATCCGCCCGCGCCAAGCAGGCGGCGGAGCGCGAGAAGTTGCAGGATTATGTCGCCCGCAACAGCGCCCGTGCGTCCACTGCAAAGCAGGCCCAGTCCCGTGCCAAGGCGCTGGCCCGGATGCAGCCCATCGCCGCCGCGATCGAAGATCCCACGCTGCATTTCGGCTTTCCCAGCCCCGCCGAACTGCGCCCGCCGCTCATCACCATGGACATGGCGTCGGTCGGCTACACCGAAACGCCGATCCTGCGCCGCATCAACCTGCGCATCGACCCGGACGACCGGCTGGCGCTGCTCGGCCGCAACGGCAATGGTAAGACGACGCTGGCCCGCCTGATCGCCGCGCAACTCACGCCGATGGAAGGCATGATGCAAAGCTCGGCCAAGATGAATGTCGGTTATTTCACCCAATATCAGGTGGAGGAACTGGACGTCACGGACACGCCGCTGGAGCATATGACCCGCGTCATGAAAGGCGCGACCCCCGGCGCGGTCCGTGCGCAACTCGGCCGTTTCGGCTTCTCCGGCGAGCGTGCGACGCAGAAGGTCGGCTCCATGTCGGGTGGCGAACGCGCCCGTCTGGCGCTCGCCCTCATCACCCGCGACGCGCCGCATCTGCTGATCCTCGACGAACCGACCAACCATCTGGACGTCGACAGCCGAGAGGCGCTGGTGCAGGCGCTCAATGATTATAGCGGCGCGGTGGTGATCGTGTCGCATGACCGGCACATGATCGAACTGGTCGCCGATCGTCTGGTGCTGGTCGACAATGGCACCGCCCAGCCGTTCGACGGCAGCCTTGACGATTATACCGACATCATCCTGCGCAAGGCGGACGGCAACGGCACTGGTTCTGGCGGCGATGCGCCCAAGGTCGACCGCAAGGCCGACAAGAAGGCCGCCGCCGAATGGCGCGAAAAGCAGAAAGTGCTCAAGAACGCCGTCAACAAGGCGGAGCGCGAGATGACGGCGCTGGCCACCGAGCGCGGCCGGATCGACGCCGCCTTGTCGGACCCCAAGACCGCGACCGGGGCGGAAGCGAAAATGACCAATAGCCAGCTGATGGTCAAGCGCGCCGAAGTCGAAAAGAAGCTGGCCGCCGCCGAGGAAATCTGGATGGAAGCCGGCGCCGCGCTGGAAGCGGGTTAAAACACCCGCTCCAGCAGTAGCAGCGCCGGGTCGCCCTCCACGGCGCGGGCGCTGAAGCCCATTTCCCGCTCCAGCGCGATGGCGGCGCGATTGTCCCGGCTCTCGATCGACTGGAGCCGGCTGATGCCCCATCCGCGCGCCTCCTGCGCGACATGGTCCAGCAGGGTCCAGCCTATCCCCTTGCCCTTATGATCGGGCAGGATGGAGATGGCGACCTCCCCGGTGCCACCCTCCCGGTCGGCGGCCAGCGTGGCGGCGGCGATGATATCGTCCCCGCCCGGCGCGAAAGCGACGAACGTTTCATGCCGGTGATAGTCGAAAGCGGTGATGTCGTGGAGTTGCCCCTGGCTGACATGGCGCACCGCCGACAGGAAGCGGAAGCGCCGGTCCTCGTCCGTCACGGCGGCGAAGAAATCGGCCAGCGCCGGTTCGTCGGCATGGCTGGCGACGCGAATGTCGATGCGAAAGCCATAGCGGGTTGCAAGCGCGATCATGGGACAGTCCTCTGCTTAAAGGTTACCCCGACCTATCCGCCTTCCGCGCACGGAAACCTATAAGGACTATTCCCTATCAGCGGCCCATCAGGATGAACGGCGCCCAGATATAGGGCTGCACCGCATTGGGATGTTTCGACCCGATCAGCTTGAGCATTGCCCGTTGCAGTGCCACCGCGCGGGGCAGGCCGCGATTGGCGCCCTTGACCGTTTCCAGCGTGACGAAGGCGCTGGCATCGTCCCGCACCGGCCAGTGCGACACCAGCAGCGATCCCGCCCCGGCGTAGCGGAACGCCTGCGCCAGCCCCGAATAGGCCGGCGACTGGCTGTTGTCGCCCGCCGCCGTGTTGCAGGCGGACAGGATCACCCAGTCGGCCCCGATCCGCATCGTCGCCACTTCCGACGCAGTCAGCAGGCCGTCGTCATCGGGATCGTCGGCGCCGGGCGGCGACAGGACCAGCGCCGGTTCGGTCACCCCCTCCATCTCGCCGCTGACCAGCCCGTGCGTCGCGAACAGGATGACGCCATAGCCGGACAGGTCCAGCGTGCGCAGCGCGCGTTCATTGGCGTCCGCGCCGACCAGCAAAGTTGTCCGTGCCGCACCGAAACGATGCGCCACCGCCTGCAACTCCGTCTGCGATCCGGGCAGCGGCGGCAATTGCGCCAGCGCATGCGCATTCGCGCCGCCACGAGGCGCGTTCGCCGACTGGACATCGCCGAACAGTTGCGGCGCACCGATGCCCAGAAAGCGCTGGTCGCGCGCCGCAAGCTGGTGCCGCTGTTGCCCCCCGGTCGAAAAGCCGGGCTGTACCTCTATCGCGAAGCGGTGGATCAGCCATGGGGTGGCGCGCGTCACCGTCTTCACCGGCCGCTGTGGCAGCATGGAGAAGGGCAGGGAGGCGAAGGCCCCGGTCGGCACGATCCGCAGGCTGCTTGCTTTGCCCAGCGTCGCCAGGATGCCGGGCGTGAAGATCTGGCGATACAGGCTGTGCGCGCTGCTCTGGTCGAATCCGGCCGGGGTGAGCGAGCCGCGCAGCCGGTTTACAAGCGCCATCATCCCGGCGCGATCCATTTTCGCCCGCTCGACATGCACGGCGTCCTTGCCGACCGCGAGCAGATAGACGCCGTCAAAGGCCGGCATCACCGCCAGTAGCGCTTCATCCTTGCCAAGACTGTCCCGCAGCGCGCCAAGGTCGGGCCGCTCGCCGCCATGCGCCTCCACCCAGCGCGGATAGTCGCGGGCGATGGCGGTCCGCTCGGCGTCGACCTCCGCTGCGACGGCGGCGCGGTCCGCGCGCGCCTCGGCCACGCCGCTGTCGATCGCCAGTGCTTTCAGCAACCGGCTGTCGGCGGCCTGCAATATCTTGGTCCGGTCCTGAAGGCTGCGCACGCGCGCGGCCAGCGCCGGATCGGTGACCAGCCGCTGTGCCACCAGCCGGTTGGCCTGCGCGATGCGCGATCCGGCCAATATGCCCATGGCGTCCAGCGCCAGCGCCCCGTCCTGCGTTTCGGATGCCACCGCCAGAACCGTGTCGAGCGCCGCGCGCTGCTCCTCGTTCAACTCGCCATCGTCATTGACGCTGGCATTGTCGCGCAGCAGGCCGACAAGCTGGCGCGCGGCCGGTCCCAGTGCCGCCTGATCCTGCCGGGTCCAGGCGACCAGCATCGCCGCCTGCGCCAGCGGAATGGCCGGCGCATTGTCGAGTTGCCGGGTTTCGACGGCAAAGGCATCGGCGGCGCGGCGGGCATCGTCGCCGCGCTTCGCCGCGATCAGGGCCGGGACAAGATAGGGATAGACGCGCTGGCCGATATCGCGGTCCTTGTCAGACCCGGCATGCACGCGCGCCAGCGCATCCGTCAGCCGGTCGATGGCTTGCTCACGATGCCCCTCCGCCAGCGCGGCCGATGCGGCGAAGGCGAGCGCACGGGCGGACTGCGGGCTATCCTCGCCCTCCAGCCCGCGAAAGCCGCGCTCGGCCTCCATGAACAGCGACTCCGCGTCGGCATAGCGCTCCAGTGGCAGCAATACCGTGCCCAGATTTTGCAGGCCGAACTGGAAATAGAGGCTGCTGGTGCCGACCGTCTCGCGCTTGATGGCGATGGCCCGTTGCAGATAGTCCAGACTCTCGGTCCGCCGGCCGGTACGGGACAGCAGCAGGCCCAGCGCCTCCAGCGCGCGGGCGTAGCTGGGATGTTTGCGATCGACATGATCGGTGGCGATGTCCACCGCCATGCGCGCATATTTTTCCGCCTCCGCGTCGCGATCGGCGCGGGCGAGCATCTGGGCATAGCTGTAGTAGGAGCCGATCGTGTCCGCGCTGTTCGGCCCCGCCGCCAGGATGCGCGCCTCCATGCTGGCTTTCTGGGCCTCCACCGCCTCGTCATTGCGGCCAAGGCGGGTCAGGGCCTGCGCATGGGAGAAGGCGATGTTCGACCGCAGCATCTGGGTCGATTCATCCTGCTGGTCGAGCGGGGTGCGGGCGATATAGCCGTCCATATAGGCGCTCGCCTGCGCCAGCGTATCCGCCGCGCCGGTCACGTCGCCCAGCGCCGCCTGAATGAAGCCCTTGATCGACAGGCCCTGCATCCAGGCGACGGGATAAGCGTCGGCAAAGGGCGCGAGCAGGGCCAGGCCCTCGCTCGACCGGGTCAGCGCGTCGGTATTCTTGCCGTCGATCTGGTCCATAGACGATAGGTTGATCAGCGCGACCCCGGCGAGCGGATGCGGCTTGCCATCTACCTTCACCTTTCCCGCAGCGCTGTGCAGACGGGTCCAGGCGTCGCGCGTCTTTTGCGACATGGACAGGGCATAATCGTCGCTGTTGAACAGGTCCGACGCCTGCTGCTCCAGCGCATGAAGCCGGGCATGCCGGGGGTCTGTTGCGGAAAAGCCGGCGGGCGGCGCGGCGAGTACGGTCGGCGCAGGCAGGGCCAGCGTCAGCAGGATGGCCGAAACAGCAGCGGAAAGTCTCATCTTACCCCCACCATGGCGCGACCCTCGCGTCTCATGGGTCCGGTGCAGGCGGGCGTCAAGAGGACGCCGCGCCTCCACCCATTCAGGCGAGCGTCAGCCGCCAGTCCCAGCGCAGCGGATCGCCGTCCATCACCTCGACCCCGCGTGCGATCAGCGCGTCGCGAATCTCGTCCGACAGGGCGAAATCCTTTTCCGCGCGCGCAGTGGTGCGCCGTTCCAGTTCTGCCTCGATCTCCTCCGGCGTGATCTGCGCATCCTTGGGGCGAAGGCGCAGGTCGGCGCGGCTGAGCGTCAGCAGATTGAGGCCCAGCGCAGCATCGAAAGCGGCGATCAGGCACAGCTTCTCGTCCACCGGCACCTTCTTCATGGTCACCACCTCTTCCAGAAGCGGTAACGCGCGCGGCGTCATCAGGTCGTCGGCAATGGCGGCGTCGAACTGCTCCAGCAGCGGCGCCAGCTTGGGATGCAGATTGGTCCGCAGATAGTCGAGCCGTGGCGACTGCCATGTCACGCCCTCGGCCCGCGCCTTCAGCCCTTCGACGCCCATGACCAGCCGCTTGAGCCGCGTCAGGGCCGCCGCCAGATTGTCCGCGCTGAACTCCAGTTCGCTGCGGTAATGCGCGCCAAGGCAGAGCAGGCGATAGGCGATCGGGTGCACGCCCGCGTCGATCAGGCTGAACAGGGTGGTGAAGCCGCCCTTCGACTTGGACATCTTGCCCTGCCGGTCGACCAGGAAATTATTGTGCATCCACCAGCGCGCACCGGTGAAGCCGGCTTCCGCCGCGCCGGGTTGGCCGCAGCAGCTATGGCCAGCCTGATGATATGCCTGGTTCTGGGCGATCTCGTTCGGGTGATGAATCTCGCGATGGTCGATGCCGCCGGTATGGATATCGAACGGCTGGCCAAGCCGGGCTTGCGACATGACCGAACATTCCAGATGCCAGCCCGGCGCACCCTTGCCCCAGGGGCTGTCCCATTCCATCTGGCGCTGCTCGCCCGGTGGCGACTTGCGCCAGATGGCGAAGTCGCTCGGGTTGCGCTTGCCCGCGACGGGGTCGATCCGCGCATGCGCGGCGTCATCGCGGCCACCGGCCAGCGCGCCATAATCGGGCACCGTGCTGCTGTCGAAATAGAGACCGCCTTCCAATTCATAGCAATGATCCGGCGCGATCTTCTCCGCAAAGGCGATCATCTGCGGCACATAGTCGGTCGCGACCGTCCATTCGCTGGGCGCCATGATGTTGAGGTCGGCGATATTGGCCTTGAACGCCTCGGTATAATGGGAGGCGATGTCCCAGATGCTTTTCGCGCTGGCCTTGGCCGCCGCCTCCATCTTGTCGTCGCCCGCGTCCGAATCCGATGTCAGATGGCCGACATCGGTGATGTTGATGATCTGGTTAACGTCCAGCCCCTTCCACAACAATGTCCGGCGCAGCGTGTCGACAAAGACATAAGCGCGCAGGTTGCCGATATGGGCATAATTATAGACGGTCGGGCCGCAGCTATAGACGCGCGCGTGGTTGCCCTCGATCGGCGTGAACGGCTCGATCGTGCGGGTCAGGCTGTTGAACAGGCGCAGCGGCGCGGGGATATGCTGATCGTCGGAAGCGTGGCTCATGGGGCAAGCCATGTCGCGAAGCGGGGCAGGGGTCAATCCTTCCCGGTCATCGCGATAAAGAGAATTATTTAGTTAGCTAAGTAACGAAAACATGTGGGCGATTCAGGTGTCTAACTCGCTGTCTCATTTGTGGCCAACAGCCCCGGCACGACCCGGCCCGATTGTAATAAAATGTTGCGCAGAGGCCGATCCCTTGCAGCCGGGCATAGGGCATCCGATATTGCTGATGCGGGCCGGGCCCCTCTGGCGACATGGATTTCCCCCTGATCCCTGTCGCGATGTCGGACCGCATCGGGTGTGCCCGGTGCTGGTTTTTGCGGCGATTTGCCCCCTCTCGTTGCCGCAGGAGACCGCACCGGGCCACTCGAACCAACCTTTGGAGTGAGTGTGTCCCAATGAATAATCCCGTTCGCATGCCGGGCTATGGTGCCAGCCAGACGGCGCAGACCGACGCCGGCCTGCGCGCGCATATGCTGGGCGTCTTCCGCAACATGGGTATCGGCCTGGTCATCACCGGTCTGGTCGCAGCCCTTGTCGGCAATACCCCGGCGCTCGCCGCCGCCATCTATGGCACGCCCCTGAAGTGGGTCGCGATCTTCGCGCCTTTGGCCTTCGTCTTCTTCTTCAGCTTCCGCATGGAAAAGATGACGACCTCGGGCGCCCGCACCGCTTTCTACGCTTTTGCCGCCGTGATGGGCGTGTCGCTGGGCAGCGTCTTCCTCGTCTTCACCGGCGGCAGCATCGCCCAGGCCTTCTTCTCGGCCGCGGTCATGTTCCTCGCCATGGCGCTGTGGGGCTATACCACCCAGCGTGACCTGACGAAGATGGGCAGCTTCCTGATGATGGGCCTGATCGGCATCATCGTCGCGAGCCTGATCAACCTCTTCATCGGTTCGTCGGCGATGGCGATGGTCATCTCGATCATCGGCGTGGTGGTCTTCACCGGCCTCACTGCCTGGGACGTGCAGCGCATCAAGTCGGAATATTTCTATTATGCCGGCCATGAGGTTGCCGGGAAGATGCAGGTCATGGGCGCGCTGTCGCTGTACCTGAACTTCGTCAACCTGTTCCAGATGCTGCTCAGCCTGACGGGCGAACGCGAATAATGCGCGATCAGGCTCAAGTGTCGGCGATGCTCTGCCCGGTCTGTCATGTCGGCCTCGCCATGACGGACCGGCAGGGGGTCGAAATCGACTATTGCCCGCAATGCCGGGGCGTCTGGCTGGACCGGGGCGAACTGGACAAGATCATCGAGCGATCCGGGCAGGCAAGCGCCCCCACGCCGCAACCCGCCCCCTTCGCCCAGCAGAGCTACCGGCCGGACCGCGACTATCGCGACGATGGTCGCGGCTACCCGAAGAAGCGCAAGAAGAGCTTCCTGGAAGAGTTGTTCGATTGAGAAAAGACCGGTCCCGATGGGGCCGGCCTTTTTTGTTGGCGCGAAGAAAAGGGACAACCCAGCCTACGCTGGGATGACGGCGTAGATGAGGGAGATGCAATCAACCTCGTCTACGCCAGCGAAGGCTGGCATCTCTCTTCTTCTTCAGTCCAGATGCAGCGTATCGAAGAGGTCGCCCCATTTCGGATTGATGCTTTCGATCAAGGCGATCTTCCAGTCGCGTTGCCACGCTTTCAAAGATTTCTCGCGGGCGATGGCGTCCATGATTGTCGCATGCCGCTCGGCATAGACCAGCCGGTCGAGCCGATAGCGGCGGCAAAAATCGGAGCCGCTGCCATCGCGATGCTGCATGGCGCGATGCGGCAGGCTGGATGTAACGCCGATATAGAGCACGCCATAGGCGCGGTTCGTCATGATATAGACCCAGCCCCCGCTCATATGGCGAGGGTGCGTCAAAAGGTAGGGAGATGCCAGCTTTCGCTGGCATGACGAATATAATTTATCGTCATCCCAGCGTAGGCTGGGATCTCTCTTTTCTTCTACCCATTATCAATGCGCCGCGCCCCAACTCGGCCCCGTCCCGATTTCCACACCCAGCGGGACGCTCAGTTTCACGATTGGTTCGGCTGCGCTCTCCATGACCTGCCGGATGACCGTGCTGGCCGCATCCACATCGCCTTCGGGCAGTTCGAACACCAGTTCGTCATGCACTTGCAGCAGCATCTTCACATTGGGCAGGCCCGCTGCCTCCAGCGCCGGTCCCATGCGCGCCATGGCCCGCTTGATGATGTCCGCGCTGGTGCCCTGAATGGGCGCGTTGATCGCGGCGCGTTCGGCGCCTTGTCGTTCATGCTGGACCGACGCCTTGATGCGCGGAAACCATGTCTTTCGGCCGAACAACGTTTCGGTATAGCCGCGTTCCCGGACCTTCTCGATCGTTTCGTTGATATAGATGCTGATGCCGGGGAAGCGCTCATAATAGCGGCTGATCATGTCCTGCGCCTCGTCCGCGCTAATCTCCAGCCGACCGGCGAGGCCCCAGCGGGAAATGCCGTAGAGGATAGCGAAGTTGATCGTCTTGGCCCGGCCGCGCGTGTCGCGATTGACCTCCCCGAACAATTCCTGCGCGGTGCGGTTGTGAATGTCCTCGCCCGCCGCGAAGGCGTCCTTGAGCGCGGGCACATCAGCCATATGCGCCGCCAGTCGCAATTCGATCTGGCTATAGTCCGCCGCCAGGATGACATTGCCCGGCTCGGCGACGAAGGCGTGGCGGATCTGGCGGCCGACTTCGGTGCGGATCGGGATATTCTGGAGGTTCGGATCGGTCGAAGACAGGCGGCCGGTCTGCGCACCGGTCAGCGAATAGCTGGTATGGACGCGGCCCGTATCCTTGTTGATCTGCGCCTGAAGCGCGTCCGTGTAAGTGGACTTGAGCTTGGATAGCTGCCGCCACTCCAGCACCTTGTCTGCGATCGGCGCGCCTTGCGCCTTCAGTTGCTCAAGGATGGTGACATCGGTGGAATAGGCGCCCGACTTGCCTTTCTTGCCGCCCTTATACCCCATCTTGTCGAACAGGATCGCGCCAAGCTGCTGGGTCGATCCGATGGCGAAGGGTTGCCCCGCAATCTCGTGAATCTCGGTTTCCAGCGCGGCGATGCCGGCGGTGAATTCGGCCGACAGGCGCGAGAGATGCTCGCGATCGACCTTGATCCCCTGATGCTCCATTTTGGCGATCACGCCTACCAGCGGACGGTCGACCAGCTCATAGACGCGGTTTGCGCCTTCATTGGCGACGCGGGTTTTGAAGCGCTTCCAAAGGCGCAGCGTAACGTCGGCATCCTCGGCGGCATATTCGGTCGCGCGGGGCAGGGGGACTTCGGCGAAACTGATCTGACTCTTGCCCGTGCCGACCACCTCCTTGAAGCTGATGCACTGGTGGTTGAGGTGGGTCTTCGCGGCCTCATCCATGCCATGACCGGCTAGGCTCTGCCCGGCGTCAAGGTCGAAGCTCATGACGATCGTGTCATCATAGGGTGCGATCTCGATACCGTGACGGCGGAGCACGGTGAGGTCATATTTCAGATTCTGGCCGATCTTGAGGATGCTGTCATCCTCCAGCAGCGGCTTCAGCTTGGCGATGACCAGCGCCTTGTCCAACTGCTCCGGCCGTTCTGCAAACATGTCGGTGCCGCCATGGCCGACCGGGATATAACAGGCCTTGTTCGGGCCGGTGGCCAGGCTGATGCCGACCAGCTGGCAGGACACGGCGTCCAGCATGTCCGTCTCGCTATCGACGGCCACCAGACCCTCGGCATAGGCGGCGGCGATCCAGCGATCGAGCGCATCCTCCGTCACCACCGTTTCATAGAGGCTGCGGTCGATCGCCGGTTCTTCCACAGGCGCCGGGGCGGCGGGAGCGGGCTCTGCGCCGACCGCGCTGGTCGCGGCCACCGCAACGGCTGCGGCTGGCGCGCCTAGCCGATTCAGCAGCGTTTTGAAGCCATGGTGGGACAGGAACTCCTGCAAGGGCTCCTTCGGAATGCCCTTGAGCGTCAGGTCGTCCAGCGGTTCGGGCAGGTCCATGCTGTCATGCAGCGCCACCAGACGCCGCGACAACCGGGCCATGTCGGCATGGGCGATCAGGTTTTCCTGCATCTTCGACTTCTTCATCGAAGGCGCAGCCTCCAGCGCGGCCTCCAGCGATCCATATTCGGTGATCAGCTTGGCCGCCGTCTTGGGGCCGATGCCAGGGATGCCGGGGACATTGTCGACGCTGTCGCCCATCAGCGCCAGCACATCGCCCAGTTGCTCGGGCTGAACGCCGAATTTGCCGACCACATAGTCCGCGCCGCGCCGCTCATTCTTCATCGTGTCATACATGTCGACGCCGGGCTGGATCAACTGCATCAGATCCTTGTCGGAGCTGACGATGGTGACATGCCATCCTGCGCGCACGGCAGCCTGGGTGTAGCTGGCGATGATGTCGTCGGCCTCGAACCCGGCTTCCTCGATGCAGGGGAGGGAGAAGGCGCGGGTCGCGTCGCGGATCATCGGAAATTGCGGGATCAGGTCTTCCGGCGCGGGCGGGCGGTTCGCCTTATACTGGTCGTACATATCGTTGCGGAAGGTGTGCGAGCCCTTGTCCAGCACCACGGCCAGATGCGTCGGGCCTTCCGCCTTGCCCAGTTCCTCGGCCAGTTTCCACAGCATCGTCGTATAGCCATAGACCGCGCCGACCGGCTGGCCATGCTGATTGGTGAGCGGCGGAAGCTGGTGATAGGCGCGGAAGATATAGCCGCTGCCGTCGACGAGGTAGAGGTGATTCTGGGTCATGGAGGAGGAGATAGCGGGTAACGTCTATCCCCTCCAGCCTTCAGGACCAGTCGCGCGTCAAAGCCTCTGCCGTGGCGTCCATCAGGCGCGGTTCGCCGCTGCCGGTCAGCGCATAGGACATGTCGCCGCGCCGCCAGTAGGCGACCGATTCCGCGCCTTCCTGCACCGCGTCGGGCCGCTCAGGCGCGCGGCTGCGATCGCGCAGGGCAAAGAGCGAGAAATTCTTGCCGCCCTCCGTCTTCACAGCCACCACCAGCGCCGGGCCGCGCTCGGTGGGGAAGAGCTGGACATCGGTCACTCGCCAGTCGTCGGGCAGATGCGGCATGGCGATCCGGGTGTTGGACGCGATTTCGCGGGCATCATATTTGGGCGTCTCTACCTGCGACACCATGGCCGCGCGCATCATCGCGATGCGGTGCGAATTGACCGCATAATCGACATAATCTGGC
The DNA here is from genome assembly GCF_031843765.1 of Sphingobium sp. WCS2017Hpa-17. Taxonomy (NCBI): domain Bacteria; kingdom Pseudomonadati; phylum Pseudomonadota; class Alphaproteobacteria; order Sphingomonadales; family Sphingobiaceae; genus Sphingobium; species Sphingobium sp. WCS2017Hpa-17. The sequence continues at coordinate 306,038 of NZ_JAVTIV010000001.1, forward strand.
GGGCCGGAGGGGGGCAGGAAGGTTAGGGCCAGACCGGCTGCTGCTGCGAGCGGGGCAACCAGCGGCAGGGCGCGGCGCCAGCGTGGCCGGACGGCCGCCGCCTGCAACCGGGTGGCTGCGTCGGCCATGGCCGGTGGTACGGCGTCGGGGCGTGGCGCCATCAGCCGCAGGGCACTGCGGGTCGACAGGTCGGCCATGACCTGCGCCGCCTGATCGGGATGGCGGGACAGATGCGTCTCCACCACGAAGCGGCGGGACAGATCCAACTGGTCATCTACATAGGCGTCGATCTCCAGCGCGTTCACGTCATTGGTCATCCTGTCCTCCCACAATCCGCAGGCGCGGATGGCTTTTCCCTGTTTGCCCTTCCCGAAGCGCAGTCCGCGCCCGCGACAGGCGCGACATCACCGTGCCGATCGGAATGTCCAATATGTCGGCCGCCTGCTGATAGCTCAGCCCGTCGATCGCGGTCAGATGCAGCACCGCGCGCTGGGCGTCGGGCAGGGCGGCGAAACCCTGCGCTATCTCCGCCAGCCGCACATGCTCTTCCTGCTGCGGATCGACGCTGGATAGCAAAGTCTCGGCGAACCGGTCGTTCCGGCGCGTTTCCGCGGCCTGGCGCCGCTTGCCCGATACGAACACATTATGGACGATCGCCAGCAGCCAGCGGGTGCGGCTGCGTTCGGGCTGATAGGTCGCTTTGCGTTCGATCGCGCGCAGCAGCGCGTCCTGCACGACATCGTCTGCATCCACATCGTCGCGGGCGAGCGACCGGGCATAGCGGCGCATCGCCAGCAGGTCCGCCTCCATGTCGCGCGCATCATCCATGGGCGGCTTATCCCGTGCCGGCACGGGCGGGGCAAGCGACGATAACTGGCGCCTGACGATCGGCAGGTGTGGGAATGCCGAGCAGGCCGGCATAGGCCTGCACGACCGATTGCAGCACATCATCCCAGCGATGCCGGCTGGCGGCACTCGCTGCCGCCTGACGCATGGCGGCGAGGCGCGTTGGCGTCCGGATCAGCATTGAGGCAGCATCGGCATAGGCGTCCGCGTCAGTCGGGGGCAGCAGCACCCCGGTGCGGCCGGCGTCGATCAGACTGGCGGCGCTGGGCACATCGGCGGAAAGGACGGCGAGGCCGGAAGCCATAGCCTCCAGATTGACGTTGCCAAAGGCTTCGGTGACGCTGGGATTGATGAGCAGGTCTGCGCTTGCCACCGCGCGGCCGAGGTCGGCGCCGCTTAGATGGCCCATGAAATTGGCATTGGGCAGGCGCTGCGCGAGCCAGGACCGGGCTGGCCCTTCACCCACGATCAGCGGGCGGATCTGATGCCCGCGCGCGCGGATCGCGGCGATCGCGTCGGCAAAGATGCCCAGCCCCTTTTCCAGTACCAGCCGGCCGAAGAAGAGCGGCACGACATCCTGATCCTCATAACCGAGCGCGGCCCGCAGCGCAGGATCGCGCAGCGTCGGGGCAAACTGGGTCGGGTCGATACCTCGCCCCCACACAGCCACTTTCGCTGCGCCATGGTGAGCGGCCATTTCGTCGCGGATCGGTGGAGTTGGCGCCAATATGCAGTCGGCATCGCCATAGAAGCGATCGAGATAGCGTTCCATCGTCCCGCGCAGGAAGCCGAGGCGATAATAATCGAGATAGGTTTCGAAGCGCGTGTGCAAGCTGGCGACGACGGGGATACCGCGCGCTCGCGCATGTTTCTGTGCCTGCCGGCCCAGCAGGTCAGGCGCGGAAAGATGGACGATGTCCGGTGCGAAGGCATCGAGATCGCGGCGCACCCCGCGCGTCAGGCCGATGGCGAGTCGATATTCCGGCCGGCCGGGCAGGCTGAGCGAGGGCACCGAACGGACTTCGCCGACCGAGGCGAAAGCGGGTTGCGGCGCAGTGGGTGAGTAGATGCGGACCTGCGCGCCGATCCGGTGCAACAGATGGGCGACGAGGCGATTGAGCGCACGGTTGGCGCCATCGCGGACGCAGTCATAATTGCCGGAAAAAAGGGCGATGCGGAGCGGTGGGCGGCCGGTCGTGATCGGCCGGATCGGCACGATGCTGGAGGAAATGGCTGTAGGGAAATAGGCATTCATGCCGGGCATACGCCTGTCGGCTTATGCTTATTCCATCAGATGCCGCCGGTTTCATCCTGGGTTGGCGTGGCGGGCGTAGCTGGCCGGCGGGCGCCGAAGGCATGGCCGATCAGCAGTACCGGCAACAGCATGGCGATGCCGACGAAGATGGCAGTCAGGCGCTCCGATGCGGGCAGAAGTTCGGCTGCATCATAGCGATCGGGCACAAGCGTCACCAGCACGGCCAGGGTGAATTGCGTGCCGATATAGCGATGGGCGGGATCGCCATTTTCCAGATGCCGCCCCAGCGCCGTGCCGATGGCGGTGCCAACCAGCAGGGGCAGGGCAGACCCGCCGGCGCCCAGAAGGACGGCGGCGGAAAACAGTGCGCCGACGCCGCATCCGATGGTGCGCTGGAGAATACGACGGCTGACCGGCGCAAGGCCGCTCTGGCCGATGCCGGTGGCGGGAAGAACCATGACCGCCATGATCATGATCGCACCCTGCGCCAGAGCGGGAATGTGGAAGACGATGCCGAGCGCCACTAGCAAGGCGAGCGCGACGCCGGCCTGACAGGCATGGCGGAAAGCGTCGCGATGCCAGGGCGCGCCGATTGGCAGCGGCGTAGGTGGAGCAGGCCAGCGCCGGCGCAGGGTGAGAGTGCTGATTAGGCTGACGGCGAGGCATGCGGCGATACCGGCCACCGTTTCCAGGATGCGGGTGTGCACGAAGGCGGCGAGCGCGATGTCCGGATGCTCCAGCTTGTCCAGCAGCACCATGGCGAAGGTGAGTCCAAAGAAGAGCCACGCATAGGAACGACGGGAGGTGATGGCGGCATAGAGGCTGACGGTGCCGACCAGCATCATCGCCAGCGCCGTAATCGGCCAGAAGGGCAGAATGAATGGCGCGATGCCCAATGCGAGCAGGCCGCCCGCGAGCGTGCCGACGATCCGCAGCGCGCCACGCATCAGCGTTTCGGCGGCATGGCCACGCATGACCATATAACCGGCAAAGGCCGCCCAGGAGATATGGGTCGCGCCCAGCAGATGCGCGATCAGGATCGCCAGCAACACCGATGCGACGCACTCGCCTTCGTCGATGGTGCGCGCGGTTATCCGCTTCGACAGAGATCGGCCACAAGCCATGGCCGGTTCATGCCGCAACGGCGCGCGCTTGGCCAGATTGCGTGCGGGAACATGATTATGTCCGACCGGTTTCCTGCTATGTCATCGGCCACAAAAGGGGGGAATGGGGATGAAGCGGATATGGATGCTGCTGGTCGCGCTGATGCCGGTAGCGGCACTGGCGCAGGCTGAAGAGCCACGCGACCTGTGCGCCGACAGGCCGGGGCTGGGCACGCCGGCCTGTACGGTCGACAAGGGGCGGGTCGTGGTGGAACTGGGGCTGGGCGACTGGACGCGGGAGCAGGATGGGCAAAGCCGGACCGACACGATCCAGACCGGCGACATGCTGGTGCGTCTGGGGCTGGCGGATCATCTGGAGGCGCAAATCGGTTGGACCGCCTTTGGCCATGTGCGCACGCGCGACAGGATGAGTGGTGTGGTGGACAGCGATAGCGGTATCGGGGATGTGCGTGTGGCGCTGCGCCGGAACCTGAGCAACCCGGATGCGTCGGGCTTTTCGGTGGCGCTGATGCCTTATGCGTCGTTGCCGGCCGGCGGATCGGCCATCGGCGATGGCGATTGGGGTGCCGGACTGTTGGTGCCAGTCAGCTTCGATATCGGGCATGGCCTGTCGCTGGAGTGGGTGCCGGAGATCGACGCGGCGGTCGATGAGGACCGGTCCGGGCGGCATGTCGCCTATGGCAGCGTCGCCGGGCTGGGCTTTGACCTGAGCGATAGCCTGTCCGGCACGATCGAAGCGTCGCTGATGCGGGACGACGATCCGACCGGCCATGCTACAGAGGCGCTGGCCGGCCTGTCCTTTGGTTGGCAACCCAGCGACGACATGCAGTTCGACATCGGCGTCAATGCCGGGCTGAATGCGGACAGTCCGGACGGGGAAGTCTATTTCGGCGTCGTGCGTCGCTTCTGACTCAGCGCGGTTCGTGGTTCGCCACGACCGCCTTGGCCACCGCTTGCATCAATGCCCAGCGTTCGGGGATGCCGACCGTGGTCGATCCGATCATCACCGCAACGGCATAGCTGGTGCCGTCCGGCGCGGTCATGATGCCGATATCGTTGAAACCGGTGGAGCGGGGCGGCAGATCCTGACCGGTCCCGGTCTTGTGCAGATAGGACCAGCCCGGCGGGACGCCGCCCTTGATCCGCTGCGGCCCGGTCTTGGCTTCCGACATGATCGAAAGCAGCAGGCGCGAGGAGGCGGGCGAGAGCATGTCATTCTGCTTCAGCTTCGCCAACGCCTGCACAATCGAGGAGGGCGCCGCGCCGTCGGGCGGGCTGGCGAGATAATTATCGAGGGCCTTTTGCCGCACCGTCATCGGCAGCTTGGCGCGGGCAGCGTAGAAATTCCGGCCGATCGAATAATCCTGCCGCCAGTCTAGGCCGGCGGTGGCCGATTGCAGCAGCCGTTCGCCCGGACCGAAGCGGATATCCTTGATCATCCGCCGTGCCAGGAAGCCGCGTACCGCATCCGGCCCGCCGACGGCGCGGAGCAGCGTGTCGTTGGCGGTATTGTCGCTTTGCGTCATTGCGCGGCGCATCAGGTCGGAATAGCTGGTCGTCCAGCCGCCATTTTGCGCCACCAATGCAGCGGTCGGCTGGTGGAACAGGGTCAGGTCGTTGCGGGTGATGGTGGTCGTGTCGGTGATGCGCAGCTTGCCGCGATCCACCGCGTCGAGGAAGGTCATCGACACCCAGAGTTTAGACACGCTCTGCTGCGGAAAGAGCGAGGTGCCGTTCCATGCCACGGTCCAGTCCGTACCGATGCGGCGGACGGCGATGCCGACCTTGCCCCGGAAACTCTGGCCAAGGTTGCGCACGACGCTGACCAGTGCGGGTGGTGGTGCCTCGTTCTGGTCGATATCGCGATAGGGTAGCGGCGGATTGGCAACCGGGCGGATCGGCCATGTATTGGTGGTCGGCTGAGGCCGGCCGGGTATCGGCTTTTGCGGTATGGCGGCGGCCGCCTGCGCACGGGGCGGCTCTGGTGCGCTTACACAGGCGGACAAGGCCGCGACCAGCAGGACCAGACGCGCCGAAGCCGCCCGGTTTTCATTCGATGTCATTAGCGTCCCCGCACTCTCTCAAGGCACAATAGGGGCGGTCCGCCGATCGTCCGGCAAGACCCATGCGACGAATGATTCCACAAATGCGATGTAAGGAGGATGAACGATGCAACCGCCTGATGTCGCGCGGTGTCATTCGGTTGCGGTTCAGGGGCGGGCGGGCAATAGCGGGCGCATGACGACGAACGGACTGGACAGGCGGGCGCTGTTGCTGGGCGCCATGGCGGCGGGCATGATGGCGCATGGCGGCACGGCATGGGCGGCGCCCTTCGTTTCGCGGCGCATCGTCATGAACGTGCGTGGCGCAGGCCGCGACGTGATCCTTATTCCCGGCCTCGCCAGTGGCCCCGGCATCTGGAACGGGGTGCTGGGCGGGGTGCCGGGCTATCGCTATCATCTGGTGCATGTGCGCGGCTTTGCCGGACTGGCGCCGGAGGGCAATGCCAGCGGTGCGCTGCTTCAGCCGATCGCGGACGAGATTGCCCGTTATGTCTCCGCCGCCGGCCTCAAGCGCCCGGCGATCGTCGGGCACAGCATGGGCGGTACGCTGGCGATGTTGCTGGGCCTGAAAGGGTTGGCGAGCCGGGTGATGGTGGTGGACATGCTGCCGGCCGGCGCGGCGATGGTCGGCGGAACGGCCAGCGGCATGGGCTATCTGGCCGACCAGTTGAGCGGCTATTTCACAGGGACGCAGGCGGGGCGCCGTTATCTGGCGCAGATCGTCGCGCAGGCGCCTGGGGCCAAGGGCAGCGACCCCGATGTCATCGCCAATGCTCTGCGCGACCTGGCCAATACCGATCTCGGACCACAGCTTTCGCGGCTGGGCGCGTCGCTGGAGGTCGTTTATGCCGTGGGCAGCGATGCGCAGCAGGCGGCGTCGATCACCCGCAGTTTCCAGAGCGCCTATGCGGGCAAGAAAGGTGCTTTGTTGAAACCGCTGGGGCCGAGCGGCCATATGGTGATGGCCGACCAGCCTGCCCGCTTCAACGCGCTGCTCAAGGATTTTCTGATCGTTTGACACGGATCAAACCATGGCGGGGAAAGGGCAAGTAGGAAAGCACTCCCGGATGTGCTTCCAGCGCGTCCCTCCTCCACCTCATGGCGCGGCGTCCCCCCGGATGGCCGCGCCATTTTTTCCTGACCTTCGTTCGTTTCGAGCGAACGGGCAGGGTTTTATGGGGCGAGAACCGTGTCCACCGCGTCCGGCAGCGTGTCAGGATAGTCGAGTGTGTAGTGGAGGCCCCGGCTTTCCTTGCGATGCAGGGCGGAGCGGACGACGAGGCGCGCGACCTCCAGCAGGTTGCGCAGTTCGATGAGGTCGGGCGTGACGCGAAAATTGCCGTAATATTCATCGACTTCCTTGGACAGGAGGTCGATGCGGTGCTGGGCGCGCTCCAGCCGTTTGGTGGTGCGGACGATACCGACATAATCCCACATGAAGCGCCGGATTTCCTTCCAGTTATGCTGGACGATGACTTCCTCGTCGCCATTGGTGACCCGGCTTTCGTCCCACGGCCGGATCGGCGGCGGGGTGGGGAGGTCGTCCCAATTGGCGCGGATGTGCCTGGCGGCTGCCTCGCCGAAGACGAAACATTCGAGTAGCGAGTTGGAAGCCAGACGGTTGGCGCCGTGCAGGCCGCTTTCGCTGACTTCGCCGGCGGCATAGAGGCCGGGCAGGTCGGTGCGACCGTCCAGATCGATCACCACGCCGCCGCAGGTATAATGCTGCGCTGGGACGACCGGGATCGGTTCCTTCGTGATGTCGATGTCGAGGTCCAGCAGCCGGGCGTAGATGGTCGGGAAATGATGCCGCACGAAGGCGGGGTCCTTGTGACTGATATCCAGATGGACATAGTCGAGGCCCAGCCGCTTGATTTCATGGTCGATGGCACGGGCCACGATATCGCGGGGGGCCAGTTCTTCGCGCGGGTCGAAGCGGGGCATGAAGCGCTCGCCACCGCCCGGCACGCCGGGGGGGAGTTTCAGATGGCCGCCTTCGCCACGCACGGCTTCGGTGATCAGGAAATTCTTGATCTCCAGATTGTAGAGGCAGGTCGGGTGGAACTGGTTCATTTCCATGTTCGACACGCGGCATCCCGCGCGCCAGGCCATGGCGATGCCGTCGCCGGTCGCGCCGCGCGGCGCGGTGGAGAAGAGATAGGTGCGGCCCGCACCGCCGGTGCACAGGATCGTTGCCCGGCCGAGCAGCGCGTCCACCCGCTGGGTCTGGCGGTTGAAGGCATAGACGCCCCAGACATGGCCGTCGCCAGAATAGCGTTCCCCATGACGGGAGGTGATGAGGTCGATGGCGACCATATCCTCCATCAGGGTGATGTTCGGGTTGGCGCGGGCGGCTTTCAGCAGCGCGACCTGCACCGCATGGCCGGTGGCGTCATCGACATGGACGATGCGGCGGTGGCTGTGGCCGCCTTCGCGGGTCAGATCCCAGCGCTTGCCGAAGGCCTCGCCGCCGTTGAACGGGACGCCGAGGTCGGCCAGCCGTTCGATCGCGGCGGGCGCTTCGGAGACGACAAACTGGACCGTTTCCAGATTGTTGAGGCCGGCGCCGGCGACCATCGTGTCTTCGACATGTGCCTCGAAACTGTCACCCGCGTCGAGTACGGCGGCAATGCCGCCCTGCGCCCAGTTGGTCGACCCACCATCGAGCGCGCCCTTGGCCAGCACCAGCACCTTGCGGTCCTGCGCCAGGTTGATGGCGGCCGTCAGCCCCGCAGCGCCGGAACCGATGATGATGACGTCATGGGTGATGGTGGACATAGGCTTCTCGATTGTTCGGGTCTGTTCCCTATCCCGTTCGGTTCGAGCTTGTCGAGAACCCGTGCGCACCGGTTCTCGACAAGCTCGAACCGAACGGAGGTTGCTAGGCCGCCGCCGTGAGGTTGAGGAAGACGTCCTCCAGATCGGGGTCGCGCGTCACGACGTCGACGATGGCGAGGCCGCTGGCCTGCACCGCGCTCAGCACCTGACCGGCATTGGCGCGGTCTTTCATATAGGTGATGGTCAGGGTGCGGTCGCCGGACAGTTCGACTTTCTCGAAGCAAGGCGCGTCAGGAGCCACCGTCAGGTCGCGGTCCACCGTCACCTGCACGACCTTTTCCTGCGCCATGGCGAGGAGTTCGCGGGTCGGCTTGTCGGTGATGACCTTGCCATGGTTGATGATGCCGATCCGGTCGCACAATTCTTCGGCTTCCTCCAGATAATGGGTCGTCAGCACGATGGTGACGCCCAGCGCGTTCAACTCGCGGACATAGGCCCAGAGTTGCTGGCGCAGTTGCACATCGACGCCGGCGGTCGGCTCGTCCAGCACCAGGATCGGCGGCGAATGCACCATCGCCTTGGCTACCAGCAGGCGGCGCTTCATGCCGCCCGACAGCGTGCGGGCATAGGCATGGGCTTTGTCGTCCAGATGGACGGCGCGCAGCAATTCCATCGTGCGGCGGCGATCCTTGGCCACGCCGTAGAAGCCGGCCTGATTTTCCAGCGTTTCGAACGGCGTGAAGAAGGGGTCGAAGACGATTTCCTGCGGCACGATGCCGATGCTGTTCTTTGCGTTGCGCGGATGGGCGTCGATGTCGAAGCCCCAGATGCTGACGTCGCCCTCGCTCTTGTTCACCATGCCGGCCAGGATGTTGATCGTGGTCGACTTGCCTGCGCCATTGGGGCCGAGCAGCCCGTAGATCTGGCCGCGCGGGATGGACAGGTTGATCCCGTCGAGCGCGCGCTTGCCGCCCTTATAGACTTTGGTGAGGTTGCGGATCTCGATCGCGGCGGGGGCGGGGCTGTCGGTCATGCTTGCTCTATGGGGATCGGCAGCGGGGAAGGGAAGGGGCGGATTGGCGCAGAGCGACGCGACAAGCGAAGTTCACACCGTTGGTGGGGGTGCAAGAAGGCGTTTTGGGGCAATTGCGACGGGTGGGCGACGGCAAGGTGACAGGCGCGCGACGGTGACGCGACATTCGCGCGCTAGTTCTACGCTACCGACGCGGCATGCCCGCCACCTGCGCGGCACGGTGGACGCTGCCATATTCTAGCAGCGCAGCGAGGAAGAGCCGTTGCTTCGTGGGTGTCCAGCGGGCGCGCGGGGCGCGGCGGGCGGGGACGGGCGGGTTGGGATGACAGGTCTGGTCCATCCAAGAGTGTGGATCAGAAAAGGCGCGTGTAGGAAAGCGGATTGGATGGGCGTCGTTTCGTTACCGCAGCGAAGGCTGGTATCGCAGAAGATGGAGCGTAAGGCCAGCCTACGCTGGGATGACGGATGTTGGGAATATTTAAAACTGATCGGCGATATCCATCAGGCCCAGCAGCTTTTTCGGTGCGATCTGGCGCCAGCTGGCGCGCAGGCGGTCCGCGATATGGTCCCAGTCGGTGTCGCCCAGGTCGAGGCGGATGCCGACCCAGTCGGTGCCGAAATAGGCGGGGCGGTAATAGCGTTCCGGATCGGCTTCCATCAGTGTGGCCTGTTCTTCCGGCGCAGTGGTCTTCACCAGCACGGCGATGATGCCGTCGCCATGATGGTCGCGGGTGAAATAAGCGAATTTCTTGCCCTTCACGATGCCGAAACAGGGCATGCCGTGCGAGACGATCTCGTCCGCCTGCGGCAGGGCGAGCGCGGCTTCGCGGACCTTGTTGAGCAGCCAGTCGGGCTGGCGTTCGCGAGTGACGAAGCCGGCGAGCGTGCGCGAATAGAGCTGATGCTCGGCGATGAGGATGCGGGCGGCGAGGCTGTCTTCGGTGTCGCCGGGCAGGATCGCGACCGGGGTCTGGCCCAGCACCGGGCCGTCGTCCAGTTCGGCCGTCACGATATGGACCGAGCAGCCGGCGAGGCTGTCGCCCGCGTCGATCGCGCGCTGATGGGTGTCGAGGCCCTTGTACTTGGGCAGCAGGCTGGGGTGGATGTTGAGCATCCGACCTTCCCAGCCCGACACGAATTCGGGCGAGAGCAGGCGCATATAGCCGGCGAGCGCGACATAATGGGCGCCGGCGTCGCGCAGCCGCGCGTCGATGATCTGGTCGAATTCGGCGCGTTTGAGGCCCTTATGGCTCTGGCCGAAGGTCGGGATGCCTTCGGCGGCGGCGAGGGTGAGGCCGGGGGCATCGGGATCGTTGGCGGCGACCAGTACGATCTCATAGGGGCAGTCGTCGGCCTTTGCGGCATAGAGCAAGGCTGCCATGTTCGAGCCACGGCCGGAAATCAGGACGCCGACTTTTGCTTTGGTCATTTCAAAACTCCGTTCGTCCTGAGTAGCCGCTGAGCTTGTCGAAGCGGCGTATCGAAGGATGTTCGCGCTTGAGCGGGATGCTTCGATACGGGCCTTCGACTTCGCTCAGTCCCTACTCAGCACGAACGGTTCTTTTTCTCAGCCCAGATGCGTGGCGGACCAGCCGGCCTTGGCGCTCCAGGTTTCGGCGCTGCCTTTCACCGTGCAGCCCTTTTCGCCTTCGCTGATCGCGCCGATGCGGAAGACGGTTTCGCCCGCATCCTCCAGCGATTTCGTCACGGCAGCGACATGGGCTTCGTCCACGGCCAGCACCATGCCGATGCCGCAGTTGAAGGTGCGCGCCATTTCTTCCGGCTCGATATGACCCTGCGCCTGGAGGAAGGCCATCAGGCGCGGCTGTTCCCACGCATCGGCGTCGACCGTGGCATGGGCGCCTTCGGGCAGGACGCGGGGAATATTCTCCAGCAGGCCGCCGCCGGTGATGTGGGCAAGCGCATTGATCATGCCGGCGCGAACCAGCGGCAGCAGGCTCTTCACGTAAATCTTCGTGGGGGCCATCAGCGCGTCGATCAGCAGCACTTCATTGTCGAAGATGGCCGGGCGGCCGAGCTTCCAGCCCTTGTCGGCGGCGAGGCGGCGGACCAGCGAGAAGCCGTTCGAGTGGACGCCCGAGGAGGCGAGGCCGATCAGCACGTCGCCGGTCTTCACCCGGTTGCCGGTCAGCGCCTTGGACCGTTCCACCGCGCCGACGCAGAAGCCGGCCAGATCATAGTCGCCCGGACCATACATGCCCGGCATTTCGGCGGTTTCGCCACCGATCAGCGCGCAGCCGGCCATGCGGCAGCCCTCCGCAATGCCGGCGATGACGCGCTCGGCCACGCCCGACTCCAGCTTGCCGGTGGCATAATAGTCGAGGAAGAAGAGCGGCTCGGCACCCTGTACGATCAGGTCGTTGGCGCACATGGCGACCAGGTCGATGCCCACGCCGTCATGGCGATCATGGTCGATCGCCAGTTTCAGCTTGGTGCCCACGCCATCATTGGCGGCGACCAGCAGCGGGTCGTCATAGCCAGCGGCCTTCAGATCGAAAAAGCCGCCGAAACCGCCCAGTTCGGCGTCGGCGCCGGGGCGGCGGGTGGCCTTGGCCAGCGGGGCGATGGCACGGACAAGGGCGTTGCCGGCGGCGATGTCGACGCCAGCCTTGGCGTAGCTGTAGGATTCGTTGTCGCTCATATTTTCGGCCCCTAGAGCAAAGGGGCGGAAAACGGAACCTTCGATGTTGCTGGCATCTGTCCTGACGCCTGCTCCCCGTTCGCCCTGAGCCTGTCGAAGGGCGAGCGCGCGCCCTTCGACAGGCTCAGGGCGAACGGTGCTGGTTTAAGAGCGCTGTGGCGAAAGGTGGGGATAAGTCGCGCCTTGCCGCTTGGCATCGCAGGCAATGTTCGCCAAAAGGGCGCCCGTGAGCCTGAGCCAGACCCTTCCCCGCCCGGCAGCCTTTGTGCGGTTGCTTTCGCGGCCCGTCCAGATCATCGTCGCGATTCTGATCGGCCTCGCCGCCGCCGCCCTGTTCGCCCAGATGGAAGGCGAGCGCGGCGTGCCGCCGATCGCCAGCGGTGGCGATTTCGAGGTGCGCGGGGTCAAGGTCGATGTGCAGGCCAAAGATGCTGACACGGCGCGCTATGCTGGATGGCGCATGGCGCAGCGGCAGGCGTGGCGGATGCTGTGGAGCCGTACCCATGGCGGCGGCGGTGCGCCGGCTCTGTCCGATTCGCAGATCGAGGCGATGGTGTCGGGCATCGAGGTCGAATATGAGCAGAACGGCCCCAATCGCTATGTCGCGACGCTGGGAATCCTGTTCGATCGCGCACGGACCGGGGCGTTGCTGGGCGTATCCGGCAATGTGATGCGGTCGCCGCCTTTGCTGGTGATTCCGGTGCTGTGGGATGGCGGCAGCGCCGTATCCTATGAGCGGACGAACGAGTGGCAGAAGGCCTGGGCGCGATACCGCACCGGGGACAGCGCGATCGACTATGTGCGCGTGGCCGGCTCCATCGCCGATCCGATCCTGCTGAACGCTGGCCAGACCGGGCGGCGCGGGCGCTTGTGGTGGCGCGTACTGCTCGACCAATATGGCGCGGCTGATGTGGTCGTGCCGATCGCGCGGCTGGACCGGGCCTATCCCGGTGGTCCCGTTACGGGCACCTTCACCGCGCGCTATGGCCCGGACGACAGCCTGATCGGCAGCATCACGCTGCGCGCGTCCAATGACAGCGGCATCCCGCAGATGATGGACGAGGGCGCGCGTCGGATCGATGAACTCTATATCCGCGCGCTCAATGATGGTCGCCTGCGGCCTGATCCCTCGCTTGTCATCGAGGAACCGGTCGACCCCGCTGCGCTGGAAATCGAGAATGCGGTCGAGGCGCCGGTCGAGGCGGTCGACCTGCCGACGGTGGCCACCAGCGGCGCCAGCTTCACCATCCAGTTCGACACGCCCGACGTCGCGTCGGTCGGATCGGGCGAGGCGAGCGTGCGGTCGATCCCCGGCGTGCGGCTGGCCAATACGAGCAGCCTGGCGCTGGGCGGGACGTCGGTGATGCAGGTCAGCTTCGACGGCACGGCCGACATGCTGCGGGCGGGCTTGCAGGCGCGCGGCTTTACCGTCGCGGCGTCCGGCAACACGCTGCGGATCACGCGGCGTCAGGCATCCCCGCCGCCGCAATGACCCAGATCAGCCTGCCCTTCGAACGGCATGGGGGATCAAGCGAAGGTGATTTCCTGGTCAGCGATGCCAATCGCATCGCCGTCGCCCATCTGAAACGGTGGCGCGAATGGCCGCTGTCGATCAGCGTGCTGACCGGGCCTTCGCAATCCGGCCGAACCATATTGGCCCGCCACTTCGCGCAGATGAGCGGGGGCGAGGTGATCGACGACGCGCAAGCATGCGACGACCATTTTCTCTTTCACGCCTGGAACGAGGCGCAGACCGCGCACCGGCCGTTGCTGATGATTGGTGATGCGGCGCCGTCCAATTGGGACGTGACGCTGCCCGACCTGCGATCGCGGCTGGCCGCCGTGCCGCATGTCGCGATCGAGGCACCGGACGAGTTGCTGGCGCGCGCGCTGATCTGCCGCGCGTTCGATCTGGCGGGCGCCAGCTACGCGCCCGATGTGCCGGACTGGCTGCTGCGCCGGATCGAGCATCGTTATGACGCGATTGCGCAAGTGACAGGGCTGCTGGATCGCGCGGCATTGTCATCTGGACGCAAGATTTCTGTCGCAATGGCGAAAGAGGCTCTGCAATCCGCAGGCTTTCTGCCTATAGTCCCGTCCGATCCTCCCCCTCCGCAACGCGAGTAATCCGTGGCCGAAGCCGATCCCTCCGCCAGCCTGGCGCTGCCCAGCGACCGTTATTTCAATCGCGAGCTGTCCTGGCTGGCGTTTAACCAGAGGGTGCTGGAGGAGGCGATGAACCGCGCCCATCCGCTGCTGGAGCGGTTGCGGTTCCTGTCGATTTCGGGCGCCAATCTGGATGAATTCTTCTCCGTCCGGGTGGCGGGCCTGAAAGGGCAGCAGTTGCAGGATGTCGACCTGCGCTCCGCCGACGGGCTGACCCCGGCGCAGCAACTGGCCGCCATTACCGAGGAAAGCGCGCGGCTGATGCGGGCGCAGCAGAAGGTGTGGGGCGCGGTCCATGCCGAACTGGCGCAGGTGGGGATTGAGGTGATCGGCCCGTCAAGCGAGATGGATGTCGGCTGCGCGCAATGGCTGCGCGAACATTTCCTGACGCAGATTTTCCCGATCCTGACGCCGCAGGCGCTGGACCCGGCGCATCCTTTCCCCTTCATTCCCAATCAGGGTCTGTCGATCGTCTTCGATCTGGAGCGCCTGTCGGACAAGCAGCCGATCCGCGAACTGGTGATGATCCCGTCCTCGCTTGCCCGCTTCGTGCGGATACCGGGCGAGCCGGTGCGCTATATGGCGCTGGAGGCGGTGATCCGACGCTTTTCCGCGGACCTCTTCCCCGGTTATCGGGTGCGCAACAGCGGCGTGTTCCGCATCATCCGCGACAGTGATATCGAAATCGAGGAAGAAGCGGAGGATCTGGTCCGGTACTTCCGTAGCGCGATCAAGCGGCGCCGGCGCGGGCGCGTGATCCGCATGGAGATTGAAGAGCGCATCCCCGAACCGGTCGAGGAGATGTTGCAGGACATGCTTCAGGGGCATGAGGCGATCGTCGACGAGGTCGAGGGCTTCATCGGTATCGGCGACCTGTCCGGCATCGTTGATACCGATCGGCCCGATTTGAAGTTCGAGCCTTATGTGCCGCGCTTCCCCGAGCGGATCCGCGAATATGGCGGCGATTGCTTCGCCGCGATCCGGGCAAAGGACATCGTCGTCCATCATCCCTATGAGGCGTTCGACGTCGTCGTGTCCTTCCTGAAGCAGGCGGCGTCCGACCCCGATGTGGTGGCGATCAAGCAGACGCTGTATCGCGCGGGCAAGCAGTCGGCGATCATCCGCGCGCTGATCGACGCGGCGGAGGCGGGCAAGTCCGTGACCGCCGTAGTCGAATTGAAGGCGCGGTTTGACGAAGAGCAGAACCTGATGTGGGCCGACGCGCTGGAGCGCGCCGGCGTGCAGGTGGTCTATGGCTTCATCGACTGGAAGACCCACGCCAAGATTTCGATGGTGATCCGCCGCGAGGGGGGGCAGTTCCGCAGCTACTGCCATTTCGGCACGGGCAATTATCACCCGATCACGGCGCGCATCTATACTGACCTCAGCTTCTTTACCGCCGATCCGGCCTATAGCCGCGATGCCGCCGCGCTGTTCAATTATATCACCGGCTATGTCGAACCGAAGCGGCTGGAAAAGCTGGTCATGTCGCCCCGCGACCTGCGCAATACGCTGAGCCAACTGATCGACGCGGAGATCGAGCATGCGCGGGCCGGGCGGCCGGGGACGATCTGGGCCAAGATGAACAGCCTGGTCGATCCGGCGATGATCGAGAAACTCTATGCCGCGAGCAATGCCGGGGTGCAGGTCGACCTTATCATCCGGGGCATATGCTGCCTGCGGCCGGGCGTGCCGGGCATGTCGGAGAATATCCGGGTGAAGTCGATCGTCGGCCGTTTCCTGGAGCATAGCCGCATCGCTGTGTTCGGTAATGGCAAGGCGCTGCCCAATAATGGCGCCAAGGTCTTCATCAGTTCGGCCGACTGGATGCCGCGCAATTTCGACCGTCGGGTGGAGTTTCTGGCGCCGGTGGAAAATCGGACGGTCCATGACCAGATTTTGGATCAGGTCATGGTCGCCAATCTGATCGACACCGAACAAAGCTGGTCGCTGGACAGCGATGGCCATTATGCGCGGCTGGAACCGGGTGACAAGCCGTTCAACCTGCACCGCTATTTCATGACCAACCCGTCGCTGTCCGGGCGTGGGGCGGCGTTCGACAATGAGGCGGTGCCGACGTTGCGCCTGCGGGGCTTTACTGCATGAATTCGATGCTGAGTCGGGTGCGCGCTGTCGCCGAGCAGATGACGACATCGCCTGAACCGGCGCATGCGCGCATCGCGATCATCGACATCGGGTCGAACAGCGTGCGTCTGGTCGTGTATGACGGGCCGCGCCGCATCCCCTTCATCCTGTTCAACGAGAAGGTGATGGCCGGGCTGGGCGCGTCGCTGGCGCGGACTGGCACGATCGAACCCGAAGCCATGGATCGCGGCCTACGCGCCGTGGGGCGCTTTGCCCATCTTTGCCAGGCGATGAAGGTGACCGAGATACGCTGTGTCGCCACGGCTGCGGTGCGGGATGCGACCAATGGCGGGGAATTTATCGCCCGCGCCAGGGACATGGGCCTGACCGTCGAATTGCTGACTGGTGCGCAGGAGGCGATCGGCGCGGCGATGGGCGTGCTGTCGGGCATTCCCGGCGCGGACGGGATCGTTGGCGATCTGGGCGGCGGCAGTCTGGAACTGGCGCGGGTGCGCAATGGTGCGATCGAGCAGACGATTTCGCTGCCGCTGGGCGTGCTGCGGCTACCGCAGATACGGGCGAAGGGGCCGCGCGCGCTGGAGCGGACGGTTGCCAAGATGCTGGACAAGGCGGGATGGGCGGTGGAGCCTGACCTGCCCTTCTATCTGGTCGGTGGATCGTGGCGCGCCTTGGCGCGGTTCGACATGCAATTGACCAGCTTTCCGCTGCCGGTCGTCCATCAATATGAGATGAGCGCGGCGCGGGCCGAGCAACTGACCCGGATCGTCAGCCATGTCGACCGGACCCGACTGAAACAGATACCGGCGATGACCGGATCGCGCGTGCCGACCATGCCGGATGCGACCGCCTTGCTGTCGATCGTGGTGCGGCAGTTGCGGTCCAGCCGGATGATCGTGTCGGCCTATGGCCTGCGCGAAGGGTTGTTGTATGAGGATCTGCCGGAGGATATCCGCGCGCATGACCCGCTGCTGGTCGCGGCCGAGGCCGAAGGGGAGGCGCAGGCGCGCTTTCGCGGCCATGGCGACCGGATCGACCGCTGGATCGCGCCGCTTTTCCCCGATGATGATGCCGCTGCCCGGCGCATTCGCCGTGCCGCCTGCCTGCTGGCCGATGTGAGCTGGCGCGCCAACCCGGATTTCCGGGCAGAGCGGGGCGTGGAGATTGCGCTGCACAGCAACTGGGTGGGGATTACGGCGGCCGAGCGGGCGATGCTGGGGCAGGCGCTGCACAGCCATTTCGGTGGCGGAATGACAGCGCCGATGGAACTGGACCGGATCGCGAAGGCCGACGACCTGCGCCGTGCGGCGCTGTGGGGGCTGGCGATCCGGCTGGCCCAGCGGCTGTCGGGCGGGGTCGAAGGGCCGCTGGCGGTGTCGCATCTGGAGCGGCATGGCGATCGGATCGACCTGCATCTGAGCGATGGTGACGCCGATCTTTATGGCGAGGCGGTCGAGCGGCGGCTGAAGAATCTGGCGCAGGCCATGGGGCTGAAATATCAGTTGCTGGCGGAGTAGGGCACAGGCGCCGCAGCATCTTCCCCCCGACGGTGAATATCGGTAAGGGCGGGCGATGACTGCTTCGCCCGCGCCCATCAGCCGTTCGCTTTTTGCCTTCTCGATCTTCTATGGCGGCATGGTCTGCATCGCCGGCGTGCTGGGGAACAAGCAGGTCGCGCTGGGGCCGCTGTCCGCGATCGGGCCGATGGTCGGGCTGGGGCCGCTGGCGGTAGAGGCGGGGATCTTCGCCTTCCTGTTGTTGGTGACGATTTCCAGCGCGGTGGCGGAACTGCATGGCCGCAAGGTCGCCAACCGGCTGGTGCAGATCGGCTTCCTGCCACTGATTGCCTCGATCCTGATTTCCATCCTGGTGCTGGCCGCGCCGGCAGCCGGGGACATGGACCCGGAGCGGGCCAAGGCCTTTGCCATGATGATGGGGGGCACGCCGCGTATCTGGCTGGGCGGGATCATCGCCTATGGCATTTCGCAGACGCTGAACGTCACTCTGTTCGCTGCGCTCAAGGGTCGGGAAGGGAGCCGGATGCTGTGGCTGCGCGCTGCGACGGCGAGCATATTGTCGCAGATTGTGGATACGTTGCTGTTCGTGTCGATCGCTTTCTATGGCGTGTTCCCGATCGGCGAACTGCTGTTGGGGCAGATGCTGGCCAAGGTGCTGCTGTCGGCGATATTGGTGCCGCCGGTCATCTATCTGCTTGTAGGGCTGGGGCGGCGGCTGGATCGTCCGGGCGCGTAAGTGAGACAGCGAGTTAGACAGTTGAATCGCTACGGCGGTTTTCGTTACTTAGCTAACTAATTAAATCGCGGGCGCGCGCAAAACTTGCGGTGCGCAGCATATGGTCTTATGCGCGCGCGCATGAACAGCAAGCACGCTCCCGATCCCGCGCTCCTCGCGAAGGCCGAAACCCTTGTCGAGGCGCTGCCCTATATGCAGCGATATGCGGGCAAGACCTTCGTCGTGAAATATGGCGGCCATGCCATGGGCGATCCCGAAGCCGCGCGCGACTTTGCCGAGGATGTCGTGCTGATGAAGGCGGTGGGCATCAATGTCGTCGTCGTTCATGGCGGCGGGCCGCAGATCGGCGCGATGCTCAAGAAGCTGGGCGTCGAATCGCAGTTTATCGGCGGGTTGCGCGTGACCGATGCGGAAACCGCCAAGATCGCTGAAATGGTGCTGGCCGGTTCCATCAACAAGGAAATCGTCGGCTGGATCGCCGGCGCCGGTGGTCGGGCCGTGGGCATTTCGGGCAAGGATGGCGGCCTGGTCCTGTGCGAGAAGGTCGCAGGCAAGCGCGAGGCGGACCCCAATTCGGGGATCGAGCGCAATGTCGACCTGGGCTTCGTCGGCGATCCGGTATCGGTCGACCGCCGTATCCTGGATACGCTGGCCGCCAGCGGCATCATTCCGGTGGTGGCGCCGGTCGGCATCGGCACGGACGGCCATACCTATAATGTCAACGCCGACACGATGGCGGGTGCGATCGCGGCGGAGCTGAAGGCGTCGCGCTTCTTCCTGCTGACCGATGTGGCGGGCGTGCTGGACAAGGAGAAGAATCTGCTGACCGATCTGGACCCGGCGGCGATCGAGATATTGCAGGCGGACGGCACGATCAGCGGCGGCATGATCCCCAAGCTGGAAACCTGCGTCCGCGCGGTCGAGGGCGGCGTGGACGCGGCGGTCATCCTGGATGGCCGGGTGCCGCATGCGATGCTGCTGGAAATCTTCACCGATCGCGGTGCGGGTACGCTGGTGCGAAAGTAAAAACGACCCGTCCCCCTCTCCTGACGGGAGGGGGCACGGTGCGTTGCCTGTGATGCAGGCTTGCTACGCTTGCCACCCACCCCCGACCCCTCCCTTGGAAGGGGGGGGATTTAGTTGCGGATGAGCAGACGGGGGTCTTTCCAGGCGACGCGCTTTTCCGGCAGCGTCCGACCGTCCGGGCCGGGCTTGTCCCAATCCTCGACCTCCATGCCGCCGCGTGCCGCATAGAAGCCGCGCGCGGCATCATTTGCGGTATAGCACCACAGGAACAGGCCACCGTCCGGCCAGCCCGCCAGCGCCCAGCGCGCCGCCTGATCGAGCAGCGCGGTGCCGATGCCGCCGCCCTTGGCCGATGGCAGGGCGTGCAGATTATCGACCAATGTTCCCCAGCGCGGATCGGCGCCGCCCACTACGCAGGTGAAGCCGATCGCTTGTCCATCCCGCTCCGCGATGATGATCCGCTGGCCCGGTTGCGGCGTATCCAGCCGTTGCGTCCATGTCGCCAGCCGTTCCGCCTCGATCGGGCCGGCGAGATAGGCGGGGTCCATGATGTGCGCATAGGCGATGCGCCAGCTGGCGACATGGATGGCGGCGATCAACGGGGCGTCGGCGGGGAGGGCGTCTCGAAATACCATGCCTCTTCTATAGCGCGCCTGTCGATTTTGTCCCGCCGTTGGTGGAATAAAGCCGGAGGGCTGCTTGTCCCGGCGGCGCCCCGCCGCTAGATACAGCGTCACATTCGCGGCAGCGCAGCATGGAAGGCCGGTAGCTTGTTCGAACTTCTCAACGCCCTGAACGGCATCGTCTACATCGTGCTGGAAGCGATCTGGTGGATCATCATCGTGCAGGCGGTGCTGAGCTGGCTGATCGTGTTCAACGTGATCAACACCTCCAACGAATATGTCCGCAACGGCCTCTATGCGCTCGACCGGATGACCGAGCCGCTCTACCGCCCGGTGCGCAAGTTCATGCCCGATCTGGGCGCGCTGGACCTGGCGCCGATGGTGGTGCTGCTGGCGATCATCATATTGCAGGGGCCGATCCGGCAGAATCTGTTTGCGGCGCTGATGCGGGCCGTGGCCTGAACGCTGTATGGAGCGCGGCCGGCGATGACCTGCTGCTGAGCGTCCGGCTGACGCCGGGATCGGCGAAGGAAGCGATCGGCGGTGGCTGGACCGATGCGCAGGGCGCGTGCTGGCTGATGGCGCGGGTGCGCGCCGTGCCCGAAAAGGGCCGGGCCAATGATGCGTTGATCGCTTTATTGTCGAAACGGCTGGATTGGCCGCGCAGCGCGATTTTGCTGGAATCGGGCGATACCAACCGGCTAAAGCGGTTGCGGATTATTGGCGGGGGCGCGGCGGCAGCGCGCCTGACCGCCCACATCGCAACATGGGTAGAACAGACATGACCATCGGCAAGATCATCGACGGCAAGGCCTTTGCCGCAACCCTGCGCGACAAGGTGGCCGACGGCGTCGGCGCGTTCGTGGAAGCGACCGGGCGCAAGCCGGGGCTGGCGGTGGTGCTGGTGGGCGAAGACCCGGCGAGCAGCGTCTATGTCCGGTCCAAGGGCAAGATGACGGTTGCGGCCGGCATGGAGAGCTTCGAGTTCAAGCGCCCGGACAGCATCGGCGAGGAGGATCTGCTCGACCTGATCGAGGAACTGAACCAGGACGACCGGGTCGACGGCATATTGGTGCAGTTGCCGCTGCCCAAGCATATCAACGAGGCCGCCGTGATCGGTGCGATCGACCCGGCCAAGGATGTGGACGGGTTCCATGTCGTCAATTCGGGGCTGCTCGCGACGGGGCAGGAGGCGCTGGTGCCGTGCACGCCGCTGGGCTGCATCATGCTGCTGAAGGATGAGCTGGGCGACCTGTCCGGGCTGGAAGCCGTAGTCGTTGGCCGGTCGAACATCGTCGGCAAGCCGATGGCGCAGTTGTTGCTGGCGGAAAGCGCGACGGTGACGATCGCGCACAGCCGCACCCGTGACCTGGCCAGCGTGGTGCATCGCGCCGACATCGTCGTCGCTGCGGTGGGCCGGGCCGAGATGGTGAAGGGCGAGTGGATCAAGCCGGGCGCGACCGTGATCGACGTCGGCATCAACCGCATCGCCGACACCGAAGATGGCAAGAGCCGGATCGTGGGCGACGTCGCCACCGCCGAGGCGCTGGCCCATGTCCGCGCCATCACCCCGGTGCCGGGCGGCGTCGGGCCGATGACGATCGCCGTGCTGCTGCGCAATACGCTGGTCGCGGCGCATGCCCGCGCGGGCCTGACCAAACCGGCGGGCCTGTGAGGGCGCGGCTGGCACTGTTGATGGTGGGGGCGGTGGCGCTGGTCGCCGCGAAACCGCCGCTGCGGTTCCAGCCCGATCCCAGCAGCGTGATCGCGGCGGAGATCGCCTTTAACCGGCTGGCGCAGGAGAAGGGGCAATGGACCGCCTTTGCCGAGACGGCCGCCGACGATGCCGTGATGTTCGTGCCGCAGAAGGTGGTGGCGAAGGACTGGTTGCGCAGGCAGGCGAATCCGGCGGCTTCGGTGAGCTGGGCGCCGTCCATCGTCTATGTGTCGTGCGGGGGCGATCTGGCGGCCAGCACCGGCAACTGGAAGCGGCCGGACGGGTCTGTGGGGTATTTCACGACTATCTGGCGGCGCGATAAAAAGGGCCGCTGGCAGTGGATCATGGACCATGGCGATACGCTGAGCGTCGCGCGGGAGGTGCCGGAATTCCTGAGCGGCAAGGTCGCCACCTGCAAGCGGCCGGCGGAAGGGGCGCCGATGGGGCCGCTACCCGCTGGCAAGCCGGCCAAGGGCGCCCCGCCGCCTCCGCCCGACGAAAGCCTGATCTGGAGCGCCGATGTGGCGACCGACGGCAGCCGCCATGTCAGCGTGCGGATGTGGACGGGCAATGATTATCAGACAGTGATCGACGATAGAGTGAAGGCCGGATCATGATCGAATTGTTCATTTCTGCCTTTGTCACGCTGTTCGTGGTGATCGACCCGCCGGGCTGCGCGCCCATTTATGCCAGCCTGACCAGCGGCGCGAGTCACGCGCAGCGGCGGGCCATGGCGATCCGCGCGGTCGGTATTGCGGCGGCGATCCTGCTGGTCTTCGCCCTGTGGGGCAAGCAGTTGCTGGGCGTTCTGGGCATCGCGCTCGACAGTTTCCGCATCGCCGGCGGCATCATGCTGTTCATGATCGCGATGGACATGGTGTTCGAGAAGCGGACCCAGCGGCGCGAGGACCGGGCGCAGAAGATCACGACCGAAGAGCCGCATGTCGAGGATGTGTCGGTATTTCCCATGGCGATGCCGATGATCGCCGGTCCGGGGTCGATCGCGACCGTCATGCTGTTGATGTCGCGGGCCAATGGCATGGCGGAGCGCGGCGTGGTGCTGGGCGCGGTGGTGCTGACGCTGGCGCTGATGCTGGGCGCGTTGATCGCGGCGGGGCCGTTGATGGCGATGCTGGGGCGCAAGATCGAGGCGGTGATTACCCGCCTGCTGGGCGTGTTGCTGGCGGCGCTGGCGGCGCAGTTCGTGATTGATGGGTTGAAGGCGAGTTTTTGATGGGGTGGGGTGGTTGCCCACCCCGCTGCGACTAAATTCGCTTCGCTCGTTAAGTCTCGCTGCCCCTCCCGCAAGCGGGAGGAGAGCAGGCTGGAGCATTAACCCTTCACATCGGCTTCCGTTACCGGGGCGATCTTGATTTCGACGCGGCGGTTGGCGGCCTTGCCTTCTTCGGTCGCGTTGGAGGCGATCGGCTGCGTCTCGCCAAAGCCGCGGGTGCCGATGCGGGCGGACTGGACGCCCTTGCTGGTCAGATAGGCGGCGACCGACTGGGCGCGGCGTTCGGACAGCGTCTGGTTATAGGCGTCCGCACCGTCGCTGTCGGTATGGCCGTACACGTCGATATAGGTCTTGGGATATTGAGCCAGGACCGAGGCGACGTCGTTCAGCGTCGGCTGGAATTGCGGCTGAACGTCCGACTTGTTGTAGGCGAAGGTGATGCCCGAGGGCATGCGCAGCAGCAGATTGTCGCCGTCGCGAATCACGTCCACGCCGCTGCCGGCGGTTTCTTCGCGCAGCTTGCGTTCCTGAGCATCCATATAGGCGCCGATACCCGCACCCGCGACGGCGCCGATGCCCGCGCCCAGAATCTTTTCGGTGCGGTCGTTGCGGCCGCCGACCAGATCGCCGAGCAGATAGCCACCGAGCGCGCCGCCGATGCCGCCGATCGCGGCCTTGGAGATGCTGCGCTGGCCGGTCTGGGGATCGGTGGTGCAGGCGGTGGTGGCGAGCATGGCGGCGAGGCCGGCCGCGCCGATGATACGGTGAGAAATCCTCATGATCCTGTTCCCTTGTCTGTCGTCCGTTCGGCCGAATACGGCCTTAATGGCTCAACAAGGACGTTTGTTCCACATGCGAACTGAACCAATGATGATGCCGATGTTGTGAAATTGAAAGAATAACGGTTATAGGAGGTAGTTGACCACCATGGCCACGATCCCCCCCCACAATCCGACGCCCTTTCCCTGGGTAGACCTTGTCATCATTCTGGCGCTCGTCGCGGTGAATGGTGTCTTTGCCATGTCCGAGCTGGCCATCGTGTCGGCGCGCAAGCCGCGCCTGCAAGCGATGGAGAAGGCCGGACGCAGCGGGGCCAAGGCCGCGCTGGCGCTGGCTGCCGATCCGGGGCGGTTCCTGTCCACAGTGCAGATCGGCATCACGCTGATCGGCATCATATCGGGCGCCTATTCGGGCGCGAGCCTGGGCGGGCCGGTGGGCGAGCGGTTGCAGGGGCTGGGCCTGTCGCCCAATAGCGCCGAAAATGCCGGCTTTGCGCTGGTGATCGGTTTGACCACCTATGCCTCGCTGATCGTTGGCGAACTGGTGCCCAAGCAGTTCGCGCTGCGTGCGCCGGAGCCGATCGCCGTGCTGGTGTCGGTGCCGATGCAGTGGCTGGCCAGGCTGACCGCGCCGGTCGTGTGGGTGCTGGATGCGTCGAGCGGGCTGATTTTCAAGGCGTTGGGGCTGGCCCGCGAATCGGAAAGCCATGTCACCGCCGAGGAACTGCACCTGATCGTCGCGGAGGCGAGCAAGTCGGGCGTGATCGAGGAAAGCGAGCGGGCGATCATTTCGGGCGTCGTGCGGCTGGCCGATCGGCCGGTGCGCGAGGTGATGACGCAGCGGATGGATGTCGACTGGATCGACATCGCCGCCGATGACGCCACCATTCGCAGCCGCTTGCTGGAAACGCCGCATACCCGTCTGCCGGTGGGGCGCGGGTCGGTGGAAGATATCATCGGCATCGTTCAGGCGCGCGATATCATGACTGCGCTGTTCCGGGGCGAATCGCTCAATGTGGAAAGCCTGATGCGCAGGGCGGAGGTCGTGCCCGATCAGGTCGATGCGATGGACGCGCTGGAAGTGCTGCGCCGGTCCGACGTGCCGATGGTGATGGTCCATGACGAATATGGCCATTTCGAAGGGATCGTGACCCCGGCGGACCTGCTGTCGGCGATTGCCGGCCATTTCGCGTCGGACCGCGACGCCTATGACGAACCGGACATGGTCGAGCGCGAGGATGGCAGCCTGCTGGTGTCGGGCCAGATGCCGATCGACCAGCTGGCTGAGCGGATCGGTATCGACCTGTCGGAGGAGCGCGACTATGCGACCGTGGCGGGCCATGCGCTGTGGCTGATGCGGCGCTTGCCAGAGGTCGGCGATTATATCGACGATCAGGGATGGCGATTCGAGGTCGTCGATATGGACGGGCGCAAGATCGACAAGCTGCTGGTGGCGGCGCGGTAGGTTTTGTGAACTGGATACTCGATCCGTTCCTTTCGAGCGTGTCGAGAAACGGCTAGGGCAGCGCTTCAGGCTTCTCGACTTCGCTCAAAGCGAACGGGGGGTGAGGCTTACAGCGTCTTCACCCAGAATTGCATTTCGTGGTCGCTGGCTGCCTCTTCGCCCGGTTCCTTCCAGTTGAAATGGCCGATGAGGCCATCGACCGGCGCATAGCCGCGCTTGTGCCAGAAGGGGTCGAGCGGGCTGTAGTCTGCGGGACGGGCCGGGTGGTCGGCGGGGCGGATCACGGCGCAGAAGCTGGCCATGGCGAAGCCCAGTTCGCGGGCTTTCGCTTCGCGCCGGTCGAAAAATGCGTGGCCGACGCCATGGCCGCGCCATTGCGGCAGCAGCACCGATTCCCCGAAATAATAGATATGGCCGATGTCCATGCCGCGTGCGCGAAAGGGCTCGGCAAAGGCGGCGGCATGATCGGCCATGGGGGCGGCGGTGGCGGCGCCGACCAGCTGTTCGCGCCCGTCCACCTGCGCGAAGGCGCCCGCGATCAGCGCGCCGGGACTTTCCGCATAGGCGGTCAGATAGCCGCGCTCATAGCCGCCGCTGCCTTCATACAGATAGGGATAGTCGCGGAAGACGGCGATGCGCAGCTGCGCCAATGAATCGAGCGCGGCAACCAGTGCCGCGCCCGTCAGATCGCGTATCTCGATGCTATCGGTGATTGCCGCTTACTCGCTGGCGTTGGCAGCGTTTTCGGCCGGGGCTTCCGCGCCGTTGGCGGCGTTGGCGGCGTTGCCGGCTTCGGCCGCGTTCGCGCCTTCGGCGGCCGGGGCAGCGTCCGCGGCGGGCAACGGCAGGTTGGACCCCTGCGTGTTCAGCCAGGCGATCAGGTTGGCGCGGTCGGCCGGGTTGCCAAGGCCGGCGAAGGTCATCTTGGTACCCGGCGCAAATTCGCGCGGGCTCTTCAGCCAGTGATCCAGCGCTTCAAAGGTCCAGGTGCCACCCTTGCCCTTGAGCGCTTCGGAGAAGGCGAAGCCCGCCTTGCCATGGCCGATTTCCTCACCGACCGTGCCGTAGAGATTGGGACCGATGCCGTTGGCGCCGCCCTGATTGACGGTGTGGCAGGCGGCGCATTTGGCGAAGACCTTTTCACCGGCGGCGACGTCCGCACTGGCGAGCAGGGTGTTGAGGCCGGGGCCGCTGGCCGCGCCGCCTTCACCCTCTGCTTCGACGCCTTCGATGGCATAGCCCATCTTTTCGGGCCGTTCTTCATGGAAGATCTTGGAACTGACGATCGCGCCGCCGAGCGCTACGATCCCTGCAAACAACGCCCAACCCGCTGCGGTATTGAAACGATCGCCCATCTCGCTCGACTTCCCTTGCCTTATTGTTATGGCGGCTGTCTTCCGCGCCCCCTCTTGTGGGTTGCCATAATGGCGGATACGCGCAGGCGCAAGCCGGGTTCATCCCTATTGTCATGGAAGGGCGTGCCAATACTTGCGCGGGGACGGGGGAAACCCTAAGCGCGCGGGCACCCATGGAAAATTATCCCGCCCCCGCCCGCGCGATCGTCGCGGACCTCGCAGCCAAGGCTGCGATCGATCCGGCCCGCGCCGTCGCCTATCAGGGCGCGCCCGGTGCCAATTCGCATCTGGCGGCGCTGGGTTATGCGCCCGATTGCGTGCCATTGCCCTGTTTCGCGTTCGAAGATGCGATCGATGCGGTGCGCAGCGGCCTTGCCGCGCGGGCGATCATCCCGATCGAAAACAGCCTGCATGGCCGGGTGGCGGACATGCATTTCCTGCTGCCCGAATCGGGCCTGTCGATCATCGACGAATATTTCCTGCGCATCCGCCATTGCCTGATGGCGCCCGACAACAGCCCGGTGAAGAGCGCGATCAGCCATCCGCAGGCGCTGGGCCAGTGCCGCCATTATCTGCGCGAGCGGGGAATCCAGCCGGTCGCCTATGCCGACACGGCGGGCGCGGCCGCGCTGGTGGCGGAGACGCGCACGCCCGGCGAAGGGGCGATCGCGCCCTATCTGGCGGCGGAGCTTTATGGCCTGCGCCTGATCGCCGAGAATATCGAGGATAGCGATGACAATATGACGCGCTTCCTGGTGCTGGCGCGCGAACCGAAGGTGCCGACCGCCAATGTCGGGCCGGTCATGACCACCTTCCTGTTCGAGGTGAAGAATATCCCGGCCGCGCTCTACAAGGCGATGGGCGGCTTTGCGACCAACGGGGTCAACATGACCAAGCTGGAAAGCTATCAGCGCGGGGCGAGTTTTGCCGCGACCGAATTCTTCTGCGACATCGAGGGGATGCCGGGCGACCCGGCAGTCGACCGGGCGCTGGCGGAACTGGAATTCCATACCAAGTGGGTGCGGCAGCTAGGCAGCTATCGGCAGGCGCGACCCAGAACCTGACCTGCGGTTGCCGGATGGCTGATTTGGGTGGGAAGGGGACGTTCCCCTCCCGCCTGCGGTAGGGGCAGCGAGACTTGCGCGCGCAGCGCGTTAGTCGCAGCGGCGTGGGCTGTCGCGACGTCCAGCCCACCCCCTAGCCCCCTCCCGTAAACGGGAGGGGGGACATGTCCACTTCTGGTCGTTAGCAGACCATCGCCTCTCGCGCGTCATTCCCGTGCTTTCGCCCGTGCGGGATCGCGCCTATAGCCCCTGCCATGGTCGCAGCCATCCTCCTGTCCGCTCTTGCGATGAGCGCCATTGTCGGCGGGCGCTATCTGCTGGCGAGCGGGGGTTTTGCGCTGGCGACGCGGATTCGGCAGCCGGGCCTCTATCGCGGGCTGGAAAAGCAGATGGGGCGGGAGATTGGCTGGTCGCTGCTGTCTGCGCTGATCTACGGCGTGC
This sequence comes from Sphingobium sp. WCS2017Hpa-17, assembly GCF_031843765.1. Classification (NCBI taxonomy): domain Bacteria; kingdom Pseudomonadati; phylum Pseudomonadota; class Alphaproteobacteria; order Sphingomonadales; family Sphingobiaceae; genus Sphingobium; species Sphingobium sp. WCS2017Hpa-17. The sequence continues at coordinate 334,025 of NZ_JAVTIV010000001.1, forward strand.
CGGCGGGCGTGGTCGCCTGGGGCTGGCAGGCGCGGGGGTGGACGCGTATCTATGAAGATGTCGGCGCTTATCCGCTGTGGTGGATGCCGGTGTCGCTGCTGCTCTATCTCGTGCTGCATGATACATGGTTTTACTGGACGCATCGCTGGATGCACCGGCCGCGGCTGTTTCGTGTCGCCCATGCTGTGCATCATGCCAGCCGCCCGCCGACCGCTTGGGCCGCGATGAGCTTTCATCCCTGGGAAGCGCTGACCGGAGCGTTCGTCATTCCTGTGCTGGTGCTGCTGATACCCATTCATGTCGGTGTGCTGGGATGCGTGCTGACGATCATGACCGTCATGGGGGTGAGCAATCATATGGGGTGGGAGATGTTTCCGCGCTGGATGGTGGGCGGGCCGCTGGGCAAGTGGCTGATCACCGCGACCCATCATCAGCGGCATCATGATCAATATAATTGCAATTATGGACTCTATTTCCGCGTCTGGGACCGGCTGTGCGGCACCGACAAAGGGCTGGGCGATTTCAGGAAGGGACGCGGGTGAAGCGGGCAATCGGGGTCGCAGTGTTGGCGATGATGGCGGGGCAGACGGGCGCGGCGCCGACGGGGCAGTCGCTCAGCATGACGCTGGACGGGCTGCGGTCGGCCAAGGGGCAGATATTGGTGTGCGTGACGCGCACGGCTGCTTTCTTTCCTGACTGCACGAAAGACCCGGATAAGCGCCATTTTACCGTGGCGGCGAAGGGCGGCCCGATCCCGCTCGGTACGCTGGCGCCGGGCGATTATGCCATTGCGATCATCCATGACGAAAATGGCAATGGGAAGCTGGATACCTTTGCCGGCATCCCGCGTGAGGGCGTGGGTTTCTCGCGCAATCCGGTGCTGCGCTTTGGTGCGCCGAGCTTCAAGTCGGCTAGTTTTCCGGTGGCCGTTGCGCCAGTGGAGCAGGCGATCAAGCTTAAATATTTCCTGTGATGCAGGGCCGTTTTTCGGGGCGGGGGAACCTGTAACCCGCTCGAAACATTCTAGGCCCTGAACGCATCTTCATAAACAGGGTCATCATGGATCATCTCCGCTGCCGACTGGCCGCGACATTCGTCGCGGCCCAACTGCTTGTCGCGCCTGCCATGGCGCAGGAAGAGGAGCAGCATAGCACTCTGACCATCGGCGCGGGGATCGCCGCTATCCCCAGCTATGAAGGGTCGGACGATTATCGCGTGATGCCGCTGGTGCAGGCGCGGGGCAAGGTGCATGATTTTTCCTTCTGGACGCGTGGCACGGCGCTCTATGTCGATGCGATTCCCGATCCGACCGGCACCGGCGTCGATTTCGAGCTGGGGCCGGTGGTCAATGTCCGGCTCGATCGCACCAGCCGCAAGGCGATCCGCGACGATGCCGTGCGCGCGCTGGGCAAGCGCGACGTGGCGGTGGAGGTCGGCGGATTCGTCGGCGTCGGCAAGACCGGGGTGATCACCAGCGACTATGACAATCTGTCGGCGCGGGTGGCGGTGACTAAGGATGTGGCGGGCGCGCATGGCAGCTATGTGGTGACGCCGACGATCGAATATTTCACGCCGCTGTCGACCACGACCTTCGTCGGCATGGGCGTGTCGGCGGAATATGTCGGCAAGAAATATGGCCGTTATTATTTCGACATCACCCCGACGGAAAGCGCCGCGAGCGGGCTGGCCGTCTATGACCGGGCCGGTGGATCGGGCTTCAAGCGGTTGAACGTCAATCTGTCGGCCGGCAAGTCGCTGTCCGGCGATCTGCGCAAGGGCTGGGCGGTGTTCGGTGTCGCCGGCTATTCCCGCGTGCTGGGCAAATATGCGGATTCGCCGATCGTCGCAGATGCCGGATCGCGCAACCAGTTCGTCGGAGCGCTGGGCATCGGTTACACCTTCTGAAGCTTTCCTGACCTTTCGTCTTGTCCGCAAGGGGTGACGCCCCACATAAGGCGCGGTATGACGGCGGTGAATGACCGTATTGGCAGGAGATTATAAGCGTGGCGACCCTGGGATTGAGCGAGGCTGACAAGGCGGCCGTGGAGGCGTTTCGCCAGGATGTGGTCGAGCCGTCGCGCACGAGCCTGGTGATCGTCGATTTCTGGGCGGAATGGTGCGGCCCGTGCAAGCAACTGGCCCCGGTGATCGAGAAGGTGTGCGCGGAATATGCGCCCAAGGGCGTGAAGCTGGTCAAGGTCAATGTCGACGAAAATGGCTTCATTGCCAGCCAGTTCCGGGTGCAGTCGATCCCGACCGTCTATGCTGTGTTCCAGGGGCAGCCCGTTGCGGACCTGACCCAGGCGCGTACCGAAGGGCAGCTCAAGCAGTATCTGGACCAGTTGCTGTCGCAATTGCCGATCGAATCCGACGAAAAGGCGCAGTTGCAGGAAATCGCGCCGCTGATCGCCATGGGTGAGGAAGTGCTAGCGGCCGGCGATGCCGAACGGGCGCTGTCGGTGTTCGGCCAGCTGGCCGAGATGGTGCCTGACAATGTCGAGGTTGCGTCGGGGCTGGCGCGGGCGCTGGTGGCGCTGGGGCAGCTGGACGAGGCGGAGGCGGTGCTGGCTGCGCTGCCCGCCGATGTGGCGAAGAATGTCGCAATCGACCAGGCGCGGGCCGCGATCGCGCTGGCGCGGGATGTGAAGCCGGTGGCCGACTTGTCGGGCGTGCAGGCGCGGGTCGATGCCGATGGCGATGATCATGAAGCGCGGTTCGAGCTGGCCGGCGGGCTGATGGCCAATGGCGAACGCGACGGTGCGGCCGAGGCGCTGCTGGAGATCGTGCGGCGCGACCGGGCGTGGAATGACGGGGCGGCGCGGACGCAACTGCTGACCATCTTCGATGCGGTAGGTCTGGAAGATCCGTGGGTGTCGGCGCAGCGGCGCAAGCTGTCGCAGATATTGTTCTCGTAAAGCCGATGCCGGTCGCGCGCGTCTCGATCTTTCCCCTGTCCGGTGCCTTGCTGTTGCCGGGCATGGACCTGCCGTTGCATATTTTCGAGCCGCGTTATCGGGCGTTGATCCATGACGTCATGGCCCGCGACCGGCGGATCGGGATGATCCAGCCGCGCGGGATGGGGGCCGTGCCGACCCTGTTCGACGTTGGGTGCCTGGGCCATGTCAGCCAGATCGAGGCGCTGGACGACGGGCGGTTCAATATCGTGCTGACGGGGCTGGCCCGGTTCCGGGTAGTGCGGGAACTGACGGTGCCGACCCAGTTCCGCCAGATCGAGGCGGATATCGAGCAGGCGCCACAGGAGGATGAGGTGCTGCACGCGGTCGAGCGGGCGGCACTGGAGCAGGAATCGCGGCGCTTTGCCGATGCGCTGGGCTATGTGGTGGACTGGACGGCGGTGTCGCGGCTGGACGACACAGCGCTGGTCAATGGCATTGCCCAGATCGTGCCATTCGACCCGGCGGCCAAGCAGACGCTGCTGGAGGCGGACAGCCTGTCCGAAAGGGCCGACCGGATCATCCAGTTGATGCAGATTGTCGGCCGGATCGAGCGCGATGGCGGGGCGACGATGCAATGAGTGACGTTGCACCCATAGACTCCTGGCTGCTGGGCAAGCTGGTCTGTCCAGTGACGCGCACGCCGCTGCGCTGGGACGCGGCACGGGGGGCGTTGCTGTCCGACGCGGCGGGGCTGGCCTTTCCCGTGCGCGATGGCGTGCCGGTGCTGCTGGTGCGCGAAGCCGTAGCGATTTGAGCGGTGCTATCGCTTGGCCTGCGGGTCTGATATCATCGGCGCATGGTTGAAAGACTGGTTTCCCGTTTCCTGATGGTTATTGCGAGCATGCTGGCTGCGCCGGCTATGGCCGGTAGCCCGCCCGTGGCGCCGCCTGTTGCCGTGCCCCCTATCGCCGCGCCGACACTGACCGACAGCCGTGGGCTATCCTGCACCGCCGATGACCGGTCGGTACGGGAGATTGTGATCGACTTTACCGGCGGGCGCTGGCGCGATGCCGGCGGCGACTGGAACAAGATCGCCGCGCAGGACGATGCGACCATCACGCTGGTCAATCAGGGCGGCGGGATGCTGGGCGGGATATTGAGCGACCTGCGCCGGGTGGAGAAGCTGGACCGGGCAACGCTGATGCTGTCGACCCAATTGCATACCGGGCTGATCGACGAGGCGCGATCCTATCGCTGCAAGATCGTCGCCCCCTTCGATGCCAAGCGGCAGATATAGGTTCGCTTCGCTCGCGACCCAGCCCTAGCCCCTCCCCGGAAGGGAGGGGGATATTGAGGGTCATTTGAAGGCGGCGATACATTCCACTTCGAGCGGGGCGCCAAGGGCCAGGCCGCTGGCACCGAAGGCGCTGCGGGTGGGCAGGCGCTTGCCTTCGAAATAGGGGACATAGGTGGCGTTGAAGCGGGGCCAGTCGGCCATGTCGGCCAGCATCACCGTGCATTTGACGACATGACCGTAGTCGAGGCCATTGGTTGCCAATATCTTGCCGATCGAATCCATCGCGCCTTTGACGGCGGCGTCGAACCCTTCCTTATGCTTATCCATGCCTTCGGGCACCTGACCGATCTGGCCGGACATGAACAGGATATCGCCCACGCGGATCGAAGGGGAGAAGGGCAGCTTGGCCGGCAAGGGCTGCGGCGCGGCGGCGGGTTGGGCGAAGGCGGGCGTGGTGCCCAGTAAAAGGGCGGCGGCGAGAAGGCGTTTCATGAGTCTCTCCCTATAAGGTCAGGCGCGCGGTAGCGCGGCGAGCAGGCGGTCCACATCATTCCTATCGTTGAAGACCGACGGTGCGATGCGGAAATGATGGTCGTGGAGCGAAATGCGGACCTGCGCCTTGGCCAGCGGGTCGTTCAGGCGGACCTTGGCCTGCGGGTGCAGGGCGGTCAGGATCGGGGTCTTCGTGCCGGGCGGGGTGATGATGGTGTAGCCCTTTGCGGTCAGGCCCTCGCGTAGCGGGGCGATCAGGCTTTGCGCATGGGCCTGAATTGCGGGGACGCCGAGCGCGCTAATGTAATCGAGGCTGTGGCCGATGGCTGCGATAACCGATTGTGCATAGGTGCCGGTGCCGAAATGGCCGAGCGTGCCGGGGCGGATGCTGTAGCTGACCGGTGCGTCGCCGGGCGGGTCCATGGGATAGATATGGGTGGCCGGCGGTGACAGGCCGATGCCGGGCGGGGCGTCGGGGGCGGCGAAACCATAATAGCCGAAGTCTGCGAGCGGCAGATTGTCCAGCACGCCGCGCCGGGCGTAGAGGAAGCCGAGGCCGAAATCGCCCATGAGCCATTTGTAGGTAGCGCAGGCAGCGAAATCGACGCCACTGCCATGCAAGTCGACGGGGACCGCGCCTGCGGCATGGATGATGTCGGCATAAACCAGCGCGCCGGCGGCATGGGCGAGGTCGCAGACCGCCTTCAGATCATGCTGGAAGCCATTATAGGTGGAGACGAGCGACAGGCTGACCAGTTTCGTGCCGGGCGTGATCGCCTTTGCCATATCCTCCAAGGCGATGCGGCCATCGCGCGCCTGCACCCAGTGGATATCGACGCCCTGCTTGGCCAGTTCCTGATACATGGGAAAGCCGGCATAGAAATGCAGCGTATCAGTGATGATGCGGCCACCCTGATGCGGGAAGCCGAGCGCACGCAGCACCGCCTGTTCACCCATGGTGGTGGACTGAACCCAGCAGAGTTCGTCCGGGTCCGCATTCACCAGTCGGGCGAATTTGGCGATGGTCGCGGCGCGATCCACGGGTTTGCGCGCGGCGGCGGCGGGATCGAGGGTGCGGCCCGCGACATAGGCGTCCATCGCTGCCCGTGCGCCAAGGCTGATTGGGTGGGTGGAGGCATTGTCGAGATAGGCGATGGGGGTGGGCGCAAAGCTGATCCGGTCCGGCAGGCTGGGCAGGGTGGCGGCCGCGCGGGTGGCCTGCGCCGCCAGCGGGGCGGCGATCGCCGCGCCCAGCGCCTGCCGGCGGGACAGGGTCATGCCATGACTTTCGCGAAGGCGAGTTTGAACGCCTGCATTTCCGCCGGCGTGCCGAAGGAGACGCGGACCCAGTCGTCCATATGCTTGCGCGCGCCGCCGATGAAGATTTTCTGGCTGGCTAGCGCGGCGGTGACGTCTGCGCCGGGGCGGCCGACATGGATCATCGCGAAACTGCCTTCGCTCGGCAGATAGCGGATGCCGCGCTGGTCCAGCCAGGCGAAGAGATCGTCGCGCACAGCCTTGTTATAGGCCTTGCGGTCCGGCAGCAATCTGGGGTCGAGCAGGCTGGCTTCGGCCGCAACCACGGCGGGCATGGGCGTGATGTTGACGCCATAATCGGCCATGCCGTCGAGCAGATCCTTCCGCCCTGCGATGAGGCCGCAGCGCAGGCCCGCAAGGCCATAGATTTTCGAGAAGGTGCGCGTGACCAGCACGTCCGCGCCCTTCGCCACCAGATCGAGACAGGATGGCGCGTCGCTGAAGTGGATATAGGCTTCGTCGATCAGCAGTAGCGACCCGGCCGGCTTGTTGGCGAGCAGCCATTCGATGTCGGCGCGCGGCGTGACGAGGCCGGTCGGATTATTGGGATTGCAGATATAATAGACGCCGGCATTGGACGCGGCGGCCAGCATCTGGCGCAGGTCGCCGCGGAAATCGCCGGACAGAGGGATGGGAACGGCGCTGGTGACGACTTTGTTGCCCTTGCCCATAAAGCCGCTGTCGAAGGTCGGTTCGAAAAAGGCGATCGGCCGGTCCTGCGACGAATAGGTCAGCGCCACAGAACGGAGGGTCATGTAGGAGCCGGGATGGACCTGCACTTCCTCCGGTTTCAGGCCGTTCTGCCGGGCAAATAGTCGTTCCAGCTGCGCGGCGAAGGCCATGCCATAGCGGCCGGACAGCCTGTCGAGGCCGCTCAGTGCCTCTAGAGCAGCGGGGCAGGGGCCGAGCGGATTTTCGTTGCTGTTGATATAGACGGCGTCGGTCAGGGTCGACACCATGCCGGCCGGGTCTTCGGGCAGGGCGACCTTGCGCCCGCGCTGGGCAAGGGCCGGGGCAGCGCCGGCCGTGCCAGCTGCGGCGATCGCGCCGCGTATCAGCATGCGGCGGGACAGGCTGCTGTCGGTCATTCCTCGCTCCCCTGCGCGCCGATGCGTTTCACATCGGCTTCGCTGACTGGATCGGCATAGCCATTGTCGAAATGGGTGCGGACATAGCCGACCACGGCGGCGACCTGCCCCGGTGTCAGCATTTCGGAGAACCAGGGCATGCCGCCCTGACCCTTCATCACCACGGTGATCGGATAATTGGCGTCGGCCAGCTTGGCATTATGGGCAAGCGCAGGGACGGTGCCGTCGGGCGATCCCTGCGCCTTGTCCAGATGGCAGGCGGCGCAGATCTGGTCATAGACCTGCTCCCCGTCCGGCAGGGCGATCTTGACCGGGCGGCCGCCGGGCGAATCCGCCAGCGCGGGCGTGGCGGCGAGGATGGCGAGCGCGCCAAGGCGCAGGATCGGGCCGCGCATGTCTATGCCGCCTGTGCGCGTTCGTGAATCTGGGTGATGGCGTCGATGCCCGACAGGATCGACCCTTCCATCCAGCCGCCATAATAGCTGGCATGTTCGCCGGCCAGTACCACGCGATTGTCGAGCGTGACGAGATTCTTGTAATGCGCCTTGCGGTTTTCCTCGCTCCAGGCCGAGGTGCAGCCGAGAATCCAGGGCACGCGGCTCCAGGGGACGGACACGCCGCTGAGGAATTCCCTGCGATATTGGGGGTGGAAGACCTCGCCCTGCTTGAGCGCGGTTTCGATGCGTTGTTGCGGCGTCATGCTGGCGAGCTGGAAGCCGGCGAGGTCGCGGGCGAAGGCGCCGAGCAGCACGGCCGGGCCTTGGCCGAACATCTTGTCATTGGGGTAGGATAGCTGGGTGATCGTCTGGTCGGTGAAGCTGTGCCCGCCATAGATATTGTCGTCTTCCTCCCAGAAGCGGCGTTTGAATTCCATGCCGATCTTCACATGGCCGCCATAGGGCACGGCCTTCATTGCCGCTTTCAGCGCCGGTGACACCTGCATGTCGACCTGGCTTATGATCGACAGCGGGATGGTGCAGACGCACCAGTCGGCGCTGACATCGTGCATCTGGCCGGTCGCGACATCCTTGTAGCTGACGGTCACGCCCTTGTCGGACTGGGCGACCTTCGTTGCCTTGGCATTGTAGGTGACGATCTTGCCGATCTTCTTGGCGAAGGCTTTGCCGATCATGTCCATGCCGCCGACCGGCTGGAACATCGTCGTTTGCATCACATAGCTGAAATAGAAGGACATGGCGGTCCAGACCTGCGGGTCCAGCACATCCTGTAGCTTGGCGATCTGTGAGGGGGTGGGCGCGCCGTTGCGGCCGCCGCCGGGCGCCTGATCATAGCCGCGCTGGGCGGATACTTTGAGGCTGCTGGTGTAAGCGAGATTCTTGTCGAGCACGCCCCAGTTGCGGAGCGCCTCCATCAGCTTTTCCTTGTCTTCGGCCGACAGCTTGTCGTCCAGCGCCCTGGCGCTGACCGCCTTGGCCAGCAGTTCGGAGGTGTGGCCCTTGAAGTCGGTCGCGACTTCCTTGTAGCGCATCGGCTTGCCGCCAAAGGCTTCGGACGAATGGATGAAGCCATTATGGTTGAGCTGGATGAAGGGTTCCAGCGCGACGCCGAACTGCCGGCAATAATGGAGCAGCGCCTTGTGGTGGTGCGGGATGCGCCAGGGGCCGGGATTGATGTAATTACCGGGCACGAACTGCACCTTCTGCACCGTGCCGTCGCTTTCGGTGAAGCTATCGCCGCCGCGCAGCGAATAGTTGCGACCGCCGGGGCGATCCTGAAATTCCAGTATCTTGACCGCATATCCGGCCTTTTGCAGCTCATAGGCGGCGGCCATGCCGGCCAGACCCGCGCCCAGGATGAGGACGGAGGCACCGGGCTTTGCGCCGCTCAGCACCGGCGGGCCGGTGAACTGGGTTTCGGCGGCATGGCCGAGCGCGGTCATCGCCTGATACATGGCCGCGGCGCCGCCGACCTTGCCAATCATGGTCAGGAGGTCGCGGCGGCTGGGTGCTATACTGTCTGTCATGCTGGCTTCCCGTTCTTACGGGCGAGTATCGTGGCGGCAGGGGTCTCGCCCCCAATTCCCTGCCGTTATAGCCCCGTCTTGTCTTCGTCCGTCGGTGCGACCCGAACGGCTCAGGGGGCTTTGGCCGCGATGCCTTCGATTTCGATCAGTTGCTGCGGCCGCGCGAGCGCCGCGATCTGGAAGGCTGAACGGGTCGGCAGATTGGGCTGGTCGGCGGTGCCGAAGAATTTTTTATAGGCGCGGGTCAGGCCGTCCCGGTCCATCTTGCCGTCCTTTTTGGGATCGCCGACGAGGAAGACGGTGAGCTTCACCACGTCGCCCATGGTCAGGCCCATTTCGGCCAGTTGCGCCTTCATCTTGGTGAAGATGGACATGGCCTGCGCCTCGGTATCGCCATAGGCGTCCGCGCTGTCGGTGTCGGCCGGGTTGATCGGCGCGGCGGTGGCGCCGGACAGATAGTAGAAGGTGCTGCCGGGCGGTACGATGGCGGCGCTGGCGATCATGGCGCCGGGCGCCTGCTTATGTTCAACGGTGGCGGCCTGGGCCGATCCAATTGCCGATCCGGCGCCCATGGCGGCCAGGATCAATGCGGCAATCGCTGCTTTCATGACAATCCCCCTTCCAGAAAGAGTGAAGGGCCGGTCCTTGCCGGACCGACCCTTCCTTCGTGACTTCGCTTAGAACTTGAAGTCGATACGGGCGTAATAATAGCCGCCTGCCGTACCGTACGGACCGAAGTTGTACGGGCTGTTATAGGCCGCCGACCCGTTGATGTAGGGCGAGGTGCCCGCCGGGATGGTCACGCCCTGCAACAGAGCCGGCACTTCCGGCTTCTTGTTGAACAGGTTGTTCGCGCCGATCGAGACGGTCACCGCATCGGTGAAGTCATAGCTGGCTTCGAGATCGGTGATACCTGCCGGCTTGACCTCTGCGGTGTAGATGGTGGGCAGACCCGCCGCCGTCAGGGCGGAGGCCGACACGCCCGGCTGCACCAGCAGGCTCGACTTGCCATAGAAGGTTTCGCGGGCGTTCAGGGTGAACCGGCCGCTCTTGAACAGAGCGCCCAGGACGACCTTATATTCCGGCGAGGAGTCTTCGATATTGCTTTCGGAGATGACACTGAAGACCGTCGGGATCTTGTTCTTCGTGATCTTCGTCTTGTTGTAGTTGGCCGAAAGCGACAGGTTCAGACTGCCGAAGTCCAGCGCCACCGGATAGGCGGCCGAGAAGTCGATACCCCAGGTGCGGGTGTCGATGCCGTTGGTGAAGCTTTGCGCACCGATGTTCGGCAAAGCGGCGTCGAACACCACGCCGGCCGCCTGAAGCGCCGAGATGATGGCCGGGGCATCCGCCGTGGCGACGCCGCCCTGGACCGCATAACGGGCTGCGGTCAGCGCGATGCGGTCCTTGATCTTGATGAGGTAGCCATCAAGCGTCACGGTCAGCTTCGGCACCGGACGGAAAACGAAACCGCCCGAGAAGTTGGTCGATTTTTCAGGACGCAGGTTCGAGAAGCCCAGCAGGCTGGCCGCTGCCGAACCGGCCGGCAGCACCGCGACGGCGCTGGTCGGACCGACTGCCACAGTCGAATAATGCTGTTCGGCAAGCGTCGGGGCGCGGAAGCCGGTGCTGACCGTGCCGCGCAGGGCGACGGCATCGCTGAAGTCGTAGCGGCTGGTGACCTTGCCGATCAGCGTGTCGCCGGCATCGCTATAATCTTCATAACGGCCGGCAAGGTCGATCGACCATGCATCCACCGGCTTGGCGATGAAGTTGATATAGCCAGCCTTCGAGCTGCGACTCCAGTCGCCTGCATCGCTAGGCTTGTAGCCCGGGAAGGACTGAACGCCGGTCTTGTAGGTCGAATAATAGTCGCCGGCGACGATCTTGTAGGTGTCGCGGCGATATTCGCCACCAAAGGCGAAGGTCAGCGGCGCGGCCATGCCGACGTCGAATTCCTTGCGCATGTCGGCCGTGACCGTGGTCTGACTCAGGCGGAATCCGCCGTCATAGGCCGAGCTGGGCGTGTTGGGCAGAACGCCCGAACCGGCCAGATACTGGGCATAGGTTTCCTGCCAGACTTCGCGATGGGCCGAATTTTCGGTCCAGATTTCGGTCTTGTCATTGCCGTATGTGGTGGAGAGGTCGTAATTCCAGCCGCCGCCGAATTCGCCCTTGGCGCCGATGGTGAGGCTATATTCTTCCTGCGCGACGTGCTGGAGCGGGACCATGCCGACCACGCCGGTATTGCCGTAGCAGATGGCGCTGGCGTCATAGGCGGCCGATGTCACGCTGCCGCCGATATTGCCGGCTTCGTAGCAGACGCGCTTGGGATGGCGGTAGCCCTGCTTGGCATAGCCGACGCGGCGGGCATAGTCGCCGAAGCTGTAGAGTTCGACGCCGCCGAAGTCATAGCCCATATTGTAGAAGACGTTGGTGAGATACGTCTTGGGCTGGCCGCCGTTGATATGGGCCAGCGCATCGCCCGACAGGTTCGACCACTGGGCCGGGGCGTTGGGCTGGAGCGTGCCGTCCAGCTGCGTTACCTGGACCTGGCCGGTGCCGGTGGTGGTGTAATCCTGGCGGCGGTGGAAGGCGCTGAGGTTGAAATAGCCATCTTCGCCGAGCTTGAAACCGACATTGCCGGAAACCGAGAAGAGTTCGCCTTCGCTGTTGTAATTCTGGCCGCCGGTGACCTTGAAGCTGCCACCTTCGGTGTCGTCTTTGAGGATCAGGTTGATAACGCCGGCGATCGCGTCGGTGCCGTAGACGGCGGCGGCGCCTTCCTGAAGGATTTCAACCCGCGCGACGGCGTCAGGCGGAATGAGATCCATGCTGGGCGCGGCGGAACCGCCGAACGGACCGCTGGCGACCTGAAGAATGGCTGAGCCATGGCGGCGCTTGCCGTTGACCAGCAGCAGCGTGTGGTTGGGCGACAGGCCGCGCAGACGGGCCGACAGCGAGAAGCTCGACATGTCGGTGCCCTGGGTCTGGGCGGTGAAGCCCGGCACGATCTGGGTCAGAACCTGATTGAGGTTGGGCTGGCCCACATGGCTGATCGCCTCTTCGCTCAGCACCTGTACCGGTGCGGCGGCTTCGGCGGCGGACATGCCCACGGCACGGGTGCCGGTAACGATGATGGCGCTGCCATCATCGGCCTGCGGTTCCTGCGGCGCTTCTTGTGCGAGCGCACAGGCCGACCAGGACGAGGCGAGGATAAGTGAAAGCTTGAGTGCAGATAGTCGCGTCATTCATGCCCCCTGTTTATGCATTATAGATGACAAGGGGAACGACGGACGGTCTGGTGAAATCCTCTACTGCACTGCAAAAAATTGCCTTTAAAACGCAATATTTCTCAGTTGTTTCTTATGGAAAGCCGGTCAGCATATTGGCGGTTTGCGAAATGGCGCAATTGACGATTGCGCATCGCGTCCATGTCATTTTGCAATCAAGCGGCATGGTGGATTTTTTATCTTCATTCGTCTTATATATTTCTGCGCTTGATTCAGGATTGCATCGCGGCGTCGATCAGGGCTTTGGCCTCCGGCCCTTCCCAGTCCATCGCGCCGATTACGCGCACCATTTCCTTGCCCTGCGCGTCATAGATGACGGTGGTGGGCAACAGGCCGGTGGCATAATGGAAGCCGAAATTGGTTTCGGGATCGGCCCAGCCCTTCAAATGGGGCAGCTTATGTTTCTCGAAGAAAGGTTTGGCGGCCTTCAGCCCCTGATTGTCCTGCGAGATGGTGAGGACGGCGAGGCCCTTTGGCCCATAGGTGGCGGCAACCCGGTCGAGCGTGGGCATTTCGGCGATGCAGGGCGCGCACCATGTGGCCCAGAGATTAACGATCAGCGGCTTGCCGGCAAAATCCTTCAGCGTCTTTTCGCCGCCGTCGGGATCGAGAAAGGCGAAGTCGGGGGCGGGGGTGCCCGCCTTGCTGCGGTCGAGCCGATAGTCGAAGGTGCCGTCCTTCGCGCCGATGCCCTTCACTTCTTCCGACGCGGTCGGAACCTCGCCGCTGATGGCGGCATTGGCTTGCTCCTTTGGCGGCGATTGCCTATCGCAGGCCGCCAGAGCGGCAGGCAGGAGCAGTATCATTAGCGCGCGTGAAGAAGAGATCACTGGAAAGGGCTCCAACAGCATGTGGGGTGGCCGGTTCGCGGCCGGTCCGGCATCGATCATGCGTGAGATAAATGCCTCCATCCCCTTCGACAAGCGATTGTGGAAACAGGATATCGCCGGGTCCAAGGCGCATGTCGCGATGCTGGCCAAACAGGGCATCGTTTCGCAGGCGGATGCCAACGCGATCAGCGCGGGCCTCGACACGATCGCGGCCGAATATGAAGCCAATGGCGTGCCGGTCGATCTGGACCTGGAAGATATCCATATGGTCACCGAGTCGCGGCTGGCCGAACTGATTGGGCCGGCGGCGGGACGCCTGCATACCGCGCGCAGCCGCAACGATCAGGTGGCGACCGATTTCCGCCTGTGGGTGCGCGATGCCATCGACGAGGTGGAAGCGGGCCTGCTCGGCCTCCAGCGTGCGCTGGTGGCGCGGGCGGAGGAGAATGCCGATGCGGTGATGCCGGGCTTCACCCATCTCCAGTCCGCGCAGCCGGTGACGCTGGGCCATCATCTGATGGCCTATTATGAGATGGTGCGGCGGGATCGCAGCCGCTTTGCCGACGCGCGCGCGCGGGCGGATGAATGCCCGTTGGGCGCGGCGGCGCTGGCCGGGACCGGTTTTCCGACCGATCGCCATATGACGGCGGCGGCGCTGGGCTTTGCCAAGCCGACCGACAACAGCCTGGACAGCGTATCCGACCGTGACTTTGCGCTCGATTATCTGATGGCGGCGACGCAGCTGGCGCTGCACCTGTCGCGGCTGGCGGAGGAATTCATCATCTGGGCGAGCCAGCCCTTCGGCTTCGTGAAACTGCCCGACGCCTATTCCACCGGCAGCTCGATCATGCCGCAGAAGCGCAACCCCGATGCGGCCGAACTGGTGCGCGGTCATGCTGGGCGGATCATGGGCTGCATGAATGCGCTGTGCGTCACGATGAAGGGCCTGCCGCTCGCTTATTCCAAGGACATGCAGGACGACAAGCCGCCGGTGTTCGAGGCGCATGATCTGCTGGGCCTGTCGATCGCGGCGATGACCGGCATGATCGAGACGGTGACGTTCCGGACCGACCGGATGCGTGGGCTGGCCGAGAGCGGCTTTGCGACCGCCACCGATCTGGCCGACTGGCTGGTGCGCGAAGGGGGCATCCCGTTCCGCGAAGCGCATCATATCACCGGGCGTGCCGTGGCGGCTGCGGAAGCGGCAGCGGTGCCGCTGGACCAGTTGCCGCTGGAGACGCTGAAGGACATCGATGCGCGGATCGACGATCGCATTTATGCGGTGCTGACGGTGGACGCTTCGGTTGCCAGCCGGCAGAGCCATGGCGGCACGGCGCCTGCCCAGGTGCGGGCGCGGATCGCCGACGCGAAGAAGGAATTGGGATCATGAAGACGCGGGCGTTGGTCGGGCTGGGGTTGATGGCGGTGGCGTTGACGGCCTGTGGCGGTCGCCAGCCGTTGAAACCGGTCAAGGGCCAGAGCCTGCCCGCCGTGCCGGTGGGCGCCGCGACCGCGCCCACCGCCGCGCAACTGATGCAGCCGTCGATTCAGGCACGGCCGGAACGCAACGTGGAATTGCTGACCCAGTCCCGCAAGCGCGGCGACGATCCGTTCGACCTGCCGCCCGAAAAGCAGCCGCAATAAGCCATATGGATTGATCGCGTCATTGGATGGCTTCGCTACGCTCGCAATGACGATGATTTGAGACTCAGGAAAAGACCGTGGACCATTTTGATTATGTGAACGGCGCCATGCAGGTGGAACAGGTGCCGCTGGACGCGATCGCCGATGCGGTCGGTACGCCCGTCTATGTCTATTCGACCGCGACGCTGGAGCGCCATGTCAGCGTGTTCCGCGAAGGGTTGAGCGCGCTCGACAATCCGTTGATCGCCTTTGCGGTGAAGGCCAATCCCAATGGCGCGGTGCTGGCGACGCTGGCGAAGCTGGGTCTGGGCGCGGATGTGGTGTCGGGCGGCGAGTTGCTGCGCGCGATCGCGGCAGGCATCCCGGCGAGCAGGATCGTCTTTTCCGGCGTCGGCAAGACTGCCGAGGAAATGCGGCTGGCGCTGGACAAGGGCATTTACCAGTTCAATCTGGAAAGCGAGCCGGAAGCGGAAATGCTGTCGGAGGTTGCGCTGTCCATGGGCAAGCGCGCGCCGGTCGCCTATCGCATCAACCCCGATGTGGATGCCGGCACCCATGCCAAGATTTCGACCGGCAAGTCGGAAAACAAGTTCGGCATTCCCTATGACCGGGCGCTGGAAAGCTATGCTGCCGCGCGCGATCTGCCGGGCCTGGATGTGCAGGGCGTGGCCGTGCATATCGGTAGCCAGCTGACCGACCTCGCCCCGCTGGAGGCGGCCTTCACCAAGGTGGGCGTGCTGATCGAGGCGCTGCGCGCGGCGGGGCATGACATTCGGACTGCCGATCTGGGCGGTGGTCTGGGCGTGCCTTATGATCCGTCCCAGCCCTTGCCGCCCAGCCCCGCCGACTATGGCGCGATGGTGTGCCGCGTGACGCAGGGCTGGCCGGTGCGGCTGATGTTCGAGCCGGGGCGCGTGATCGTGGGCAATGCCGGCGCGCTGCTGTCGCGCGTGGTGCGGGTGAAGCAGGGTGCGCAGGCGCCCTTCGTGATCGTGGATGCGGCGATGAACGACCTGATGCGGCCCAGCCTGTATGACGCATGGCATGATATTCGCGCGGTGAAACCGGCAGGTGCGCGCGAGACGGCCAATGTTGTGGGGCCGGTGTGCGAGACGGGCGATACCTTCGCCATGCACCGCGATATGGATGTGGTGCAGGCGGGCGATCTGGTCGCCTTCATGACGGCGGGGGCCTATGGCGCGACGATGGCGGGCACTTATAACAGCCGGCCGCTGACGCCCGAAGTGCTGGTGTCGGGCGACAAATGGGCGGTGGTGCGCGAGCGGCCGCCCATCGAGGCGCTGATCGCGGCGGACATCATCCCCGACTGGGTCGGCAACTGATGCAGAGCCTGCCCGTCTTTCTGGCGTTGACCGGTCGGCCGGTGATCCTGACCGGGCGGGGCGAGGCCGCCGAAGCCAAGCACCGACTGCTGGAGCGGGCCGGCGCGATCGTGGTGGGCGAGGATGATAGTGATGCGCGGATCGCCATCGTGTCCGACGGTGATGAGGCGACGGTCGCGCGGCTGAAGGCGCGGGGCGTGCTGGTCAATGCGACCGACCGGCCGGCTTTGTGCGATTTCACCCTACCGGCGATCGTGGATCGTGATCCGGTGCTGATCGCGATTGGGACCGGCGGGGCCTCAGCGGGGCTGGCAGCGGCACTGCGGCAGCGGCTGGAAGCATTGTTGCCGGGACATCTGGGCGATCTGGCGCGCGCGCTGTTTGCTGCGCGGGGAGAATTGCGGCGGCTATGGCCCGATGCGGGGCAACGGCGTCAGGCGATCGGCAAGGCGCTGGCGCCTGGCGGGGTGATCGACCCGTTGGGGGGCGATCCCGATGTAGACGGGTGGCTGGCGGATGCGAGCGCCGGGACCGAGACTGAGCTTTATGTCGTGCGGTTACGGTCTGCGGACCCGGACGATCTGACGCTGCGCGATGCGCGCATGCTGGCGATGGCGGACCAGGTCTGTCATGCGCCCGATGTGCCGGCCGCGATCCTCGACCGGGCGCGGGCGGATGCGGTGCGAGTGAACATGGATGGCCCACCCGATGAACGGGACGAGGGGCTGACCGTCTGGGTAACGATCTAGCCCTGCGTGGCCTGTAGTCGTTCGACCTCGTCATGCAGTGCCCGAATCGAGGAGACGAGGCGGGCGCGGTCGATCTGCATTTCGCGCAACGCTTCGCGGGTTTCGCCCAGTTCCACCGCGCGGCGGGCGATGCGGGCGTCCAGTTCGGCATTGTGGCGGGTGAGTGCGCCCAGCTGTTCGGCGCGCTGGCAGAGATGGCGCATGCGCGCATCGAGTATGTCGAAATCGAAGGGCTTGACGACATGGTCGTCGGCTCCGGCGTCCAGCGCCTCGACGAGGGACTGGTTGTCGAGGCGGCCGGCGATCATCACGAAACAGGCGTTGCCGGCCAGATTGGCGGCGCGGACCCGCTGCATCAGAGCGACGGCGGGCAGCATCGCCAGTCCCGTGTCGATCAGGATGATGTCGACCGGGCGGGTGACCAGCAGATTGAGCGCGATGAAGCCGTTTTCAGCCAGCACCACATCATAGTTGAGATGAGACAGGCGGCGGGCGGCGACGGCGCGCGCGGTCGGATTTTCATCGACCAGCAGCAGGCGGAGGCGGCGCTGCGGTCGTGCCTCGTCCATGCTGTCCAGTTCGCCATGACGGATGCGGTTACGCTTGAAAAATGCCATGTCGTCCCACTTTCGCCGATCGCCATCTGAGCCGGCCATGGTGGTGCAGGATAGAAAGCCGCTCCGAATAAATGGTTAACGGCGGTGCGGCGTCAGGCGGGCAGGGCGTAGGCGCGTAGAAAGATGTCCACTGCAAACTCCGCATCGGCGGCGATTTCGTTCGGCGCCGGGTTTTCGATACGACCGATCAGCATCTGCTGGTGGCAGCCGGACAGGGAGAGGCTGAGCAGGGCGCGGGCGGCTTCGATCGGATCGCCCTTGCGGATCTGACCGCGTTCCATCGCGCCATGGAGAAAGTCCGCCAGTAGCAGCCGGGTATTTTGCGGTGCGAGATCGTAGAATATCTGGCCGAGTTCGGGAAAGCGGCGGCTTTCCGAGATGATCAGGCGATGAAGTGCTTCCGCCTCGGTCGAGGTCACTTTCTGGATCAGGCTGGAGCAAACGATCTTGAGCGTTTGTTCCAGCGGTCCTTCCGGATCGAGCAATTGCGACAGGCGAGCGCGATAGGCGCGGGCGACCCGGTCCAGCACGGCGGCGAATAGTGCCTCCTTCGACGGGAAGTGATTCCACAACGTGCCCTTGGACCCGCCCAATTCTGCCGCGATGCCTGACATGGTGGTGCCGGCGAAGCCATGCTTGAGGAAATAGCCCTGCGCCACGGTCAGAATCGCGTCGCGGCGATTCATGCGGCGGGCTTCCCTTTTGCTGGGAATCATGGGGCATAAGGGCGGTGTCATGAAATCGTACTATAGAGTACGCTATTTCTGTTGACAAGGCATTGCGCGAGGCGCAAGGGCGATATTCATACTAGATGGTACGGTTAGATATGTCCGTGAGTCGCATTGCCAAAGTCGCCCGCGCAGGCGGCATGGCCTCTTCCCTTCTGCTGCTGGCCGCCTGCGCCGCAGTGCCCGATCTGGGCGCCAAGCCCGAACTGCGCACGCCTGAGCGCGTTGCCGCTGAGCGCAGTCTGGCGGCCGCGCCGGTCGCCTGGCCGGGCGATGGCTGGTGGACCGCCTATGGCGATCCGCAACTGGACCAGTTGATCGCCGAAGGGCTGCGCGCGTCGCCGGACGTCGCGGCGGCCAGTGCCCGATTCCGCAAGGCGGCGGGCATGGCGCAGCAGGCGGGCGCGGCGCTGTTGCCGTCGGTCGATCTGGAAGCGAGCGCCAACGCAACCAAGCAAAGCTATAATATGGGCATGCCCAAGGCGTTCGTGCCGCAGGGCTGGCTGGGCACCGGGCGTACCGCGCTGGACCTGGGTTTCGATCTGGACCTGTGGGGTAAGAACAAGGCGTCGCTGGCCGCCGCCACATCCGAGACTCGCGCGGCGGAAATCGACGCGCAGCAGGCGCGGCTGGCGCTGACCACGGGTATCGCCGACGCCTATGCCGATCTGGCGCGGCTGCATGACGAGGCGGATATTGCCCGGCGCACGCTGGATATAAGGCTGGCCAGTCAGAAGCTCGTCGCCGACCGGCGTGACAACGGGTTGGAAACGCGTGGCAGCGTGCGGCAGGCCGATGCCACCGTGTCGTCGGCCAAGGCGCAACTGGCAGCGGCCAATATGGCGATCGAACTGCGCCAGCATCAGATCGCGGCGCTGATCGGCGCCGGGCCGGATCGCGGCCTGTCGATCGGCCGGCCCAAGGTTGGCGCGCTGGCGCCGCTGGGGCTGCCTGCCGATGTCACCACCAATCTGGTCGCACGTCGCCCCGATATTGCCGCCGCACTGGCCCGCGCCGAAGCGGCGGCCAAGCGGATCAAGGTGGCGCGGGCCGATTTCTTCCCGGCCATTCGCCTGTCGGCGCTGATCGGCTTTCAGTCGCTCGGTTATGACACCGTGTTCAACGGCACGTCGGCGACGGGCACGCGCAAGCCCTTCATCGACAGCCTGTTCGACAAGGGATCGCTGTTCGGCAATGTCGGCCCGGCGATCAGCCTGCCGATCTTCCATGGCGGAGCGTTGCAGGGCCAGTATCGCGGGGCGCGCGCTACGTATGACGAGGCGGTTGCATCCTACGATAAGACTGTGCTCGCCGCCTATCAGGAGGTGGCCGACGCCGTGACCACGCGCAAGACGCTGGACCAGCGGCTGGTCGATGCGCGGGCGGCCGTTGCAGCGTCGGAAGACGCCTATGGCATTGCGCAGAAGCGTTACAAGGGTGGCCTGTCCACCTATCTCGACGTGCTGAATGTCGAGGATCAGTTGCTGGGCGCGCGCCAGTCCCTTGCCGGGCTGGAGGCGAGCGCCTTCTCCACCGATATTGCCCTCATCCGTGCGCTGGGCGGCGGTTTTGCCGCCAGCGACTTCCAGTCCAAGGATCGTCCCAATGGCTGACGCCACGCCCGAAAAACCCGCGCAGGACAGTGATGCGCAACAGGAGGCTCGCCAGTCGGCGCGCAAGACATGGCTGACCCGGCTGGGCCTGGTCGTCATCGTCGGCGGCGTGCTGTGGGCTGGCTGGTATCTGCTGATCGGGCGCACCCATGTCAGCACCGACAATGCCTATGTGAACGCCGAACTGGCGCAGGTCACGCCGTTGATGTCGGCGCAGGCCGTCGACGTGCTGGTGAGCGATACGCAGGCGGTGAAGCGCGGCGACATATTGGTCAAGCTGGACCCGACCGACGCGAAGATCGCGGTGGCGCAGGCGGAGGCCGATCTGGCCGAAGCCAAGCGCAAGTTCCGCCAGACCAGCGCGACCAGCACCTCGCTGGCGGCGCAGGTCGATGCACGCGGCGCAGACATCGTGCAGGCGCGCGCGCAACTGACGAGTGCGCAGGCGGATTTCGACAAGGCGCGCATCGACCTGCAACGGCGCGAGGCACTGGTCGGTGATGGCGCGGTATCGGGCGACGAAGTGACTACGGCGCGCAAGGCCTTTGTCAGCGCCAGGGCGGCGTTGGAACTGGCGCGGGCCGGGGTGCAAACGGCGCAGGCGACGCGCAGCGCGGCGAGCGGCCAGCTGGCGGCCAACGATGCGCTGGTGCGCGGATCGACGATCGACACGGACCCGGCGGTGATGGCGGCGCAGGCCAAGCTGGATACGGCGAAGCTGAACCTCGACCGTTCCGTCATCCGCGCGCCGATCGACGGCGTCATCACCAAGCGGCAGGTGCAAGTCGGCCAGCGCGTGGCGCAGGGCAGCCCGATCATGAGCATCGTGCCGCTAAGCCAGGTCTATGTCGATGCGAACTTCAAGGAACGGCAACTGCGGAACGTGAAGGTCGGCATGCCCGCCACGGTGACGTCCGACCTCTATGGCAGCGATGTCGTCTATCATGGCAAGGTCGTCGGTTTCTCGGGCGGCACGGGTGCATCCATGTCGCTGATCCCGGCGCAGAATGCGACCGGCAACTGGATTAAGGTTGTGCAGCGCCTGCCGCTGCGCATTGCGCTCGACCCCAAGGAACTGGCGGCGCATCCGCTGCGCGTGGGCCTGTCCATGGATGTCGAGATCGACCTGAGCGGCAAATAAGGCCAAAGGCAAGGCCAAAGACAAGGAACGCCCGGCGATGAGCGGCGACGACGATATCTTCTCGCGGCTCTCCCCGCGTAGCCGGATGCTGGCAGGTCTGGTGCTGGCGATGAGCAACCTGATGGTCGTGCTCGACCTGACCATCGCCAACGTCTCCGTGCCGCATATCGCTGGTAATCTGGGTATTTCCCCGGATCAGGGCACCTGGATCATCACATCCTATGCTGTGGCGGAGGCGATCTGCGTGCCGCTGACCGGATGGCTGGCGCAGCGTTTCGGCGTGGTGCGCATGTTCACCTGGGCGATGATCGGCTTCGGCCTGTTTTCGGTCCTGTGCGGCCTGTCCA
Source organism: Sphingobium sp. WCS2017Hpa-17 (assembly GCF_031843765.1). Lineage (NCBI taxonomy): Bacteria > Pseudomonadati > Pseudomonadota > Alphaproteobacteria > Sphingomonadales > Sphingobiaceae > Sphingobium > Sphingobium sp. WCS2017Hpa-17. The sequence goes on from NZ_JAVTIV010000001.1 coordinate 355,405, forward strand.
CGACGCTGGGCATGCTGGTCGCCTGCCGCATCGGCCAGGGCATTTGCGGCGGACCGATCATGCCCATGTCGCAGACATTGCTCCTGCGCATCTTTCCCCCGGAAACCCGCGGACGGGCGATGGGCATGTGGGCGATGACCACGCTGATGGGACCGGCGCTGGGGCCGATCGTCGGCGGCTACATCAGCGACAATTGGAGCTGGCACTGGATCTTCTTCATCAATCTGCCGATCGCCGTGGTGTGCATTCTGGCGGCGCAGGCGCTGCTGAAGTCGGTGGAGACGGAAACGGCCAATGTACCGATCGACAAGGTCGGCCTGTTCCTGCTGGTATTCTGGATCGGCTGCCTGCAAATCATGCTGGACATCGGCCGCGATCATGACTGGTTCGCCGATCCGATGATCCTGTCACTGGCGTTGATGGCGATTATCGGCTTCATCGCCTTCGTCATCTGGGAATTGACCGAAGAGCATCCGGTGGTCGACCTGCGCATCTTCCGTCATGTCGGCTTCAGTTCCGGGCTTTTCACCATGTGTCTGTGCTTCGGTTCCTATTTTGCGAGTATCGTCGTCATCCCGCAATGGTTGCAGATGTCGATGGGCTATACCGCGACATGGGCTGGCATCATCACCGCCTTGACTGCCTTTGCCGCATTGTTCACCGCGCCGCTGGCCGGATTCCTCATATCGCGGGTCGATGTGCGGCTGATGATTTCGGGCGCGGTCGCGTGGATCGGCATCATGTCGCTATGGCGCGCGCACTGGACCAGCGGTGTCGATTTCTACACCATGGCGATCCCGCAGTTCGTGCAGGGCTTTGCGCTACCCTTCTTCTTCATTCCGCTGACAACGCTGACGCTGGGGTCGGTGCGGCCGGAAGAGACGGCATCCGCGGCGGGCCTCCAGAATTTCGTGCGGACCATGGCGACCGCGATCGCGACGTCTCTGGTGCTGACCAGCTGGGGCGACAGTCAGCGCGTATCGCGCAGCGAAATGGCCAATGTGCTGCAACCGGACCAGACCCAGTCATTGTTGTCGAGCCTAGGCTTTCCCGCCGACCAGGCGCGACAGACCATTTCCAATATCGTGGAGCAGGAGGCGATCGTCATGGCGGTCGACCATGTCTTCTTCCTGTCGGCGATCATCCTGTTTGCCGCAGCGGTGGTCGTGTGGATCGCACCCAAGCCCCGCGCGAATGTGGACACATCCTCGGCGCATTAACCAAGGATGATGCGGCGGGTGATGCCGATCGCGTCGAGAAAGGCGGGGTCGTGGCTGACCACGACCAGCGCGCCGTCATAGGCGGCCAGCCCCTGTTCGACGGCGGCGATCGAGTCGAGGTCGAGATGGTTGGTCGGTTCGTCCAGCAGCAGGAGCGCGGGGAGCGCCTCTCCGCCCAGCACGCAGGCGAGGGCGGCGCGTAGCCGCTGCCCGCCGCTCAGGCTCTCTACCCGTTGCAGGGCCAGATCCGCGCGGAAGCGGAAACGGGCGAGCGCGGCGTGGATGGCGTTGCGGGTCGCGCCGGGATGCAGGCGAGCGAAATTGTCGGCGATGCTGTCTTGTGGGGCGAGCAGGCTGGCATGCTGGTCGAGCAGGGCGCTGGCGACGGGGCGATGAATTTGCCCGGTGAGTGGCTCCAGCTGGCCGGCGATCAGATGCAGCAGCGTGGATTTGCCGGCGCCATTGGGGCCGGTGATGGCGATGCGTTCCGGCCCGGCGATGGTCAGGCTGATGTCGCGCAGTGGCGGATGATCGGGATCATGGCCGGCTGTTACAGCATCCAGCGTCAGGAGGATGCGGCCCGGCGGGACTTTGGCTGAGGGCAGGGCGACGGTGAGCGGGGCGAGGATTTCGATCTTCGCGCGCGCTTCAGCGATGGCGGCCTGTGCCTCAAGCCCCTGTTGCTGTGCACGGCGAGCGGCGTCGCCGCTTGATTGTTCCGCCTGTTGCTTGCGTCTGCCCAGCAGGATGCGGGGCAAGCCGCCTTTTGCTGCCTGACGCGCGCCGACACCGTCGCGGCGTTGCTGCCGTTCGGTCGCAATCTGGGTCTTGCGGGCGTGGTCGGACGCCTGCCGCTCGGCATGGTCGAGCGCATGTTGCGCGGCGGCCAGTTCGATATCCTTGCGCGCGCGCCAACTGGACCAGTTACCGCCATGGCGGGCGATGCCCAGGCTGGTGAGTTCGGCGATCGCATCCATTTGCTCCAGCAGGGTGCGGTCATGGCTGACGATGATCGCACCGCCACGCCAGCGACGGAGCAGGGCGGCCAGCGCGTCGCGCCCTTCGGCATCCAGATGGTTTGTCGGTTCGTCCAGCAGCAGCCAGTCGGGACGGGCGAAAATGGCCGCGGCAAGTGCCGCACGGGTACGCTGGCCGCCGGACAGGTTGGCGAGCGGGGTCAGTGGGGCGACGGTCAGGCCGACCTCCGCCAGCGCATCGATCAGGCGCGCAGGCAGGGTCCAGTCGCAGGCGTCCAGTTCGTCCATGGTCGCGTCGCCCGCCTCCGCCTTGTCGAGCAGGGTCAGGGCGGCGCGGGCGTCGAACAGATCGGCGAGAATCTGGCCGGGCGCCGGTTCCAGCGTCTGACGCAGCGTGGCGATGCTGCCTTCGACCCGGACCTCACCGCTAGAGGGGCGGATTTCGCCTGCGATCAGGGCGAGCAGGGTCGATTTGCCAACGCCGTTGCGGCCGATCAGGCCGATGCGTTCGGAGGTGAAGCGGAAGTCGAGGCCGGAAAGGACGGGGGTTCCGTCAGGCGCGGACCAGCTGAGTTTCGAGAGGGTAATGGCAGGCATGGACAGATACTTTCCTGAAGGCAGAGCAGATGGGCTGTGCGGTCAGGATGATGTCCATGGCGATTGTCTCCGGCGGGCGGTTGAGGCGGACGACCGATAGAGCGCCGCCTGTTGCGGAGGCTTTCTAGCAGCAAAGTGGCTTCGGGGACAGGGGCGCGGAAAAGCCGTGGATTTCCGGTACGACTCATGCTTTGATCGCTATTGCAAGTTAGTTGCATGGGGGAAATGTCATCGTCGCTATCGCACAGGAAGCGTCCGGCAGCGCGCCGGCATTGGGCGATCGTAGCTGGTCGCTACGCGCGCTGTTTACCGTCGGCTTTCTGGGCGTCACGGCGGGCGTACAGATGAGCGATCGCGGATTGCAGGCAGTCCTGCTGTCCGCGATCCAGAGCAGCTTCGATGTGAGCGATGCCATGATCGGCGCGTTGCAGGGACTGGCGGGCGTGCTGGTGGCCAGTGCCATCGCCGTGCCGATCGCGCGCCTGTCCGACCGCATATCGCGCAAGATCGTGCTGGTCGGCCTGATCGTCGGATGGAGCCTGTTGATGGTGCTGAGCGCGCTGGCGCCCGATTTTCCGCTGTTCTTCATCGGTCGGGCGGCGTCGGGCGTGACCGAGTTCGCGATGATCCCGATCGTCTATTCGATGATCCCCGATCTGGCGCCGGAACGGCACCGGGTGGCGGCCAACCTGTCCTTTGCGGCGCTGATGGCGGCGGGGGCGAGCGCGGGCTTCTATTTTGGGGACGCCATCGTCGGCGCGGCGGACGGGGTGTTTCCGCAGGCGATCGAGCCATGGCGCAAGGCGTTCCTGCTGCTGTCGCTGGCAGGCGTGCCGCTGATCGTCGGGGCGCTGGTGACACTGGACCCGCCGCGTGGGGTGGTGTCGGACGACCAGCCCTTGTCCGCATCGTTGCTGGTGTTCCTGCGGGAGCGGTGGCGGGCGGTGGGGTTGTTCGTCGGCGTGGCGGGGAGTTTGATGATCGCCGTGCAGGCGCTCAACCCGCTGATCGCCATGGCGCTGGAGCGACGGTTCGACGCACCGATCGCGGTGATCGGCCATGCGCTGGGCATCGTGACGCTGATGACGACGATCGGCTGCCTGCCGGTGGCGGGGTTTCTTGACCGGCTGCTGCAACGGCGCTTTGGCCTTGCTGCGCGGCCGATCATCATGGGGGTGAGCGCTTGCGCCGCGATACCCTGTTCGCTTGCCTTGCTCAGCGTGGGCGATGTCGACCGGGCGTTGATCGCGGTTGGCGCTTTCCTGTTCCTGACCTGCGTGGCCAATGCGCTGGTTCCGACCATGTTGCAGGATCTGACCCCGGCCAATCTGCGCGCGCGCAGCTTTGCCGTGTGGAGCTTCGTGGTGGCGATCTTCTGCGCGATAGGTCCGCTGGCGGCGGGCGCGCTGTCCGACTGGTTGCTGGATGGGCAATTGCTGGCCGCGATCGCTATGGTCGCGGTGCCGGCGCTGGCGGTGTCGATGCTTTGCGCCGTGCGGTCGGCGCGGGGGTAGGGCTTGGCTGGTAACGAGCAGAAATGGACGTCCCTTTTACCCTCTCCCGTGAAAAACGGGAGAGGCATAACAGAAGCAGACATTCTGCAAGCCACCCATCCGGGCCTTCTCCGCGCCGCCTCCCCTGTCCGCCCGATTGACGCGGCGCAGCATTGGCGTCACTCACGGGGCAAAAGAGGCAAGAGTAGATGCGAATCGTCATCATCGATGACAGCGGGTTGCGGGCGACCGTCCTGGAGGAAGGGCTGCGCGAGGCGGGTTATGACGATATCCATATCGTGCCGCCGCGTGGCGCCTTCGTCGCGCGGCTGGAGCGGATGGCGCCCGACGTGGTGCTGATGGATCTGGGCAGCCCCAGCCGCGATACGCTGGAGGAAATGCTGATCGTCAGCCGCGCGTTGGCCAAGCCGATCGCTATGTTTGTGGACCAGTCCGACGATAGCATGATCGGCGCGGCGATCGATGCGGGCGTGTCGGCCTATGTCGTCGATGGCCTGCGCAAGGAGCGGGTGAGGCCGGTGCTGGAACTGGCGGTACGGCGCTTCAATGCCTTTGCCAAGATACAGGGTGAACTGGACGAGGCCCGCACGGCGCTGTCCGATCGCAAGATCATCGACCGCGCCAAGTCGATCCTGATGAACCAGCGGTCGCTGAGCGAGCAGGATGCCTATGCGCTGTTGCGGTCGAGCGCGATGAACCAAGGCAAGAAGATCGTGGAGGTGGCGCAGGCGCTGATCACCGCCAGCGATTTGCTGGGAGGGGGGCTATGATGACCGAGTTGAAGATCGCCTTCCTGCCGCTGACCGATGCGGCCGTGCTGGTGGCGGCGCAGGAACGGGGCTTTGCCGAGGAAGAGGGGCTGCGGCTGGACCTCATTCGCACGACCAGTTGGGCGACGTTGCGCGACCGGCTGGTCTATGGGCAGGTGCATGGTGCGCAGATGCTGGCGCCATTGGCGGTGGCGGTGACGTTGGGCTTGAGCCAGCAGCCGGCCGCGATCGCCGCGCCCTACAAGCTGGGCGTCAACGGCAATATGCTGGTGATGGCGAGCGATTTCGCCAAGGCGCTGGAGCCGGATGTGGCGGCGCGGCTGGCCGATCCGCTGGGCACGGCGCATGATTTTGCCGCCGCGATCGGGCTGTGGCGGCGCAAGCCGATCATCGGCGTGGTGCATCGTTTTTCCAGCCATAGCCTGATGCTGCGTTACTGGCTGGCGAGTGCGGGGGTGGACCCGGACAAGGATGTTGTGCTGCGCGTGCTGCCGCCGTCGCTGACCGTGGAGGCGATGCGGGCAGGCGAGATTGACGGCTTCATTGCGGGCGAACCCTGGGGCAGCGCGGCGGTCGAGGCCGGGCTGGCCGAGACGGTGGCGATCGGCGAGCGCATCTGGCGGCGCGGTGTGGAGAAGGTGCTGGCCTTCCGCGAAAGCTGGCTGGAAGAGAATCCCGAAACGGTCGATCGGTTGCTGCGCGCGCTGGCGCGGGCGGCGGCGTGGTGCGACGATCCGGCCCATCATGGCACGTTGGCGGACCTGCTGGCCGATCCGCGCTATGTCGATCAGCCGGCCGAGCTGATCGGCCGGGCGCTGAGCGGGCAGATCGTCGCGCGGGCGGGGGAGGCGCCGATCGCCAATCCCGATTTCATGCTGTTCAGCCGGGAGGCGACGTCCTTCCCATGGCGGAGCCAAGCGCTGTGGATCTATTCGCAACTGGTGCGTTGGGGCATGGTGGAGCATGATGCGGTGACCGTGGCGAAGGCGGGCGGGGTGTTTCGGCCGGACGTCTATCGCCGGGCGCTGGCGGACAGTGATGTCCCTATGCCCGGCGCGAGCATGAAGCTGGAAGGCGCGATGGACCTGCCGCTGGCGGTGGGATCGCGCCGGGGCGAACTGACGCTGGGGCCGGATCGCTTCTTCGACGGGCGGGTGTTCGACCCGGAGAAGATCGAGGAATTTCTGGCGAGTTTTGTGCCGGCGCGATGAGCATTAACGTGCCGAGGCAGTTTTTCGTCATGCCAGCGAAGGTTGGTATCTCTCTTCTTCTGGCCTACAGAATTGAAAAGGCAGAGAGATCCCAGCCTTCGCTGGGATGACGAGGGTTGGGGTGTATCGCTGCCCTATTTTGTGCCTTGCAACATGACGCATCTTGCAGGATGATCATGGAGTCGCGCATCGAAGCGCGCTGATCCGGATGTGCTGTCCCAAGGGTGGGATTGCCGTCCTCACCAAATTTCGCAGCAAAGCCGCTGACCGGACTTACCGATGGGGTAACGTCCGGCCTGCGGCTTTTTTCGTGTCCATTTTCCATCTATTGGGGGACGTAGCATGGCAACCGCTTATTGGGATCGCGAAGGACAGGAGGCCGAACCGGCCGCGCCCGCGACCAGCTTTTGGAAGGCCGGCCATATGCCGACCTTGATCGCCGCCTTTCTCTATTTCGACCTTGCCTTCATGGTGTGGGTGCTGCTGGGGCCGCTGGCCCCGATGATTTCCAAGACGCTGATGCTGACGCCGGCCGAAAAGGGGCTGATGGTCGCCACGCCGACGCTGGCCGGTGCGCTGCTGCGCGTGGTCAACGGGTTGCTGGTCGACCGGATCGGCCCGAAGCGGTCGGGTGCGATCAGCCAGATCATCGTGATTGCCGGGCTGTTCACGGCCTGGGCGATGGGGGTCAACAGCTTTGGCGGGACGCTGGCGCTGGGCGTGATATTGGGCTTCGCGGGTGCCAGCTTCGCGATCGCGCTGCCGCTGGCGAGCCGCTGGTATCCGGCCGAGCATCAGGGCAAGGCGATGGGTCTGGCCGGCATGGGCAATAGCGGCACGGTGCTGGCGTCGCTGTTCGCGCCGATGCTGGCCAAGCTGTTCGGCTGGAACGCCGTGCTGGGGCTGGCCTGTATTCCGCTCAGCATCGTGTTCGTCATCTATATGATCATGGCCAAGGATGCGCCCAACGCGCCCGCGCCCAAGAAGATGATCGACTATTTCGAGCCGCTGAAGCAGGGCGACGCCTGGTGGCTGATGGGGCTATATTCCGTGACGTTCGGCGGGTTTGTGGGTCTGGCTGCGTCCTTGCCCATCTATTTCACCGACCAGTTCGGCCTGACACCGATCATCGCGGGGTACTGCACCGCCGGCTGCGTGTTCGCCGGGTCGCTGGTGCGGCCGATGGGTGGCGCGCTGGCCGACAAGATCGGCGGCGTGAAGACGCTGACCATGGTGCTGATCGTGGCGGCGCTGGCGCTGGCGGGCGTATCCTATGCCACCACGCTGGTCGGCGCGCTGGGCTTCTTCGTGCTGGCGATGTTGGCGCTGGGTACGGGCAATGGGTCGGTGTTTCAACTGGTGCCGCAGCGGTTTCAGGCGGAAATCGGCGTGATGACGGGGCTGGTCGGCATGGCCGGGGGCATTGGCGGCTTCTACCTTGCCAGTTCGCTGGGGCTGGCCAAGCAGATGACCGGCAGCTTTGCGCCGGGCTTCCTGATCTTTGCAGGGCTGGCGCTGGTGGCGCTGGCGGGCCTGACGCTGGTGAAGGCCAGGTGGCGCGCCACCTGGACCAGCGGCGCACGCATCTGAGGGGTGGAGAGGAGGGCGGCGGCATGGACCGTCGCCCCAATCCAATCGCTTAACGCCGTTCGGTTTGAATAGGAGCCAAAGGCTTCGCTGTGCTCAGCCATGTCCTTCGACTTCGCTCAGGACGAACGGATGTAGCTGGCAATCTCGTCCGAGGGGGGACGATTTCTCATGAAGATATTATGTGCATCGGCGGCCGTGCTGGCTGTCGCGGGGCCGGCTTGTGCCCAAGACATCAGCTTGAAGCCGGTTGCCGAAGCGCGGTTGCGCTATGAGCATGTCGATCAGGATGGGGTGGCACAGGAGACGGCCGACGCGCTGACCGTGCGCGCCCGTGCTGGCTTGACCGCATCGGCCGGGGCGTTGTCGGCGACGATCGTGGGGCAGGGGACGCTGGCCATCGTCGATGACTATTATGACGGGCTGAATGGTGCGGCCACGCGGCCGATCGTCGCCGATCCGCAAAATGTCGCGCTCTATATCGCCCAGCTGCAATATAAGACGAAGGCGCTGACGCTGACGGGCGGACGGCAGAAGATCGCGCTGGATGACGAGCGGTTTGTGGGCAATGTCGCCTTTCGCGACAATGCGCAGACCTTCGACGCGGTGCGCGCTGAACTGACCCCGGCCAAGGGGCTGAAGCTGGATGTCGCCTGTGCCTGGAGCGTGCGCACCATCTGGGGCTTTCAGGGTAAAGGCGTGCGGCAACAGGCCGTGAGCGGGGACAATATTCTGGCGAACCTGTCCTATGCCACGCCGGTCGGCACGCTGACCGGTTTTGCCTATCTGGTGGATCAGGATGAGGCGGCGGTGCAGGCATTTCGCTTTTCGAGCCAGACCTATGGTGTGCGGCTGGCGGGGGCGCGGCCTTTGTCCAAGGCCGCGAAGATCAGCTATCAGCTCAGCTATGCGCGCCAGTCCGATTATCACAGCAATCCCAATGATTATGGGGCGGATTACTGGCTGGCCGATGCGACGCTCGACGTGAGGGGATGGAAATTAAATGGCGGCTACGAGGTGCTGGGGGCCAGCAGCGGTGCCGCCTTCACCAGTTTTCAGACGCCGCTCGGCACCAATTTCAAATTTCAGGGCTGGGCCGACAAATTCCTGACGACGCCGGCTAATGGCATACGCGACCTTTATGTCGGTGGCGGCTATGGCTGGAAGCAGATGGGGCCGCTGATCGGCGTGGCGCTGGCGGCGAGCTGGCACCGGTTCGACAGCGACCGGCTGGACCAGCATTATGGTAATGAAATCGACCTTCTCGCGTCCGCGAAGGCGGGGAAGACGGCGCTGTCGTTGCGCTATGCCCATTATGAGGCAAAGGCGATGGCGACCGACACGGACAAAGTCTGGGTGCAGGCGGACTGGTCCATCTGATTGAAAAAGCATGAGAGGAATCGCTTGAGTGGTCGGGCGATTCCCCATATGCTGCACTGCAAGGAACAAGGATGTTCCGCTCACATAGCCGCAACGGTTCAGGGTAGAACGGTCAAGGCGCGATATGATGGCAAAGCCGCCATCCTGACTCTCGGAAGCGAAAAGCTCCGGGGGTCAGGATGGCGGCTTTTTTGGTTTCTGGAGTCACGGGGATGGAATTTCAGATCGGAACAACCGAGCCGGTGGTGGATAGCGGGGACGATATCCGCGTGCCGACCGACGATGTGCGGGAACATCTGGTGGTCGTGGGCAACGGCATGGCCGGTTGCCGCGCGGTCGAGGAACTGCTGGCACGCGATGCGGGGCGCTATCGCGTCACCATCTTCGGCGCCGAGCCTTATGTGAACTATAACCGCATCATGCTGTCGCCAGTGCTGGCGGGGGAGAAGACGTTCGAGCAGATCGTCATCAACGACCGCGCCTGGTATGACGATAATGACATCGACCTGATCGCGGGCGATCCGGTGACGGCGATCGACCGCGACGCCAAGCGCGTCACGGCGCAGAGCGGACGCAGCGTCCATTATGACAAGCTGCTGATCGCGACCGGTTCCGACCCGTTCATCATCCCGGTGCCGGGCAAGAATCTGCCCGGCGTCATCAGCTTCCGCGACATGAAGGATGTCGACACCATGCTGGCGGCGGCCGATCAGGGTGGCGCGGCGGTGGTGATCGGTGGGGGGCTGCTGGGGCTGGAAGCGGCGCATGGCCTGACCCTGCGCGGCATGAAGGTGACGGTGATCCACCTGATGGACACGCTGATGGAGCGGCAGCTCGACGAAGCGGCGGGCTGGCTGCTCAAGAGTGCGCTGGAAGGGCGCGGCCAGACCATCCTGACCGGCGCCAACACCGAAGCGATCTACGGCGACGGCAAGGTCGAGGGCGTCCGCCTGAAGGACGGCCGCGAGATTCCGGCGAGCCTCGTCGTCATGGCGGTGGGCATCCGCCCCGCGACCGCGCTGGCGCGCGAAGCCGGGCTGGAGGTCAATCGCGGCATCAAGGTCGACGACCATATGGTGACGAGCGACCCCGATGTCCTCGCGGTCGGCGAATGCGTCGAGCATGACGGCAATGTCTACGGCTTGGTCGCGCCGCTATGGGACATGTGCCGCAGTCTGGCCGATGGCCTGACCGACCAACATAGCGGCTATAAGGGGTCGGTCACTTCGACCAAGCTGAAGGTCGCGGGTCTGGACGTTTTCTCCGCCGGTGATTTCTCGGGCGGCGAGGGCTGCGAGGATATCGTCCTGCGCGACGCCTCGCGCGGCGTCTACAAGCGCGTCATCGTCAAGGACGACCGGATCGTCGGCGCGGTGCTCTATGGCGATACCGTCGATGGCGGCTGGTATTTCGACATGCTCAAACGCGAGGAGGATGTCGCCGACATTCGCGACCTGCTGATCTTCGGTCAGGCCTTCGCCTCGGGAGGAGGCGCGCTGGACCCTAAGGTGGCCGTTGCGGCGCTCTCGGACGATGCCGAGATTTGCGGCTGCAACGGCGTCAGCAAGGGTCAGGTCGTTGCTTGCATCGAAGCGGGCAATTGCAGCCTCGACGCCGTCCGCGCCACCTGCAAGGCGTCGGCCAGTTGCGGCAGTTGCACCGGCCTCGTTGAAAATCTGCTGGCCGTGGTGCTGGGCGACGATGTGAAGTCCGGGCCGAAGACGATGTGCAAATGCACCAGCTTCACCCATGACGATGTCCGCCGGGAGATCGTGGCGCAGAATATGCGCTTCATCCCCGAGGTCATGCAGTTGCTGCACTGGTCGACGCCGGACGGTTGCTCCTCCTGCCGCCCCGCGCTGAACTATTATCTGCTCTGCGCGCTGCCCGGTGAATATCAGGACGATCAGCAGAGCCGTTTCGTCAACGAACGGATGCACGCCAATATTCAGAAGGACGGCACCTATTCCGTCGTCCCGCGCATGTGGGGCGGCCTGACCAACCCGCGCGAACTGCGCGCCATCGCCGACGTGGTCGAGAAGTTCAACGCGCCGATGGTGAAGGTCACCGGCGGCCAGCGGCTCGACATCTTCGGCATCAAAAAGGAAGATTTGCCCGCCGTCTGGGCCGACCTCAATGCCGCGGGCATGGTGTCGGGCCATGCCTATGGCAAGTCGCTGCGCACGGTGAAGACCTGCGTCGGCTCCGAATGGTGCCGTTTCGGCACGCAGGATTCGACCGGCCTTGGCGTCAGGATCGAGCGCATGACCTGGGGGTCGTGGATGCCCCACAAGTTCAAGATCGCGGTGTCGGGCTGTCCCCGCAACTGCGCCGAAGCGACGATCAAGGATTTCGGCGTGGTCTGCGTGGACTCGGGCTATGAACTGCATGTCGGCGGCAATGGCGGCATTCATGTCCGCGCCACCGACCTGCTGTGCAAGGTCGCGACCGAGCAGGAGGCGATGGATTATTGCGCCGCCTTCACCCAGCTCTATCGCGAGGAAGCGCGCTATCTGGAGCGCACCGCGCCTTGGATCGAGCGCGTCGGCGTCGACTATATCAAGCAGCGGATCGTAGAGGACGATGCAGGCCGCGAGGCGCTGCGCGCGCGCTTCCTCTATTCGCAGAGCTTCTCTCAGGAAGACCCATGGGCAGAGCGTGCCGCCGGCCAGCATGCCGAACTGCACCAGCCTCTCGCCCCCATCGCCATCGCTGCGGAGTAACCCCCATGACCGACTGGATCGACATCGGAACGCTGGCCGACATTCCCCAGCGCGGCGCCCGCACGGTACAGATTGGCGGCGAGAAGGAAATCGCGGTGTTCCGCACCGGCGACGACCATGTCTTCGCGCTGGTCAATGAATGCCCGCACAAGAAGGGGCCGCTCAGTCAGGGCATCGTCCATGGTCACAGCGTCGCCTGTCCGCTGCACAATTGGAACATCGCCCTGAAGACGGGCGAGGCGCAGGGCGCGGACGAGGGCTGCACGCCGACTATCGCGGTCAGGCAGGAGGGCGGTCGCATCCTGATCGCGCGGCCGGCGGCCATGAAGGCGGCGGCGTGAGGAGAGGGGACTATTCTCCCCTCCCTTTCAAGGGAGGGGCTATAATATGGTAGATGCCATCCGCACCACCTGCGCCTATTGTGGCGTTGGCTGCGGCATTTCGGCCACGCCGACCGGGCCGCGATCGGTGGTCATCAAGGGGGACGAGGCGCATCCGGCCAATGGCGGGCGCCTCTGTTCCAAGGGCACGCATCTGGGCGAAACCGTCGGCCTGACCGGCCGGCTGCTGCATCCGATGGTCGGAGCCAAGCGGGCCAGCTGGGACAAGGCGCTGGATCTGGTGGCGAAGAAGTTTCGCGAAACCGTCGACCGCCACGGTCCCGACAGCGTCGCCTTCTATGTCTCGGGCCAGTTGCTGACCGAGGATTATTATGTCGCCAACAAGCTGATGAAGGGCTTCATCGGTTCGGCCAATATCGACACCAATAGCCGCCTCTGCATGTCGAGCGCCGTCGCCGGGCATAACCGGGCGTTCGGCGAGGATATTGTGCCCGCCACCTATGGCGATCTGGAGGAAGCGGACCTCATTGTACTGGTCGGGTCCAATACCGCATGGTGTCACCCGATCGTCTATCAGCGCATACAGGCGGCCCGCGCCGCGCGCGGCACGAAGCTGGTAGTGATTGATCCGCGTCGCACCGAAACCTGCGAGGGCGCCGACCTGCATCTGCCGGTCAAGCCGGGCACTGACGTCGCGCTGATGAACGGTCTGCTGGCATGGTGTGAGGCGCAGGGCATCACCGACCCGGCCTTCGTTGCCGATCATGTAAACGCGTCCGAAGGCTTCTGGGAGCATATCCGCACCGGCCACGATCTCTGGACCACGGCGAAAACCTGCGACATCGCGCCCGCTTTGCTGGAGCAGTTCTACACGCTGTTCGCCGCGACCCCGCGCACCGTCACTCTGTTCAGCCAGGGCATCAACCAGTCGATCCGTGGCACCGATCAGGTCAACGCGATCATCAACGTCCACCTCGCCACCGGCCGGATCGGCAAGCCGGGCGCGGCGCCCTTCTCGATCACCGGCCAGCCCAATGCCATGGGCGGGCGCGAAGTCGGCGGCCTCGCTTCGACGCTGGCCGCACACATGGACTTCGCCCCGGAGAATGTCGCGCGCGTCGGCCGCTTCTGGGCCGCGCCGCGCGTGGCGACCAGGCCGGGCCTGAAGGCTGTCGACCTGTTCCGCGCGATCAACGAAGGCCGGATCAAGGCGCTGTGGATCATGGCGACCAACCCCGCCGTCTCGCTGCCCGACGCGGGCCGTGTGCGCGAGGCTCTGGAGTCGATCCCCTTTCTGGTCGTGTCGGACATCATGGCCGATACCGACAGCTCTACCCATGCTCATGTGCGCCTGCCCGCCGCCGGATGGGGCGAGAAAGACGGTACCGTCACCAACAGCGATCGCACCGTCAGCCGGCAGCGCCCCTTTCTGGCGCTGCCGGGCGAGGCGAAGCCCGACTGGTGGATCGTCAAGGAGGTCGGCCGCCGCATGGGCTGGCAGAGCGCTTTCGCCTATGACCGGCCCGCCGACATCTGGCGCGAACATGCGCGCCTGACCGCCTATCAGAATGACGGGCAGCGGCTGCTCAACCTGCGCAGCCACGCCACCATCGGCAATGACGCCTATGAGGCGATGGAGAGTTTCCGCTGGGGCGGCGCGCCCTTCGCCGATGGGCGTTTCCCGACGCCCGACGGCAAGGCGCGGCTGGTGCTGACGAAACAGATGGATGTGCAGGGGCCGCTGCGCGACTGGCCGATGACGCTCAACACTGGCCGCTATCGCGACCAGTGGCACACGATGACGCGCACCGGCCTCGCGCCCAAGCTGGCCCGGCATCGCGAGGAGCCTCTGGTGGAGATCCACCCGCAGGACGCCGAGTTGCTGGGCATCGCCGATCGCGATCTGGCACGGGTGCAGACGGCGCAGGGCAATAGCATCTTCCGCGTCGCTTATAGCGACGGCCAGCGGCGCGGCGAGATCTTCACCCCGATCCACTGGACCGACCAGATATCGAGCGGGGGGCGTACCGGCTTGCTGCCGCGCCCGCTGGTCGATCCCCATTCGGGCCAGCCCGGCTTCAAATCGACCCCGGCCAGCGTCGAGCGGGTCGCGACCGAGTGGAAGGGCTTCCTGATCCTGCGCGGGCAGGAGCCGGTGAAGCTTCCTTGCCTCTGGGCGACGAAGGTGGCGGTGCCGGGCGGCGCGCTCTACGAGATGGCCGGCAACGGCGATGCGGCGCGGCTGGAGGCCTGCCTGCCCAAAGGCGAGCGGGTCGAAGCGATCGACCAGACGCGCGGCAGCCGCCGGATCGCCATCATCCGCGACGGAAAGCTGGTGGCGGTGCTGTTCGTGACGCGCACCGGCCTGCTGCCCTCGCGCGACTGGCTGATCGGCCAGCTGGCGGTCGAGGGCGTTGGCGCGACCGTGCTGGCCGCGCGCGGGCCGGGCAGCCAGCCGGACAAGGGCGCGACCATCTGCGTCTGCTTCGACATCGGCCTCAACCAGATCGTCGCCGCCATCCGCGACCAGCAACTGGTCGATGTGCCCGCTGTCGGCAAGGCGCTGGGCGCCGGCACCAATTGCGGATCGTGCCGTCCCGCCATCGCCAACATTCTCGCTCAAACCACGCAGGAGACGCTCCATGCAGCCGAATGACCTGATCGCGCCCGGTGAAGTCTGGCTGGTCGGCGCAGGACCGGGCGACCCGGAGCTGTTGACCCGCAAGGCCGAAAAGCTGATCGCGGCGGCGGAGATCGTCTTCTACGACGCGCTGGTCGGGCCGGGCGTGCTCGACCTGATCCCTGCGGGCGTGGAGCGGGTCAGCGTCGGCAAGCGGTCTGGCCGCCATTCGAAGGCGCAGGAGAGCATCAATGACCTGCTGCTCGCCACGGCGAAGGCGGGCAGGCGCGTCGTGCGCCTCAAGGGCGGCGACCCCTCGGTCTTCGGCCGTTCGGCGGAGGAAATGGAGCATCTGGCGGCCGATGGGGTGCGCTTTCGCATCTGCCCCGGCATCACCACGGCCAGCGCGGCGGCGGCGAGCGGCAGCGCCTCGCTCACCCTGCGCGGCGTGGCGCGCGGACTGACCCTGGTGACGGCGCATCTCAAGGCCGGCGAACCGCTCAAGCTCGACTGGGAAGCGCTGGCCCGGCCGGGCGGCACGCTCGGCATCTATATGGGCCGTGCGGCGGCGGGGGAGATCAGCCGCAACCTGATCGCCGCAGGCCGTGACCCCGGAACGCCGGTGATGGTGGCGGTCAATGTCTCGCTGTCCAATGAACGGCTGATCCGCGGCAAGCTGTCCGCGCTCGCCTTTCTGGTGGCGACGATCAGCGACGAAGACCCGACCCTGCTGCTGATCGGCGAGGCGGTGGCGGGCACGCATTGCCCGGCCGAGATCGCGGCGGGAGAGGCGCTCACGCTTTAACTGACGGAGGTGGGCGCGATCAGGCCAGCGCCACCAGATCCTCCGGCCGGTTGATGTTGGGCAGGACCAGTTCGGGCATCTTCACCACCCGTGCATGGATGCGGTCGAGCCAGCCATGGATGGACCGGCTATTCTCCTCGCCCAGATGCGCGTCCAGCTCGAACGCCAGCGTAGCGGGCCACCAACCGAGAAGTTGCTGGCCGTGCAGGATCGCGGCCGTGTCGCCGATCAGCGCGGCGGGCAGGTCAACGGGGTAGAAGGGCATGTCGCAGCCGGTCGTCAGCACGCCGGTAAATTCATGGCTCAACGCATGATGCAGCGCCGCGTTGAGGCCGCCCAACGGGCCCATATCGGCATGGGGGCGATCCGCCAGGCCGCCTTCCCGGCCGCAGATCATAACCTTCGTCACATGCGGCGCCAGCCCCGCCATCGCGTGCTCGAGCAATGTCCGTCCATCCAGCAGCGCCATCGCCTTGTCGCTGCCGAAGCGGCTGGAGCGCCCGCCGGCCAGCACCGCGCCCAATATCGGTCCCTTGCGCATATGCGCCTCCCGTCATAGCTCTCCTCTATCAAGGAGCGCAGCGGCGCAGTATAGCAGCTTTATGCAGACCCGCCTTGTCGAATATTTTCTGGCGCTGGAGCGAGAGGGGCATTTCGCGCGCGCGGCGGCGCATTGCAACGTGTCGCAGCCCACGCTGTCGGCGGGCATCGCGGCGCTGGAGGCGCAGCTGGGCAAGCGCCTCATCCGGCGGGATCGCAAATATGCCGGGCTGACGGCGGAGGGCGAGGCGATTCTGCCCTGGGCGCGGCAGCTGGTCGCGGCGGCCGATGCGCTGGGGCAGGCGGCGGAAACGGCGCGCGGGCCGCTGAAGGGGGAGTTGCGGCTGGGCGCGATCCCGGCGGCGATGCCCGCGATCGGCTGTCTCGCCGAAGCGATGCTGGCCCGCTATCCGGGACTGAATATTTCGGTGCGGGCGCTGACATCGCGCCAGATCGAGCGGGAGTTGGCGGCGTTCGAACTGGACGCGGGGCTGACCTATCTGGATTTCGAGCCGCCTGCCCATGCCCTGTCGGTGCCGCTCTATGTCGAGCGGACGATGCTGGTGAGCGCGGTCGGGGGCGTGGTGGTTCCCGATGTGATCGACTGGGCCGATCTGGCGCGTTTGCCGCTATGCCTGTTGCATCAGGGGATGCAGAATCGACGGATATTGGACGCACGGCTGGCCGAGCGGGGGCTGGCGTTGCGGCCGCTGGTGACGGCGGATAGCTATGTCGCGCTGCTGGGACTGGTGCAGCAGGGGCGGCTCTGTTCGATCATACCGGATAGCCATGCGACCTTGCTCAACGGGCTGAACTGGGCACGGACGCATGCGATGCCGGACACGGAGGAAGGCAGTCGGGTGGGCGTGATCGTTTCCGACAGCGCGCCGATGGGGCCGCTGGCACAGGCGGTGCTGGCAGTGGCGCGATCGCTGCGTCTTCCGCCGGGCTTCCGGACCTATTGATAGAGTTTTCCTATCAGCCATTGCGGGCTTCGATTTGACGCTGACCCGGCGCGCGCGCAGGATCATGCGCAAAATCAGCCGCAAAAGGCAGGCCAGAAGGCAAGGGTAGAGATGGAAGATTTTGTCACGGAGTGGACCGCGCGCCATGGCGCGACGCGCGACCGGCTGTTGCCGTTGCTCCATGCGATGCAGGAAGAGGCGGGCTATATCGATGATGCGCTGGTCCCGGCGATCGCCAAGGCGCTGAACCTCAGCCGGGCCGATGTGCATGGCGTCATCACTTTCTACCATGATTTTCGCCGTACCGCGCCGGGGCGGCATGTGGTGAAGCTGTGCCGGGCGGAAAGCTGTAAGGCGCGCGGTGGCGCGGCGATCGAGGCGGCAGCGGCGCAAAGGCTGGGCGTGGCGATGGGCGAGGTGCGGGCCGACGGGCAGGTGGCGCTGGAGCCGGTCTATTGCCTGGGCCTGTGCGCAATCGGCCCCAATGCGCTGGTCGACGGGCGGCCAGTGGCGCGGATCGATGCGGCGGCGCTGGAGCGGATCGCGCTGGAGGTGGCGGCATGAGCCGGGTCTTCATCAGCCGCGATATGGCATCAGTGGCGCTGGGCGCGGACGATGTGGCGCGTGCCTTTGCCGAGGCGGGGTGCCAGGTGGTGCGCACCGGATCGCGTGGGTTGTTTAGCATCGAGCCTCTGGTCGAGGTGGAGACGGAGGCAGGGCGGATCGGGTTCGGGCCGGTCGGGCCGGAGGATGTGGCGGCGGTGCTGGATGGCAGTCACGCCAATCGGTTGGGTCGGATCGCGGATCTGCTTTTCTTTGTGGGGCAGCAGCGTTTCACCTTTGCCCGCTGTGGCGTCATCGATCCGGTCGACCTCTCCGACTATGCCGCGCATGGCGGCTGGCTGGGGCTGGAGAAGGCGCGGGCGTTGTCCCCGCAACAGGTGGTCGATGCGGTCAAGGCGTCGGGCCTGCGCGGGCGGGGCGGAGCGGGCTTTCCCACCGGGATCAAGTGGCAGACGGTGCTGGATGCGCCCGCTGGCGACAAATATATCGTCTGCAACGCCGACGAGGGCGATAGCGGCACCTTTGCCGACCGGATGCTGATGGAGGGCGACCCCTTCTGCCTGATCGAGGGTATGGCGATCGCCGCCCATGTAGTCGGCGCGGGCCATGGCTATATCTATATCCGGTCCGAATATCCGTTCTGCATCGCGACGATGCGGGCGGCGATCGAGGCGTCGGCGCATCTGGTCGCGCCGTTCGTGCTGGAGGTGCGCGAGGGCGCGGGCGCCTATGTCTGCGGCGAGGAGACGGCGCTGCTCGACAGTATCGAGGGCAAGCGTGGGCAGGTGCGCGCCAAGCCGCCGCTGCCGGCCTTGCAGGGGCTGTTCGGCCGGCCGACCGTCATCAACAATGTGCTGTCGCTGGCGGCGGTGCCGTTCATCATGGCCGAGGGGGCGGATGCCTATGCGGCGGTTGGTTTCGGCCGGTCGCGCGGGACGATGCCGGTGCAACTGGCTGGCAATGTGCGGCATGGCGGGCTGTACGAGATCGGTTTCGGCATCACGCTGGGCGAACTGGTAAACGCGATTGGCGGCGGCACGGCGAGTGGCCGGCCGGTGCGCGCGGTGCAGGTGGGCGGGCCGCTGGGCGCCTATTTTCCGCCGAGCATGTTTCATCTGCCTTTCGACTATGAGGCGTTCGCGCAGGCGGGCGGGCTGATTGGTCATGCGGGTATCACGGTGTTCGACGATAGTGTCGACATGGCGCATATGGCGCGTTTTGCGATGGAATTTTGTGCTGCGGAAAGCTGCGGCAAATGTACGCCCTGCCGGATCGGATCGACGCGCGGGGTGGAGATCATGGATCGGATTATCGGGGCGCGGCCGGGAGCTGAAGAAAAGAGAGATCCCAGCCTTCGCTGGGATGACGGGGTGTTGGGCAAGGCGCTCTATTCCCGCTCTCCCGATCGGATCGACGTGTCGATTGACGCGCAGACCAGTCTTTTGCGCGATCTGGCCGATACGATGAAATATGGGTCGCTCTGCGCGCTGGGGGGCTTCACACCCTATCCGGTGCTGAGCGCGCTCGACTATTTTCCTGAGGATTTCGGCGCGGATGCGCCCGTGAAGGAGGCCGCGGAATGAGCTTTTCCCGCGAAACCGACCATGGCACGCCGCCCGCGCTCGCCACCGGCAAGAGCGTCACCCTGACCATTGATGGGCAGAGCGTGACCTTGCCCGAAGGCACCAGCATCATGCGCGCGGCGTCCTTGCTGGGCGGTTCCATACCGAAACTCTGCGCCACCGACAGTGTCGAGAGTTTCGGTTCCTGCCGTCTCTGTCTGGTCGAGGTGGAGGGGCGCAACGGCTATCCCGCATCCTGCACCACGCCGGTCGCCGAAGGCATGGTGGTGCGCACCCAGACCGACCGGCTGAAACAGCTGCGGCGCGGGGTGATGGAGCTCTATATTTCCGATCATCCGCTCGATTGCCTGACCTGCGGCGCCAATGGTGACTGCGAATTGCAGGATCAGGCCGGGGCCGTGGGCCTCCGCGATGTGCGCTATGGCTATGATGGCGCGACCAATATGGGGCAGGCGAAGGACCAGTCGAACCCCTATTTCGATTTCGATCCCAGCAAGTGCATCGTCTGTTCGCGCTGCGTGCGGGCGTGCGAGGAGGTGCAGGGCACCTTCGCGCTGACGATCGAGAGTAAAGGGTTCGAGTCTAAGGTTTCGCCGTCGCAGGGCGAGGATTTTCTGGGGTCGGAATGCGTGTCCTGCGGGGCGTGCGTGCAGGCCTGTCCGACCGCGTCGCTGATTGAGAAGAAGGTGGTGGAGACGGGCACGCCCGACCGCGCCGTCGTCACCACCTGCGCCTATTGCGGGGTTGGTTGCACCTTCCGCGCGGAAATGCGGGGCGAAGAACTGGTGCGGATGGTGCCGTGGAAGGACGGCAAGGCCAATCGCGGTCATAGCTGCGTCAAGGGGCGCTTCGCCTGGGGCTATGCCCAGCATCAGGACCGTATCCTCAATCCTATGATCCGCGCGTCGGTGAGCGAACCGTGGCGCGAAGTGTCGTGGGACGAGGCGATCGCCCATACCGCGAGCGAGTTCCGGCGGATACAGAGGAGATATGGCACCCGCTCGATCGGTGGGATCACGTCGAGCCGCTGCACCAACGAAGAAACCTTTCTGGTTCAAAAATTGATCCGGCAGGGGTTCGGCAATAATAATGTCGATACCTGCGCGCGCGTCTGCCACTCGCCGACCGGCTATGGCCTGAGCCAGACCTTCGGCACGTCGGCGGGGACGCAGGATTTCGACAGCGTGATGCAGGCGGACGTCATCCTCGTCATCGGTGCCAATCCGACCGATGGCCATCCGGTGTTCGCCAGCCGCATGAAGAAAAGGCTGCGGCAGGGCGCGAAGCTGATCGTCATCGATCCGCGCCGCACCGATCTGGTCCAGTCGCCTCACATTGCGGCGGAACATCATCTGCCGCTGCGGCCCGGCACCAATGTCGCGATGCTGACGGCGATCGCCCATGTGGTCGTGACCGAGAAGCTATATGACGAAGCCTTCATCCGGGAACGGTGCGACTGGGACGAGTTCCAGGACTGGGCGGAGTTCGTGTCGGAACCCGCGCGCTCGCCCGAGGCGATCGAGCCGCTGACGGGCGTGAAGGCGCAGGATGTGCGGGCGGCCGCGCGGCTCTATGCCACCGGGGGCAATGGCGCGATCTATTATGGGCTGGGCGTCACCGAACATAGCCAAGGCTCCTCGACCGTCATGGCCATCGCCAACCTCGCGATGGCGACAGGCAATGTCGGGCGCGAAGGCGTGGGCGTGAACCCGCTGCGGGGGCAGAATAATGTGCAGGGTGCCTGCGACATGGGCAGCTTCCCGCATGAGTTCAGCGGTTATCGCCATGTGTCGGACGATGTCACGCGCGGGCTGTTCGAGCGGACATGGGGCGTTGCGCTGGACGCGGAACCGGGGCTGCGCATCCCCAATATGCTGGACGCCGCGACCGATGGCACGTTCAAGGGGCTGTTCGTGCAGGGTGAGGATATTCTCCAGTCCGACCCCAATACGCACCATGTCGCGGCGGGGCTGGCGGCGATGGAATGCGTGGTGGTGCAGGATCTGTTCCTCAACGAAACCGCGAATTATGCGCATATCTTCCTGCCCGGATCGACCTTTCTGGAGAAGGATGGCACCTTCACCAATGCCGAGCGGCGCATCCAGCGCGTGCGCAAGGTGATGGCGCCGCTCAATGGCTATGCGGACTGGGAGATCGTGCAGCTGGTGGCGCAGGCCATGGGGCTGGACTGGCATTATAGCCATCCGTCGCAGATCATGGATGAGATTGCGGCGCTCACGCCGACCTTTGCCGGCGTGCATTATGACCGGCTGGAGGCGGAAGGATCGCTGCAATGGCCGGCCAATGACGCCGCGCCGGACGGCACGCCGACCATGCACATTGACGGCTTCGTCCGGGGGAAGGGCAAATTCGTCGTCACCGACTATGTGCCGACCGACGAGAAGACCGGGCCGCGCTTCCCGTTGCTCCTGACCACCGGGCGTATATTGTCCCATTATAATGTCGGCGCGCAGACGCGGCGGACGGCCAATACTGCCTGGCATCCGGAGGACCGGCTGGAAATGCACCCGAGCGATGCCGACAACCGGGGCCTGAAGGATGGCGACTGGGTGACGCTGCGCAGCCGGGCGGGAGAGACGACGCTGCGGGTGCTGGTGACCGAAAGGGTGGCGCCGGGCGTGGTCTATACGACCTTCCACCATCCCGAAACGCAGGCCAATGTCATCACCACCGACTATTCGGACTGGGCCACCAATTGCCCCGAATATAAGGTGACAGCGGTGCAGGTGATGGCGTCCAACGGTCCGAGCGACTGGCAACAGGATTATGCGCAGCAGGCGCGCAATAGTCGCCGCATCGCGCCACTGGAAGCGGCGGAATAGGCGGGGCATATGAGTGAGGACAGTCATGCCATGTCCACCACGGACCGGCTCGTCTATATGGCGCACCAGATCGCCCGCAACATGGCGATGATGGGCGAAGAGAAGGCGACGGAAGCGCTCGCCGAACATCTGACCCGCTTCTGGGATCCGCGGATGAAGGCACAGATTGTCGCCATGGCGAAGGAGCAGCCTGAACGGCTTTCGCCGATGGTTGCCGCCGCCGTGGCCCGGATGGCGCAGGGCAGGCCGGCCCCCGATGTCGATGCGGCGCAGTTCAATGCGGTGGATGAGGCGGGGCATTGCGACGCTGGTTGAGCGGGATGCCGTCTGCCGCTAGGCCGTGATCATGGATGATGCCGCCGCCAGCCCCCTGACATTCGATCGCCTGACGCCCGATGGCGCGACGCAGGTGGTCGATCGGCCGCTGGCGCAGGAAGTGCCGGTCGCGATCGAATATAATGGCGCGGGCTATGCCGTGCTGATGGCGACGCCGACCGATATCGGCGATCTGGTACAGGGATTCAGCCTGGCCGAACGGCTGGTCGGCCGGGACGATGCGCTGCTGGACGTCGATGTGCATGATACGGGCGCAGGGATCATCGCCCGCGCGACATTGCCGCCGCATCGCACCGATGGGCTGCTGGAGCGGGTGCGGTATCGCGCGTCGGATTCCTCCTGCGGGCTGTGCGGGATCGAGAATCTGGAGCAGGCGATCCGGCCTTTGCCGCATGTGACCGCAACGTCGCGGGCGGACCGGGCGGCCATATTCCGCGCGCTGGATGGCTTACGCGAACATCAGCCGTTGAATGGCGCGACCGGCGCGGCGCATGCGGCGGCCTGGGTCGGCGCGGACGGCGCGATCCGGCTGGCGCGGGAGGATGTCGGGCGGCACAATGCGTTCGATAAGCTGATCGGGGCGATGGCGCGGATGGGTGCGGACTGGGACGGCGGTTTTGCGCTGCTGTCTTCGCGTTGCTCCTATGAACTGGTGGAGAAGGCGGTGCTGGCCGATTGCCCGCTGCTGGTCACTATCTCCGCGCCGACCCGACTGGCGGCGGAACGGGCCGAGGCGGCGGGATTGCCGCTGGTCGTGCTGGCGCGATCCGACGCGCTGTTGCAACGGGGACACAGCGGCAGGATCTAAACCGGCGCCCGCTTGGCAGCGTCCCCGCTTTCCCTTATGGCGCGCGGCGTGGGGAGGCTTGGCTTTCCTGCAACATGATCGCGCCGGTGCCCGGAAACGGGTTAATCGGGAATGTGGTGCGGGCGTCACAAGCGCCTTAATCCACGGCTGTCCCTGCAACTGTAAGCGGATAGCGCGATGCACTGGCCCCAAAAGGGCAGCCACTGGAGCAATCCGGGAAGGTGTGCATCATGCTGTGACCCGCGAGCCAGGAGACCGGCCGGCGCTTGGTCGCTTTTGCTTTGGTCCAGGGGATGGTCGGGGCACGGTGGTTTTTCCGTCGAGCGACGCCATGCGGCCGGGGCCGCATCGGGCTGCGGACGGGATATGGCGTCATCCCTCCAACACCCGACCGCTTTCGGGCGGACGCCCCTGCCGACGTCGCTTTGACGCTGTAGGGGCAATAAATGTTGAAATATGGACTTTCGCTCGTGGCTTTGATGGCCGCGAATTCCGCCTTTGCGCAGACGGATGACGAGATCGTTGTGACCGCTGCTGGCATCGAGCAGTCGCGTGACGAGGTCGGACAGGCGATCACGATCATCGACGCGGACACGATCAGGACGCGGCAGGCGATCGACGTGGTCGACCTGCTGGCGACGACGCCGGGCGTGCGGTTCAACCGCAACGGCACCGTCGGCGCGCAGACAGGCGTGTCGCTGCGCGGCGCGGAAACGACGCAGACGCTGGTGCTGATCGATGGGGTGAAGGTCAACGATCCCAGCGGCATTGGCGACGGGTATGATTTCGGACCGCTGCTGACCGGCAATATCCGCCGGATCGAGGTGCTGCGCGGGTCCAACTCGGTGGTGCATGGCAGCCAGGCGATCGGCGGCGTGGTCAACATCATGACCGGCGTGCCGGCCGAGGGCTTCGGCGCCAATGCTTCGGCCGAATATGGCTATAGCGATACGTTCAGCGCCAAGGCGGACGTGTCCGGCACCGCCGGCATCGCGTCGGGCGGCATCGGCGCGGCCTATTTCCGCACCGATGGCATCTCGTCGGCGGCCAATGGCACGGAGCGGGACGGTACTGAGAATATTGCCGCGAACGCTCGGTTGAAGCTGACCTTCTCGGATAATTTGAGCCTCGACCTGCGCGGTTACTATATCCATGCAGATCTGGACGTGGATGGCTTCCCCGCGCCGACCTATGTGCTGGCCGATACGCCCGAAGTCGCGATTTCCGACCAATATGTCGGCTATGCCGGTATCAATCTGGCGCTGCTGGATGGCAAGCTGACCAATCGGGCGGCCGTCACCTGGATGCGTAACGATCGCGACTATTATTCGGCGCGCGGCGCGGCGGTCGATTATGGCTATAGCGGCACCAATTTGCGCTTCGAATATGAAGGCGTCTATGCGCCGGTCGATCAGGCCAAGCTGGTCTTCGGTTACGAGCATGAGCGGCCGGACTATGATTATTACGACGCCTTTAGCACGACGAGCGTGAAGATCAACATCGACAGCGTCTATGCGCTGGCGATCGTGAAGCCCTTCACCGGCCTCGCCGTTACCGGCGGTCTGCGCCATGACGATCATAGCCAGTTCGGTGGCGCGACCACCGTCGGCGCCAACGCCAATTATTCGCCCAATGGCGGCGCGACCAATGTGCGGCTGAGCTATGGCGAGGGATTCAAGGCGCCGTCGCTGTTCCAGTTGTACAGTGACTATGGCAATGCAGCGCTGCGTCCAGAGCGGTCGAAAAGCTATGATATTGGCTTTGACCAGATGCTGGACGATGGGCGGGCCACATTGTCGGTTACGGCTTTCCGGCGCGATACGACTGATCAGATCAATTATGATGCTTCGTTGCCGCCGTTCGGCCGATACAATAATATCGACCGCACCCGCGCCAAGGGCGTGGAAGCGTCGATCGCGCTGAAGCCGGTGGATGCGCTGACCGTGACCGCCGCCTACAGCTATGTCGATGCGCGCGACCGGTCGGCCGGATCGGCCAATTTCGGCAACCGTCTGGCCCGCCGTGCCGCCGATGCGGTGAGCGTGTCGGCCGACTATGTCTGGCCGTTCGGCCTGTCCACCGGTGCGACCATCACGATGGTCGGCGACAGTTTCGACAATGCAGCGAACACCCGCCGGCTCGACGGCTATGCGCTGGCCGGCGTGCGCGCGTCCTTCCCTGTGGGCGAACATCTGGAAGTCTATGGTCGCGTCGACAATCTGACCGATGAGAATTACCAGACGGCCTATGGTTATGGCACCTATGGTCGCGCTGCCTATGGCGGCGTGCGTGTTCGCTTCTGAGGACTGCTGGCCGGGGTCAGCGCGGCGCGTTCAGGCGCGCCGTGATGGCCTTTGCCGCCTGCACATAGGCGGGGCCGCCGCAGACGGTCCAGCTTTGCGGCAGGCTGATGCGCGGGATGGTGCGCAGCGCGGGATGGTGCAGCATCTCCGTGCCCTGATCGACCACCCGGTCGGTCGCGCTTTCCACGATCAGCCAGTCGGGGCGGGCGGCGACCATTTCCTCCAGCGATACCTGCGCCAACGCGGGCTTGCCGAGCCGGGCGGCGAGATTGGTGAGACCGGCGCGGTGCATGAGATCGTCGATCAGCGTGCCGGTGCCGGTCATATAGCCGCGCCGCTGATAATAGGCCGCGACGCCAGCGCGCGTGGAGCGCGGCAGAGTGGCGAGGTCGCGGTTCATGCGCGCGATCAGCGCCTCTCCCCGATCGACATGACCGATGGCGCGCGCGACCTGCCGGATCTGGTCGAGGATAGCGCCATAGCTTTCCGCGCTGGCCAGGCCGAGCGTGCGCCAGTTGCCCGGTGGAACTCCAGCGACCTTATTCTCGCCGATCGGGAAGCCCAGGATCAGGTCCGGCTGGATCGCCAGCACTTCCTCCGAAGGGCGGCGCAGCGTGCGCAGGCCGCGCACCTTGTCCGCCGCCGCCGACAGGGACGGGTCGCGGGCGTTGCTGCTGAGCGCGGCGACCTGCCCCGGATCGGCCAGAGCGAGCAGATATTGATCGGCGCAGACGTTGAGCGACACGATGCGCCGAGGATGTTGCGTAGGTGCGGCCGCGCCGGTCAGCGCGAAGGCGCCGAGCGCCGCGAACATCATCCTGCCGATCATCCCCATCGCCTTATCAAGCGCAGGCAAGGAGGCAAGCCATGAGCGCGCGCCGTTATCATTCCTTATTGATTCCCGGCCTGTCGCTGCTGGTGGCCGCTGCGGCCTTTGCCTCCATCCTGCTAGGCGCGGTGCCGATCAGCCCGGCGCGAATCGGCGCGGTGCTGACGGGCGGCGGCGATGCTGTGGCGCGGGCCATCATCCTGGACCTGCGGCTGCCGCGTATGCTGCTGGGCCTGATCGTCGGCGCGATGCTGGGGGTGGGCGGCGCAGCGTTGCAGGGCTATCTGCGCAATCCGCTGGCTGAGCCGGGCGTGCTGGGCGCGTCCAATGCAGCGGCGCTGGGCGCGGTGTGCGCGCTCTATTTCGGGCTGGCGGAACTGCATCCGCTGGCGCTGCCTGCGCTGGCGATCGCGGCGGGAATGGCCGCCATCCTGATCCTGTTCCTGCTGTCGGGATCGGCGGAAAGCCCGCTGACGCTGATCCTGGCGGGGATCGCCATGGCGACGTTGACGACGGCGGGGACCAGCCTGGCGCTCAACCTGTCGCCCAATCCCTTCGCCGCGATGGAGATTATGAGCTGGCTGATGGGGAGCCTGGAAAATCGCAGCTATGGCCATGTCTGGATCGCGCTGCCCTGCGTGGCGGTGGGGGTGGCCTTGCTGGTCGCGGACGGGCGGACGCTGGATGCGCTGACGTTGGGGGAGGAAGGCGCGCAGGCGCTGGGCGTGAACCTGACCGCGGCGCGGGTGCGGATGATGCTGGGCGTGGCGATCGGCGTGGGCGGCGCGGTGGCGGTGTCGGGCGCGATCGGCTTTGTCGGCCTGATCGTGCCGCATCTGGTCCGGCCGCTGACCGACCGGTCGCCATCGGCCGTGCTGTTGCCGTCGCTGCTGGGCGGGGCGGCGTTGCTGACGCTGGCGGATGTCGGTGTGCGGCTGATCCCGACCACCAATGAACTCAAGCTGGGGGTGGTGACGGCCTTGCTGGGCGTGCCGGTCTTTCTTGTCCATCTGATGCGGGAGCGGCGGCTATGGTGACGATCGTTGCGGACGGGCTGTCGGTGCGGCTGGGGCGCCATGCAGCGGTACGGGACGTTAGCGTGACGATGACGCCGGGGACGCTGGTGGGTGTGATCGGCCCCAATGGCGCGGGCAAGTCGACGTTGATCCGGGCGCTGCTGGGGCTGGCGAAGCCGGAGGCTGGGCAGGTGCGGATCGATGGGCGCGATATCGTCGGGCTGGACCGGCAGACGATCGCGCGGTCGGTCGCCTATCTGCCGCAGGGCCAGACGCTGCACTGGCCGCTGGGTGTCGAGCGGCTGGTCGCGCTGGGGCGGTTGCCGCATCTGGGGCCGCTGTCGCGCCTGTCGGCGGAGGATGAGGCCTTGGTCGAGGCGGCGATGGCGCGGGCCGATGTGCTGCACCTGAAGGGCCGGGTCGCGACCGAATTGTCCGGCGGAGAACGGGCGCGGGTGCTGCTGGCGCGGGCGCTGGCGGTGGGTGCACGGGCGCTGATCGCCGACGAGCCGCTCGCTGCGCTCGATCCGGGGCATCAGATCGACGTGATGGACCTGCTGCGGACCGAGGCACGGGGCGGGGCATTGGTGGTGACGGTGTTGCACGATCTCAGCATGGCGGCGCGCTATTGCGACCGGCTGCTGCTGATGGACGGTGGCGCGCTGGTGGCTGACGGCGCGCCGATGGATGTGCTGACGCCCGACATGCTGGCGCGCGTCTATGGCGTGACCGCGCGGATCGAGCGGAACGGGGATGTGCCGCTGATCCTGCCGATGGGGCGGGTTCGCTGATCCTCCCCCTTGCGGGGGAAGATAGTCTTACTCGCCGAAGCTGCGCGGGGCCGGGTCGATCACGCTGATGGCGCCGGCGCCGACTTCGCCGACTTCCAGCGCGCGTTCGGCAACACCCGCGCGGTTGAAGCGGAAGGCGCCGTCGATGCCGGAGAAACCGCCGGCATCGCGCAGGCGGGCCGCCGGGAAGGGTGTGCCGGGCTTCCAGTCCTGCGCGATGCGGACCGTCAGCAGCACCGAGTCATAGCCGAGCGAGGACAGGCGGAAGGGCGCGCTGCCGTAGCGGGCGCGATATTTGTTGGCGAGCTGGCGGTAGAGCGTGTCCGACACGCTGGCGAACCAGGCGCCACGCAGTACGGGACTTGCCGCGAGCGCGGTGTCGGTATTCCACAATTCGGTGCCCAGCAGGCGCGCAGTGGCACCGCCATTTTTGCGCACGATCGGGGCGACCTGCAACGCGACACGGCCGCTGTCCGCGATCAGGAGAGCGTCGTAGCTGGACGAAGCCTGCAATTTCTTCACCGCTGCCGTGATGGAGGCGGGCGATCGGTCGAAGGTCTGCATCGACACGACGGTACCGCCGGCCTGCTCGACCGCGCGCAGCATCGCGTTGCCGGCCCGTTCGCCATAGACGCCGCGCGGCACCAGCGCGCCGAAACGGGTCAGGCCCTTGCCCTTGGCATAATCGACGACGCGGTCGATCGACTGGGCGGTGTTGTAGCCCAGCACATAGACGCCGCTGCCCGCGATGCTGGCATCGTTGGAGAAGCTGACGACCGGCACATTGGCGCGCGCCGCGATCGGCCCGATGATGCGGGCATCCTCCGCCAGCAGGGGGCCAAGGATCAGGCGGTTGCCGTCGGCCAGCGCCTTGTTGACGGCGGCCGCCGCGCCCAGCGCGGTGTCATAGGTGGTGATGCGGACGCGATCGGTCTTGGTATCCAGCAGCGCCAGCGTGGTGGCGTTGGCGATCGACTGACCCACGCCCGCATTGGTGCCGGTCATCGGCACCAGCAAAGCGACGCGATGGCGGGCCGTGTCGGTCGGCAGGCCCTGCACCACTTCCGGGCCGGTCGGCTGGGCGGGACCGGTAGGCGCGACTGGTCCCGGTCCCTTCGGCACGATCGACTGACAGGCGGCCAGGAACAGCGCCGCCCCCATGAAGGCGATCCGTGCGCCCCTTTTTGCGGCGGCGAACATGTTTGCTTGCCGGGGGGCATCCGTCTCTGTCATCTGGCGTCCTTATGGAAACTGAACCTTCAGGGCTTGAACCCGGGCTTTATATCGTTGCGGGGCCAATCGGCAACCTTGGTGACCTTACGCCGCGCGGCGCAGAGGTACTTCGGCTGGCCGATGTGGTCGCCGTGGAAGATACACGGGTGAGCGCGCGGTTGTTGCGCCACGCCGGGTCCGACCGGCCGATGGTCCCCTATCATGATCATAGCGCCGAAAATGTGCGGCAACGGCTGATCGAGCGTATGGCGAGCGAATCGGTGGCTTTGCTGTCCGATGCGGGGACGCCGCTGATTTCCGATCCGGGATATAAGCTGGTGCGCGATGCGCGGGCGGCGGGGCGGAAGATCACGACCCTGCCCGGACCCAGTGCGGCGATCGCGGCGCTGACGCTGTCGGGCCTGCCGACCGACCGTTTCCTGTTCATGGGGTTTTTGCCGAGCAAGGCGAAGGCACGGGGTGATGTGCTGGACGAGGTGGCGGCGCTGCGGGCCACTTTGGTCTTCTATGAAAGCGGGCCGCGCCTGTCGGACAGTCTGGCGTCGATGGCCGCGCATCTGGGCGACCGGGAGGCGGCAGTGAGCCGGGAAATCAGCAAGACGTTCGAGGAGACGGCGACGGGGACGCTGACCGAATTGTCCGCCCGTTACGCCGATGCGCCGCCCAAGGGGGAAATCGTTGTGACCGTCGGCCCGCCCGGAGAAGCGCCCCCGGCCAGCGCGGAGGATGCCGATGCGGCCTTGCTGGAGGCGCTGACGCGGTTGCCGGTATCGAAGGCGGCGGGCGAGGTCGCCAAGAAGCTGGGGCTGGACCGGCGGACGCTCTACGACCGGGCGACGGAATTGAAGGCCGCGGAAGCCGAGGAATGAGCAAACAACAGGCGGAGAAGCGCGGGCGGCAGGGCGAACGCATCGCCGCCTGGTGGCTGCGCCTGAAAGGCTGGCAGATTCTGGGCCGCCGCATGCGGACGCCGGCGGGCGAGGTCGATCTGGTCGCGCGGCGAGGCAGCATGATCGCCTTCGTCGAGGTGAAGGCGCGGGGGAGCGGGGCGGACCTCGATCTGGCGATTGATGAGCGGCGGCTGGCGCGGGTCGCAGCGGCGGCGGAAATATTGTGGCATGATCTGGCGAAACCGGGCGACGATATGCGAATCGACGTCATCCTCCTTGCGCCGGGCCGCGCGCCACGCCATCTGGCGAACGTCTGGCATGGGGGGTGATGATCCCACTCCCCGTTCGCCCTGAGTAGACCCTGAGCGTAGTCGAAGGGTCGTATCGAAGGGTGAGTGCCGCATGGTGCTTCGATACGGGACTTCGGCTTCGCTCAGTTCCTACTCAGCACGAACGGATATGGAAGGAAGTCGCGCGCATGACCATACTCAACCCCCTGACCATTGCCGTGCAGATGGACCCGATGGAGGGGATCAAGATCGGGGGCGATTCGACCTTTCACATCATGCTGGCGGCGCAGGCGCGGGGGCATAAGCTCTATCATTATCTGGCGCCGGACCTGACCTTCCGCGATGGCCGCGTGCTGGCGAAGGCGCGGCCGGTGAAAGTGCAGAAGGTGCAGGGCGACCATTTCGCGTTCGGCGACTGGGAAGTGCTGGATCTGGGTCGGGACGTCGATGTCGTGTGGATGCGGCAGGACCCGCCCTTCGACCTCAGCTACATCACCGCCACGCATCTGCTGGAGCGGGTGCAGGACGAGACTCTGGTGGTGAACGATCCGGCCAGCGTCCGCAATGCGCCCGAAAAGCTGTTCGTGCTGGATTATGCGCGCTTCATGCCACCGACGATGATTACCCGCGATCTGACGCAGGTGAAGGCGTTCCTGGTCGAGCATGGCGAGATCGTGGTGAAGCCGCTCTATGGCAATGGCGGCGTGGCCGTATTCCATGTCGGCAGCAATGGGGCGAACCTGTCGTCGCTCGTGGAACTGTTCAACGCCTCATGGGTCGAACCCTTCATGGTGCAGGCCTTCATCCCCGGCGTCGCGGAAGGCGACAAGCGGATCGTGCTGATCGACGGCGAAGTTGCGGGCGCGGTGAACCGTATTCCGGGCAAGGGCGAAATCCGGTCGAACCTGGCCGTGGGCGGATCGGCTGCGAAGACCGTGCTCACGGAGAAGGAGCGCGAGATTTGCGCCGCGCTTGGCCCGGAATTGAAGGCGCGCGGGTTGCTGTTCGTGGGGATCGACGTGATCGGCGGCGAATGGCTGACGGAAATCAACGTGACGTCGCCGACGGGGATCGTGTCGATCGATGCGTTCGACGGCACCGACACGGGCGGCCTGATCTGGGATGCGAT
The DNA here is from genome assembly GCF_031843765.1 of Sphingobium sp. WCS2017Hpa-17. Classification (NCBI taxonomy): domain Bacteria; kingdom Pseudomonadati; phylum Pseudomonadota; class Alphaproteobacteria; order Sphingomonadales; family Sphingobiaceae; genus Sphingobium; species Sphingobium sp. WCS2017Hpa-17. The sequence continues at coordinate 387,270 of NZ_JAVTIV010000001.1, forward strand.
CGACGCGCGATTGGCGGCACGGGCGGCGGCTTGATCTGATGTGTGCCGTCCGTCATGCCAGCGAAAGCTGGCATCTCTCTTCTGCTGGCGACAAGAGTAAGAAAAGTGAGATCCCAGCCTTCGCTGGGATGACGGGGTGTGGGAAGAGGCGGGGTCGATGACCGATTGGGTGCTCCGCCTGATCGATGCGGGCGGATATTGGGGGATCTTCCTGCTGATGATCCTCGAAAATGTCTTTCCGCCGATCCCGTCCGAACTGATCATGGGGATTGGCGGCATCCGCGTCGGGCAGGGGCGGATGGCGATGGAATGGCTGCTGCTGGCGGGCACGATCGGCACCACCATCGGCAATTATTTCTGGTATCTGGTCGGCCATGTGCTGGGCTTTGGTCGGCTGAAGCCGCTGGTTGATCGCTATGGCCGCTGGGCTACGCTGGAATGGCGGGATGTCGAGGCGCTGGACCGGCTGTTCGGCAAATATGGGCAGGTCGTCGTTTTCGTCTTCCGCTTCATGCCGGCGTTCCGCACGATGATATCGCTGCCCGCCGGGCTGTTCCGCATGGGGCATGTCCGCTTCCTGTTGTGGACCACCGGGGGCGCGCTGATCTGGAACGTCATCCTGGCCTATGCCGGCTATGTGCTGGGGCAGAATTTCCGCAACATCGACCATTATGTCGGCCCGGCCGCGACCGCCTGCGTCATCGGGGCGGTGCTCATCTATCTGTGGCGGCTCGCGACCTGGCGGCCCAAGGGCTAGAAGGGGATCTTTACCCCCACCATGACCCGTTGGGAGGTGGTGCCGTTGGCCATGGACTGGCTTTCGACATGGACATTGCCCTTCACTTTGCCGAACAGCCCCATTTCCGCACGGCCGAGCGGTGGTTCGGTATTCAATGGATCAGGATCGTTATCGACCCGCTGGCTCTGGCGGCGGGCGGTAACGACGATGGCGTTTGCGTCGGGGGACGGTTTGACTTTCTGAAGGTCGAAGTCGGCGGGAATGTCGGCCGCACCCACGCTCTGCAAAGCCAGTATCAGACGCAGCATCATCGCATTCCCCTTCGGGTCGAGGCAGCCGCAGGCTGGCGGGGGATTAAGGCCGATATAAGGCGATTTCAGGCGCGGGGATGGGCGTTGCGGTAGATGTCGAGCAGATGGGCAGCATCGACTTGCGTGTAGATTTGGGTCGAAGACAGGCTGGCATGGCCGAGCAGTTCCTGAAGGGAGCGCAGGTCCGCGCCGCGCCCCAGCAAATGGGTCGCGAAACTGTGGCGCAGCGCATGGGGCGTGGTGCGGTCCGACAGGCCGAGGCGCCCGCGCGCACCCTGCACCGCGCGGCGGATGAGCGCGGGAGAGAGCGGCCCGCCGCGCGCGCCGCGAAACAGCGGTTCGTTGCGGGCGGGCGGATAGGGGCTTAAGGAGAGATAGGCGGTGATCGCGTCGCGCACCTGCGGCAGCAGCGGCACGATGCGGGTTTTGTTGCGCTTGCCGGTGACGCGCAGCGTGTCGGATAGCGGCAGGATATCGCCGTGCAGCCCCAGCGCCTCCCCGATGCGCAGGCCCGCGCCATAGAGCAGCAGCAGCACCGCCCAGTCGCGCGCGCCGATCCAGCCGTCGCGGGCGGTTTCGGCGATGTCGGCGGCCAGCGCGATCGCTTCGTCGGGGGAGACGGGGCGGGGGAGGCCACGCTTGACCCGTGGGCCTTTGAGATGCGGTACGCGGGCATCGTCGCCGCCGACGAAATTCAGGAAGCCGCGCACGGCGGACAACTCGCGCGCGGCGGACAGGTTGCCGATGCCGTCCGCGCGCCGGCTGGACAGGAAGGCGCGCAGGTCCGCCTGATCGAGGCTGGTGAGGAGCGCCGGGGTGACGGCCTCGCCCCGATGTTCGGCAAGGAAGGCAATGAGGCGTTCGGCCGTGGCGACATAGGCCCGCACGGTGTGGATGGAACGGCGGCGGTCGAGGCTGAGATGCTGGCGCCAGCGCTCGAGGAGGGCGGCGGTCATGGTGGAAAAGCCGCGCTTAACTTCGCACTTTTCCCGCTGATTTCGACATTTTGGAACAGGCGTTGGAAATATTGTTGCGAGGTGGGGGAGGGGGAGGAGGGGCGCGGCGTCGGCATGGAGGAAGCATAGCAGAGGGGGGCGGAGTAGGACAGGTAGATGGCGTGGAGGGGGGCCAGGCGCGCCCTTCCAATATCGTCAACCCCGCGCAGGCGGGGGGGGCATCTCCCCAACGTTGCACTGGAGGCAATGTCAGGAGATGGGTTCCCGCGTTGACCTGCGGTCGCCCTTCGGGTCGCGGGAATGACAAAAGGGGGTGGAAAGCGGTCATTCCCCTCCCGCCTGCGGGAGGGGCAGCGAGACTTGTGCGCGCAGCGCGTTAGTCGCAGCGGGGTGGGCTGTCGCGACGTCCAGCCCACCCCCTAGCCCCCTCCCGTAAACGGGAGGGGGGACATGTCCACTTCTGGTCGTTTCAGGACATGCCGCCTCGGCGATTGCCCCACCACCCAACCCTTGAAATCCGCGCGTAAATGGGCACATGGATAGCTATGGCACCTCCTTTCGATCCGGCCGACCTGCCGACCGGCCTCTTGATGCCGCTCAGCCCTCTGGTTCATCGCGTGCTGGCGCCCAATCCGTCGCCTTTTACCTTTACCGGCACGCAGACCTATATCGTCGGGGCGCAGGCTGTGGCGGTGATCGATCCGGGGCCGGATGACGCCGATCATCTGACCGCGCTGATCGCCGCGATCGCGGGACGGCCGGTGGTGGCGATATTGTGCACACATACCCATCGCGACCATAGCCCGGCCGCGCGGCCGCTGAGCGATCTGACCGGTGCGCCGGTGATCGGCTGCGCGCCGCTGACGCTGGACGATGACGGGCCGCGCGCGGACGCGGCGTTCGATGCGGGTTATCGGCCAGACCGCGTGCTGGGCGATGGTGAGCAGGTACGCGGGCCGGGCTGGACGCTGGAAGCGGTGGCGACGCCGGGCCATACGTCCAACCATCTCTGCTTTGCGCTGCTGGAAGAGAAAGCGCTGTTCAGCGGCGATCATGTGATGGGCTGGTCCACCAGCGTGATCTCTCCGCCCGATGGCGACATGACCGCCTATATGCGGTCCATGCAGTTGCTGCTGGGGCGCGACGATGTCGTTTACTATCCCGCCCATGGCGAGCCGATCGAGAATCCGCAGCGGCTGGTGCGCGGCATGATGGGCCATCGCAAGCAGCGCGAGGGGCAGATATTGCGCTTCCTGGAGCGGAACGGCGACAGTGCCATCCCGGATATGGTGGCGGATATGTACAAGGGCGTCGATCCGCGCCTGCATGGCGCGGCGGGGCGATCGGTGCTGGCGCATCTGATCGACTTGGACGGCCGGGGGCTGGCTGCACCGACCGGGGACGGGCGATGGCAGATGCGTTGAAGCCCGTGGTCAGGCGCTATGCCGGGCCGGTCGGCGCGGCGTTGCTGATCCTGTTCGTGGGGGCGGCGATGCTGGTCGGCTGGCAGCGCTATAATCGCGACTATGTCGTCACCGTGGAGGATGAAGGGTCGGCGGTGACGAAGATCATCGCCGAGAAGATTGCCGGCACCAGCGACCTGCGCGTGTCGCGGCTGAATGGCGTTGTCCAGAGTACGGCGCAGGATGTGCGCGGCTTTGGCTGGCTGAAGTCTGATCAGGTGGTGAAAATGCCCTATTCGGTGGATTATTTCATCGACCTGTCGGGCCTGACCGCGCGTGATCTGGAATGGGACGAGAAAGGCCGGACGCTGATCGTCAACGCGCCAGACGTGAAGCCGGACAAGGCCAATGTCGATGAAGCGCGCCGGACTTTGGTTCGCACCAGCGGCATGTTCGTGACGCGCGAGGCGGGTGAGGCGCTGAGCCGCAAGGCGTCGGCCCATGCGCAGGCGCGGGCGGAAGCATCGGCGCGCTCGCCCGAACGCATGGCGCAGGCGCGCGAATATGGCCGGTCAGCGGTGGCGAAGGTCATGGGCGCGCCGCTGGCCGCAATGGGCTTTGGCGATGCGCGGGTGATCGTGACTTTCCCGCCGGAACGCAAGGGTCGCAATCGCGAGCAGTGGGACGTCACTACACCGATCAACGAGGTACTGGCAAACAAGCGGCCACAGCGCTAGGGCGCGGGTCAAGCCCGTTTTGCAGGGACGCAGGAGTTACAGGGTATGAACGCTTTCACCGGGATTCCGCAGGGCACGGACCTGCGCGCTGAAATCGAGCGGTTGCGCAAGGAACGCAACGCCGTGATCCTTGGCCATTATTACCAGTCGCCCGAAATTCAGGACCTGTCCGATTTCGTCGGCGATTCGCTGGAGCTGTCGCGCAAGGCGGCGGAGACGGACGCCGACGTCATCGCCTTCTGCGGCGTGCGCTTCATGGCGGAGACGGCCAAGATTTTGTCGCCCGACAAGATCGTGGTGCTGCCGGACATGGATGCCGGCTGTTCGCTGGAGGACAGCTGCCCGCCGGCCCAGTTCAAGGCGTTCCGTGAGGCGCATCCCGATCATATTGCGCTGAGCTACATCAACTGTTCGGCCGAGGTGAAGGCCCTGTCCGACATCATCGTGACGTCGTCGTCCGCCGAGAAGATTCTGGCGCAGATCCCCAAGGATCAGAAGATCATCTTCGGTCCCGACAAGCATCTGGGCGGCTACCTGAAGCGCAAGCTGGGTCGCGACATGCTGCTGTGGCCGGGCGTGTGCATCGTGCATGAGGCGTTCAGCGAAACCGAGCTGCTGAAGCTGAAGGTGCAGCATCCCGATGCGCCGATTGCCGCGCACCCCGAATGTCCGCCCTATATCGTCGACCATGCCGATTATGTGGGGTCGACCAGCGGCATCCTGGACTTTGCCAAGACCATGCCGGGCGACACGCTGATCGTGGCGACCGAACCGCATATCATCCACCAGATGCAGAAAAGCGTGCCGGACAAGAATTTCATCGGCGCGCCGGGTGCGGACGGCAACTGCAACTGCAATGTCTGCCCCTATATGGCGCTCAACACGATGGAGAAGCTGTATCTGTCGCTGCGCGACCTGACGCCGCGGATCGAGATGGACGAGACGTTGCGGTTGCAAGCGAAGAAGAGCCTGGACCGGATGCTGGAGATGGCCAGCGGCACGGTGGGGCAAGGAGATGTTGGCGCGCGCTGAAGCGCTTTAACCGCGATAGGCCAGCCGCTGTTCGCTGAGCAGCGGCTGGTGCCACAATGTTTCGCAGGGGAATGCCGAGAAGGCTGGATCGCGCGTCAGCAAGATCAAGCCTTCCAGTTCCGCCTGCGCCGCCAACATCCGGTCGAAAGGATCGCGATGCGGCACGTCATAAGCCCCGGCACGCAGTCCATGGGCAGCCTTGAGGTCGAGTGACCGGAAATCGGCATCCGCCACCGCAGCCTCATAGCGATCGAGATAGGGCAGGAGTTGCGGCAATTTGCCGATTCGCGCCTTTGTCGCGATCTCACAGGCATTCACACTGCTGACGAAAATCTGGTCGGCCCCGCTTTCGATCATGCGATCAATTCTATCGGGCAGCAGGCTTCGGTCGGTCCACCACCAGATCAGAACATGGGTGTCGAGAAGGAGCCTCAATCCCCATGCCCCTCCCAAAGGCGCAACTCATCCTCCGGCAGCGGATCGAAAACCTCGTCACCGACCGTAAACAAGCCTGCAAACTGGCCACCCCGCCTTTTGGGGCGTTCCTGCGCCGGGTTGATCGGCACCAGTTTAGCATAGGGTTTTCCGGCCTTGGCAAGGATGATTTCCTCGCCGGCATGGGCACGGTCCAAGAGCTTGGAGAAATGCGTCTTGGCCTCGTGAACATTGACGGTCGCGGTCATGCAATCAATATGGACTTAGTCCATGGACTAAGTCAAGTGCGATGGAGACTTGCGACCCGACCACATATGATTAGAGAGAGGCCATGACCTTCTCCCTTCCCGGTTTCGACCTTGATGCTTTTGTGGCGGCCACGCTGGCCGAAGACCTTGGCCCCGATGGGCGCGACGTCACCAGCGAGGCGGTGATTCCCACCGATGCGATCTTCGACGGGGTGATGGACAGCCGGGACGATGTGACGCTGGCCGGGCTGCCGATCGCGGTCGCCTTCTTCCGGGCGCTCGATCCCGATGTTGCGATCGAATGGCTGCATCAGGACGGCGATCGGGTGGCGGCCGGGACCGACATCATGCGCATCCGGGGCAAGGCGCGGGCGATGCTGACGGCGGAGCGATCCGCGCTCAACACGGTGCAGCATCTGACCGGCATCGCGACGATGACGCGGGCCTATGTCGATGCGATCCTGGGCACGGGTGCGACCCTGCTCGATACGCGCAAGACGATTCCCGGCCTGCGCGTGTTGGAGAAATATGCGACGCGGCAGGGCGGCGCGACCAATCATCGCATGGGCCTGTGGGACGCGGCGATGATCAAGGACAATCATGTCGCGGTCGCCGGATCGGTCGACGAAGCGGTGCGCCGCGCCGCTGCCGCCGGGATTGCCAGCATCATCGTGGAGGTCGACCGGGTCGATCAGATCGAACCGGCGCTGGCGGCCGGCGCGACCCATCTGCTGCTCGACAATATGGATGCGCCGACGCTGCGTGGCGCGGTGACGCTGGTGGGCGGTCGCGTGCCGACCGAGGCGTCGGGCGGCGTCACGCTGGACACGATCCGTGCCAAGGCGGATACGGGCGTCACCTATATCAGCGTCGGCCGGCTGACACAGTCGGCGCCGGCGGCCGACATCGGACTGGATTTCGCTTATGCTTAAATCGCTCATCGCTTTGGTTTTGATGGCAGCGCCCGGCGTGGCGGTGGCCCAGTCGGCCCAATGCCGCATGCCGGCGCAGATCACCCGGCCCGAAGCGGAAGGGCCAACCGCCAAGGAACCCAAGCGCGTGCTGCCGATCGGCAGCTATACGCTGGCGATCAGCTGGTCGCCGCAATTTTGTTCGACCGCGCGGGAGCGGGGCAGTCTGCAATGTAGCGGCAAGGCCGGCCGGTTCGGCTTTACCCTGCATGGGCTGTGGCCCGACGGCTATGGCAAGGAGTGGCCGCAATATTGCCGCCCGGCCGATCTGGTTCCGCGTGAGGTGATCCGCCAGAATCTGTGCAATACGCCATCGCCGCAGCTGATCCAGCATGAATGGGCCAAGCATGGCACCTGCATGGCCAGCAAGCCGGAGCTGTATTTCAACCTGTCACGGGCCTTCTATCAGTCGCTGCGTTACCCGGATATGGGCGCGTTGGCACGGCGCAAGACGCTGACCGTGGGGCAGTTCGCCGAAGCCTTTGCCCGCGCGAACAAGGGGATGAAGGCCGAGATGATGCGGGTCACCACGACGCGCGGCAACTGGCTGAGCGAAATCTGGCTGTGTCTGGATCGGGCGCTGGAATATGCAAGTTGCCCGGCGCATCAGGGCGGCGCGCCGGACAGCGCCTATCTCAAGATCGAGCCGGGTCCGGCGATCGCCAATCCCCGTCGCCCGGCGCAGACGCCCACGCCGCAGCGTGAGCCGGGGCTGTTCCTGAAGCTGGACCCCAATGCGCAGCCACCGGCCGAGGGCACGCACTGACGGCTAGAGTATGATGTGGTTAGATTGAACCATATCATACTCTAAAATTTCTTTGTTTTCCGCATTTTGCGAGCCGTCATCTGTTCCAGATGACTTCAAAATGCTCTGGGCTATCCGTCGATCGTCACTGTCGAGGGATGGTGGCGATCGAGATGCTTGCGGATGATGCGCAGATTCTTGGTGTTCGATTTGTAGAGAAAGTCGAACAGGTCGCCGGCGAAGGGGATGGCGCCGATCACCGTATCCACGCCGACATTGGCGGCCATGCGGGTGATCTGCCATTTCGACATGCCCAGATTGCGGGCTTCCCACACGATCCATGCGCCCATGGCGGCGGTGGCGAGATCGCCGACGACCGGGACGAGGCCGACCAGACTGTCGAGGCCGACCCGATATTTGGTGCCGGGGATGACGAACAAGCCTTCCAGCACCGCCTCCATTGCCTCGATCCGGCGGCGGATGGATGCGGGGTCGCGGCCGAAGCCGGGTATGTCGCGCGCAATGCGATCGAACTGGTCCTGCGAAATCGCCATCTGTAGTGTCTCCTGATGCCCCTTAATTGGTGGTGCGGAAGAGATGGTTCAATGGGTGGCGCGCGCGGGCGGAGAGTTGGAAGCCGGTGAGTCGCTTTGATGCCAGCGACCAGCGGACTGGTGCGCCCAGCGGGATATAGCCATTATGCGCGACCATCTGCGCTTCGGCTTCGGCGATGCGGGCCATGCGTTCTTCCACCGTGCTGGCGAGGCTGGCGGCTTGCAACTGGGCGTCGGCGACGTCGCTGCAATGGATTTTGCGGGCGCAGCCGATACGGCCAAGATACCAGAGGGCGCTGTCATAGGCGGCGACTTCATCGACCAGACGCAAATCGGCATCGGCATTGAGGGCGACGCGCTGCACCGGCAGGCCGATGCCGGCGAGGTCGCGGCGTAACATGCCCAGCAGAAGGGTCGCGCCGGGGCCGGACGGCAGGGCGATGCGGAGCGGCGTTGGCGGGCCGTTGTCGGCGCGCCAGCGGGTGATGCTGGCTGCGGCCTGCGCGCGGCGCTGGTCGAGTGGAAGGGCCGACCAGGCGGGATCGGTGGGCGGTCGGCCGAGGTCCATCTGGTCAGGGAGAAGGCGTTCGCTGGTGGCCCAGCCGCCCAGCGGGAAAAGGGCGGGCAACTGGCTGCGGTCGATGCTCATGTTGATCGCCGCGCGGATGGCGGGATCGTCCAGCAGCTTGCCCCGGCCAGTGACGGCCAGGCCGAGCAGGCCGCTGACCGGATCGACCCGCACAGTGTCGCGGTCGATGCCGGCCGGGACCAGCAGTGGCAAGTCGGTGAAGCGGCCGCCAAGGACCAGGTCGGCATCCCGTTCCCGAAAGCGGATGATCGCCAGCGCGGCGCGTTCGGCGCGCAGTACGCGCGTCTGCCACGGCGGGATCGGTTCGTCCGCCGCATCGTCGCCGGTGGAACGGTCGATCGGGGTCAGGACCAGCGCATTGCCGCGCACCGCCCGGCGATAGGGACCGGTGCCGCCATCGCGGGACAGGACGGCCATTTGCGGCTGGGCCAGCATTTGCAGCACATAGGGGCGCGGCGCGGCGAGGCGGATTTCGATCACTTCGCCGGTCATCGGCACCACGGCCTGCACCGCGTCTAGCGGACCGTCCGGGTCGAGGCGGCGCAGCGATTCGATTCGCGCCATCAGCATGCGGGCGACATCGGGCGCGGTGACGCGCGTGCCATTGGCCCAGAAGGCGCGACGCAGGCGGAAGATATAGCTGCGCCCGTCATCCTCCACGATCCAGCGCTGGGCCAGCGCCGGCAGGATTTCTCCGCCGGCGTCGAAGGCGACCAGACCCTGCGCCGTCGACTCCAGATAGAGTTTGGCGCCGGGGTCGGGCAGGTTGGGCAAGGGCTTGGCGAAATCGTCGCGGCCGCCCACGACGCTGACGACGACGGGGTCGCGCCCTTCATCCGAACAGCCGCTGGCCAGCAGGGACAGGAGCGCGCCGGCGATCAGGGGCAGGCGACGACGAGGCCGGGGCGGGGCGTGGGAGGCGAACATGCTGGCCAGTGGCTTAGAGCATTTTCCGGTCCGGTGGAAACATCCGGCGACGAAGAAGAGGCGGTAAAATCAGCATTTGACCCTGTCGTCCTTTGGTCGCCTTATATATTTTTGGATGAGAGGGACGATCATGGCGAAACGGGCATGGGGTGTGATGGCGGCTGGCCTGATGGCAGCCGGGGCGATGCTGCATGACACGGCCATGGCGCAAACCGACGCGCAGGCGCAGGCGCTGGGGGAATGTATGGTGCTGAAATCCACGGGGGCCGACCGGCTGGTGGTGGCGCGCTGGTTCCTGACGGCGCTCGCGTCCGCCCCCCAGGCCGCAGGCGTCGCAACCCTGACGCCGGGCAAGAAGGAGGAATTCGACAAGGGGATGGCGACGATCTTCACGCGGTTGATGGCGGTCGATTGCGCCGACGAGGCGCGCCCGCTGTTCAAGGCCAAGGATGAGGCGGGCTTTCGCGTCGCGGGTGAGGCGCTGGGGCGGGTGGCGATGGAGGAATTGCTGAACAATCCGCAGGCCGGTGCGGCGTTGAGCGCTTATGCCAAATATCTGAAACAGGAAGAGTTTAAGAATGTCCTGCCCTGATGCGAGCGGCCATGCGCCACCACGCTGCCGCTGTCATCAAAGTGAAATACAAGCGTCATTTTAGGTTCATGCAAATGACATAGCCGTCCGCCCCGTCAACAGGGGAGCTGACGAGTGATGGTATCGAAAATCCAGGGTGCGGCATTAATGGCGGGCCTGATCGCGTTGGCGCCCGAGGCCGCGCAGGCGCAAAGCAATGCCGAATTGCAGCGCCAGATCGATGCCCTCAAGGCGCAGGTCGAGGCGCTGACCAGCGCGCTGGCCGCCGGCAAGGGCGCGAGCGCACCGGCGGCGGTGCCGGCTCCGTCCGTCGGCTCCGCAGCGATGGCTACCCCGGCGACCGGCAGTGCGCCGACCGTGCTGGCCGCGGCCCCCGTTCCATCCCCCGTGGCCAGTCCCACGGCTCAGTCGCCCGCCAAGTCCAAGGCCTGGTATGAGAAGCTGTCGCTGCGCGGTTATACCCAGATGCGCTACAATGCTTTCCTGTCGGGCGACGATACCGCGCCGGCGGGTGTGTCGCGCCTGCGATCGGTGCATGACAGTTCTATCTCCGATCGGGGCGGCTTCTCGCTGCGCCGGGCGCGGCTGGTGTTGCAGGGGGACGTGTCCGATCGCGTGTCGCTTTATCTCCAGTCCGATTTCGCGACGGCGGTGAACAATCAGGCCGGCAGCGAGCGGCGCGAGGGCTTTGCCCAGTTGCGCGATGCCTATGCCGATGTGTTCCTGGACAAGGGCAAGAGCCTGCGCCTGCGTTTCGGCCAGTCCAAGGTGCCGTTCGGTTGGGAGAATATGCAGTCATCCTCCAACCGGCTGACGCTCGATCGCAGCGACGCGATCAACAGCGCGGTGCCCAGCGAGCGCGATCTGGGCGTCGTCGGCTATTACACACCGCCATCGGTGCAGAAAATCTGGGACCGGCTGGGGCATGACGGACAAAAGCTGTTCGGCAATTATGGCGCCTTTGGCGTCGGCGTCTTCAACGGGCAGGGCACCAACCGGACCGAGCAGAATCGCGGGCTGATGAAGGTGGCCTTTGCGACCTGGCCGTTCGAGCTGGATGGCTTGGGCGGCGCCTTTGAAGGGCAAGTGGTCGAGGTCGGCGGATCGGCGATGCTGAACGATGTGCAGCCTGAATTGCGCAGCGGGGCGGTCAGTAGCGTCGCCTATAAGGATAATCGCGTCGGCGTGCATGCCATGCTCTATCCGCAGCCCTTCGGCATTCAGGCAGAATGGAATTGGGGCAAGGGGCCGGAGTTCGACCGGGATACGCAGTTGATCGATACGAAGAAGCTGAACGGCGGCTATGTCCAGATGATGTATCGCCTGCCGACGGAGACGGTCGGTGCGTTGATGCCCTATGGCCGTTGGCAACATTATCGCGGTGGATGGAAGGGCAGCACCAGCGCCCCGCGTCTGGAAACCGATGAGTTCGAGATGGGCGTCGAATGGCAGCCCTGGAAAGCGCTGGAAGTCACCATCGCCTATGCCCGGATGAAGCGCGCCGAGGCCGACGAACGCCGCACGGGGCGCGCGGAAGGCGATTTGATCCGTACGCAGGTGCAGTGGAATTATTGAGGGGTTAGGGTGCCGGGGCGGTAATTCTGGGGGTGGATGGCTGATTTGGGTGGGAAGGGGACGTTCCCCCCCCCCCGCCTGCGGGAGGGGCAGCGAGACTTGCGCGCGCAGCGCGTTAGTCGCAGCGGGGTGGGCTGTCGCAACGTCCAGCCCACCCCCTAGCCCCCTCCCGTCAACGGGAGGGGGGACATGCCCACTTCTGGTCGTAAGCCGCCATATCCCTAAACGGTGAAGCCTGACTCACCACCCGGCCCAAAAGCCCCATCGCAATCAGACACAAAAAAGGCGGCAACCCGAAGGTGCCGCCTCTTTGTCCGGCTGGACCGGATCGGTTCGCCCCGAAGCATGACGCTTCAGGGCAAGTCCGATTACTTCAGCTCGACGGTCGCGCCGGCTTCTTCCAGCTGCTTCTTCAGCTTTTCGGCTTCGTCCTTGGCAACGCCTTCCTTGACAGCCTTGGGAGCACCTTCGACCAGAGCCTTGGCTTCGGTCAGGCCCAGGCCGGTGATGGCGCGGACTTCCTTGATGACGTTGATCTTCTTGCCACCGTCGCCGGTCAGGATCACGTCGAATTCGGTCTGCTCTTCAGCAGCCGGTGCAGCGGCGGCAGCGGCCGGGCCGGCAACGGCGACGGCAGCAGCGGCGCTAACGCCCCACTTTTCTTCCAGAGCCTTCGACAGTTCGGCGGCTTCGAGGACGGTGAGGGCCGAGAGCTGGTCGACCAGAGCGTTGATGTCTGCCATGATATATTTCCTTTTTTGGGGCGAAATGCCCCGTCAGATGAGGGTCAAAAAATCGGTTCCGGAACGGCTCAGGCCGCTTCCTTCTCCGCATAGGCGTTGAAGACGCGCGCAAGCTGCGCAGCCGGTGCCTGGGTGACGGTTGCGAGCTTGGTAGCCGGGGCGACCAGAAGGCCGACCAGCTTCGCACGCAGTTCATCCAGCGACGGCATCGATGCGAGCGCCTTGACGCCCTCCGCATCGAGCAGCACTTCACCCATCGCGCCGCCAACGATCTCAAGCTTGTCGTTGGTCTTGGCGAAATCGATCGCAACCTTGGCGGCTGCAACCGGGTCGACCGAGGTGGCCAGACCAACCGGGCCGGTGAGCAGGTCGCTCAGGCCGGTGTAGCTGGTGCCATCAAGGGCGATACGGGCGAGGCGGTTCTTCGTAACCTTGTAGGACGCACCGGCTTCGCGCATCTTCTGGCGCAGGACAGTCGACTGGGCGACGGTCATGCCGAGGTTGCGGGTCACGACGACCACGCCAACTTCTGCCAGTTCTGCGTTCAGCGCGGAAACGACCTCAGCTTTCTGATTACGATCCATGCCATTACTCCACTTCATGTTCGCTTCGCCTGAACAGCCAAGCGAACGGCTAAACCCACGCCTGACGGCATGGGGCACTAAGTCCGAAGGGGAGAGATCGACTGGCCTATTCTCAAAAGGAAACAGGCAGACCCGAATCGGGTGCATAACCCGTCCGGTAAGAACTTTTCCCCGTCTAGGCTGGAGATTAAGAAGGGCAGATTCCCTTCACCAACTGTCTCGGACGGAAGATCGACGGGGTTGGCCCGCCGATCTGCTGGCGCGCCATTAGGGGAAAGGGGGCGGAATGTCACGCGGAAAAATCGAAGGAGAAGAGCCTTAGTGCTTTTCATATTTCCAGTTGCGGCCTTTGCTTTCGGCGATCCATTCGACCGCCTGAGCGACGCGCCTGTCGCGGGTGGCGTCGGTCTTCGCTTCGCTGATCCATTCGGCATAGTCGCGGATCTTGCCGGGCGGGAAGCTGGACCAGATGGCGGCGGCAGTGGGGTTGGTTGCGATGGCGGTGGTGAGCGCCGGGGGGATGGGGAGCGGTTCGCGGGGCAAGCGGTCGGCCATGCGGGGCGGCTTCGCGCCGATGTCGATCATGGCGACGGCTTTGGTCAGCAGGGCGCGCAGTTCGTCGTCGGTGGGGAGGTCGGCCAGACTGGTGAGTTTGCCGAGATGGCCCATGCCTTCGCGCGGATTTTCGTCTTCGCTGTACCAGAGGTTGACCGAGGCATGATTTTTGAACGCGGCCATGGAGGCGAGATTCTTGGTCCGGTAGAGAAAATGGGGGAAGCCCCATTTGATCGCTTCGGTCACGTCCGGGTAAGCGGCGTGGACGAGCGCGCGGACATGGGTGAGGATCGGGCGGGCGAAGTCGGCCTGGGCGGCGATATAGGCGTCGACCTCGGCTTCGACGGTCATCTTGCGTCCTCCCCCTCATCCAACTTCGCCTAAGCGGCTGCGCCGCCAAGGCTTCGTATCCTTCTCCCCCTGGGGGAGAAGGTTATGGTCTGTGTTTTGCCGTCAGCAGATAGTTGATCGCGGTGTTCGCGGACAAAGTGAAGCCACGCCCCGGATCGAAGCTGAGGCCGATGCTGTCGGTGACGTCCAACCCGGCCTGCTCCAGCAGTGCGGTCAGTTCTTCGGGCGTGATGAATTTGTGCCAGTCATGCGTGCCCTTGGGGATGCCGCCGACGCTTTCGCCGATGGTGATCATGGCGAGGCGGGAAAGCGGCGTGCGGTTGGGGGTGGAGAGGATCATCAGGCCGTCGGGGGCGAGTTTGCTCGCCAGTGCACGCACGAAGGCGGCGGGGTCGGCGACATGCTCGATCACTTCCATCGAGGTGACGAGGTCGAAGCCGCTGTCGGCCATGTCTTCCACCGGGGTGGCGCGATAGTCGATGTCGAGCGCTTGCCCTGTGGCATGGCCCTGCGCGGCGGCGATATTTTCAGGGGCGGCGTCGAGGCCGGTGACGCTGGCGCCGAGGCGGGCGAGCGGTTCGGCAAGCAGGCCCGCGCCGCAGCCGACGTCGAGCGCGCGTTTGCCGGTGAGCGGGCGGAAGGCCTGCGCGTCGCCCGACCAGTGGCGGTCGATCGCGGCGCGGATATAGCGCAGGCGCACCGGGTTCAGCTTGTGCAGCATTGCGCTGGACCCTGTGGGATCCCACCAGTCGGCGGCCATGGTGCCGAAATGGGCGGCTTCCTTCGGGTCGATGGTGGCGGTGACGGTTTCGATTGTCATGCATGGCTTCTAGCAGGGCAGGAAGCGCAGGCCAATGTCGGGCCTATCTCTTTGAAGCGAAAAGGCCGCGCAGCAGGGGATGTCGCGAAGGGGGCGGCAAGCGGCAGGATTGCTTGCCATATGCGCCCGCGCTGCTAATAGGAGCGCCGTTTAGCCCTTTTGGGATATTTTCTTTCACAATAACGGACAGGTTCGACAAGCAAATGGCGCGCATCGTGATGAAATTCGGCGGCACCTCCATGGCGGGGATGGAGCGAATTCGTAACGTGGCGGCGCGCGTCAAACATGTCGTCGAACAGGGGCATGAAGTCGCCGTCGTCGTGTCGGCCATGGCGGGCGAGACGGACCGGCTGGTCGGTTTCTGCAAGGAAGCGTCCGCCCTTTATGATCCGGCCGAATATGATGTCGTGGTTGCGGCCGGCGAGCAGATCACCAGCGGCTTGCTGGCGATGACGCTGAAGGCGCTGGGCGTAGATGCGCGCAGCTGGCTGGGCTGGCAATTGCCGATCCGCACGATCGAGGCGCATGCCAAGGCGCGGGTGAGCGACATCGACACGCTGGACCTGCTGGCGTCGATGCGGTCGGGCACCGTGGCGGTGATCCCCGGTTTCCAGGGCATGATGGCCGATGGCCGCGTGTCGACGCTGGGCCGGGGCGGTTCGGACACGTCGGCGGTCGCGGTGGCCGCCGCGATCAAGGCCGATCGCTGCGACATCTATACCGACGTCGATGGCGTATACACCACCGACCCGCGCATCGTCGCCCGCGCGCGCAAGCTGAACCTCGTCACCTATGAGGAAATGCTGGAGCTGGCCTCGGTCGGCGCCAAGGTGTTGCAGACGCGCTCAGTCGGCCTCGCGATGAAGGAAGGCGTGGTCGTGCAGGTGCTTTCCTCCTTCGATGATCCCACCCAGACCGATCTGCCCGGTACGCTGATCGTCAGCGACGCGGAACTGGAAGCCAAGCTCAAGGAAGACAAGATGGAACGTCAACTCATCACCGGCATCGCCCATGACAAGAATGAGGCGAAGATCATCGTGACGCGCGTGCCCGACAAGCCGGGTGCGGTCGCCAGCATCTTCACCCCGCTGGCCGACGCCGCAATCAATGTCGACATGATCATCCAGAATGACAGCAAGGACACGGAAGAGACGGACGTCACCTTCACCGTGCCGCGCGCGGACCTGGCCCGCAGCGTCGACATATTGGAAGCGCGTCAGGCCGAGATCGGCTTTCGCCGGATCATCACCGACACCGAAGTCGCCAAGATCAGCGTCGTGGGTGTGGGGATGCGCAGCCATGCCGGCGTCGCCGCAACCATGTTCAAGACGCTGGCCGAGCGCGGCATCAATATCGAAGCGATTTCGACGAGCGAGATCAAGGTTTCGGTGCTGATCGACGAGGATGAGACGGAACTGGCGGTGCGTGTGTTGCACACGGCTTATGGGCTGGACGCGCCGATCGCTTGATTTTCTGCCTCTCCCCGGTCAGGGGAGAGATAAGGATAGGTGAGGGCATGTTTCGGCACGCCCCCACCCCAACCCCTCCCCTGAAGGGGAGGGGCTTTTTGTGTTTATTGAGGTTAGACCATGACTCACGCCAAGCTCACTTCCCTGATGGCCCGCGGCACCGAATTTTTCGGGTGCGAGACGGCGATTCTGTGCGGGGCGATGAGCTGGGTCAGTGAGCGCAATCTGGTGGCGGCGATTTCCAATGCCGGCGGGTTCGGCGTGATCGCCTGCGGCGCGATGACGCCCGAATTGCTGGATGCGGAGATTGTCGCGACCAAGGCGCTGACGAGCAAGCCGTTCGGCGTGAACCTGATCACCATGCACCCGTTGCTGTTCGACCTGATCGAGGTGTGCGCGAAGCATGATGTCGGCCATGTCGTGCTGGCCGGCGGCCTGCCGCCCAAGGGCAGCATCGAGGCGATCAAGGCCAAAGGCGCCAAGCTGATCTGCTTCGCACCGGCATTGGCGCTGGCCAAGAAGCTGGTGCGGTCGGGCGTGGACGCGCTGGTGGTGGAAGGCATGGAAGCGGGCGGCCATATCGGTCCGGTCGCGACCAGTGTGCTGGCGCAGGAAATATTGCCGGAAATGGCGGAGCAGGTCCCCGTGTTCGTGGCGGGCGGTATCGGGCGGGGCGAGGCGATCGCCGCCTATCTGGAAATGGGTGCGGCGGGCGTGCAACTGGGCACGCGCTTTGCCTGCGCGAGCGAGAGCATCGCGCACCCCAATTTCAAGAAGGCGTTTTTCCGCGCGTCTGCCCGCGACGCGATCGCCAGCGTGCAGATCGACCCGCGCCTGCCGGTCATCCCGGTGCGCGCGCTCAAAAATGCCGGCACCGAAGCTTTCACCGCCAAACAGCGCGAAGTCGCCAACCTGCTGGACAGCGGCGCGGTGGACATGATGGAAGCGCAGTTGCAGATCGAACATTATTGGGCCGGCGCGCTGCGCAAGGCAGTGATCGACGGCGATGTCGAGGGCGGTTCGCTGATGGCGGGCCAGTCGGTCGGCATGGTGACGAAGGAAGAGCCGGTCGCGGATATCATCGCGCAACTGATGGCGCAGGCTGCCGAGGCGCTGGAACGGCGAGTCGCTTAAAGGGTTGCGGTGAGTCGCGGGTTAGGCATATTCGTCCCAGCCCCATGACCGGCATGACCGGTGCCTATCGTCCTGCCGGAGAATTTGATGTTGTCTTCGCGCCTTACCGGCCGTCTTTCCCTTGTCTCGCTGGCCGTGCTGGCGGCCTGTTCGACGCCACCGCCGCCGCCGCCGCCCACCCCGCCGCCGGCCGTGGTGCCGACCGTGCGCCCGGTGCCGCCATCGGGCGCGGCCGCGGGGATGAGCATCCCGGAAAAGGGCGAAGACGGCAAATATCTGACCGCCAATCGCGGCGTCACATCCAATACCGCGCTGTGGCATATCCGCATGGCGCTGAACGTCGCGGCGCTCAATTGCGACAAATATGGACCGACCGCGCGGCTGCAATATAATCAGATATTGGCGCTACATAAGACGACGCTGAACAGCGCCAACGCGGCGGTCGATCGCAATTACAGCGTGGCCTATGGCAGTTCGGGCATGGCGTCGCGCGAGCGGCTGAACACGGTCGTCTATAATTTCTTCGCGCTGCCGCCGGTGATCAAGACTTTCTGCCCGGTCGCGGTGACGGTGGGGCAGAAGATCATCGCCATGCCCTCCTCGCAATTGCTGGAGGAGGCGCCTGCGTTGCTGGCCGAGCTGGAAAAGCCGTTCCAGGATTTTTACGAGGCCTATGCCGATTATCTGCGGCGGCTGGCCGAATGGCAGTCACGCTTCGGCGCGACGGTGACGGTCGTGGTGTCGCCCACGCCGCTGCCGCCGCCCCCGATACCGCCGGGCGAAGCACCGCCCAAGGGGTGGACGCCAAGCTACAAAAGTTCGCTGGAGGCGATGTCGCCTGCACCTGCGGCGGGGACGGTGCCTGCGCCGTCAGCGGTGACGCCGTCCGGACCGCCCGCGCCTGCGCGCACGTTGCCAGACAATAGCGCCCCCAAGTTGATCGTGCAGCCCGTGCCGACGACGTCGGGCGAGTAGCCAGCTGCACATGCCCGTTCGCCCTGAGCGAAGTCGAAGGCCCTTCGCTGCGCTCAGTTGAGGGCTTCGACTTCGCTCAGCCCGAACGGATGCAGGCTAATCAATCCCGCGCGTCGAAACTGGCGCGCGCGGCTTCCACCGTTTCCAGATTGCGCTCGGCCCAGACCCAGACGCCGCAGAACGCAGCGCTCAGGCTGTTGCCGAGCGGGGTCAGCGCATAGTCTACGCGCGGCGGGACCACCGGATGGACCGTACGGGTGAGCAGGCCGTCGCGCTCCATCTGGCGCAGCGTCTGGGTCAGCATCTTCTGGCTGATCCCTTCCACCTGTCGGCCGATTTCGGTGAAGCGCAGCGTGCCCTTCGCCTCCAGTTCCTCCAGCACCAGCAGCGTCCATTTGTCGGCGATGCGGCCAATGAGGTCGTTGACGAGTCGCTCGATGCGCGGGTCGATATCGGTCGGCGGCTCATGCGCGAGATAATGCTCAGCCTGCGCAATATCGGCGGCGGCGAAGCGGGATTGCAGCGGATTTGCCATTTCTCACCTTTGGGTAACTACAGCACTTTTCGGTGCCTACTTTCCAAAAGAGAGCATAGAGCTAAATTGCCCTTCAAGCCAATTGAAAGGAGGCCCACCATGCAATCCACAGGCAACACCATCCTCATCACCGGCGGCGGGTCGGGCATCGGCGCGGCGCTGGCGCATGAATTTCATGCAGCTGGCAATCAGGTCATCATCGCCGGACGGCGGCAGGCAGCTCTGGACGCAGTCGTGGCCGATCATCCGGGCATGGCGGCGGTGACGCTGGACATGGAAGATCCGGCGGCGATTAAGGCTTTTGCGGAGAAGCTGGTCGCGGATTTCCCGGCGCTCAACGCCGTACTGCTCAATGCCGGGATCATGGTGGCGGAGGAGAAGATCGACCTTGCCATCGCGGAGGCCACGGTCGCGACCAATCTGCTGGGTCCGATCCGGCTGGCCCATGCGCTGTTGCCGCATCTGGAGGCGCAGGCGGCGTCGACGATCCTGACTGTGTCGTCGGGGCTGGCCTTCGTCCCGCTGGTGGCGACGCCGACCTATAGCGCGACCAAAGCGGCGATCCATGGCTGGTCGCTGGCGATGCGGGAGCAGTTGAAGGCGACCAGCGTAGAGGTGGTGGAGATCGTGCCGCCGGGCGTGCAGACCGACCTGATGCCCGGCCACGCGGAGAATGAGCAGATGATGAAGTTGGCCGACTTTATCAGCGAAACGATGGCGCTGTTGAGGCAGCAGCCGACCCCGGCGGAAATCCATGTTGAGCGGGTGAAATATCTGAGCGAGGCTACGAAGCGCGGGGAGTTTGCGCAGGTGTTCGGGATGCTGAACGGGGCGCATTGAGCGAGCGCTACGCGCCTTAATTCCCAACATCCATTGGCCCTGCGCTTGTCGAAGAGCCGTTCTTTTCTTAAGTAGGGAATGGGCTTCGACAGGCTCAGCCCAAACGGGTTTTTAGGTGATAAGCGAGGCCACGTCCTCCACCCTTGCGGGTTTGAAGTCCGGGACGGCCCGGCTCTCTTTTGGAAGGAGAGCCGTCATGGCCTGGGTCTATCTCTTTATCGCCGGTGTGCTGGAAATCGTCTGGGCCTTTGCGATGAAACAATCGCATGGGTTCAGCCGGCTGGTGCCCAGCCTCATTACGTTGGGCGCGATGGTCGCGAGTTTCGGGCTGCTGTCGCTGGCGATGCGCAGCCTGCCCTTGGGTACGGCCTATATGATCTGGACCGGGATCGGGGCGCTCGGCGCGTTCGCGGTCGGCGTCGCCTTTTTGGGCGAGGGGATCAGTGCCGCGCGGCTGGTCGCGGCGGGGCTGATCCTCGCCGGGCTGGTGCTTATGAAGCTGTCGGCGCAGGGCTGACCATATCGGGTGCCTTCGGGGGCAGGGGGAAAAGGGTGGCGAAGCGGTTCGCCAGCGCCTTGTCCCCCTCGATTATCAGCGCCACATCGGCGTAGCACGCGCCGCCATAGATTACCGCGACCAGCATGTTCTGGTCACCACTGATGATGGTGTCCGCCCCGGCGGCTTCGCTCCGGTCGATCTGGAAGTCGCCGTCCTTGAGGGTGGCGCGAAATTCCTCTTCGCCGAAGCGGAAGCCGATGGTGGCATTCAGGTCACCGATGCGGTGGCGGTCGATCATCGTGCGCATCGACAGGATGACCGATACCTGGCTCATCGGCTTGCCTGGCTGCATTGTGGGGGAGCGGCAGGCCCAGCGGCCCAGTACCTGAAACAAGATTTCCGATTCGCGGCCCCAGTCGGTCAGTTCGTAAATCTGGCTGGCGGCGGGCGGGGGCAGGCGGCGGCGGATGAGGATGCTGGCGGCCTCCAGTTCTTCCAGCCGCTGCGTCAGCACATTGGCGCTGATTCCGGGCAGGCCGGCGCGCAGGTCGGTGAAACGCTTTGGCCCCAGCATCAGTTCGCGCATGATCGGCATCGCCCAGCGATCACCGATCATGTCCAGAGCATGGGCGACGGCGCATCCGTCCTGATAGGCGCGTTTTCTTGCGGTCTGACTCATTAGTTATCTTTTCTAACTTAAACGTTGCAGAAAATAATCATTGGGCGCACAAAGCGCAAGCGGTGAGTCGCCCGAAGATGCGATCGCCGGGAAAATTCAGAGGAGAAGCGTGATGTCGAATGAACCCGCTCCGAAGATGATTTTCGTCAATTTGCCAGTCAGAGATTTGCCCGCTGCCATCGCTTTTTATGAAGCGGTGGGTGCGGTGCCGAACCGGGATTTCGCCGACGAGAATGCGCAGATGCTGACATTTTCCGAGACGATCCATGTGATGCTGCTGACCCATGACCGGTTCCGCAGCTTTACGCCGCGTGCCATTCCCGATGCGCATGCAACCGCGCAGATGCTGTTGTGTTTGAGCGAGACGAGCCGCGATGCGGTGAACGCGACGGTGGACAAGGCGCTGGCTGCGGGGGGCAGTGAGCCCAACCCCCGGCAGGATCATGGCTTCATGTTCGGCCGCAATTTCGCCGATCTGGACGGCCATATCTGGGAAGTGATGTGGATGGATATGGAAGCCATGATGGCGGCCGGCCAGACCGCCGAAGCATAAGAGTTCGTTTGGGAAATGCGCGAAAGAGCGCATTTTGATGCGGTGCCGGCCCGCTCTCCCACCCGGCCACCCATCAGAATACCATGTCTGGGCGGTCGGGTGGGGGAGTGGGCTGGTGCGGATGCGCCCATGGCGCATTTCCAAAACGAAGAGGAGAGAGACAATGGCCTATATGGACGGTTTCGTGATCCCGGTGCCCAAGGGCAACAAGGAACGCTATCGCGAGGTTGCGGCCTATGCCGCGCCCATTTTCATTGAACATGGTGCGCTGCGCGTGGTGGAATGTTGGGCGAACGACGTGAAGGTCGGTAAGACCAACGATTTCCGGACCGCGGTGATCGCGGAGGAGGATGAGGAGGTCGTCTTTTCCTGGATCGAATGGCCCGACAAGGAAACCCGCGATGCTGGGGCTGAAAAGGTCATGAAGGATGAACGCATGCAGCCCAAGGAGGGTGAGGACATGCCGTTCAGCGGCGCGCGGCTGATCTATGGCGGGTTCGAGGTTTTGCTGGACGCGAAGGCCTGAACTTCCTGCCCTGACCTCCATGCAAGGAGACGGACAATGACGGACTTTACCGGCAAATTCTTCTGGTACGAACTGATGACCAGCGATCCGCAGGCGGCGCTGGCTTTTTATGGCGATGTGCTGGGGTGGACGTCGCAGCCTTTCGGTGGCGAGCGGACGGACGATCCTTATCATGTGATGTCGGGCAGCGCGGGCGCGGTCGGCGGGGTCATGGCGATCCCGGCTGAAGCGAAGGACTGCGGCATGACACCCTGGTGGGGCGGCTATATGGGATCGGCGGATGTCGACACGGATGCGGAGCGACTGAGCGCGGCGGGCGGCAGGGTGATGCGCCCGGCCGAGGACATAGCGGGCGTCGGGCGCTTTGCGGTGATGGCCGATCCGGGTGGGGCGGTGTTCATGCTGCTCAAGGGATCGAGCGACGAGGGAATGGAGGCGGCGCCGGCGATGGCGCCGGGCCATGTCGGCTGGCATGAACTCTATGCCGGGGACTTTGACGCAGATCTGACCTTCTACACCGGCCAGTTCGGATGGACGACCGGGGACGCCATGGATATGGGCGAAATGGGCAGTTATCAGCTGGTATCCCAGACCGGCGGCAGCGATTTTCAGGATATGACCGGCGGCATCATGCCATGCCCGAAGGAAATGCCGCGACCGGTGTGGCTGTTCTATTTTGTCGTGGGTGACATCGACGCGGCGGTGGAGAAGGTGAAGGCTGGCGGCGGCACGGTGCTGAACGGGCCGATGGAGGTGCCGGGTGGTGGCTGGATCATTCAGGCAACCGATCCGCAAGGCGCGATGTTTGCGCTGGTGGGTATGAAGGGGGCGGCGTGATGGACAAGATCACCCCCTGCCTCTGGTTCGATGGCAATGCCCAGGAGGCGGCGCAATTCTACGTGTCCGTCTTTGGCGGGTCGATCGACCATGTCAGCTACTATCCGCAGGACAATCCGTCGCCATCGCCGTTGCCGGGCGGGAGCGTGCTGCTGGTCGAATTCACTCTGTTCGGGCAAAGCTATCAGGCGCTGAATGGCGGGCCGCAATTCACCTTTGACGAGGCGATATCGCTGTCCGTGGCGTGCGAGGATCAGGCGGAACTGGACCGGCATTTCGACGCGCTGACCGCCGATGGTGGCAAGGATGGGCCGTGCGGTTGGGTCACGGACAAATATGGCCTGTGCTGGCAGTTGGTGACGCGGCAGATCATGGACAATTATCGGACCGACGACCGTGAGGGCATAGCACGGATGATGGGGGTGATGATGACCATGCGGAAGCTGGATACCGCCGCTATGCAGGCGGCCTTCGAAGGGAAAGCGACATGAGCAGCGCCGAACATGAATTGTCCGTCACCTGCCACATCGCCGCGCCGCGGGAGATATGCTGGAAGGTCTGGGTAGACCTGAAGGACGAATGGTTTTGCCCCAAGCCCTGGCGGGCGGAAGTGATCGAACAGGATTTGCGCCCCGGCGGGCGGAGCTCGGTGCAGATGTTCGGGCCGAATGGCGAAGAGACGGGGCCGATGGAGGGCGTGTTCCTGGAGGTGGTGCCGAACGAACTGGCGGTGACGACGGACGCCTATGCGTCGGGATGGATACCGCAAACGGCGTTCATCACGGCGGTATGGCGGTTCGAGGATGAGGGGGAGGGCACGCGCTTCACCGCGACCGCGCGCCATTGGGATGCGGAGGCCAAGGCGCGGCATGAGGCAATGGGATTCCATCCGGGTTGGGACCAGATGATGGAGCAGTTTAAGGCGCTGAGCGAGATATCTGCCGCGAGTGCTTAGGACCGTCGCTATTCCGCCCAGGCGGGCCTGCAAAGCGCGCTTTTCTGCGTTCCGGTGCTCACGTACTTAAGTACGCTGCGCTCCGTTACTCGAAAATCACGCTTTTCGGCTCCACCTGAACGAAATGGCGATCGGCCCTATTTGTTCTAAATTCTCCACTTTCAGGGGATGATCGGTCATTTCGCCTTCGCCACTTCCACGGCGTAGATGGCGGGCTTGCCCTCCACATTGGCGCGGTAGACCAGCCATTTGCCGTCGGGCGTGAAATGCTGGTTGGGTTCCAGCGTATAATCATGTTTCGACAGGTCGGCGAGGCGCTGGGTTTCCAGATCGCCGGCTGCGATCAGTCGTTCGCCGTCCAGCGTGTCGGGCACGCGCGGGTTGGGATCGGCGCGGGGGCGGAAGAGGCTGATATATTTGCCGTCGTCATTGCCGTCGCCGGAGAAGAGGCGGTTGTCGGGCGAGGAGCTGTAATGATAGCTGCCTTGCCCTTCGCCCAATTTATACCAGATCCGCTTGCCGCTCACCACGTCGAGGCTGGCGAGCCAGCGCACGCCCATCGGCTGGATGAGGTCGTACCAGATGGTGCGGCCGTCGGGCGCCCAATATTCATGACCGGCAATCTCGCCCTGAAAGGTGCGTTGATGCACTTTCGTCTTGGCTGACCCATCGGTGCGGATGGTCCAGATGCGGTCGACCTTCTGCCACGGGCCTTCATGGCAATAAGAGAGCAAGGTCGGATCGGAGGGGGAGAAGAGGACGTGGTTCAGCCAGTCGTTCGACTGGGTGACGGTCTTTCGCTCGCCGGTGCGGATGTCGATGGTGAAGATTTCCATCGGCACGCCGGCGGCGAGGCGCTTTGCCATCCATTGTTCCTTGGCGACCGCGAAGGGCAGGGGCTTTCCATCCGGGCCGTTGGCGGCATAGGTGGGGGAGCCGGTTTTCGGATCGCGATTGCCCTGCGCGGCGATGGCGGTGGGCGGTGGAGCGAGTTCGCGATGGCCGGCGAGCAGCGTGTCGTCGGCATTGATCGACGCGATGCGGCCGCCGGGCAGGTCGGCGATGCGGCGGCGCTTGCCGGTGTCGAGATCGACCGACCAGATGGTGGAGGCGGCTTCGTTGCCGATGGGGCTGGTGCTGTAATAGGCGATGGGCGCGCGGTTGCCGACGAAGAGCAGGCGGTCGATCTTTTCCTTCAGGACAAGGCGGGTGGTCCAGTTGGCGGTGTCGGCGACGCGGATGCCCTCTGGCGTCAGATAGATCATCCGCTTCCCGTCCGGGGTGAACGGGTTATAGTTGAAATAGAGGCCGTAATTGCCGGGACGGTCATCGACGCGGACGATGCGGTGGCCGGTGGTGGGGTCTGTCCAACTGGCGGGTTTGGGCGCAGGCGAGGCCGCGACCAGCAGCGGCAGGAATCCTATCAGAGCCAGCCCTTTTCCACGCATTATCGTCTCCACATGTCCATTTTATGGAACGTGGTAACGCATGGTGAAAATTTAGGCAATCGGGTCAGGGGGCGTAAGCCTTTCTATTCTGCCGCGATGACGAAATGAGACAGGTTCATTTTGTTTTATGTCAGGGGGCCTTGTTCCAATCCGCGACCTTGGCCTTCGTGTCGGCCAGCATCGCGTCGAGGGCGGCGCGGTCGTAGCTTTTGCCGCGCATGACGACGGTGGCGATGGCGCGGGTCGCCGCGATATCCTGCAACGGATTGCGGTCGAGCAGGACGAGGTCGGCGGCCTTGCCGGTCTCCACGCTGCCATAGCGGTCGAGCTGGCCGAACCAGGCCGGGCCGGCGCGGGTGGCGGCGGAGAGCGCCTGGGCCGGGGTGAGGCCCTGTTTCACGAACAGGGAGAGTTCGTCGTGCAGGCCGATGCCCGGATAGTTGAAGCTGTTGAGGAAGCCTGCGTCGGTGCCGGCGATGATCGTGACGCCGGCCTTTTGCAGCAGCGGCAATATGGCAGCCATGCGTTCGAAATGGTCGTGGCGCGCCTGTATCGCGGCGGCATCGGCGCCTGCCGCGCGCTGGATGCGCCAGTCATAGGTCTTGCGCAGTTTCGGCCCGATATAGGCGAGATAGGGATCGTTCGCGTGGGTGTCGCGATCAAGATAGGTGAGGATGCGGCTGCCGTTGAGGGTCGGGGTGACGAACACATTCTTCGCGGCGAAATTGTGATAGGCGGCCATGGCGGTGTCGGTGTCGAAGCCGGTATCGAGCCGGCGATTGGCCTCCGCCCGGTCGATGCGGCCGGCGGCGAAATCGGCGGCGATGGCGGCTTCGTCCTTCACGCCCGCCTTATAGGCATAGTCGAGATGCTCGATCGAACTGATGCCGGCGTCTACTGCTTGTCCGACGGTCAGCGCCATCGGGATATGGCCCGAACTGCGCAGGCCATGCGCCTTCGCCTGCGCTACGGCGTAGAGGAACAGGTCTGGCTTCAAGGTGCTGTCGGTGATCTTCACGAAGTCGACATGGTCACGCTGTTGCAGGCGGGTGATGGCGGCGTCCACATCGGTCTTGCTGCCGACCTCGATCGTGCCCTTCCACACGGGCGCGATCCCTTCGATCTTGGCGCCGGAGGTGAGGAGGCGCGGGCCGAACAGGCTGCCGCTAGCGATATCGTGGCGCCATGTCAGCACGCTGTCGGGCAGGTCGCCCGAACAGTCGCGGATGGTGGTGATGCCATGGGCGACATAGAGGGGGAGGAGCGCCTTATTCTCCTCGATCAGATCCGGGCCGCCGCCGAAATGGACGTGCATGTCCCAGAGGGCGGGGATGAGGAAGCGGCCCTTGCCCTCGATCATGCCGGCGGCTTGCCAATCTTTGGCAATGGCCTTGTCCGGGCCGACCGCGACGATATCCGGACCGCGCAGAACTACCGCCTGATCGGGGTTGGCGCGGCCATGCTCGACGTCGATGACGGAGACGTGGCGGATGATCATGTCGCCCTGCTGCTGGGCAGCGAGCGCAGGAGAAGCGATGAGGGCAATCAGGGGCAGGGTGGTGGCCAGCAGGGTCTTCATCGTCGGTCCGCGCTCCAGAGGGGAAAGGCGGTTTTAGCGGGTCGACCATCATGCGCAAATTAGATGTTGGAATGAATAGCATGCAGATTGATAATGGCGTGCATGTTCGATCCTCGCCTGCTGCGCAGCCTTGTCGCTATTGCCGATAGTGGCAATTTTACCCATGCGGCCGAGCGGCTGAACATGACCCAGTCGACCATCAGCCAGCAGATCGGCCGGCTGGAGGCGATGGCGGGGCACCGGCTGGTCGACCGATCGGCGCGGCCGGTATGCCTGACCGCGATGGGCGAGCGGCTGATCGGTCATGCCCGGCGGATATTGTTGCTGAATGAGGATGCCGCGCTGCTGCTGTGCGATCCGGCGGGGACGGCGGCGATCTCCATCGGCCTGCCGGAGGATCTGGCGACCGGGGCGATGGCGGAAGCGTTCGCGGGTTTTGCGCGGGCGCATCGACATGTACGGCTGGATGCAACGACGGGGTTGAGCCGCGATCTGGCGCAGCGATATCGGCAGGGGGAGTTCGATATCGTGATCGTGAAGGAGGCTGTGGCCGGGGCGGATTGTCGCGCGAGCTTTGCCGAGCCGTTGGGCTGGTTCGCGGCGGCGGAGGGTGACGCGGTGGAGGAGGAGGCGCTGCCGCTGGTCTGCTTTCCGGCCGGTGGCCTGTATCGCGAGGCGATGTTCGCGCAGCTGGAGCGGGAGGGGCGGCGCTGGTTCGTCGCCTTTTCGGGGAGCAGCCTGCAAAGCGTGGTGGCGGCGGTCGAAGCCGGAGTAGGCGTGTCGCTGCTGCCGCTGGCGGGCGTGGGCGGGGCGGCGGTGGTGCGGCGGCACGATCTGGGCGGGGTCGAGCCGATGCTGGTGTCGCTCTATGCGCGGGAGGGCGACGGGCCACTGGCGGATCTGGGGCGGGTGATGATCGCGGTGCTGGCGGCGCGGGCGGGGTGAGGTGCGACCAGAAGCAGCCCTTCCTTCTCCCTAGGCGGAGTTGGATGAGGGAGGCAAGTTCAGCCTATTCTCGCGAGGCTGCTTCCCCCTCACCCAGCTTCGCCTAGGCAGCAAGCTGCCAAGTCTGCGCAGCCCTCTCCCCCGTGGGGGAGAGGGATAAGAGAGAGCGGCATTTCCCCTCCACCACCGCCTGCGGCGGCGGTCCCCCTCCTCAAGCGAGCTTGGGGAGGATAAAAAAGGCGCCCGGTTGCCCGGACGCCTTTCTGCGTGCCTATGGGAGGCTCAGCCTTTTAGGCCTTGTAGGCCTTGTCCACGGCGGCGCGGAACTTGGCCATGTCGTCGGCGGAACCGACGGTCACGCGCGAAACGTTGGGCCAGATCGGCCAGTTGCGGCCGATCTGTACCTTTTCAGGCGTGGCGAGCAGGGCGGCCTGCATCTCCTTGGCCGGCTTCTTCCAGTTGACCATGAACATGTTCGCCTGGCTGCCGGGCTGCACTTCGATGCCCTTCTTGGTCAGCCATGCGATGGTTTCGTCGCGGTTGGCGATCATTTCGTTGCGGCGCGCCTTGATGAGGGCGGCTTCCTTGTAGACCGCATTGCCGCAGTGCATGGCGGTGATGGCGAGCCCGCCAGCCGACGGGCCGAAGAGCGAGATGCGCTTCTGCACTTCGGGGTCGGCGAAGGTGAGGCCGAGGCGCACGCCGGCCATGCCGAACAGCTTCGAGAAGGTCCGCATGACAATGATGTCCTTGCGGTTGCCGATCAGCGAAGCGGCGCTGGGGGCTTCGGAGAAGTGGATATAGGCTTCGTCCACCAGCAGCATGGCGTCGGCCGGCTTGTTGTCCAGCAGCCATTTGATGTCGGCCAGCGGGGTGATGGTGCCGGTCGGGTTGTTAGGCGTGCAGATATAATAAAGGCCTGCGTTCGGATTGGCGGCCAGCATCGCCTTCACGTCATGACCCTTGCCGATCGCCTGGGGCGCCTTGGCAATGGGGGCCTTCATGTAATCGGCGGTGCGCCAGGCGGATTCGAAGGTCGGGTCGGCGGTGACCAGGCCCTTGGTCGGGGAGCAATAGGCCGCCACGATGCTGACCAGCGGGCCGCCCGAACC
Organism: Sphingobium sp. WCS2017Hpa-17; assembly: GCF_031843765.1. Taxonomy (NCBI): domain Bacteria; kingdom Pseudomonadati; phylum Pseudomonadota; class Alphaproteobacteria; order Sphingomonadales; family Sphingobiaceae; genus Sphingobium; species Sphingobium sp. WCS2017Hpa-17. Next base: position 416,223 of record NZ_JAVTIV010000001.1, read on the forward strand.
GGGCCAGGGCATGACCTGCGCTTCAGGGATGCCTTCGACAGCGGCGACGGTGGTGATCAGGTCGCCCTTATAATTGTCCGGATCATACCAGTTGCCGAACGAGGCGGCTTCGGCGGCGGCCTGAACGCCCGAGGGGAAGGGGCCGGTCCAGCATTCGTTGGAGCCGATACGCACCGCGCCCTTGACGCCGCGTGCGGCCTGCTGCTGCGCCATTGCGCTGCCGCCGAGCAGCGAGCTGGCGGCGACGCCGGCGCCCAGCAATGCGGCGACTTCGCCCAGCTGGCGGCGCGAATAGCCGCGTTCTATCAGGTCGTCCTGCGCGTCCTTGTTCAGCATCATGGTCATGTCGTCTGTCCCCTTGTTCTGCAAACAATCTGGTCATGGGGAAAGACGAAAGGGCGGCGCATTTCCGCAATGCGCCGAGCGTCTTTTTAGCAATTTTCCTGCGGAAAATTAGACGGCACCGGCCCGCTCCCCCACCCGGCCACCCATATGATACTGCCGTTGGGTGGCCGGGTGGGGGAGCGGGCCGGTGCTGCTTTAAAAGTGCGCCCTTTCGCGCATTTTTCAGATGACGTCGTTATGCTTTCCATACCTTGTCGACGGCGGCGTTGAAGGCTTCCATTTCCGCCATCGAGCCGACCGACACGCGCGAGACGGTGGGCCAGATCGGCCAGTTGCGGCCGATCTGGACATTGGCGGCGAGCAGGGCGGCCTGCATGTCCTTGGCCGACTTCTTGCCCCAGTCGACCATGAACATGTTCGCCTGGCTGCCGGGGATGACCTTGATCCCCTTGGCCTTGAGATGGCTCACCGATTTTTCGCGGGCGGCGTTCATTTCGGCGCGGCGCGCCTTGATGAGGTCGGCCTGCGCGACCGAGACGGTGCCGCAGGCCACGGCGGTCATCGGCAGCATCGCCGTCACCTGCCCGCCGTCATAGCGCATCATCTTTTCCATGAGCGTAGGCGAGGCGAAGGTAAGGCCGAGGCGCATGCCGGCCATGCCGAACAGTTTGGAGAATGTGCGCAGGATGAGCACGTCGTCGCGGGTGGCGGCGAGTTTGGCGGCGTTGGGGCCGTCGACCCAGTGGATATAGGCTTCGTCCACGACCAGGATCGAATCCTTGGGCTTGTTGTTGGCCAGCCATTCGATGTCGGCGACCGGGGTGACGGTGCCGGTCGGGTTGTTGGGCGAACAGATATAATAGACGCCGGCATTGGGATCGGCCGCCAGCATCGCCTTTACGTCATGGGCGTAATCCCTGGTCAGTGGCACTTTCTTGACCGGGGCGCCGATCCAGGCGGCAGTGCGCCAGATGGCTTCATAGGTCGGGTCGGCGGTGACGATGCCGCGCGTGGGCGAGGCATAGGCGACGGCGACGCGGCTCAGGGGATCGGACGAACCGGGCCATGCAGTGACGCGGTCGGCGGGAATGCCCTCCACCGCGGCGACGGCGTCGAACAGCTTCTGATGCTCATTGTCCGGTTCGTAGCGATTGCCTTCCGTTACCAGCTTGAACGCGGCGTCGGCGGCGACGGGGAAGGGGCCGGTCCAGCATTCGTTGGCGCCGATGCGGACCGCGCCCGCGACGGGCTTGGCCGCCTGCTGCGCGGCAGCGCCGGTGACGCGGATGGCGGCAGCGCCAGCGCCGAGTAGCGCCGCGACCTTCGCCATCTGGCGGCGCGAATAGCCGCGCGCGATCAGATCCTGTTCCATTGCCGGTTCGATGTGCTTCGCCATGATCCCTCTTCTCCCTGCGTGCCCGCGCGCGGGCCTTCAGCCTGCTGGACGAATGTACATTATGTTCCCGCCATGCAAATAAGCTCTGCTTAACAATATTGCGGGGCCGATTATAGGAAACGCCTTGGAAAGCGGCGCATCAATCTGATAGCGCAATGAAATGCCCAGCACACCCGCCGCCGCCGCTCGCCAGATCCTCATCCGCCTTCAGGAGGTGATGGCCGCGCGTAACAGCGCCCAGGCCAAGCTGAACAAGGTGGTGGAGATCATCGGCGAGTCGCTGTCGAGCGAAGTCTGTTCCATCTATCTGGTGCGAGAAGGCGTGCTGGAACTGTTCGCGACGCGCGGGCTGAAGCAGGAGGCGGTGCATGTCACCCGCATGGCGATGGGCGAGGGACTGGTCGGCCTGATCGCCACCAATGTCGAAACGCTGAATCTAGACGAGGCGGCGTCGCACCCCGATTTCTCCTATCGCCCGGAAACCGGTGAGGAACTGTTCCACAGCTTTGCCGGCGTGCCGATCGTACGGCGCGAGCGCGCCATCGGCGTCCTGTGTGTGCAGCATGCGGACCCGCGCAAATATGAGGAAGTCGAGATCGAGGCGCTCCAGACCGTCGCGATGGTGATGTCGGAACTGATCGCTAATGCCGAGCTGGCAGATGATGGCCCGGCGGATGCGCGCATTGCCGACACCGGCACCAATATGCTGCATGGCCTGCAACTGGTGATGGGCATGGCGCGGGGCCATATCGTCTTTCACCAGCCGCGCGTGCATATCGAGCATACCGTCGCGGAAGATACCGAGGCGGAGCGGCAGCGCGTCATTTCCGCTTTTGCCAAAATGCGCGAGCAGATCGACCGGATGACCGGTGCGGCCGAGTTCGGCATGGAGGGCGAACATCAGGAGGTTCTGGAGACCTACAAGATGTTCGCTTATGACGAAGGGTGGACGCGGCGGATCAATGAGGCGATCGACAGTGGCCTGACCGCCGAGGCGGCGATCGAGCGGGTGCAGCAGCGCACCCGGATGCGGATGCGGCAGATCGATGATCCGCTGCTGTCCGACCGGATGCACGATCTGGAGGATCTGGCCAACCGGTTGCTGCGCATTGTGTCGGGGCAGCTGGGCACGGCGGCGCAGATGGGGTTGCGGCAGGACGCAATCCTGATCGCGCGCAACCTGGGGCCGGCGGAATTGCTGGAATATGACCGACGCCGGTTGAAGGGCGTCATACTCGAAGAAGGGTCGCTGACAGCGCATGTCACCATCGTTGCGCGGGCCATGGGGGTGCCGGTGCTGGGCCGGGTGCGCGACATTCGCCATCTGGTGACGGAGGGTGATCTGGTGCTGATGGATGTCGGCGCCAATTCGCTGCTGATCCGTCCGACCGCCGACATGGAGGAGGCGTTCGAGAACAAGCTGCATGTGACGCAGAAGCGCCGCGCGGAATTTACCGCCATGCGCGACCTGCCATCGGTGACGGCGGACGGGCAGCGGGTGGAATTGATGGTCAACGCCGGCCTGCGCGAGGATGCGCAGGCGCTGGATCTGGTGGGGGCGGACGGCATCGGCCTGTTCCGCACGGAGTTTCAGTTTCTGGTGTCGGCCACCCTGCCGCAGCGCGAGAAGCAGCAGCGATTGTACAAGGATGTGCTGGATGCGGCCGGCGACCGGCCCGTCATCTTTCGCACCGTCGATATCGGCGGGGACAAGGCGCTGCCATACATGCAGCGCGACGATGATGAGCATGAGGATAATCCGGCGATGGGCTGGCGCGCGCTGCGGCTGGCGCTGGATCGCGACGGATTGATGAAGGCGCAGGCGCGCGCGCTGCTGGAGGCGAGCGCTGGCAAGATGCTGCACATCATGTTCCCGATGGTGTCGGAGCCATGGGAATATGAGCAGGCGCGCGCGCTGGTCGAGCATCAGCGCGAATGGCTGGTGTCGCAAAAGAAGAAACTGCCGATCGCAGTGAAATATGGCGCGATGCTGGAAGTGCCGGCACTGGCGGAGGTGCTGGACCTGTTGCTGCCCAGACTGGATTTCCTCTCGATCGGCACCAATGACCTGACGCAGTTCCTGTTTGCCGCCGACCGGGCGCATCCGCGGCTGGCGGAGCGGTACGACTGGTTGAGCATCGCCATATTGCGCTTCCTCGATCGGGTGGCGCGGACCTGCCACGAGCATCAGGTGCCGGTCGGTGTATGCGGCGAGATGGGCGGGCGGACATTGGAGGCGATGGCATTGATCGGCCTTGGCATTCGTCGCCTGTCGATCACGCCGGCGTCGGTCGGTCCGGTCAAGGCAATGATCCGCGCGGTGGATGCCGAGCAATTGCGCGTGCTGATGCGCGAAATGCTGGACAGCGGAGCGATCGACATTCGCGCGCGGCTGACGCAATGGGCGGTTGAACGGAATATCGAACTCGGCTGATTTGGCGGGATGCGGCGTTGACAACGCCCGTCCCGCAATGAGACAAGGCCGGCCATTACAGGTCGCGGAGCAGCATGGCAGACGAAGCAGAAACCGAAGCTGGCGCCATCGGCGCGCCGGAAGCGCAGCTTTCCACCCCTGGCGCGAAGTTGCGTGCCGCGCGGGAGGCGCAGGGCCTTTCGATTCAGGATGTCGCGACCCGTACGCGCATTGCCCAGCGGCAACTGGAAGCGGTCGAGCGGGACGATTATGCCGCACTGCCGGGCATTCCCTATGCGGTCGGTTTTGCCCGGGCCTATGCTCGCACTGTCGATCTGGACGAAGTGGCGATTGCTGCCGAGGTGCGCCATGGCGTTCACAACAGCGACATCGGCGCCAACCGGTACGAGGCGTTCGAACCGGTCGACCCGGCGCGGGTGCCGCCCCGACGGCTGGCCTGGGTCGTGCTGGCCATAGTGGTCGTGTTGATCGCGGGCTATACCGTGTGGCGCACGCAATTGATGACGCCGCCGACGGCCGAGGAAATCGCGCAGGACAAGCAGGAAGCGATCGCTGCCCGTCCCGCCGGCGCCGCTCCAGCCGCACCGGTCGTGCAGACCGTGGTGTTCACCGCCGTGGACGATGTATGGCTGCGCATCGTTGACGAGGCGGGTGAGCGCCTGAAGGACGGGACGCTCAAGAAGGGCGAGAGCTTCACCCTGCCGGCCGAAGCCAAGGGGCCGACCATCCTGACCGGTCGCCCGCAGGCACTGAACGTCACGGTGGGGGGCAAGCCGATCCCGCCGCTGGGCGCGCCCGATCGCACCATTTCCGATGTGCCGGTGAGCGCGGCCGCGCTGCTGGCGCGGGCGGCGGAAGCGCCGGCCGCCCCAGCCGCCGTCCCTGCCACGACGCCCGCACGGACGCCGACGGCGCGGCCTGCGCAGCGTCCGACGACAGCGGCGCCGTCCGCAACCAATGGCCAGATCGCTGGCCAGCCGGGCGGGCTGAGCGTGCCATTGCCTGCGTCGCCGGCACCTGCGCCGGCTACGGGTGGCACGACCGGCACCCAGCCCTGAGCCCAGCGCCGGGCCATGTCGCGCTTTACCGCGCGAAATAACGGCTTATGGTTAAGCCAACAAAGCTAGTCGGGGATCATCATGCGTAACGCCCTCTTTGCGACATCGGCCGTGCTGCTGGCGATGGCCGCGCCCGCCATCGTTCAGCCCGCCGCCGCGCAGAATGCCCCCGTCGAAGTGCGGGTCGATCGGCTGGAAAAGGAAATGCGCGCGGTGCAGCGCAAGGTGTTTCCGGCCGGCACACCATTGGAAGCGGAGATTACCCGTCCCACCACGCCCACGATCGCACCAGGTTCGCCGGCTTCGACCCCGATCGCGGACCTGACCGCACGGGTGGGGGCGCTGGAATCCCAACTCGCCTCGATCACCGGACAGGTGGAGGAAAATAGCTACAAGCTGCGCCAGCTGGAAACGGCCTTCAACAAATATAAGGCCGAGAATGAGGCGCGCATGGCCGAGCCGGCGCCCGCCGTATCGGTCCCCGTGACGCCTGCGCCAGTCGCGGCTGCGCCCCAGCCCCAGCCGAAACCCGCAGCACCCAAGCCCGCTGCCCCCGCGCCGGTCGCCAGTGAGGCGCGCAAGAGCGCCGTGGCGGCCGTGGAGCGGCCCGATACGGGTGACGCGGCCAGCGACGCCTATAATTATGGCTTCCGCTTGTGGGACGCGAAATTCTATCCCGAGGCGCAGGGTCAGTTGAAGGCCACAGTCGAGAAATATGGCACCAGCCCGGTCGCCAGCAAGGCGCAGAATCTACTGGGCCGCGCCTATCTGGACGATGGCAAGCCGGCGCTCGCGTCGGTCGCTTTCTATGAAAATTACCAGAAGCGGCCGCGTGGCGACCGCGCCCCAGACAGCCTGGCCTATCTGGGCGAGGCGCTGATTCAACTGAAGAAGCCGGCTGATGCCTGTAAGGTCTATCAGGAGCTGGAACAGGTCTATGGCGACAATCTGTCGTCCAGCCTGCGCGGCATGATGACCGCAGGACGCGCTAAGGCGAAGTGCAGCTAAACAGCGATAGCGCGGCGCTGGCGGCTCGGCTGATCGGCGCGACGCAGGCGCTGGTCGGGGACGATCCGGCGGCCCGTTTTGGCGTGGCCGTTTCGGGCGGGCCGGACAGCATGGCGTTGCTGCTGCTGGCGGCGCGCGCCTTTCCCGGGCGGGTGGCGGCGGTCACGGTCGATCATCAGTTGCGGAAGGCATCGGCCGGTGAAGCGGCGATGGTGGCGGACTGGTGTGCCGGGCAGGCTATTGCCCATGCGACGCTGACGCCGGATCGCCCGGTGGCGGGCAATGTCCAGGCTTGGGCGCGGGCGGTGCGCTACCGGTTGATCGAGGCGTGGCGCGTCGATCAGGGGATCGACTGGATCATGACCGCGCATCATGCCGATGACCAGCTGGAAACGATGCTGATGCGGCTGAACCGGGGGGCGGGCGTGGGCGGCCTCGCTGGGGTGCGAGCGCGGTCGGGTCGGGTGATCCGGCCGTTGCTGGCGATGCGCAAGGCGGCGTTGCAGGCACTGGCGGAGGCGGAGGGGTTGCCCCATGTCCATGATCCGTCCAACGCCGATCCGCGTTTCGACCGGGCGATGCTGCGGATGGAACTTGCCGATGCGCCCTGGCTGGATGCGCAGGCGGCAGCGCGCAGCGCGGCGGCGCTGGCGGAAGCAGAGCATGCGATTGCGTGGAGCGTGGCGGAGCAGGCGCGGGCGCATGTGCGGGCAGATGGCGCTGGCTGGCGGCTGGAGCGCACCGACTTGCCGCGCGAATATCTGCGGCGGCTGGTGTTGCATATGCTGGATCAGGCGGGCGCAGCACTGCCGCGTGGCGAAAGCCTTGACCTGGCGTTGGCTGAAGCGCTGGTCGGACGACAAGCGAGTCTGGGTAACTGGCTGCTCAAGGGTGGTCCGCATTGGCGGTTGGTGCCGGCGCCGCCGCGCCGTTGACGATCGTTACGGAAAGGTTCCACGGATCGTCGCATCTGTTCCACGGACTGCCGCTTCACATGGGTGCACTGACCTTTCTTTAATCGGTTTCCGCTTTAATCGGTCCGACGAATTGAGCGGGGATCGAGCCTATCATGATGGAGTTTGCGGCACTGACCTATGGCCTGTTGGCCAGCGTCATTCTGTCGGCGGCGAAGCGGAACAGGAAGCTGGCGCGGCCGCATCCGCCGCTGTTGCTTTACGTCGGCTATCTGCTGTGCGGCCTGTCGGCCGGTCTGGCGCTGGCGCTGGGCTATGTTGCGCTGACGTTACTGGGCGCCTGACCATCGACGGAAAAGGCGCGAAATAGCGGGCAGGGCGGGCCTTGCCGTGCTTGCGCTTTTGCGGGCGCGCCCTATCTTGGCCGGTGAAAGTGAGTGATGATGAACGACGAGAAAGACCCGCAGGGCAACCCCTGGATCAAGAGCGCCATGATTTGGGCGGGCGTGATCGTCGCCCTGCTGCTGTTCGTGTCGCTGTTCGACAGTCGGACGACGTCCGGTGCGGGAACGGGCATCGCCTATTCGGAATTCCGTTCCAAGGTGCAGGAAGGTCAGGTCAAGGACGTCGCGATCGCGCCGGACCGGATCAGCGGCACCTTGTCGAGCGGCCAGAAATTCTCCACCGTTCCGGTCACTGATCCGGGCCTTACCGGCCTGCTCGATGACTATAATGTCAAATATTCCGGCCAGGCGCAGGACCAGCCGAGCTTCTGGCAGATCCTGCTCTATCAGTCGCTGCCGTTCCTGCTGATCCTGGGCATCGCCTTCTTCGTGCTGCGCCAGATGCAGAAGGGTGGCGGCGCGGGTGGCGCGATGGGCTTTGGCAAGTCCAAGGCAAAGCTGCTGACCGAAAAGCATGGCAAGGTGACGTTCGATGATGTCGCCGGCATCGACGAAGCGCGCGAGGAATTGCAGGAAATCGTCGAGTTTCTGAAAGATCCGAGCAAGTTCGCGCGTCTGGGCGGCAAGATTCCCAAGGGCGCGTTGCTGGTCGGTTCGCCCGGCACCGGCAAGACGCTGCTGGCCCGCGCGATCGCGGGGGAGGCGGGCGTGCCCTTCTTCACCATTTCGGGTTCCGACTTTGTCGAAATGTTCGTCGGCGTCGGTGCCAGCCGCGTGCGCGACATGTTCGAACAGGCCAAGAAGAACGCGCCCTGCATCGTCTTCATCGACGAAATCGACGCGGTCGGTCGTCATCGCGGCGCGGGTCTGGGCAATGGCAATGACGAGCGCGAGCAGACGCTGAACCAGTTGCTGGTCGAGATGGACGGCTTTGAAGCCAATGAGGGCATCATCATCGTCGCGGCGACCAACCGTCCCGACGTGCTGGACCCCGCGTTGCTGCGTCCGGGCCGCTTCGATCGTCAGGTCGTGGTGCCCCGCCCCGACATTGAGGGCCGCGAGAAGATTCTGGCCGTGCATATGAAGAAGGTGCCGCTGGCGCCGGACGTCAATCCGCGCACCATTGCGCGTGGTACGCCGGGCTTCTCCGGTGCTGACCTCGCCAACCTCGTCAACGAAGCCGCTTTGACGGCGGCGCGCCGGGGCAAGCGTCTGGTCGCTATGGACGAGTTCGAATCGGCCAAGGACAAGGTGATGATGGGCGCGGAACGCCGCTCCATGGTCATGACCGACGATGAAAAGAAGATGACCGCTTATCATGAGGCGGGCCATGCCATCGTGTCGGTCCATGAACCCGCGTCCGACCCGATCCACAAGGCGACGATCATCCCGCGCGGCCGTGCGCTGGGCATGGTGATGCGCCTGCCGGAACGCGACAGCTACAGCTATCATCGCGACAAGATGCACGCGAATATGGCCGTCGCCATGGGTGGCCGCGTGGCCGAGGAAATCATCTTCGGTTACGACAAGGTGTCGTCGGGTGCTTCGGGCGACATCCAATATGCGACCAAGCTGGCGCGCGACATGGTCACGCAATGGGGCATGTCGGACAAGCTGGGTCCGCTGCAATATGAAGAGCAACAGGGCGAGACGTTCCTGGGCTATTCGCAGAGCCAGCGCGTCCATATGTCGGACGAGACGGCCAAGCTGATCGACGCGGAAATCCGCGCTCTGGTGGAGCAAGGCTATGCCCGCGCGCAGGAACTGTTGAAGGGGCATGAGGACCAGTTGCACCTGCTGGCCAATGCGATGCTGGAATATGAGACGCTGAGCGGCGAGGAGATCAAGGCGTTGCTGGAAAAGGGTGAGATCACCCGCGATGATGGGACGACGATCAAGCCATCGATCATTCCCGCAGCGGGGTCTTCGATCCCGCGCATCCGCAAGCGCAAGGGACCGTTTGGCGAGGCTTCGCCCGCGGTGTGAGGGGCTGATGCTCCGGTGACGAGATGAAAAGGGCGTGGCGGTGGCTACGCCCTTTTTCTTTGATCTGGATTGGATAACAGGTGGGTCCCGTCAGCTTCCGCCTGAGATGAGGCATCGGCGGCACTTAGTTAGAACCCTGCGCTTTTATCTGGGCGATTGCAGCGGCCGAAAGTGGGCGGATCTGGACATTTCTGAACATCACTTCCGCCCATTCAAATTCCAGAGCGATCCGGCCGCTGGTCAAGGGAAGCTGATCCCGTCCTGCCGTGCGGCGCATCTTGAACAAGCTGTTGACCATGCGTCCATTGACCAGATGGGCCGCCTGATCGTCAAAAACGTACAGGTCTACTTCGTTCCAGTCGTCTAGCCGTGCAAATTCACCTGCATGGCGATGCCACTGGCGTCGGTACGGGCCGGCCTGAACCGGGGCCTGATAATCAGCTGGGAACGCCGATATCCAGTTTGGCCAGAGAGGCGTGCCGCCGAGCAACGGTCCCTGCAACGCCAGCGTGTTGACCATTATCGCATCGCCGACATCGCCTTCCTCCAGCTGAAATTCGACGCAATCCGGGAAAAGGCGATCCGTTTCATCGCCCATATGATATAATATGCCGCTATTGCGGCGCTGGAGTTTGCGTGGCGCCCATCGGCGGTTTCCGTAACGATATTGCAGTCGGAGATGATAGTTTTGCCACACCGTTCTGGTGGAGATGTGACCGGGAGGAGTATCGTCGCCAGCATAGCCGGGGCCAAGCAAGGACAATATGCCATCTTCGATTGCAACGACGTGCCGTTTGTCGACATTGCCGACGCCGTCCTGGTAGAAATTCCAGCAGTCCAGCGAATGGCCATCGAACAGGGGCTGCCACCCGTCATCGATTTGTGTGGGAGCCGCATTTGCCGACTGCGCTGCGAAGGCTGCAAGGGATAGTGCGCCGCAAAGCATGTCACGCCTGTTCATCAATCTTCTCCCATTAATTAATATTAATATTCCTATTATAATTAAAATCGGGATGCAATTTCCTTTCTCTGCCGCTAGTGTGTGCGGCCAAGTCATCTATAGGTGGATGAGATGGGGAGGCCTGTGATGCCCCCCAATAAAATCCCCAAAGGGTCTGGCTGTTTGGCCCCGGAGTGGTTACATGGGCCGCCACAAATCCCCCAGCGATCCGGCTTCCCTCCGCCCGGTCCGCACAGAAGAAAGTGGCTTTTTCCATGGACATCCGCCTTGGCCTCACCTTTGACGACGTGCTGTTGCAGCCCGCCGAATCCGATGTGCTGCCCAGCCAGGCGGATACGTCCACCTATGTCACCAAGGCGATCAAGCTGAACATTCCGATCCTGTCGTCCGCGATGGACACGGTGACGGAGGCCGACATGGCGATCGTGATGGCGCAGCTGGGCGGCATCGGCGTGCTGCACCGCAACCTGACGGTCGAGGAACAGGCCGACGCGGTGCGGGCGGTCAAGCGGTTCGAAAGCGGCATGGTCGTCAACCCCATCACCATCCTGCCCACCGCCACGCTGGCCGATGCGCAGATGCTGATGCAGCGGCACAAGATCAGCGGCATCCCGGTGGTGGAGCAGAGCGGCAAGCTGGTCGGCATCCTCACTCATCGCGACACGCGCTTTGCGGAAAATCCCGCGCAGCCGGTCAGCGAGCTGATGACGAAGGACAATCTGGCCACGGTCAAGGTCGGCGTGGGTCAGGAAGAGGCGCAGCGCCTGTTGCACCAGCGCCGGATCGAAAAGCTGCTGGTGGTGGACGATGCCTATCATTGCGTCGGCCTCATCACGGTCAAGGACATCGAGAAGGCCGTCACTTACCCGCAGGCGACCAAGGACGGCACCGGCCGCCTGCGCGTCGCTGCTGCCTCTACCGTGGGCGACAAGGGGCTGGAGCGCAGCAAGGCGCTGATCGACGCGGAATGCGACCTGATCGTCATCGACACCGCCCATGGCCATAGCAAGCAGGTGGCCGTCGCGGTGGAAGCGGTGAAGAAGCTGTCCAACCATGTGCAGGTGGTCGCGGGCAATGTCGCCACCGCCGAAGCGACCAAGGCGCTGATCGGCGCGGGCGCGGATTGCGTGAAGGTCGGCATCGGGCCGGGATCGATCTGCACCACGCGCGTCGTCGCGGGCGTGGGTGTGCCGCAGTTGACCGCCGTGATGGATTCGGCCGAGGAAGCGCACAAGCATGGCGTGCCGGTAATCGCCGATGGTGGCTTGCGCACGTCGGGCGACGTGGCCAAGGCATTGGCGGCGGGCGCGGGTTGCGTCATGGTCGGATCGCTGCTGGCGGGTACGGCCGAGGCGCCGGGCGAAACCTTCCTCTATCAAGGGCGCGCCTATAAGAGCTATCGCGGCATGGGCAGCGTCGGCGCGATGGCGCGCGGCAGCGCCGACCGCTATTTCCAGGCGGATATCAAGGACCAGATGAAGCTGGTGCCCGAAGGGATTGAGGGCCAGGTGCCGTTCAAGGGCCCGGCCAAGGATGTCATCCACCAGCTGGTCGGCGGCGTGAAGGCGGCGATGGGCTATACCGGCAGCGCCACGATCAGGGATTTGCAGGAACGTGCGCGTTTCGTGCAGATCACGAACGCGGGCTTGTCCGAAAGCCATGTCCATGACGTGACCATCACGCGGGAAGCGCCCAATTATCCGACGCGCTGATCCGTCACTTTTTCTCCTCCCTTCTAGGGAGGGGTTAGGGGTGGGTAGCCTCCGAAAGAGGTTCGCTTCGCTCGCACCCACCCCCGGCCCCTCCCTTGAAAGGGAGGGGGGAGGAATGGCATGACACCCTCTGCCCGCATACAGGCCGCGATCGATCTGCTGGACGCCATCATTGCATCGGCGCGCGATGGCGGGCCGGCAGCCGATACGCTGATCGCGCGCTATTTCAAGGAGCGGCGCTATGCCGGGTCGCGGGACCGGCGGGCGGTGCGCGACCATGTCTATGATGCGATCCGCCGGGCAGCCGAGCGACCAGAGACAGGACGGGAAGCGATGATCGGCGTGGCGCAGGCGTGGCCGGAAATCGCCGCCCTGTTCGACGGATCGACGCATGCGCCGTTGCCGATCGAACCGGGTGAGGCGGGCGCCGTGGCCGGTGCCGTACCGGGCTGGTTGCAGCCTTTGCTGGCCGCGCCGGTGGAGCAGGATGCGCTGCTCGGCCGGGCGCCGGTGGATGTACGCGTCAATCGGTTGAAAAGCGATCCCGCCTGCGTCGCGCCGATGCTGCCCGACGCGGTGGCGATCGACGGTCTGCCCGACGGCCTGCGCCTGCCCGAAGGCTATCCGATCGAGCAGCAGGCCGTCTGGAAGGACGGGCTGGTCGAGGTGCAGGATGCAGGGAGTCAGTGGATTTCGGCCGCCTGTGGCGCGCAGCCGGGCATGACGGTCGTGGACCTGTGTGCTGGCGCGGGCGGCAAGACGCTGGCGCTGGCCGCGGCGATGGCCGGCAAGGGTATGTTGATCGCTGCCGATACGATCCGGTCGCGGCTGGCGCGGCTGGAACCGCGCGCGGCGCGGGCCGGGGCGACCTTCATCGAGACGCTGCTGCTGGACCAGAGCCATGAGGCGCGTGGTCTGGAGAGCCTGCGCGGCAAGGCGGATGTGGTGCTGGTCGATGCGCCCTGTTCGGGTACGGGTACCTGGCGGCGCAATCCCGAAGCGCGCTGGCGGCTGACGCAGGCGCGGCTGGACCGGCTGGTCGCCGAACAGGCCCGTATCCTCGATTTCGCGGCGCCCTTGCTGGCGCCCGGCGGGGTGCTGGTTTACGCGACCTGCGCGCTGACCGATCGGGAAGGGCGGGGGCAGGTGGATGCCTTCCTGTCGCGCCATGCCGGCTGGAGCGCCGAGCCGATCGACCTGCCCGTGGGCCGGGCCCATGGCGCCGGGCTGTTGCTGACGCCAGGACATGACGGCAGCGACGGTTTCTTCTTTGCGCGGTTGCGTCGGGGGGCGTGAAACAGACCATGGACAAGCGCCCGCAAAATAGCGACACTTGTCCTGAATTAGCGCCTGAAACATGGCTGGAGATAATGATGCGTTTCACCCCTGCCTCGATTGCCCTCGCCATCGTCCTGACCACCGTGTCGAGCGTGGGATTGAGCCAGAAGCCCGACAGCCAGATCAGCCCGCAGTCGGTGGAATGGCAGAAGGCAGGCGAGGCCGCGCACAGGGCCGGCAATCTGGAAGGCGCGACCGATGCGCTGGAAAGTGCGCTGGCGATCGATCCGCGTAATCGCGCCGCCTATGTCGAACTGGCCGGGGTTGCGCGCGCGCAGGGGCTTCAGGGCAAGGCGATCCGCCTGTACAAGGAAGCGCTGCTGCTGGACCCGACCGATATCGTCGCGCTGGCGGGACAGGGTGAGGCGATGGTCGAGAAGGGCGCGGTTGCCAGGGCCAAGGAGGTGCTAGCGCAGGCGCAGGCCGTGTGCAAGGGCGACTGTGCGCCGGTGGGCAAGCTGGCTGCCGCGATCCAGAAGGGGCCGCCGGCCGTTGCCATGACGACGGCGAAGGAAACCGATCCTGCGGCCAAGAAGGCGCCGACCGAAACACAGTAAGGGGTGAGGGCATCGGGCGTATTGAACGCGCGATCATTCTTGTTCGCCTTGAGCCTGTCAAAGCCTGTCCTGAGCGACTGCCTTGGCAGGCCGTCGAAGGGGGCCTATCTTCTTCCTACCAAGGGGCTTCGACAGGCCCAGCCCAAACGGGGGTGGGTGTCGATCGCGTGGCACGCTTTGACTTTGCGGCCTGTGCGCGCCAAGGCCGGGACGACGGGCGCATGATGCGGGCCGTTCGCTGGCGAGATTTTCCATGACCTTCACCGACTTCGACGTCGATCTGTTCCTGCGCGATTATTGGCAGAAGAAGCCGCTGCTGATCCGCAACCCGTGGGGGCGGTGGACCAATCCGGTGGAGCCGGACGAACTGGCGGGCCTTGCCTGCGAGGAAAGGATCGAATCGCGGCTGATCGGTCGGGCGGATGGGCGCTGGACGGTGGAGCACGGGCCGCTGCCGGAGGATCGCTTCGGGCGCATGGGAGATCAGCCCTGGACGCTGCTGGTGCAGGCGGTCGACATGCATGTGCCTGATGTCGCGGCGCTGATCGCACCTTTCCGCTTCGTGCCCAACTGGCGGATCGATGATGTGATGGTCAGCTATGCTACCGATGGCGGGGGCGTAGGGGCGCATTATGACCAGTATGACGTGTTCCTGATTCAAGGGCTGGGCCGGCGGCGCTGGCGCGTGGGGCAACATTGCGATGCCGACACGCCGCTGCTGGTGCAGGAGGATCTGCGCCTGCTCGCCGAGTTCGAGCAGACGGACGAATGGGTGCTGGAGCCGGGCGACATTCTCTATGTGCCGCCGGGGATCGCACATGATGGCGTCGCGGTGGGCGACGACTGCATGACCTATTCGGTCGGCTTCCGTGCGCCCGCGCGGAGCGAACTGGTCGAGCAATTTTGCGCGCATGTGGTCGGCGAGATGGAGGAGGATGACCGCTATGCCGACCCGGACCTGACGGTGCAGGCCAATCCGGGCGAGATCGGCGCGGCGGCGCTGGCGCGGTTGCAGGCGATGGTGATGGACGCGGTGGGCGATCCGGCGGCCTTTGCCCGCTGGTTCGGCAGCTACAGTAGCGAGCGCAAATATCCTGAACTGGACTTCCAACCGGACGAGCCGATCGCGGCCGAGGATGCGCGCGAACTGGTGGAGGATGGCGTGGCGCTGTGCCGCAATCCGGCGAGCCGCTTTGCGTTCGTAGCGCAGGGGGAAGGCGCGCTGACGCTGTTCGTGGATGGGCAGGCGCAGGAATGCGACGGGGCGGCGGCGGTGCTGGCCGGGCAATTATGCGCGGATGACAGGCTGACGGTCGATCCTGCACTGATAGAGGATGCGGCGGTGGTGGCGCTGATCGTGACGCTGTTCAACGAGGGCAGCGTCAGCTTCGATCCGGAGGATTGAGCGATCCGCACGCGGCTGAGCATCTGTGCGAAGAAGACGCGCTTTGCGAGCGAGGAAGCGGCGCTGGTGGTGGCGTTGCGGGCGGACGTGCCGCTGCGGCTTTATCGCTGTGACCGGTGCCGACAGTTTCATCTGACCAGCCGGACCAAGGGGAAGCGGGTGCCGCAGGCGGGGATGTCGCGATGACTTTGCGTTCCCCGGCGTAGGCCGGGGAACAAGGAAGGCAAGGGCAGTGGAGGATCAGCCGACCTGCACTTCGCGCCATTCGCCCGGTTGCAGGCCGTCCAGCGTCCAGTCGCCGATGCGCCAGCGCACAAGGCGCAGCGTGGGATGGCCCACGGCGGCGGTCATGCGGCGGACCTGGCGGTTGCGGCCTTCGCGGATGGTGAGGCTGATCCAGCTATCGGGGATGCTCTTGCGCACGCGGATGGGGGGATTGCGGGGCCAGATGTCCGGCGCGTCGATGCGTTCGACATCGGCCGGGCGGGTGAGGCCGTCCTTCAGATCCACGCCCCGGCGCAAGGCGGCGAGGGCTTCGTCTGTCACCTCGCCCTCGACCTGCGCCAGATAGGTTTTGGCGGTCTTGTACTTGGGATCGGCGATGCGCGATTGCAGGCGGCCGTCGTCGGTCAGCAGCAGCAATCCTTCGCTGTCGCGGTCCAACCGGCCGGCGGGATAGACGCCGGGAATGGCGATGCAGTCGGACAGGGTCGCGCGCGCCGTATCGGTCCCGCGATCGGTGAATTGCGACAGCATGTCATAGGGTTTGTTGAACAGGATCAGGCGGGGCATGGGATCAATGCCTTCTTACTCAAGATTCGTTCGTATCGAGCGTAGTCGAGATACGGGAGCGCCGGGCTGGCCGCTTCTCGGCTGCGCTCAAAGCGAACGGATATATTAAACGCTCAGTATGCGGGCGACGGCGACAAATTCTTCGACGCTGACCGTTTCGGCGCGGCGTTGCGGGTCGATGCCGATCTGCTCCAATGCATCGAGCGCGCCGGGGAGGCCCTTGAGGCTCTGGCGCAGCATCTTGCGGCGCTGGCCGAAGGCGGCGGCGGTCAAACGTTCGAGAAATTTGAGTGCCACCCCTTCGGGCGCGGGTTTGGCCGTGATGTGGACGACGGCCGACATGACTTTTGGCGGTGGCGTGAAAGCGCTGCGGTGGACCTTCATCGCGATCTTCGCGTCGCTGCGCCATTGGGACAGGACGGCGAGGCGGCCATAATGATCGGTGCCGGGTTTCGCGACGATGCGCTCGGCCACTTCCATCTGGAACATCAGGGTCAGGCTCTGCCACCAGGGCAAGGGCGACCAGTGGGCCGACAGCCAGCCGACCAGCAGGGGCGTGCCGACATTATAGGGCAGGTTTGCGATGATATGCGCGCCTTCACCTGCCTCGGCGCAGGCGTCGACCTGCATCGCGTCGCCGGAAATGACACGCAACTGGCCGGGAAAGGCTTCCTCCAGTTCGGCGAGCGCAGGGAGGCAGCGATGGTCGCGCTCGACCGCGACGAGGCGGGCGCCGGCGCGTAATATAGCGCGGGTCAGGCCGCCAGGACCGGGGCCGACCTCGAACGCCGGGGTGTCCTTCAGCGGGCCGGGGATGGCGGCGATGCGGTCCAGCAATTGTTCGTCGAGCAGGAAATTCTGGCCGAGCGCCTTGCTGGCGGCAAGGCCATGGCGCGCGATCACGTCACGCAGCGGCGGCAGAACAGGGCGGGTGTCAGCCATGGACGATGCGGGCACGGGCGGCCTCGGCCGCCATCTTGAGCGCGGCGATCATCGCGCCGGGATTGGCACTGTCGGTGCCGGCGATGCCGAAGGCGGTGCCATGGTCAGGCGAGGTGCGCACGATCGGCAGGCCCAGCGTGATGTTCACGCCATCGTCGAAATTCAGCGTCTTGATCGGGATCAGCGCCTGATCATGATACATGCAGAGCGCCGCGTCATAGGTTTCGCGCGCGCGGGCATGGAACATGCCGTCGGCGGCGAGCGGACCGACGATGTCGAGGCCATCGAGGCGCAGCAACTCGATCGCGGGGCGGATCACGTCGATCTCTTCCCGGCCCAGCGCGCCATTCTCGCCGGCATGGGGATTGAGGCCGGCGACCGCGAGGCGCGGGCGGGCAATGCCGAAATTGCGTTGCAGCCCCTTGGCCGTGGTCAGCGCACGAGCGCGGATCAGGTCGATGGTGAGGACCGAAGGCACATCCGCCAGCGCAATATGGATGGTGATCGGCACGACCTTAAGGGATGGCCCGGCGAGCATCATCACCGCGTTATGCGCTGAGACGCCGCAGCGTTCGGCGACAAATTCGGTCTGGCCCGGATGGGTGAAGCCGACACCGTAAAGTTGTTCCTTGCCCACCGGGGCAGTCACGATGCCGGCGGCCGATCCCGAACGGGCGAGGCCGACCGCGACCTCTAGCGCCTGGAAGGCGGTGCGGGCGCCGTCGATGCTGGGGGTGCCCGGCACGACGTCACCTGCATCCGCGACCTGAAGGCAGGGCAGGGCACTGTCGAAAACCTGCGCTGCTTCTTCGGGGGAACTGATCGGCGCGATCGGTCCCAGCCAGACGGCGCGCAACGACGCCGCGTCGCCCACTGCGAAGAAGGGCGGCAGGCCGCGTGCTTCGCGCATCACCCAGCTTTTCGCGACGATCTCCGGCCCGATCCCGGCGGGATCGCCCAGCGACACCGCAAAGGGTGCAAGAGGCAAGGCGTCAGTTATATTCGATCACCGCATCGCGACGCAGGTCGCGCAGATAGATGCGCGCGCGCTTGTTCACCCGTTCCTCTTCGAGCTGGGCCATGATCTGTTCGGCGTTGGGCGCATTGGCCGACGCCGGTTCATCGCGGCCGCAGACCACGAGCACACGCACGCCGTCGGTGATCGAGCCGAAGGGCGGCGTCGCCTCACCTACTTGAAGGTTGGTAAGAATATCCTGCAACTGCGGCGGCAGGTCGCGCACCTTCACATTGTCATTGTCGACAACATCCGCGCCGATCTTCTGCCCGACTTCATTGGCCTGACCGCAGCCCTTGATTTCCTTGATCGCGGCGGCGAAGGCGGCGGCCTTGGCGCTGGCCTGCTCCTTGGTCGTGCCTTGCGGGAAGAGCACGGACAACTGCTTCAGGCTGAGCAGCGAATCGCGCGGATCAGCGGTCAGCACCTTGCGCTTGTCCATGACGTAGATCAGTGACACGCCACCGGCGACGGGTACAGGCCCGGCAATCTGGCCGACCTGCATTTCGGTCGCGGCCTGCGCCAGTTCGGGCGGCAATTGTGCCGGGCGTACCCAGCCCAGGTCGCCGCCGACCGCTGCTGTGGAGGCTTCGGAGAATTGACGGGCATAGGCCTGGAAGCTGCCGCCCTGCTGAATCTGCTGGATGATGTTGCGCGCGTTGGCGACGATCTGTTCCTGATTTTCGGGCGTCGCCGACAGGTAGATTTCGCCGATGCGATATTCGTCGCTGCCTTTGGAAGCGTTCAGCCGGTCCACCACCGACTTCACTTCATCCTCCGACACGTTGACGAAAGGCTGGATGTTGCGGCGGAGCAGGCGGCTCCAGGCCAGTTCACCCTCGATCTGACGTTTGATGCTGGCCGCTGAACTGCCCTTTTCGCGCAGATAGGCGTCGAACTGGGTCGGCGACTGGCGGAAATTGGCCGCCACGCGCTCATAGCTTTGCTGGATTTCGGCAGGGTCGATCTTGATGTCGTTGGCGGCGGCTTCCTGGATCTGGAGCGTTTCGTCGATCAGGTTGCGCAGCACCTGCACGCGCAGGCGCTCCTTTTCCTCTGCTTCCACCTTGCCGCCATTGGCGGTGATGATGAGGGCAAGGCGCTGGTCGATGTCGGTGCCGGTGATGATCCGGTTGTTGACGATGGCGGTCGCCTTGCGGACGTTCGGGTCGCTCTTGCCAAAGACGGTGACGTCCTTGGGCAGGTTCAGCTGCTGGTTCGCGACAGTGCCGTCATCATCGACCGTCTGGGCGAGAACCGGCTGAATACCGGCGCTGAGCAGCACGGAGGACAGGAGCAGGGTGCGAAAGCCCGAGCGAACGCCATGAAACAGGCGGTTGGGCGAAGAAACGACAGGCAGCATCGTCGGCAATAATCTCCAATACGAACCCGCACCTGATGCGCTGGTCCGCCTTAACCGGCCCTGACGGGGATGCGGGAGCCTGTTCCTTATATACCAATATTGCGGAAAGCTAGCCGTAGCTGGAAGCCATTGCCCTTTCGCGCGTCGCCATTGGTCTGGTAGCTGCGGACCCAGGTGAAGCCCAGCGTCAGGCAATCATCCTCATAAGCGAAGCCCAGGCGATGGCGAACCGGCTCGAACCCGTCGGCTTCGCTGACCGGATCTTCCTTGGTATCGGTCAGGTCGATGACGGTCGAACCGAAGACGGACCAGAAGCGGGCGAACTGGGCGCGGGCGCCGAGGCGGATTTCTTCGCGATCCTGCAAATCCTCCAGCCCCGAAATGGCGTTGCGATTGAGCCGCAGATAGCCCGCCATGACATAGGTGTTCTTGCTGCCGACGGTGGTGTCGATCTCATTCCGGCGCACGGACAGATTATCCTTGTCCAGCCGGAAGCGGTGGGTGAAGGCAATGAAATCCTTGTAGCGCAGCGTGGTGCGGCCGACGATGTCGGAGGTGCGGTCGGACAGGCCGGTACCGTCGGGCAGGATGCTTTCGCGGCTGTCGAGGCGATAGCTTTGCCCGACGATGCTCTGGAGCGAGAAATTAGGCAGGTCGAGGCTGTATTCCAGGCCATAGGTGACGCGCGAGCTGTCTTCGAACCGGTCGTAACCGGCAAAACGGTTGAGCGCGAAGAGGTTGCTGTCCTCCAGATCGACGGCGCGGGCGTCTTCATTGGGAAGTGAAAGGTTGGCGATCTTGGGCGAGGCGACGATCTGGACGCGCGGGGCGATGCGCTGGACGCCGCCGAACGCTTCACCGACGAAGGGCCAGCGCATGTCGATCGCAGCCGCCGCGATGCCGCGCGACTGCCAGCCCGGATCGCCAGCATAGCTCACCACCGAGGTCAGGCCGTTATCGCTGCTATGATAGACGTCGCCGCGCAGATAGCCGGTGAAGGTCACTTCCTGACCCAGGCCGGTCAGCTTGCGCAGATTCCATTCGGCCCCGACGAAGGCGCGCTGCGTATCCTGCCCGTGGGTGCGGGTGATGGCGAGCGTGTTCGCCTGTAATTGCAGCACGCCGCCCAGCAGCGGGTCGGCGATCCGGCGACGATAATCGATGAGAGGCAGCGCAATCGGCGTCTGCCCCTGCGAATCGCCCTGACGCAGGGTCTGAACCGCCCAGCCGCGAATCGACAGATAGCTATTGTCGTCGATCCGCTGCGCACCGATGGTTGAACGGAGCCGGTCTTCGCGGCTGATGTCGTAGCGGCGCAAGAAGGTGCGGTCGGTGGCGACGCGGATCGACCCGTCCAGGCTCCATTCGGGCGACAACTGCATCTTGCCGCTGGCGTCCAGATAGCCGCGAATATCCTTTTCGGCGTCGGTGGATACCGCGTCGCTGCCGATGCCGACGCGTCGGCCATAGGTGGCATAGCCCGTGATCGTGTAGGCGCCGCGATCATAGAGGTGCCGGTAATTGGCCTCCAGCATCGGCAGGACACCGGTATAGACATGCGGGGTGATGGTGACGTCGCGGTTCGGCGCCAGCTTGAAATAATAGGGCAGTGCCGCTTCGAAGCCGTTGTTGCGATCGTAGCGCAGGTTGGGGACCAGCAGGCCACTACCGCCACCTTCACCCACCGGATGCGACAGGCCGGGCAGTGGAATCAGCGGCAAGCCGAACAGCTCGATATTGGCGTTGGTATAGGTCACGCGCTCACGGGTCGGGTCGTACACCACCTTGATCGCGTTGATCTGCCAGGTCGGCTCCTTGGGGCAACCATCGCTGTCCTCCACCGCGCAGCCGGTATAGGTGGCGCGATTGAGCGTGTAGACGCCATTGACCCGCGTGCCCTTGACCGAGGCGAGGCGTCCGCCGGACTGGAGCACCAGCAGCATATTGTCGACCGCGCCGTCCTTCAGCGTGTCGGCGACGTCGAAGCGGTCGCCATAGGCGATATTGCCGTCCGGATCGATGATCGAGACATTGCCCTGGGCCTCGACCTTGCCACTGTTGCGGTCCCACACGATCTTGTCCGCGCGCAGGCGGTTGCCCTCTCGCAGCAACTGGACATTGCCGTTGGCGGTCACGACCTCGCTATTGCTGTCATATTGCAGCGCGTCGGCGGCGAAACCGATCTGGTCGTCACTTGCCGGCACCGGCGCGTCGGGCGCGCTGATCGGGGCGGCAGGCTCGTTCAGTTGTTGCGCCAGCGCGTGCGGCGCGGCGCCAAGCGCGGCGCTGCCCAGCAAGGCGGCGCGGAAGGAAAGGGAGAACAGGGCGTTTTGCAAGCGGTGGTGCCTCATAGACAGGCGCATCTGGCTGTCCCGCCTATCGCACAGAGGGCGCGTGGGCAATCGCCCGTCGTGCATCGGGCATGGGAAAATCGGTCGAACGGCTTTGCCAGACGGGGAAAGCCGCACTATCTGGCAGACAAGAGCGCGGTTCGCGCCGCATGCAACAAGAGGAAAAGAACCCCGATGGATATCCAGTTCAGCCCGACCCGCCCCGACGCCGATACGCTGGCCTTCGTCGTGCCGAAGGGCGGATTCGACGCCCTGCCGCTGGCCGCCGGGCCTGTTCTGGCGGCCGGTGCCACCGCGTCGCGCTTTACCGGTGAGGTCGGCACCAGCTTCGAGAGCTTCGTCGAGGAAGGCGGCAAGACGCTGCGCGTGCTGCTGCTGGGCGTGGGGGCTGGTAGCGAGCAGGATTATGAAAAGGCCGGTGCTGCGCTGACCGCCAAGCTGAACAATAGCGGCGCGACTCATGCCGCCGTGGAATTTTTCGGCGGGGTGAGCGCCGAGCAGGCGGCGCATCTGGCGCTGGGCGTGCAGTTGCGCGGCTGGCGGATCGACACCTATCGCACGCGGCAGCCCGAAAAGGCGAAGCCGACGCTGAAGACCGTGACTTTGGTCGCGACCGGCGCGGAAACGGCGTGGGACAAGCTGGCGGCGGTCGCGGCGGGCGTGGCCTTCACCCGCGAACTGGTGTCGGAGCCGGCGAACATCCTCTATCCCGAAAGCTTTGTTGAGCGCTGCCAGCATCTCGCTGAATTGGGCATCAAGATCACCGTGCTGGACAAGGCGGTGATGGAAGCGCTGGGTATGGGATCGCTGCTGGGCGTGGCGCAGGGTTCTGTCCGCGAAGCGCGCCTGCTCGCGATGGAATGGGACGGCACCGGCGGTACGTCGGACAAGCCTGTCGTGTTCGTCGGCAAAGGCGTGACCTTCGACACGGGCGGCATTTCCATCAAGCCGGCCGCCGGCATGGAAGACATGAAGTGGGACATGGGCGGCGCGGGTGCCGTGGCCGGCGCGATGAAGGCGCTGGCCGGGCGCAAGGCGAAGGCGCATGTCGTCGGCATTTGCGGGCTGGTCGAGAATATGCCCGATGGCAATGCGCAGCGCCCCGGCGACATCGTGACGTCGCTGTCGGGCCAGACGATCGAGGTGCTGAACACCGACGCCGAAGGGCGGCTGGTGCTGTGCGATGCGCTGACCTGGGCGCAGCGGACCTACAAGCCCGACGTGATCGTCGATCTGGCCACGCTGACCGGGGCGATCATCGTGTCGCTGGGCACGGAATATGCGGGTATCTTCTCCAATGATGACGGTCTGGCCAACGACCTGATGGCGGCGGGGCAGGCGGCGGGCGATCCGCTATGGCGCTTCCCGCTGTCGCCGGCCTATGACAAGCTGATCGACAGCCCGATCGCCGACATGAAGAATATCGGTCCGCGCTTCGGCGGGTCGATCACCGCCGCGCAGTTCCTCAAGCGCTTCATCGAGGATGGCGTGAAATGGGCGCATCTCGACATTGCCGGGATGGTATGGGCGGACAAGCCCGGCGCGACGTGGGACAAGGGCGCGACCGGCTATGGCGTGCGCCTGATCGACCGGTTCGTGGCTGAAAAGTTCGAGGGCTGATCGGGCATCCATGCAGGTCGATTTCTATCAGTTGAGCCGCGATCCCGTGGACCAGGTGCTGCCCGCGATCGCGGCGCGCATCCTGGGCCTGGGCGCGCGGCTGCTGGTGGTGGCGCAGGAGGCTGACTGCCTGGAGCGGATATCGCAGGGCCTGTGGGCCGGAGCGCCGGAGAGCTTTCTGGCGCATGGCCGGGCGGGCGAGGGCGGGGAGGCGCATCAGCCGATCCTGCTGACCACGACTTGCGAGGCGGCGAACGGCGCGCGGCATATCGCGCTGGCCGACGGCGTCTGGCGCGAGGAAGCGCTGGGGTTCGAGCGCGTTTTCCACTTCTTCGATGATTCAACGATCGAGGCAGCGCGGGCCAGTTGGCGAGCGCTGGCCAAGCGGAAAGGGATCGAATCCCGCTACTTCAAGCAAGATGGCCGCAAGTGGCTGCAAATGGCGTAGAAGCCGTCAAGGTTAAGCCTCTTGCGGCCCGGCCCGGCCGCGTCTAAAGGGCGCGCAACTTTATTCCCAACAATCTGGAGTTTCGAGGGCCATGGCCGTCACGCGCACTTTCTCGATCATCAAGCCCGACGCAACCCGTCGCAACCTGACCGGCGCGGTCGCCAAGATGCTGGAGGAAGCCGGTCTGCGCATCGTCGCTTCCAAGCGCATCCGCATGAGCCGCGAACAGGCCGAAGGCTTCTACGCCGTTCACAAGGAACGCCCCTTCTTCGCCGATCTGGTCGCCTTCATGATTTCCGGCCCGGTCGTCGTCCAGGTTCTGGAAGGTGAAGATGCCGTGAAGCGCAACCGCGACATCATGGGCGCCACCAACCCTGCCAATGCCGACGCCGGCACCATCCGCAAGGAACTGGCCGAATCGATCGAAGCCAATTCGGTCCACGGTTCGGACAGCGAAGAAAATGCCGCGATCGAGATCGCCTATTTCTTCAAGCCCGAAGAAATCGTCGGCTAATCCCCGGCAGTCCTTTACGGACCCAAAAAGGCCCGGCGCTCCCATGGAGCGGCCGGGCTTTTTCTTTTGGTCCCACTCGTCAGTGCGGTTGGACCTGCGCCGGCGCTTCGACCTTGGGTGTCTCCGGCGTGCGCGCCTTCACGAACAACTGCCAGGACGACACCGCCAGCACGGCGGCCAGCAGTGGTTGCAGCACCTTGTCGGGCGCATGGGACGACAGATAACTGCCCACGATCACGCCGGGGATCGAGCCGATCAGCAGGTTCATCAGCAGCACGCCGTTGACGTCGCCCATCAGCCAGTGGCCGGTGCCGGCAATCAGCGCCAGCGGCACGGCATGGGCAATGTCGGAGCCGACGATACGGGCGACCGGCAGGCGGGGATAGAGCACCAGCAGCACCGTCACGCCGATCGCGCCGGCGCCGACCGACGATAGCGAGACGGCCACGCCGATCAGTGCACCGAGTATCGTTGTGCCATAGAGGGTGGTGCCGGCCGAATGGGTAGCGCCGAGGTCGCTACGATGGCGGAACAGCCATTTGCGCCCGATCACTGCCACCGATGTCACCGCCAGCAGCGAAGCAAGCGAGAGCAGGATGATATGTTCGGTCGACTTGCCCACATCGCCGATCCAGCCAAGCACCAGCAGTGTGACGAGCGCGGCCGGCACGCTGCCTGCCGCCATGCGCCGGACGATCGGCCATTCGATCGTGTCGCGCTTGCCATGGACGGCGGACCCCACGATCTTTGTCAGGGCGGCGAACAGCAGGTCGGTGCCCACGGCGGTCTTGGCGCTGACGCCGAACATCAGCACCAGCAGCGGCGTCATCAGCGATCCGCCGCCGACGCCGGTCACCCCCACCAGCACGCCGACCAGCAAGCCGGCCACGGCATGGAAGAGGTCGATAGATCCCATCAGGCTCATGGCGCCCGTCTTATCCTTATTATGTGCAACCCTGCGCCTTGCCTTCCACCCGTTTCACGGGCGTAACACAAGCGGGTTTCGGGTTTCAGGGCGTGAACTTCAGCTTTTGGTGAGACGGGCCCAGCGGGCATCGGCCATTGCCTGCGCGGTGCCGGCCTTGACCGGTTCGACACGCGACAGGCCGCGCAGCGCCAGGCTATGTCCCGCGATCCAGCCACCCTTGATGCCATAGCCGATGTCGTAGAGGGTGACATTCTCATGCGCGTCGCCGGCCACCACGAAGCGGGTGGTGATGACCACCGGCAATCGTTCGTCGCCCACGCTGTCGTCGGGCAGTTTCGCCTTGGCCCGTGCCTTCTTGAGCGCGCTGTCGAACCAGCCGGCCTCGATCCGCGGATCGCCGGTGGTGTCGACCGGCGCGATGCCAAGCGCGCGGGGGAAGAGGATGGTCTGGCTTTGGATCACCTGGTCGGGGTCGGTAGGCTTGAGCGCGATCCGGTCACCCTTTACCGATTCGGCATTCAGCACCAGCGCGGCGGCGCGGCTGGACGCTTTGCGACTTTCGGCCGCCCGTTCCGCAGCCTTGTCCGCGCGCTCATCCTTCTTGTCCGCCCAGTTGAGATAAAGGGTAAGGGCGGAAATGGATACTGCCAGCACCGCCAGCACTTCGCCCAGCGTTATCCAGCGACGACGAATCGCAGCGGCTTCGGCCGCGCGTGTTTCTTTCGGCGTTTCGGGTGTGTCGCTCATGACTTCACACCGTCTGCGGCGGGACTTCGAACCGGTCGATCACCCAATCTTCCGCCTGGGCGCCGCCGATCCATTCCTGCATCCAGGGATGGGCGATGATGGCGCGCATATACGCCTCGGCAAAGCGGGCGACGGGCAGTTGGTAGGTGATGAGGCGGGTAACGACGGGCGCGAACATCACGTCCACGGCACCGAACTGGCCGAATAGGAAATCACCTTCGCCACCATGGCGCGCGCGGGCCTGCGCCCAAAGCTGCATCAGGCGGGCGAGATCCTGCATCACCGCATCGGACGGCGGGACGGCGGGATAGATTTGCCGGATGTTCATGCTGTGCTCGCGGCGCAGCGCGGCGAAGCTGCTGTGCATTTCGGCGGCCATGGACCGGGCCATGGCGCGCGCGGCAGGATCGGTCGGCCAGAACAGGTCGTCGCTGGTCTTTTCATTGAGATATTCGACGATGGCCAGGCTGTCCCACACGACGACATCGTCGCCGTCCCACAGGATCGGCACCTTGCCGGAGGAGGGCGCGAACTCGTCGCCCTCGCGCCGCTTTTCCCATGCTTCGTCATAGAGGGGGACGACCACCTCCTCGAACGGGAGGGCGGACAATTTGCAGGCTAGCCAGCCGCGTAGCGACCAGCTCGAATAGGCCTTGTTGCCAATGAACAGCTTCATCATGCCGTCTTCTTAGACGGCAGAAGCGCAGCAAGTCGAGAAGGAAGGTCCAGCGCCTGAACTTTGCCAAAGGGCAAAATGTGGAGGCCCGAGCCGGAATCGAACCGGCGTGCAAGGATTTGCAGTCCTCTGCGTCACCACTCCGCCATCGGGCCTCGATCGCGTGGAGGCGGCGCAATTGCACGACTTTTTGTAGGTCGTCAACGGCGAGAACAGAAAAGTTCGCACTTTTTTCAAGCGAGTTCGCAATCATGAACCCTGCGCCTCCAATTTCGCGATAGCGCGC
Source organism: Sphingobium sp. WCS2017Hpa-17 (assembly GCF_031843765.1). Taxonomy (NCBI): domain Bacteria; kingdom Pseudomonadati; phylum Pseudomonadota; class Alphaproteobacteria; order Sphingomonadales; family Sphingobiaceae; genus Sphingobium; species Sphingobium sp. WCS2017Hpa-17. The sequence continues at coordinate 443,423 of NZ_JAVTIV010000001.1, forward strand.
TGTGCAGCTTTCCGCTGGGCGATATACTTCATGGCCATCTGGTACGTGCGGTGGCCGATGATTGCGGCAATCTCCGCAACCGTGCATCCGGCCTCTTCCAGCCGCGCAGCGGCGGCGTAGCGCAAGCCGTGCATCGTTCGGTGCGGCATTTCATCAATCTGCCTTATGGCGCGTGTGAGGGCCTGAGAGAGCGAATTTGGCGTATATGCGCGATCCTCCGCGCTCGTCGCCATTACAACGCCCTTGCGATCGGCCGCGCGAAGGCTTTCCAGATAGCTGCGGAGCTTCGGATGGCAGGCAATATCAAGCGGTTCGCCCGTCTTCTCCTGCTTTACCCGAATCGTGGAGCCTTTGAACTGGGTCCAGGTCGTAGCGACTACATCCGACGCCCGCTGTCCGGTATAGACCGCGAGCATGACGGGCGTGACGACATGCTGAGGTGCGTTCGCCAGTAGCAAATCAATCTCTTCGTCGGACCATGGGACATATGGCTCAGGCTTCTTGCGAAGTTTCTTCAGGCCGGCGGCCGGATTGAACCCTTCCGGCACATGCTCTTCTTCGTCGGCCCAGCTGTAGAGGCGGCTCATCATGGCCTTGAGCTTGTCGGCTTTTCTCGGCGTATCGCGGTAGCCATCGCGGACGGCCTTCAGCATCTTCCTTGTGGTGAAGGCATAAGGCTGGTCGCCCAGCTCTTCGACAATGACGTTAAGCGAGATTTCGTAATCGTCACGCGTGCTGGGTTTCAGCATCGCAAATTCAGGGCTTTTCCGGTATCGACCCACTAGCCAGGCAAACGACGACTGTGCGGGCGCTGCTTTTGGCGTCGCGGTCACGCGCTTAAGTAGCTCTGAATAACGCGCATGAAACTCCGGATCGCCGGGCGTGCCGGGCAAGGGCACATCACCCACCGTTGGCGTGTGACGGAACCGCCAGTACCTGCCCTTTGCCAGATAGGTGTATTTGAGCTTCGACTTAACCACGTCGTCGCTCAAGGAAATTACGTTCGACTTCGGACGCCTCTGCGGCCCGATCTAGCGCGGTAAGAGGCTGGCCGGAAAGTCGATCCGCATAGCGATCGAGGTCGACGCGATCCCAGACTACCCGGCGACCTATGCTCCGGCTCTGGATGCCGAGCGCGCGAAATGTGCCGGCGCTCAATCCGAAATAAGCGGCCGCCATTTCAGCGTCCATCAGCCGAGGCCATTCAGGAAGAGCTGCGCGGGTCGCCATCAGTCGTCCAGACTTAGCCCGGCCCGCAGCCGCAACATGCGCTGCCAAGCGTTTCTGATAGCTGCGTCCATAGGCAGGATGATTATAGGCACGGGATAGCCTGCCAAGTCCATCAACTGCGCCCGCGCGCCATCAATGGCTTCGCGATCCATTTGCATTGCCGTGACCGTTCCCGACATGAAATCTTGCACCCGCAAATAGACAGGTTGGTCAGGCATGGGCATGTGAGGAACCCCGCCATCCATCGTCGCCTTGGACTTCAATTCCAAATAGAGCGAGCGGATATGGTCCGGCAGGCCATCTACCTCCGTCAGCGCCTCCGCAGGAATGCGCGCCGATAAGGTCTGCCGCATGATGGCCAACATCCCCAGATCGATCATGCTAAAGCGGCGGGTAGTGCCGGGAATGACCTGCGGGATGCCCAACCATGAATATCGGTTGATCCAACCGATGATCGTCGGCCGTGGCGTCGCCAATATCTTCGAGGTCGCCTCTGCCGTTTGGGTCGGCTCGTCAACATCTGGGCATACAAAGCTAATGGACGGCATGGCGATCTCCAAAGTGTTGACCGCTGAATAGCTTAAACCTGTTTTAAGGTCAACAGATTGCGAGTATTCGTCTCCGTCCTGCCCGTTGGGCAGGATAGCGATCCATCCTCCCACACGCTGTGACGCTCCCGCAATCATGCCGCTCGCCTTGATCCAGCAAGGTCAGCGATGGCGCGAAGGTCGCGGCGGATCAGCCGTTCATTCTCTTCCTGCCGTTCTTCATATGGGTTGTCCCACATGATTTCGAGTTTTGTAAGGACTGCGGCGGCATCCGGTGCGGCCATCAGCATTAAGCTGTCCTTGGCCGCCATCGCTTCATCGAACAGCCGAATATCTTCAGCATGGACACTGGCCGCGCCCAGCTCATTCTCGGCGGCCTCATATCGTTTTAACCATGCTGCCCATTCTCCACTGAGCTTTTCACCCATCTGGCGGCACTCCAGCCGTGGTTCCCACATCCATGCGTCGGGTCGTCTAGAATTATAGGTGAAGGTGCTTCGCACACCGGGCCTGGGCTCGCATGTGACCGAGGAAGGAGGCTGTGGGCACATTGCATCAAGCCGCTCCTGCAACGGGTTCCAGACCGTCGCCAAATGGGCTTCATACGCCGCCTGCGCCTTCCGGTATCGGCGCAGCGCTGCCGTCCAGCCGTCTGACGATGTATTGATGGCGGTCGACGCAGCGGCGAGTGCCGGCACGGCGGCGAGCGCTGCGATGGCCGCACGGCGGGATAGCGCGCCACTCACGCTGCCATCCCCATCACGTCACGCACCAGGCAGGCCCAGAAATCGGGATAGTCGTCGTCGCCGGTGTCGATGTCGACCGCCGCATCCACCATCGTCAACTTCGCCAGCAATGCCGCTGCCGTCGTCACCGGCCGCAATAGCACGGCCTGGCGCGCCGCCAGCTCAAGGGATGCATAGCGATCGAAGGTCGATTCCTGTGCTTCACCATCCCCTGCGGTGGCATCAAGCGCGGCCTGCCATTCTTGGTCGATCGCGGTCCAACGGCGGTGATCGGCCCAGAATGCATGATCGGCGGGCGGGGATGCGATCGGAAGCGCCAGTGCGATCGGTGCGAAGCCGGTCAGCATGACGGCTGTTAAGGCAGCACGACGGGAAACGGTAGAGGAAGCGGATTTACCGCCTACAACAATGGGATCGCCCGTGATACGGGCGGCATCAGCCTGAGACATGGGTACACTCCGTGTCGATGGTTAGAGCCGGACGGGAAGCTCCAACTTCCCTCCGGCTCGAAACTCTGGTATCAGGATTTCTATGGCTGGTCAAGAAACTGTGCAACCAAAGAAACGGGGTCCAAAACCCACTGGTGTTGGCACACCCATTCAGGTCCGTTTGCAACCCGAACAGCTTGCCGCGTTGGATAAATGGATAGGGGCGCAGGAACAGAAATTCTCGCGCCCGGAAGCCATTCGCTACCTTGTTGATACTGCCATCAACGGCGATGAATTTTCCCAGTGGCTTGCGGACGGAAAATTGGGTTAACTGTTCCTAACTATCGCTCGTCACAGTGATCGGATGCCGCTTGAAGACGAAAGAGTCGATCGAAATCAGCCACCCCATCTTGGTAGACCGGCAAGTCATATCATCCATAGAGCACGTACTTTCCGAAATACGCTCTCATCAGGAAGATGTGATTGCTGCTCAAAATAATTTGTCTGTTGAGGATATCCGCTCCCTAACGCCCGCAGATTTTGAAGCAGAAAGCGTTTCTGAAGATCGCAAGTGGGCTATGAGAAAAGCCTTTGAAGAAATAAAACGGTATAGTTCGCCGAAAGCTACTTTGAAGTATGAAGGGGGACGCAGTTTTGAACTGTCCGAATTCCAAGGTGTGTGTGATATAGCTGAGATAGAGCCAGGTTTTGTTAAAAATATTGAATTAGCTATAGGTGAGTGGGGTAACACTTACGCTAGCGTAAAGTTTGATAATGGTAGCGAAACCTGTTCTATCAATATCCACGGCGATCGGTCTTTGGTGGAAAACATCAGCGGACGCATCCGGCCACTAATTAAGGCGGCGGTTCCTGCTTATCCTTTTCTACACACTAAGTGGTTTGGTCGTGTTCTTAGCGCTGCGGCTGCAATTTCTTTCGTTTTGATATACGCTCGTATTCTGATGAAATATAAGCCGGTAATGAGCGACGATGCTTTTTCAGGACTGGCAAGCATTATTGGTATCGTGGCTGGCTTAGGTGTGGCTGCATCTTTTCCAGTCGTGAAATACGCTAGGAGGGCTTTCCCATTTTGTCAGTTCGACTTCGGTTTCTCGAAAAAATCTCGTTCTGCTAGGGCTGCTCTAATAATCGGGATTTTTACCGTCATTATGATTCCACTAATAATGACTTTTTCCATTAGTAAATGAGCAATGTCATGCCATTTGGCGAAGTCGGCCTTTAATGGGTAGCTCGAAACAGCCCTGAGCGATCGTCTCCGAAATGATGGTCATTGCGGGCCACATGGTCAGAATGCGGGCGGTCTGCTCGTTAAACGGCAGTTTCATGACCGTAGGCAGGGTGAAGAAGCCGACTAACCCAGCGCGTAGGAACAGTTCCCGCGACGGCCTCTGCTTCGCGATGCGCCGATCGGCAGACAGCACGCACCAGCCACCTTCTTTGCCCAGTCGCTCGATCCAGTCTGCGTCGGATAGGCTTCCGGTTCCAAACTTATCTTTGATATGGACGACTTGATGCTCCCCCTCGAACAGCGCGGCTAGGCCTCGGCCGAGGCGAGGGGGCAGGTTGTTGTCGACCAGCAGCTTCACGCGGCCTTGAGCTGCGTGATTTGCGCCTCATAGGCTATAGCGTCTTTCACCAGGCGCGGCTTGATCTCATAGAGGCGGGCAACTTTGTCGATCGACCCTTCCGCCTTCAGGGCTTGCGCTATGGTTGCGGTAGCGATGCCATGATCGGCTATGATTGGCTGTCCGAAAGAGCGCTCAGGATCTGCGACTATGGTCTTGCGGCCATGGAGAAGCCACCAACGCTTTGCACCATCCGCGCCGAAGTCGAGATCGGCAAGGCTGGGTTCTACGACGCGGCGGAACACGCCCTGTTTATGCTTCAGGTCGATCAGTTCCGGCTCGTCCAGATCGCGGGTGATTTCAAGGAAGATGTTCTTGCCATCGGTCTTGAACTGCGACGTGGAGAAGGGGCGTTCCTGCCCGACTATTTCCTTCGCCCGCTCCATGCAGACGCGGATCGTCGGCAGGCCTATCCGCTTCTTCCGCAAAGCATAGACGATTCGCGCCTCGATCAGGTCGCGGAAGCCCAGCAGCACGGCGTCGGCGGCGTCCGGGTCATATTGCGGGGTCCAAAGGGCAGGCTCGTGCTGGGGCTTGTCGTCCTTGCCCTTATGCGCATAGCCCTGCACCCAGCGGCGCAACGTCTGTGCGCCCATGCCTACCATCCTCGCCGCTTCAGGCGCGGTGTAGATGCCGATGCCATAACCTGCCTGCGTCATGCGGATGCTTTAAGCAGATAGCTGAAGCTACGCCATCCCGAAATTGGGACAGGGATCGGATCGTGCGGGAGCATCCTCGAACGTCATCAATAGTTCGAACACAGTATGCCGCTGCGTCGTGCCAAGCGTGATTGCTAGCAAGGTAAAGCCCACCCGATCGACCAGAGCGTGCCGAACGCTGCGTCTGCCCCCCATGCCGGCCGTTACCTGATGCGACGAAAAGCGAATGTGCCCGGCCGCCTCTGGACATTGCGCCGAGATCGCATCGATCGAGGCGAGAATATTATGGTGCCGCCGGCCGAAGCGCTTCGCCAGGTCGCGGCTGTCCAACCAGTGCTGGCTTTCCAACGGCGGGCGATCATCCGCCGGCATATCAGACAGATTCTGCGGCAAGGCGCTCATTGAGGCTGCGCGGCCTGAAGGTGGCAATCAACATCAGCCACAGCGCGCCGATGAGCGAGGATGATATGGCACGCACCCGGTAAGCCCATTCGATCTCCTGAGCCTCGAAATCGAGGCGCATGCGGGGCGTCAACTGCGCTACGCCGACGATGCCGGCATATGCTTCCACAAATCGCTTGGTGATGACGGCGCCGGCCATCGGGCCGCTGCGTAGCGATATGGTCACCAGGTCGTTGCGCCGGATCGTCAGCCGCTTGTCGATCAGCATATACGTCATGTCGCCCACCGCGTCGCCCATACAATCGCCGGTCGTCCGCGCGATCATGAACGGACCTATGGAGCGCCCCCCTTTTCCAATCGGCGTGATGGCATTCATGCGCGGCGGACCACTAGATAAGCCGCCGACTTCGATCGCGCTTGTGAACATCGCGCCGGGGCTGATTGCAGTCGAAATGATGAAGGAAACCACGGCCCCGGCAAAAGTATGAGCAAACGCCGTGCCAAAGACCGCGACCGTTATCGGATCGGCGGCAGCAGGCGTGGCCGCCGCAACGGTTGCAACCGCGAAGCCAATGGCGCAGGCGCGCAGGAAGCTGAACAGGGACATATGGTGCTCCTAGTCGAAAGCGAGCGGGAGGGGTGAGGAGGGCCAGAACCGACCCAGAGCGGCCCCTCCCGCCAAACTATCCGCTCTTCGCTTCCCGTGATGCTTGGAGGCTGGCGGTAGGGGTGTGAGGAGGCCGATACGAATGCTGCCCAGAGCGGCCCCGACCGCCGAATTATCCGCCCTTCGCTTCTCAGCCCGGCGCCGCGCCCGGATTTTTATAACCGCCCCGATGGTCCACCAGGCCAGCGCCGAAATCCATGTACACGCGGAACGATGTGCCAAGCGTCGTCCATCCATCCTGCATTTCCACGCGTGGCCCCTCTTGGCCTTCCAGATAGGCATATTCGATCACGGGCGCGCTCAGAGGATCCGCGAAGAGATACCATGGCAGCGCGTCTAGGCGCGGATCGACCAAAGGCACGAGTTTGCCCGCGAAAGGATTGGTTTCGCCGACTTGGCTCGGGTTGAGAGACGTTGCGATCATTTGCTCGATGACGGTTTCATTGGCCGGGCTGGATAGGATGTATCTCGGCACGGCCGCGATCGGAGTGATACCATCCAAGTCCTTCTGGCTGCGCATGGCCAGCCGGCCAGCGCTCAGCGATGCAATGCTCGGCAAATCCCCGGTGCCCGCAAGATTGGCGTGGTCGGCGTGGAAAAGCGCCTTGCCGTCGCCCATCACCGGATTGTTGTTGATAAGGTCGGCCAACAGGCTGGCCTCCGTTTCGGCCGAAGCTTTGGACATCACCCGGATCGGATTGCTGAAGGCGTTCAAATCATCGTTGATGATTGCTTGCCGGCTGAGGGAAAACATCTTGGCGAAGGTCTTGACCCGGTAGGTTTCCTTGCGCGACTTGAAGGTGTCGGATTTGATCTCTCCCGCCTCAAGCACTTCCGGCAATGTGCCGAAGCCAGAAAGCTGGAGGCCGCTGATATCGCGAAAGTCGCGAGCCTGCCGCTTGTGACCCAATGTTTTCAACGGCGATGCCGCCGCTTCGAACATATCCATCAGGAAGCGCTGGCCGGCGCCTGTCAAAAGGTCGGGGAAGTCGCTTGTGGTGTGGTAGCCGACGCTGAAGGATCGCGTGCCAGCGTCCAAGCCGCGCGAACGACTCCAGGCCGCATTGTTAAGGATGTCGCCCGGTGCCATGCCCTGCACGCCCCGCACGCCGGCGCGCTCGGCCACCTGACCGGCGATCTGGACAAGAGACATGTGCATGAAGGCGCGGGCATGATCGGTCGGCGTGCGGCCGCTCATGCGAGCATAGATTGCGTCCTCGATCGCGCGGGCATGAAAATCAGGATTGTCATAGGTGGCACCGCCGCCGCCCCAACGCTGGATAAGATCGGTGCCGCCGATGCTCGAAATGCCACTCGTCGATGCTCGCTGGCGCGCAGCGGAAATCTGCAAGATGGTGTCGCGCATCTGCCCCTCGTTAAGACCACGCTCGGCAATGTCGATGATGATGCCGTTGCAATCTTCACGGGACACATGCCCGCTATCGGCCGCTAGGTTGACGAATTCGCGAATGCGACCGACGCCGGGGATGCTTCCTGCGTCGGGCACGCCAGCATCGGCTTGGCTGTTATCGTCATGTTGCCCGCCGCCTAGGCCGGACAGGTTGCGCTGAGACGAGCGTGGCATGGTGGAAAGCTCCTGGTTGGAAGGGTAGAGGAGGGTGCATGGAGCCGCGCCAGGCGCGGCGCGGACTTGGGCTTGTGCGTCGAAGCCCACAGGCAGGAAGCTGATTTCAAACGGCTCCCAATCGACGGCCCGGTAAATCGGGCGCTGGCCGGCTTGCCGGATCACTTCATAGGCATGGACGGTGTAACCGACCGAAAGGTTGCGGATGATGCCTGCGCCGATGTCGGAGACGATCGACGCGAGTTCCTGCCGATCCGAAAGGCGAACTGTGGCAATCCCCCGTCCCCCCTGCATACGAGCGCTGCCGGGCAGGACGACGCCGATTTGGGTGCCGACCGATCCGCGCCGGTGCGCATCCAGCACCGGAGCGCCACTATTCAGCCTGTCGAGCCGGACGGCGTTGGGACTGGTATCCAACTCCTCATCGACAGCCTCTCCGCTGTCCCAGTCGAAGCGAGCGCCCCGCGATCCAGTCGTCCAGACGACTTCGACCGTGCGAGCTTCGGCGTTCCAGGTGCCAGGCGTAAGATCGACGTCGCGACTTCGCGGCTCGGCCATGACGCGGCGTTCGGTGCGGGTGGGGGCTGTCTGTGGCATGGCCCGCATATTCGGTGCGGGCGATAGGACTGAACATTTCCGTTGTGCGGCCATAGGCGGTCATGTGTGGCCAAAGGATACAGTATCGCGGCCACACTTCGATCCTTCTAGCGCGCCAGCGCTAGGCGACCCTCCTGCTTCCTCCCACGATCATGCGGCCGCCGCGCCGTTGCTCGATGGCGCTACGCGGGTCGACAGTTGAAAGTCGATCAGTTGGTCGAGGGTATAGCTGATACGTCCGCCGGGCGAACGATGATGACCGATCCTGCCCATCAACCGATATCGGCGCAGCGTGCGCGCCGACAGGCCCAGATACACCGCCGCAGATGCCTCGTTATATCCATCCATCAAACCATCAACCATGTCGCCACCACATTCCGATGTGAGTTTAAGCCATTGAACTAGTTCAGTTCACAGGGTTCAAAAAGGAAACCACCTCTTGAACCGTAAAACCCTGCGCGGAGTAAGACTGCACATGCCCCACCGACCGGGTAAGGACCCAAAGGGGGCGGGGGTCGGCCGTCTTGCCGCACCCGATCAGTTGGCATGCTGCTTCGTCCACTCGGCACGCGCCTCGCCGACCATGCTCAGCATCAGCGCGCCGGCCTCGTCCTCTCCAAACTGTTGCGCGAGGATCGACGCGGCGGCCGACATGAGGACGATCACCGCACTTGCCGGATGATCGGTTCCGCAGATTGCCGACTGGATCAGCGTCATCGTCAATCGCCGTTCGTTACTCATGATCTGCCACCTTTCAGAGTTAGTGATGCTTTGATCCGTGCCATCCTCGATCGCATGCCCTGCAACTCGGTGATGATCTGATCGAGATCGTCCAGCGTGACGCTTACCGCGTCGCGAACCTTGCGACCGTTGGCAACCGGCAAGGAGCGGGCTGGCACAGGCTGGCCTACAAAGTCGCCCAGCATCGCGTCGCGATAGAAGATCGTGCTGGACTTGGAATGGCGATGACCATTCGCTTCCATGAACGTCCGGATGGTGCGCGGCGAACTGGTCGCCAGATCGCGCTCATCAGCCCACGCCTCATAAGCCGCCTTCAACTGGTCCGCAGGAAGGCGGCCGTCCGGGCTGTAGCGGACATGGTCGCGGTAGAAATCACCGAAGGTGTCCGATGGCGTGCCAGCCAGCAACAGCCCTTCAAACAGATACTGCGGTCCTTTCATGGGAGCTTTCATTTCTTCTTCCCTAGAATGGGAGGGATATATGGGAGGATAGAAGTAAGGTTTTCTGCCATTTTCTATCGAAACGGGAGCGTGGGAGGGAAAAGTATAGTTCCTACGCGCGCGTGCCCGCGCGCATGTGCCCACGCATGTGTGCGTACGTGTGGACTTTCACGGTTTTCCCTCCCGCACGCTCCCATCCTCCCTCAAGCCCGGTTTTCTGCGGCTCCCAAGGCTTTCTATCCTCCCTCGCAAAGCCCAAGGGTGGGAGTGAGGGAGGATCAAAGGCAATCCAGTTGGATTGGCATCAAAAGCGGGGGGCAGGGGGAGTACGCGCGGCCGCGGCGACTCGAGGGCAATTCGCCTAAGTGAACGCGCATAGAGTTCGCAGTCGCCTGCTAACCTATTGATATTCAGTAAGGTGAAATTCGCTGCAATTCTGCGAACTATCGCAGAAATCCGCCGATTCGGTGATGATTTGCAGTCCTCTGCGTCACCACTCCGCCATCGGGCCTCGGCGTGGGACGCCGCAGATGTGCGGCTTTGAATGCAAAGTCAAGCGGCCACTGTCCCGTAACTGTGAAGAATCGTCGCGCAAGCATCAAGAATCTTGGGCCATGGCGCGCAAAGCCGCTTGGCGCAGGCCGTCCGCTGATTTAGAGGTCCGATGACATGCTTAGTGTATTGCATTGCCAATACAGTTGTGCCAAGCCCACTGGATCAAGCGAGAAATGATCGTGACCGAGCAGACTTATTCTTCGATGCGGACCGCCATGGTCGAGAGCCAGTTGCGCACCAGCGACGTGGACGACCAGCGCGTGATCGCCGCGATGGCCAAGGTGCCGCGCGAGGAATTCGTGCCCGCCGAGCGTCGGGCCATGGCCTATATCGACCGGCCGATCCCGCTGACGGGCGGCCGTGCGCTGAACCCGCCGCTGGTGACCGGCCGGCTGCTGACCGAGGCGCAGATCGCGCCGGGTGACAAGGTGCTGCTGATCGGCGCCGCGACCGGCTATGCCGCCGCGCTACTGGTCGAACTGGGCGCGCAGGTGACGGCGGTCGAGGAAGAGGGCAGCCCGGAGATCGCGGTTGCCGGTGCGACCATTGTGCGTGGCGCGCTGAAGGACGGCGCCGCCAGCGGTGCGCCTTATGATGTGCTTTTCATCGACGGCGCGGTGGAGGAAGTCCCCGCAACGCTCGTTCAGCAGCTTGCCGAGGACGCCCGTGTGGTAACGGGCGTCGCGGATCGCGGCGTCACGCGCCTGAGCAGCGGCCGGGTAGTTGCCGGAGTACTGGGCCTGAACAGCCTGGTCGATATCGAAATGGTGGTGTTGCCGGGGTTCGGCGCACCCAAGGCTTTTGAATTCTGAAAGATGATGGGCGGGGATAGATGACGGCGAAGCGCAAATTTTATCGGCATCATGCCGCGGCTGCTTTGTTGTTGCTGTCTTCCGCCCTCACGGTTTCGGCGCAGGCCGAAACATTACAGGGTGCACTGGCGAAGGCTTATGTGTCCAACCCGACACTGACCGGCGCGCGCGCCGGTCAGCGCGCGACGGATGAGAATGTGCCGATCCAGAAGGCGGCAGGCCGTCCCAATGCGGATGTCACCGGCAGCTTCTCCGAAAGCGTCCTCAAGCCGACGATCAGCTTCACCTCGCCGCAGCGGACGGTGAATGCGCAGGCGTCGCTCAACGTCCCCATCTATTCCGGTGGCGCGGTGCGCAACGGGGTGAAGGCAGCCAAGGTCCGGGTCGAAGCCGGACAGGCCAATCTGCGCGGGACCGAGGCCAGCATCTTTTCGCAGGTGGTCGCGGCCTATATGGATGTGATCCGCGACAATGCGGTGCTGTCGCTCAACCAGTCCAATGTGAAGGCGCTTGAGGTCAATCTTCAGGCGACTAACGACCGGTTCGAGGTTGGCGACCTGACGCGCACCGACGTGGCGCAGTCGCAGTCGCGCCTCGCGATCGCGCGGTCCGATTTGCAGACGGCCGAGGCCAATCTGGTGACGAGCCGTGAAAATTATCTGGCGCTGGTGGGTGAGGCGCCCGACACGCTGGATACGCCGCCGGCCTTGCCGGGGCTTCCCGCGACGCCGCAGATCGCGGTGCAGGTCGCGCTCAACGACAATCCCGACATTTTGGCGGCCAAGCAGAGCCGGATCGCGGCGGGCTATGATGTAAAGGTGGCGCGGGCAGGGCGCTTGCCGACCGTCACCGGCTTCACCCAGGCGGGCTATACCAATTATCTGCACACGCTGGGCGGCACTGCGCAGGATGCGCAGGGCAATGCAGTGGAAGGGCCGCAGATCAACAAGCAGGCCGCCGCAGGCGTGCAACTCAGCATTCCGCTCTATCAGGGCGGTCGACCGGCTGCGCAGGTGCGCCAGAATCAGGCGCTCGAATCGCAGGCGATCGAGCGGGAGATCGAGGTGGAGCGCGGCGTCATTTCCCAGACGCGCGCCGCCTATGCCAGCTGGCAAGCGTCGCTGGAGAGCATCGAATCGAATCAGAAGGCAGTCGAGGCCGCGAACCTGTCGCTGGAAGGCGTGCGTGCGGAAAATAGCGTCGGCAGCCGCACCATCCTCGATATCCTCAATGCCGAGCAGGAAGCGCTCAATGCCAAGGTGCTGCTGGTGACGGCACAGCGCAACGCCTATGTCGCCGGTTTCAGCGTTTTGGCGGCGATGGGCCATGCCGAAGCGGGCGACCTGGGCCTGGACAGCGGCACGCTCTATGACCCGATGGTCAATTATGAACGGGTGAAGGGCAAGTGGCTGGACTGGAGCTTCGACGGCAAGCCGGTGCCGGTCGCCACGCGGACCGTTGACACGTCTGCGCAAAACGCCAATGTCGCACCGGCTACACGGCAGCCTTAACCGCTTGTTAACCCGGCTGGGTAATTTTAACGGTTAAGGATGCGCAATGCGGGTTGGACGGGGACTATCCATGGGTGACATGACCAAGGAACCCTCGATGGAAGAGATACTCTCCTCCATCAAGCGGATCATCGCCGAAGAGGGCGAGGAAGCGGTTCAGGCCGCACCCCGCCGTATGCGGGCCGAGGCGAAGGCTGCGCCCGCGCCGGTGGAACCGGTCTATATCGAACCCGTCGTCGAAGAAGTGCTGGAACTGACCGACGAAATTGCGGAGGAGGAAGCCGTGCCTGCCCCCAAAGCCACGCCCAAGACCGCCAACGCCGCCGAGACGGACGATTCGATCCTGTCGGTGGAAAGCGAAGTCGCCGCGCGTCATTCGCTCTCTGCCCTGTCCTCCATGCTGGTCACGCCCAAGGATGGCGGCGACAATACGCTGGAAGGGCTGGTCCGCGCCATGCTCAAGCCCATGTTGAAGGAATGGCTCGACACGCGCCTGCCTTCGATGGTCGAAGAGATGGTGGCGAAGGAAATCGCGCGCATCACCGGGCGCTGATTCGCGTTCTTGCGGTCGCTTTCGCGGCGGCCTAGACCCTTGGCATCCTGACGGCGCCGATCATGCGCCGCCTATCCGATCCAAGGGTGGTTTTCCATGAAGAGATTTTTGCTCGCAGCCGTCGGCGCGATGGCTCTGGCCACCGCGCCGGCCTTGGCGCGTCCGTTTACGCCCGCCGACATGGTGGGATTGGATCGGATCGGCGCACCGACCGTGTCGCCGGACGGCAAATGGCTGGCCTATCAGCTGCGCAGCACCGATCTGGCCGCGAACAAGGGGCGGACGGACCTCTATCTGCTGGATATCAGCAAGGTCGGGCAGGCACCGAAGCTGATCGCGTCGAAGCCCGACAAGAATGAGGCGTCGCCCGTCTTCTCGCCCGATGGGTCGGCGCTCTATTTCCAGTCCAACGCCAGCGGCGATGACCAGCTGTGGCGCGTGGCGCTGAGCGGCGGCGAAGCGGTGCAGATCAGCAAGGCGCCGGGCGGCATCAACGGTTTCCTGCTCAGCCCCGATGGCAGCAAGGTCGCACTGTGGGCCGATCGGCCGGCGGGCGCGAAGACGATCGGCGATGTGAAGGCGGACGCGCCCAGGGAGGCGGGGTCGGGCCGCGTCTACGACCAGCTGTTCGTGCGCCATTGGGATACGTGGTCGGACGGGCAAAGGTCGCAGATTTTCGTGATGCCGGTCGCCGGCGGCCCTGCCGTATCGGTGATGGACGGGCTGGTTGGCGACAGCCCATCCAAGCCCTTTGGCGGTGCGGAGGAAAGCGCCTGGGGCAGGGATGGCAAGACTTTGTTCTTCGCCTTGCGTGAAGCCGGCCGGATCGAGCCGTTGTCGACCAATCTCGACATCTTTTCCGTGCCGGCCGATGGCAGCGCGGCGCCGGCCAACCTGACCAAGGCGAATGAGGCCACCGATACGCTGCCGACCGTGTCGCCCGACGGGCAATGGCTGGCCTATGTCGCGATGAAGCGGCCGGGCTATGAAGCCGACCGGCAAGTGCTGATGTTGCGTAACATCGCGACCGGTGAGACGAAGGCGCTGACGGACGCATGGGACCGGTCGGTCGCGTCGATCGCCTGGGAAGCCAATGGCAAGGGGCTGCTGGTCACCGCCAATGACGTGCTCGACAATCCGGTGTTCCGGGTCGATGCCGCGTCGGGCAAGGTGGTGCGCCTGACGCAGAAGGGCCATGCCGGCAGCGTCGTGCCGCTGCCGCAGGGTGGCTTCATCTATGCGCTGGACAGCATCCAGTCGCCGGCTGATTTCTGGAAGATGCCTGCCAAGGGGAAGCCTGTCCGCCTGACCGACGTAAACGCGGCCAAGCTGGCGGACGTTGATGATGTGTCGATTGAGCGGTTCAGCTTCAAGGGCGCCAATGGCGATACGGTGTGGGGGCAGATCGTGAAGCCGCTCAACCCGTCCGCCAGCGGCACGGTGAACAAGCTGCCGGTCGCCTTTCTGGTGCATGGCGGGCCGCAGGGCAGCTTTAACGACAGCTGGTCCTATCGTTGGAATCCCAAGGCGTTCGCGGCGCATGGCTATGCGGCGGTGATCGTCGATTTCCATGGGAGCACCGGCTATGGGCAGGCCTTCACCGATGCCATCAACAAGGATTGGGGCGGCAAGCCGCTCGAAGACCTGAAGTTGGGGCTGGCGGCGGCTGCGGCGAAGGATGCGGAGGTCAACGCGACCAATGCCTGCGCGTTGGGCGCCAGCTATGGCGGCTACATGATGAACTGGATCGAGGGGCAGTGGGCCGAAGGGTTCAAATGCATCGTCCAGCATGACGGCGTCTTCGACGCCCGCGCCATGGCCTATGAAACCGAGGAGCTGTGGTTCGACGAGTGGGAGCATGGCGGCCCCTATTATGAAAAGCCCGAAGAGTTCGAGAAATGGAACCCGGTCAACCATGTCGCCGCGTGGAAGACGCCGATGCTGGTGGTGACGGGCGAGAAGGATTTCCGCATCCCCTACACGCAGGGACTGGCCGCATTCACTGCGCTCCAGCGGCGGGACATCGCGTCCAAGCTGCTGGTGTTCCCGGATGAGAATCACTGGGTGCTGAAGCCGAAAAACTCGCTGCAATGGTATGGCGAGGCGCTGGGCTGGCTGGACAAGTGGACGGGGAAATGAGGGATTGAGGCGGCGAGCCTCTTCCACTTCCCCGGAGCAATGGTTATATTGGCGATATGGCGACGCAACTCATCGAACTGGTCGATGGCCCTCTGGAAACAGGGAAGCCCAGCAAGCCCAAATTTCGCATCGTGCGAAAGGATGGGCAGGTCGTGAAGCTGCGCGTCATAGACGCTGACAGCCCAAGTTTCAGCGCTGATCTGACGGCGTCCTTCCAGGCGAATGTGCGGCGCGCTCGCAAGGAAAACCGGGCGATCGAGAAGGATAGTTGATCAACAAGGGCACGGCGCGTCCACGATTGTGGATCGTTGCTGGCCCTAATGGATCGGGCAAAAGCACCGTTTATGGCCGTAACGACCTCGTCGGATTCGACGGGTCGGTCTGGATTATCAATCCCGATCTTCTGACTGTTCGATTGCAGGAAACCGAAAGCCTGCCCTTGCTCGATGCCAATCTGGCGGCGGTGCAGCGCATAGAGGCATGGCTGGATGCTTCGATCAGGGTGCATCAGACGATCGGCGTCGAGACAGTCCTGTCCAGCAGCAAATATCGGCGGCTGGTCGAAATGGCCCGAAGCCACGATTTCGAGGTCCGTCTGATCTATGTGTTCGTGGACAGCGTTGAAGAACAGCTGAACCGCATCAGGCATCGCGTGGCAAAGGGCGGGCATGATGTTCCGGCCGACAAGGTCAGGCTGCGCCGCACCCGATCGTTTGAGCAGCTTGAATGGTTCTTCTATCAGTCGGACAGGGCGTGGGTGTACGATAATAGCGGCGCAGAATTGGAACTGGTGGCGCAAAAGGGCGATGGCAAGGTTCGGGTGAAGTCCGATGCCATTCCCGAATTGCTGAAAGCGCTTTTGCCGCCGGCGATGCTGGATGGCGACATATAGCGTCACCGGATTGCGGCCGCTCTCTTGCGTGTCGCGCCCCAGCCGTTAAAGCGCAACCATGACCGAACTGCCCAAAACCTTCGACCCCGCCGATATCGAATCCCGCTGGTACGCCCATTGGGAGGCGAACGGCCTGTTCCGCCCCGAACGGCCGGACGCGACGCCCTTCACCATCGTGAACCCGCCGCCGAACGTGACGGGAAGCCTGCATATCGGCCATGCGCTCGACAATACGTTGCAGGATATCGTGATCCGTTATGAACGGCTGTGCGGCAAGGATGCGCTCTGGGTGGTCGGCACCGACCATGCTGGCATCGCGACGCAGATGGTGGTGGAGCGCCAGCTCAACGCCAAGCAACAGAAGCGCACCGACTTCACCCGCGAGCAGTTCGTGGACAAGGTGTGGGAATGGAAGGCCGAGAGCGGCGGGGCCATCACCGGCCAGTTGCGGCGGCTGGGCTGTTCGATGGACTGGGCGAACGAACGCTTCACCATGGATGAGGGCTTTTCCAAGGCGGTCATCAAGACCTTCGTGGAGTTGCACAAGCGCGGCCTGCTCTATCGCGACAAGCGGCTCGTGAACTGGGACCCGCATTTCCGTTCGGCCATTTCGGACCTTGAGGTCGAGACGGTCGAGACGAAGGGCGGCTTCTGGCGCTTCCGCTATCCGCTGGCCGATGGCGTCACGCTGGCGGACGGCAGCGACCATATCGTCGTTGCGACGACGCGGCCCGAAACCATGCTGGCCGACATGGCGATCGCCGTGCATCCCGACGACGAACGGTACAAGGCGGTCATCGGCAAGGAGATTCTCCAGCCGATCACGGGTCGTCGTTTCGCCATCGTGGCCGACGAACATGCCGATCCGGCGCTGGGCACCGGCGCGGTGAAGATCACGCCGGGGCATGACTTCAACGATTTCGACGTGGGCAAGCGGGCGGGCTTCAGGGCCGCCGACATGCTCAACATGTTCGACGCCGACGCCAATGTCGTGCAGACCGCCGACGGGCTGATCCCCGACCGCTTCCTTGGCCTCCATCGCTTCAAAAAGGATGGCGTGGACGGCGCCCGCGAGGCCGTGGTGGCGGAGATGAAGGCGCTCGGCTTCCTCGTCCCCCATGTCACGAAGAACAAGGAAGGCGAGGAGGTCGTCGCCGATTTCGAGCCGCGCACGATCCAGACGCCATTCGGCGACCGGTCGAACGTGGTCATCGAACCCTGGCTGACCGACCAGTGGTATGTGGACGCCGAAAAGCTGGCGGTCGCACCGATGCAGGCGGTGCGCGACGGCGCGATCGAGATCGTGCCCAGGACATGGGAAAAGACCTTCTTCAACTGGATGGAGAATATCCAGCCCTGGTGCGTCTCGCGCCAGCTGTGGTGGGGGCACCAGATCCCGGCATGGTTCGATGAAGATGGCAACAGCTATGTCGCCGAAAGCGAGGCCGAGGCGCAGGCGCTGGCCGGCAACAAGACGCTAACCCGCGATCCCGACGTCCTCGACACATGGTTCTCCTCTGCGCTGTGGCCGTTCGGGACGCTGGGCTGGCCGGAGCAGAGCGAGAAGCTGTCGCGCCATTATCCCAATGATCTGCTGATTTCCGGCTTCGACATCCTGTTCTTCTGGGATGCGCGCATGGCGATGCAGGGGATGGAGTTCATGGGCGAGGCCCCGTGGAAGAAACTCTATCTGCACGGTCTGGTCCGCGCGGCCGACGGGCAGAAAATGTCCAAGTCCAAGGGCAATGTGGTCGATCCGCTCGGCCTGATCGACCGGTTCGGCGCGGACGCGCTGCGCTTCTTCATGGCGGCGATGGAAAGCCAGGGCCGCGATGTGAAGATGGATGAGAAGCGGGTGGAGGGCTATCGCAACTTTGCGACCAAGCTGTGGAACGCCGCGCGCTTCCTTCAGTCGAACGGCGTCACCGCGTCCACCAGCCATGAAGCGCCCCATGCCACGCTGCCAGTCAATCGCTGGATCATCGCGGAGACGGTCGCGACCGTGCAGGCGATCGACACGGCTATGGTCGAACTGCGGTTCGATGCGGCCGCCAACGCCATCTATCACTTCGTATGGGACCAGTTTTGCGACTGGTATATCGAACTGACCAAGGGCGCGATGGATGACGAGACCAAGGCCGTTGCTGGCTGGGCGTTCGACCAGATTTTGGTGATGCTGCATCCCTTCATGCCGTTCATCACCGAAGAATTGTGGCATCTGACCGGGACGCGGTCCAACGAACTGATCGTCGCGCAATGGCCGCAGGCTTTGGCGGCGGTCGATAGCGATGCGCAGGCGGAGATCGACTGGCTGATCCGGCTGGTGAGCGCGATCCGCACGGCGCGGACCGAACTCAACGTGCCGCCGGGCGCGAAGCTGCCCATGGTGGTGCGCGATGCGGCGGAGGGGACGCAGCGTCGTCTCGACCGTCAGGGCGTGGCGCTGGCGCGCCTCGGCCGGGTCGAGAGCCTGACCTTCGGTGAACCGCCGGCTGGCGGCGCGGCGCAGATCGTGGTGGATGAGGCGACCTTCATCCTTCCGCTGGAAGGCGTGATCGACATTGCTGCGGAAAGGACCCGTCTCGCCAAGGCGTTGGCCGCAGCGGAGAAGGAGCGGGATGGTCTGGGCGGTCGCCTGTCCAACCCCAGCTTCGTCGAAAAGGCCAAGCCCGAAGCCGTCGCCAAGGCGCGCGAGGATCATGCCGAAAAGACGGCAGAGGCCGAGCGGCTGAAGGCGGCGCTGGAACGGCTGGGATAAGGTAAGCCCCAACAGCCGGGCATAAAAGCTACTATCGTTCGCGCTGTGCTTGTCGAAGGCATATTGTCTCTTGAAGAAGGAGGCGCCCTTCGACAGGCTCAGGGCGAACGGGGGATGGGCGCTTCCCATGCAATGAGCCTGATGCGTGTGGAGGGATAGAGAGAATGGCGGCAAGCAAACCGGGCAGCAAAGACCTGACGCAGGGGCCGATCGGCGCCACGTTGCTGATGTTCGCCATTCCCACGCTGGCGTCCAATATTCTCCAGTCGGTCAATGGGTCGATCAACGCGATCTGGGTCGGGCGCTTTCTGGGCGCGCAGGCGCTGGCGGCGACCGCCAATGCCAATATCATCATGTTCCTGATGTTCTCGGTCGTGTTCGGGTTCGGCATGGCATCGACCGTGGTGATCGCCCAGTCGGTCGGCGCACGGGATATCGACGCGGCGCGGCGGGCCTTCGGATCGGCGGTCGGCTTCTGTTCCATGCTGGGGCTGGGCGTTGCGATCACCGGCTGGATCGGCGCGCCGGCGCTGCTGCACATGCTGGCGACGCCCGCAGAGGCCTATGATCTGGCGCTGGTCTATCTGCGCGTCATTTTCTTCGCCATGCCCGCGACCCTGCTGGTGGTGATGATCATGATGGGCCTGCGTGGTGCTGGCGATGCGCGCACGCCGCTGATCTTCATGATCGTGAGCGTGGCGATCGACCTGATCCTCAACCCGGTGCTGATCCTGGGGCTGGGGCCGATCCCCGCTTATGGCATTGCCGGGTCTGCGGCGGCGACGGCGGCGGCGGGAATCATCAGCCTGATCGGGGTCGTGGCCTTCATTTATGCCAAAGATATGCCGTTGCGGCTGCGCGGCGCGGAGTTGCGCTATCTGTGGCC
Organism: Sphingobium sp. WCS2017Hpa-17; assembly: GCF_031843765.1. Classification (NCBI taxonomy): domain Bacteria; kingdom Pseudomonadati; phylum Pseudomonadota; class Alphaproteobacteria; order Sphingomonadales; family Sphingobiaceae; genus Sphingobium; species Sphingobium sp. WCS2017Hpa-17. The sequence continues at coordinate 463,218 of NZ_JAVTIV010000001.1, forward strand.
CGCCGCCGATCAGTTGCGGATATTGGTGGCCAAGGGGCTGCCGATGGGCCTCCAGATGATCGTCATGTCGGCCTCCGGACTGGTCATGATCGGCCTCGTCAATCGGGAGGGGCTGCTGGTGACGGCGGCCTATGGCGCGGCGCAGCAGATATGGACCTATCTGCAAATGCCGGCGATGGCGATGGGCGCAGCGGTCAGCGCGATGGCGGCGCAGAATGTGGGCGCCGGGCGATGGGACCGGATCGGCAAGATTGCGGGCTATGGCATTTCCTATCTGCTGGCGATCACCGGGGCGATGATCGTCATCATCCTGCTATTCCACGCATCCCTGCTGTCGCTGTTCCTGGGGAGCAATCAGGCGGCGATCGACGCGGCATGGCATATGCAGTTGCTGGCCAGCTGGAGCTTCATGATCTTCGGCTGCACCATGATCCTGTTCGGGGTGATGCGCGCCAATGGCGTGGTAGTGGCGCCGTTGCTGATCCTGATCTTTACTTTGTTCGGGGTGCGGCTAGGCTTCTATGAACTGGGCTATCCGTCGATGGGCGCCGACGCGCTGTGGCTGAGTTTCCCGGTGGGATCTGCTGTCGCGCTGCTGCTGGCATGGGCGGTCTATGCGAAGGGCGGTTGGCGCAAGGCGAAGCTGATGGTGCCGGTGCATGAGGAGCAATGCCGCGAGGCGGCGAACAGCGACGCGGAACCGGCCGGGCGGATCGCGCCGGTGGGGTGAGTGTCGAGATATCGTCATTGCTTCGCTGCGCTCGCAATGACGAAATTCGGGGTTGGCGGCGCTGCTTAGCGCCCTTGATTGCGCCAGCGGGTGATGGTGCGTTCCAATATGTCGGCTTCGCTGCCGGATTGACGCCACAATTCGGTGAAGCTCGGGTCGCCCGACGCGGGGCGGCGATGTTCTTCCAGATTGTCGAGCGCGACGCGGATCGGCACGGCGACGCCTTCGCCGCAGATGATCGCCTCCCGATTACGCAGGGCCGGGATCGAATCGAGAAATCCCCGCGCGCCTTCCGGCATCGCGGCCTTCACGAAGGCCTGATCTCGGTCGTTGTTGAGGCGCATCGAGATGATGGTGCCGCACTGCGACAGCACGCCTTCGGCAAGGTCGGACGGACGCTGCGTGATGAGGCCAAGCGAAATGCCGTATTTACGGCCTTCCTTGGCGATCCGCTCCAATATCTTGCGCACGGCCTGGCCGTTGCCGGTGGTCGTGTTGGGGATGTAGCGATGCGCTTCCTCGCAGACGAGGAGGATGGGGCGCTGCGGCTCGTCGCGCGCCCAGATGGCATAGTCGAACACCAGCCGCGAAAGCACCGACACCACGGTCGATGTGATGTCGGACGGCATGGCCGACACGTCGATGATGGAAATGGGCTTGCCGTCGGAGGGCAGGCGGAAAATCTTCGCCAGAAACGCCTGCATCGTGTCCGCGACCAGCATGCCAGAGAACATGAAGCTGTAGCGTGGATCAGCCTTGATCTCGTCGATCTTGGTCTTCAGGCGCATGTAGGGCAGCGAATTGGTGCCCTTGTCCAGCTTGCCCATCTCATTCTGGAGAATGGTGGTGAGGTCCGACAGCAGATAGGGGACCGGCGAATCGACGGTGAGGCGCCCGATGCTTTCGGCCAGACGATTTTTCGACCGGGCCGCCAGCAGGCATTTGGCCAGAATGTCGCTGTCCACCGTCCGCTCGGAGCCGGATGAGGTGACGAAAACCTCGCAATGTTCCTCGAAATTCATCAGCCAATAGGGCAGGGCCAGATTGCTGACGTCATAGACCGCGCCATTGGTGGCGAAGGCCGCGCCATATTCGCCATGGGGGTCGATCATCACGATATGGCCCTGCGGCGACAGGTCGCAGATGCGGTGCAGGATCAGCGCTGCGCTGGTCGACTTACCCGTGCCGGTGGAGCCGAGCAGCGCAAAATGCTTGCCCAGCATCGAGTCGACATAGAGCGCCGCGCGCGTATCCGTGGTGGGATAAACGGTGCCGATTTCCACATTGGCGCGGTCGTCGGCGGCGTAGATTTGCTGCATGTCATGGCTCGACACCGGGAAAATGTCTGTGCCGGGCGTGGGATAGCGGGTGACGCCGCGACGGAAGCGATAGATGCGACCGGTCAGCTTTTCCTCATCCCCTTCGCCGAGGAAGTCGATGTCGGCGACGATGCCCTTGCTGGCCTGATCCAGCGTCATGGCGCGCACGCTGGCGACCAGCCAGCTATTGCCGACGCGCATCTTCACCTGACTGCCGACCTGGCCCGCCATGGCGATGCAGGGATCGGGATCCTGTCCCAGGACGGCCAGCGTCTGCGCGTCGATCAGCACCTTGGAACTCGACCCGGCGATCTGGAACACCATGCCCATCGACGGGACCGAAGCAAGATGCGCGGGCGCGGCGGCAGCAGGGGTGAAATGTTGTGCGCCCGGCATATGGGTCATGAGCCTTTGTCGTCCCTTCGACCGGAAAGGCTTCCGGTTAACAGGCCGCTTCTAGGCAAAAGAGGTAAATATTGGCTTAGCTGCCTTTGTCGCACGCATTTGCAAGCCCCGCATCAGTGTGAAGCGACAAGGTTAAGGGGCGCTGAGCCGGGGTCCGATACGGACCAAATATAGGTTCGGGTAGGAACATGGGGCGACTTCGGGCATTGAGAAGGCGTAACAATCAGGATGGCCGCTTGTCCGATACCCTTAAGCCTGATGCGGCGCGCCGCTCCGATGCGATTGCGATCGCCAGGGTCATCTGTATTCTGGGCGTAGTTTATGTTCATGCCTGGACGGGTATGAATGGCGAAGCGCTGCATGCGTTGCGCGGGACGGCGCAGGAAAATCTGCGCTGGTTGCTGATGGAATTGTTCGGGCGCAGCGCGGTGCCGCTGCTGGGGCTGATTTCCGGCTGGTTGGTGGCCAATAGCCGGCGCACCCGCGACTGGGGCGAGCATGTCCGGCGCAAGGCGCGCACGATCCTGCTGCCGATGGCCTTGTGGAACGTCATCGCGATCATTCTGGTATCGGGCGCCGCTTGGTTGTTCAGTCTCGCCGCGCCGGTGCCGCAGTCGGTGTGGTGGACGATCGACGAGATTTTCATCATCACCCGCAATCCCGACATCAATGTTCAGATGCCGTTCCTGCGCGACCTGTTCCTATGCATGGTCGCTGCACCGCTGCTGGTACGCCTGCCTAACTGGTCGCTGCTGCTGATTGCGCTGATCGCGGCTGCATGCCAGATTGCCGGCTTTGGTCCGCCAGTGCTGATGCGCGCATCGATCCTCGTCTTCTTTGCGCTCGGCATATTGGCGCAGCGTGGCGGCTGGGCGGAAAAGGTGGCGGCGCGGCCTTTGCTGCTGATGGCAGTGCCCTTTGCGCTATTGATGGCCGGGCAACTCTATGTGGCTGTTTCCACTGCTGACGATGCCTGGCCGGCGGCACAGCGGGCGCTGGACTTGACGTTGCGGATTGCGGCGGCGGTCGCCTTCTGGCGCTTCTCATGGGGGCTGGCGGGTAGTCCGGCGCGCGCGATGTTGCTGCGGATCGAGCCTTACGCCTTCTTCCTCTTCTGTGCGCACCTGATCCTGATCTGGCTGGGTGGGCCGGTGCTGGGCGGATTGTTCGGGCGGATGGGATCGCCGCTCTATCCCTTCTATCTGGTCGCGCAGCCCTTCATCATTCTGGGCGTCGTGATGCTGATCGGTGGCGGGTTGCGTCGGGTTGCGCCGGCCACCGCCGGGATATTGAGCGGTGGCCGGCTAAAAAAGCCTGAACCTCAGACCGTTTCGCGACTCGCTACCTGCTGAGCAGCGGCCATGGCGATGGCGAAGCTGTGCTTGCGCGCGGCCGGATCGAAAATCTGGCCGGTCAGGATCAGTTCGTCCGCCTGCGTGCGTCGCAGGAAAGCGGCGATGTCGCGCTCCACATCCGCCTGCGTGCCGATGCTGGAGACGCTGAGCACATCCGACAGCATCGCCTGCGCCTGCATCGGCAACTCGTCATAATAGCCCGGCACCGGCGGTTGCAGCTTGCCCGGCTGGCCGGTGCGCAACCGCACGAAAGCCTGCTGCATCGAACTGGCGAGCAGTTGCGCTTCCGCCTGCGTATCGGCGGCGAAGACGTTGTAGCCGGCCATGACATAGGGATATTTGAGCTGCGCCGATGGGCGGAAGTCGCGACGATAGATTTCGATCGCCTCGTCCAGCATCGCAGGGGCAAAATGCGAGGCGAAAGCATAAGGCAGGCCAAGTGCGGCGGCCAGTTGCGCGCCATAGAGACTGGAGCCGAGAATCCAGAGCGGAATATCCGCGCCGGCGCCCGGTGTCGCCTGTATCGAGAGGCGTTCGTCATCGGCGAAATAGGCCTGCAATTCCATCACGTCGCGCGGGAACTGGTCCGGCCCGCCCGACAGGTTGCGGCGGATCGCCTGCGACGCGCGCTGGTCGGATCCCGGCGCCCGGCCGAGGCCCAGGTCGATGCGGCTGGGAAAGAGCGCATCGAGCGTGCCGAACTGCTCTGCGATCAGCAGCGGCGCATGATTGGGCAGCATGATGCCACCTGCGCCGATGCGGATGGTCGACGTCGCCTGCCCGATATGGGCCAGCACCACCGCTGTCGCGGCGGAGGCAATGCCCGCCATGCCATGATGTTCGGCTACCCAGAAGCGGTGATAGCCCAGCGCTTCGGCATGGGTAGCAAGGTCCGCAGCATTGGCAAGCGCCGTGGCGACGCTGTCGCCTTCGCGAACGGGGACGAGGTCGAGCAGAGAAAAACGGGTCATGCCCCGCATATGGGAGCATGATGGGTTTTACTTCAAGACCTAATTAGCCGGCGCGGCCGAATGTCGGCACGGGCGCTTCGACCCGGCGCCCAAAGCCGGTGGGGCGGCGGGCGACCAGCGGATTGGCATCGCGGTCCAGCAGCGCCATCGTTTCGGTGAAGCAGGGGCGCAGGGCGACGACCACCTCGATCAGTTCGTCGGGGCTTTCGTGCATTTCCACACAGCGGCGGGCGACCATTTCGATTTCCTCCGCCATGGCGCTCAGGCGATAGGCGCCGAACTGGGCTGCTTCACCCTTCAATGTATGGGCCGGGCGAATCACATCGGCGGCGCTACGGGCGCGGAAGGCATCCTCGACGGCGCTGATGGATTTGGCGCCATCTTCCCGGAAATAGCCCAGGATGCGAAGAAACGCCGCACCCAGTTCACCACGGGTACGCGAAAATTCGCTCCAATTGACCAGTTCGGTATCTTGATGGGACACCCGTGCCGCTCCTTCACTCTAGCGAGGCCAAAATAGGCACGGGCGGTAAATAGCAGGTTAAAAGGTGGCGCAATGCCATCGGTTTCGGAGGCAATTCAATCCGGGTGGGCGAGGGCGAAACGATGATCGCCCAAGGCGGAAAAGCGCCATCCCTGCGCCTGCGCCAATGCTTCCAGTTCGCGCGGGGCGATCGGGTCGTCCGCCTCTATGACGATCGCCTGCGCCTCGCGCAGGGCGCGGGCGGCGCGCAGCACGGGCCAAGGGCATTTCATGCCCCTGGCGTTTACGATCACCGGATCGGCGGTCATCGTCCTATTTGGTCGCGTAAGGATTTTTCTGGCTGCGCAGCGTCAACCGCACCGGCACCGCGCCGAAGCCCAATTCCTTGCGGATGCCGTTCACCAGATAGCGACGATAGCTTTCGGGCAGGTCGTCGAGGCGCGTACCGAACAGCACGAACGTCGGCGGGCGGGTCTTGTTCTGGGTGATGTAACGCAGCTTGATCCGCTTACCGCCCGGCGCTGGCGGCGGATTGGCCTCCAGCGCGGTTTCGAACCAGCGGTTGAGGATGCCGGTCGACACGCGCTGCGACCAGGCGGTCCGCGTTTCGAAGGCGACATGGATCAGGTCGTCCAGACCCTTTCCGGTGGCGCCCGATATGGTCATGATCGGCACGCCGCGCACCTGCGCCAGACCGTCGGACAGGGCCTGCTTGATACCCTGATACAGGGCCGACCCATGTTCGACCGTGTCCCATTTGTTGAGCGCGACGACGAGCGCGCGGCCTTCCTCCAGCACACGGTCGGCGATGCGAAGATCCTGCGCCTCCAGCCCGCGGGTAGAATCGATCATGAGCACCACGACCTCGGCGAAGTTCACGGCGTTCAGGCCATCGGATACGGCCAGCTTTTCCAGCTTTTCCTGCACCTTGGCCCGCTTGCGCATACCCGCCGTGTCGATCAGGCGGACGGGACGTTCCATGCCTTCGCGGCTGGTCCACATCCAGTCGACAGCGATGCTGTCGCGGGTGATGCCCGCTTCCGGTCCGGTCAGCAGGCGGTTTTCGCCCAGAAGCTTGTTGATGAGCGTGGACTTGCCGGCATTGGGGCGGCCGACAATGGCGAGCTTGAGCGGCGCGCCTTCCTCATCCTCGTAAAACTCCTTCTCTTCCGCCTGAAATTCCTCGCGGTCGAGATGGGGCAGAAGCGCCTGGAACAGGTCGGCCAGGCCCTGGCCATGTTCGGCGGAGAAGGGAATGGGTTCGCCAAGGCCCAGGCTGAAGGATTCCATGACGCCGTCGTCCGCCGCCTTGCCCTCGGCCTTGTTCGCCACCAGGATGACGGGGGCGTCATTGGCGCGCAGCCAGCGGGCGATTTCCTCGTCCAGCGGGGTGATGCCGGCACGCGCGTCGATCACGAACAGGGCGACGTCGCAATCCTCGACGGCCGCTTCGGTCTGCATCCGCATCCGGCCGGGGAGGGAGTTGGCGTCCTCATCCTCATAGCCGGCGGTGTCGACGATGGTGAAATCGAGGCCGAGCAGGCTTGCTTCCCCTTCGCGCCGGTCGCGGGTCACGCCGGGCTGGTCGTCGACCAGCGCCAGCTTCTTGCCGACCAGGCGGTTGAACAGGGTGGACTTGCCCACATTGGGACGTCCGACGATAGCTACCGTGGGCAGCATGCCCGTATTCCTTCCAATTCAAAACATCGTGAACCTGCGTGCAGGCGCCACTTCAAAAACGCAATGCTCCTGCGAAGGCAGGAGCCCAGTCCAAAGGCAGGATCTGGACCCCTGCCTTCGCAGGAGCACGCTGTAGCATGAATGGCGGCGTTAACGGAACGCCGTCAATTTTCCGTCATCGGCCAGCACATATAGCATGTTGTTGGCGACGATCGGGGAAAGGGACATCGACTTGTCCATGTCCACCGTCGACTGGACATTGCCGGTCGTCGGATCGACATAGACCATCTCGCCGCGCGTCGACACGACGATCAGACGGCCACCCGCGAGAATCGGGCCGGTCCAGCGGATCGCCTTGTCCTTCTTCTTTTCCTTCTGCCAGCGGCGCAACTGGCTGACCCAGCGGATCTTGCCGGTGGCGCGCGCGACGCAGAGCAGGCGAGCGTCGCTGGTCACGGCAAACACCCATTCACCGACGACGGCGGGAGTCGAGATGCCGGCGATGTTGATTTCCCACAGGCGCTGGCCGCTGGTCAGTTCATAGCTGGCCATGCGACCGCCCTGACCGATGGCAAAGACGCGGCCGCGATCGATTACCGGATCGGCGTCGATATCGGTCAGCGAAGCCACGGCGGTGGAAATGCTGGTACGCGAGAGTGCGTCACCCCAAAGGGTGCGGCCATTTTCGTAGCGATAGGCGGTGATTTCACCCGAGCTGTAGCCCGCGATCACCGTACCCTGCGCGGCGGCTGGCGCTGCTACGCCGAAAATGCCGGTGACCTGCAACGTGCCGCTATCGGTCCATTGCGTATCGCCGCTGCCCTGATCGAGCGCGAAAATCTGATTATCCTGGCCCATCACATAGACATGGCCGTTTTCCAGCGTCGGCGCGCCGCGCAGCGGGCCGGACAGATGCTTTTTCCAGACGATCGCGCCATCGGCGACATTCAGCGCGAAGACGTCGCCAAAGCCGGTGCTGGCGAAGACCCGGTCGCCCAGCACGCTGACGCCACCGCCGAACAGCACGCGGCCATTGCCCTTGCCTTCGGACGGCAGGTTGGTCTGCCATAGCTTGGAGCCGCTCGCGGCATCATAGGCGATGACATGCGCGCCGGCGTCGGTAACGAACAGCTTGCCGCCGGACACCACCGGCGATGCGGCCAGACGCGCCTGCGGCGAACTGCCCTCGATCTTGGTGCTCCACACCTGGCTTGGCGAACCACCCAGCGAGACATGGCCCATCGCCTTGGACGGATCGCCGCCGGGCTGCGCCCAGGCATCGTTGACATAGGGGGCAGGCAGGGTGACCTGCACGTCGGCCAGGCTCGGCTCCACCTCGACGCCCTGTTCATTGCTCAGGATCGAGACACGGCTGCCGACCACCGGAGTCTTGGGGCCGCCCTTCTTACCGCCGACGACGCCGCAGCCCGCCAGCAGCGCGACCATGGCGGCCATCGTCACCACCCGGCCCATCTTCATGCTTGCCATCCGCTCGATCATCCTTCGGTGGTTTCGGCCGGAATTTCGACCGCGTCGATGCCCATGACACCCGCCATCTGACGGGCGCGTGAACGGATCGATTCGGGCACGTTGCTGTCCTTGGCCAGCCCGGCGAACATCGGGCCGGCAAGGTCGGTCTTGCCCATCTTCATGTACGCAATGGCCACCAGTTCGCCGGCGCTGCCGAACCACGGCGCGCCTTCGATCGCCAGCGGCTTCAGCCGGTCGACGACCTGCTGGGGCTTCAGGCTCTCAAACTCCAGCGCGGTTTGACGGATCAGAGCCAGGTCGCGATAGGGCTGGTCCAGCTTCGTGTCGGCGGCAATGGCGGTATAGAGCGCGATCGCGCCCTTCGTATCGCCCTTGCGCGATGCGACACCGGCCTGAGTCAGCAGCGCCGCGGCGCGATAGCCCGGCTGGCTTGCCTTCGTCAGCGTTTCCAGTTGCTTGGCGTCGGGCACGCCGCCACCTGCCGCCGTCGTCAGCACGGAATCCATCTGCTCGGAAACGGCTTCGGACTGGGTCTTGCTATAATGTTGCCAATAGAGCCAGCCGCCGAACGCCGCGAGGCCGAGGACGACCACAACCAGCAGGGCGCGGCCATAGCGCTCCCAGAAGGTCAGAAGCTGGTCCTGACGGACGGCCTCGTCGACCTCGCGCATGAAGGCTTCGCTGTTTTGCGGCGTGAGGGCCACGTCATTCTCCGAGAAATAGAACAGAAACTCTGCCGGAAGCGGCGATCAATAGCGGCGCTTATGCCACAGGCAAATCAATTTTTGGGCCGGTAGACCTGATCGTCGGTGGGAAAGCTCCGGTCGCGCACATCGGCGGCGTAACGTTGCGCCGCATTACTGATTGTTTCGGCGAGATTGTCATAGCGCTTCACGAAGCGTGCCGTGCGTTCGAACATGCCCAGCATGTCTTCGGTCACCAGCACCTGCCCGTCGCAACGGGCCGACGCGCCGATGCCGATGACGGGCACATCGACGCTGTCGGTCACGGCATTGGCGATATCTTCCAGCACGCCTTCCACCACCATGGAGAAGGCGCCGGCCTGCGCCACGGCACGGGCGTCGGACAGGATCTTGGCATGTTCCTCCTGGCTCTTGCCGCGCGCGCCATAGCCGCCCAGCGCGTTCACGGCCTGCGGCGTCAGGCCGATATGCGCCATGACCGGAATGCCGCGCTGGGTCAGGAAGCTGATCGTCTCCGCCATGGCGACGCCGCCTTCCAGCTTGACGCCGGCCGCGCCGGTTTCCGCCATGATGCGGCTGGCGCTGGCAAAGGCTTGGCTCGGGGAGGCTTCATAGCTGCCGAAGGGCATGTCGACCAGCACGACGCTGTGATAGCTGCCGCGCACCACGGCGGCGCCATGGGCGATCATCATGTCGAGCGTGACGGGCAGGGTGGAGGGCAGGCCGTAAATCACCTGGCCCAGCGAATCGCCGACCAGCAGCATATCGCAATGCGGGTCGAGCAACTGCGCCTGCCGCGCCGTATAGGCGGTCAGCATCACCAGCGGTTCCTGCGTCTTCCCCTCGAACTTGCGTCGCTGGATCGCGGGCACGGTCAGGCGCTTCATCGGCGCGGGGGTGGGATTGGCGCGGCTGGTCGCGGTGTCGAGCGTGAAGGTCGTGGACATGGGCGCGGTCTAGCCCAGCGCAGGGCGCGGCGCAAATGATGGGGTAGGGGCGTTTTATTTTGGGCCGCTGGCCAATAGTCTTAGCGTCAGTAAAGTTTGCAAGTCGCGGCGACCATCGGTGATCATGAGGATGTCGACCTCTTTATCATCGAAATGATAGATGATCCGGTATGGCCGTGACAGCAACTGCCGATAATCGCGAACGCCCAGCGCATCCAGTTCGCTTGGAACGCTCCCGCGCATGGGAAAGGTCCGCAAGGTTGCCATGCGATCCAGCAAATGATCGATTAACCTATCTGCTTCATCGGGTGAACGCTGTTCTGCGATATGCGATCGGATGCTGGCAAGATCGTTCATGGCGGTATTGGCCAGCTGTACGGGGTAGACCTGCTCAGGCATCGGTGTCGCGAAGTCGCGCTTTCAACCTTTCCTTCACATCCGCCAGAGGGGTGACGCGCCCTGCGCGGATATCTTCCATCCCCAGTGCCAGAACCTTCAGCATCGCCAGCGTTTCCTGCGTCTGCTCGTAGGATCGGATATCCTGAACGACTGCCTTTGCCTCGCCATTCTGGGTCAGGATCATCGGCTCGGCGCCATCGTTCAGGTCGGCAAGCACTTCGGCTGCGTTTGCCTTGAAATAGCTGATCGGCTTGATCCGGGTGGAGTAGCGCATGACGATACCTCGGTCTGAATATGGACCGCATATAGTCTATTTTTCGTTCCGATGCAAAAAAAGGGCGGCATCGCTGCCGCCCTCTTCATTCACTCGCGATCAGAAGCTGAACTTGATCGTGCCGCCCCAGGTCTGCGGATCGCCGACCTGCCCGGCGATCAGGCCGGTATTGCCCGGCGCGACCTGAAGGTTTTCGATATAGTTGACGTCGAAGGCGTTGCGGACCCAGCCGAAGATGTCGAACCCTTCGCCGCGGAAGCCAGCGCGCAGGTTGGTCAGCGCATAGCCCTTCACCTCGGTATAGATGGAAGGCGAGGCATTGCTGTTCCAGTCAGAGCGGTAATTGCCATCGACGCCCAGATAGACCTGTCCTTCCTTCGCCAGCAGTGTGACCGGAATGTTATATTCCGCGCCGTAGGAGAAGGCCCATTTCGACACGCCGGGCAGATCCTGGCCGGAAATGTCGCATTGGCGCGGGCTGAGCGCACCGGGCACGCCCGGCTGCGAATAGTCGGCCGGCTGGCCGGAAGGCTGCAACGTGCCACCAGACAGTTCGGGCGGGCAGGGCGCGTTGGTGAACTTCTTATACTTGGCGTCGGTATAAGCGCCATTGGCGTAGGCGGTGAAACGGTCGCTCACGACCACCTTGAAATCGGCCTCGATACCCTGCGACCGCACCTTCTCGGCGTTGGCCAGGTAGCCGCGCACGGTGCCGAACTGGCCGCCATTCACGGTCGCCTGGAAATTCTTGATCTCCGTACGGAAGGCGGTGAGGTTGAAGGTTGCGCGGCGGTCCCAGAACTGGGTCTTGAGGCCCAGTTCATAATGATTGACCGACTCCGGCTTCACCGTGCTGGCGTCATAATTGACGGTATTGTCGGCGTTGAGCGGTAGGCCATTCTGGTTGATGCCCAGCGTCTTGAAGCTCTTGGCGTAGGTCGCATAGGCCAGAACGTCGCGGGCGACCTTGTAATTGACGTTGAAGTCGTAGGTGAAGTTCCAGGCGCTGTCCGACGGCGAACTGACCTGCGGCTGGTAGATGCCGCACTGCTGGGTCGTCCCCTTGATGGTGCCGGGTTCCGCGACCGTGGTGCAGCTGATGGCCTGACCCTGCGCGTTGGTGACGATGCGCTGGTAGAAGCCGGACTTCTTGTCATAGTTGAGGCGCACGCCCGGCTGGATCGTCAGGGCATCCGTCACCTTCCAGCTGAGCTGGCCGAAGAGCGCCGCACTGTCGGCCTTGAGATATTGCGTGTTGCTGGCGGTCAGGCCGGACAGGGTCGCCGGGATATTGGCGGGGTTGGTCGGATCGGTAGAGGGGGCCAGGCTCCACTGGGCCGCATCGTCGCCCTGCTGTTCGGTGCCCTGGGTGTCGATCCGCTGCTTGAAGCCGAACAGGCCGACGACGAAGTCGACATCCTTGCTTTCGTAATTATAGCGGAATTCCTGGCTATACTGGTCCTGCTGCGACGGATTTTGCGACTTGGACACGATCGACAGGCCGGTGAAGTCGCGGTCATTCTCCGGCTTCCAGTCCCAGAAGCGCCAGGCGGTGACGGAGGTGAGGGTACCGGGGCCGACATCCCATTTGATCTTGGCCGATACGCCGCCGATCTTGTTGCCGGCGTTCAGGTTGGAATCGAGGTCGGTCAGCCGGTCATAGGGGTTGCGGCTGGGCACGACATAGCCCTGCGCAGCAGCCAGTGCGTCATATTGGCGGTTGAGCGGACGCTGGGTCTTGCCGACGCGCACGAAGGTCGTGCCGCAGCATTCGGGGTCTTGCTTACTGTAATCGCCCGACAAGGTGACGCTGAAATCGTCATTGGGCTTGAACAGCAACTGGCCGCGAATGCCCAGATTGTCCTGCTCGTTGATCCAGCGCTGGCTGGTCACATTATAGAGTGTGCCCCGGCGGGTCGTCGCGGCGACCGCGATGCGGGCGGCGATGGTTTCGGACAGCGGGCCGGACACGGCAGCCTTGGCCTGCTTGTAGTTGAGATTGCCTACGGTCAGTTCGGCGCGGCCTTCGAAATCGAAGGTCGGCTGGTTGGTCGTGATGTTGATCGCGCCGGCGGTGGTGTTCTTGCCGTAGAGGGTGCCCTGCGGCCCGCGCAGCACTTCGACCTGATTGACGTCGAGGAAGTCGAAGGTCGCGGCGGCGACGCGGCTGTTATAGACGTCGTCGACATAGATGCCGACGCCCTGTTCGAAGCCGTCGCTGGTCAGGCCGAACGGCACGCCCAGACCGCGGATGTTGACCGATGTGTTGCGCGGGTTGGTGGTATAGACCTGCAACGTCGGAGCGAGCTGTTGCAGCTTCACGATGTTGAAATTGCCGGTCGCCTCAATGCTGTCGCCCTTCACGACGGAAATGGCCAGCGGCACTTCCTGTGCGGTTTCCTGGCGGCGGCGGGCGGTGACGACGATCACGTCGCCGCGAACATTGGGCTGCTGGACCTCATCCGCCGCCGGCTGCGCGGCATCCTGCGCAAAGGCATTGGGCGTGATGATGGAAGCGCCAGCCGCGCTGGCGAGCAACAGGAAACGCGCAATCATGATATTCCCCTTTATATCCGGATGTCCGGTCATTGTAATTGTGGCCACGCCGATACTCCGGTCAGGCCGACATAGTTGGGGATGAAGCTGTATGCGGCTCATCCCCCGCCGCATGGACCGATATTCGGCCCGAAGAATAAGCGCCCCCTCTGGTGCTTCAGTTGGTCAGGCGCGTCTTTTCCGTCACGTCGATCTGGACCACGCGGGCGTCATGGACGGTCAGCGTGATCGACCCGAAACGCAGCGCTTCCAGCACGCCGCGCACCTTGTCGATGCTGGCGGCAATGTCGGGGCGTTGGCCTTCGATACGGGCGTGACGGAGTTCGATGGGTTTATGTTCGCTCATGAATACCTCTGGCTCCGTCTAATATCTCAACTCTAAAGATAGACAAAAAAGCAAATATAAGGGGCGCGCAAGTTTGTCTTGTCGCGCCCCTCGGGGGTGAGCTCAGGGATGAAGGGTGGGCCGTCCGGGCCTGTTGCGGTCCTGCTGGGCCATGGGAAGGGCCGGGCGCATCTGTCGCATGGCGGACGCCTGCTCCTGCGCATTGTCGATCAGCCGTTCGAGCAAAGATTGCCCGAACTGCCAGTCGTCCAGGCCGGACTGGGCATTGATATGGCCGGCATGGCCCGCATCGACAAACTGGCTGCCCCAATTCTTGCCGATGCTGTGGGCCCGTTCAAAGAAGATATAGGGGTCGTCGCGGCTGGCCACCATTATGGACGGGAAGGGCAGTTGCGCGCGCGGGGTCGGGCCGAAGCCGCCGATCGTCTCGGGCGTTTCCATCCGGTCGCAATCGGGCGGCGCCACCAACAACGCGCCCGTTACCGGCCAGCCATAGGCCTGGCTCTGCAAGGCGCCCCACCAGGCGACCGCCATGCAGCCTAGACTGTGCGCGGCCAATATCACCGGTCCATTGGCTTCACGAATGGCGGCGTCCAGCCGCGTGACCCAGGCATTGCGATTGGGACTAGCCCAACTGCCCAGATCCACCCGTTCGCAATCGCCGCGGCTTTCTTCCCATAATGTCTGCCAGTGACCCGGCCCGCTATTGTTCAGGCCGGGGATGGTCAGCACGACCGGCTGGCGCGTGTCACCCGAAAAACCGAATCGCTCCATCGTCTGATCCTCATCCTTCAAGTCGAGCATCCGACAATAATTCTATTTATCTGGTAGACAATGGGCAAGCGGTGAAATGTGGTGAAATCTGGGCAGCCGGAAAGGTCGTTACGCAGCAGCGCAAACGGCCGAGGCGTCGATGTGCCGTCCCGGCCGTCCGACGACCATCAGGACCGTCTTACCAGGGATAGATCAGCCCATAATATTGATACACATTCCGGCCATAGCCCTCATCGTAATCGGGACGCTGATCGATGGTGTAATGGGGGGCACTGTCCAGCAATTGCTTATCCAGATCGACGATATAGCCGCCTTGCGCGACGTCATAGGTCAGCATCGACCAGGGCAGGGGATAATGGTCATGGCCCATGCCCAGAAAGCCACCGAAGGACAGCACGGCATAGCGAACCTGCCCGGATCGCTTGTCCACCATGAAGTTGGATATCTTGCCCAGTCGGTCGCCCTGGCGGTTGTAGACGGCAGTCCCTTCGACCCGGTCGGACGCGATCAGGTCGCCTTGCTGGTTGAGCGCTATGTCGGTTCGGGGATCGGTCATTGTCACTCTCCTGCACGATTGTCTCTATAGTGATGCAACCATGGGGGACCGCCGGGGTTCCTCCGCTTCACAAGAAGGAGCATGTGCATGAAGATCAATCGCAGCGGTTCGGCCGTTTGGAGCGGTGGGCTGAAGGACGGGAAGGGCACGATCTCGACCCAGAGCGGCGCGCTGGACGCCTACCCCTATGGCTTTGCGACTCGCTTCGAAGGCGTGCCGGGCAGCAATCCGGAGGAACTGATCGCAGCCGCCCACGCCTCCTGCTTCACCATGGCGCTCTCGCTGATTCTGGGAGAAGCCGGGCTGACGGCCGAGAAGATGGACACCAGCGCCGTCGTGACGCTGGAGAAGCAGGACGATGGCTTTGCCGTCACCGCCAGCCATTTGACGCTCAAGGCGACCATCCCCGGCACCGACGATGCGACCTTTCAGGAGCTGGCGGCCAAGGCGAAGGCCGGTTGCCCCATTTCCAAGCTGCTGAAGGCGGAGATCAGTCTTGAGGCGGAACTTCTAGGCTGACGATCGGCCTTCTGGCGCGGACATGTTCGCGCCAGGCGATATAGAGGCCGCTGGCGATGATGAGGGTCGCACCGATCCAGGTCGTCGCCATCGGCCAGTCCTCGCCGATCGCGACGCCCAGCAGGGTGGTCCAGATGATCGCGCTATAATCCATCGGTAGCACGACCGACACCGGCCCCCAGCGCAACGCTGCGGTCAGGCACAATTGCGCGATGCCGCCGAACAGGCCGATGGTCAGTAGCAAGCCCCAGGTGGCGGCGTCATGCGCCTGCGCGACGAAGGGCATGGCGATGCCCAGCGGGATCATCGATAGGGCCGTGAACCAGAAGACGACGACGCCGGCCGCCTCTGTCCGGCCCAGTTCGCGCAAGACCAGACTGACGCTCGCGGTCATCAGCGCGGCGGCGATGGCGACCGCCACGCCCTGCATCGGGAAATGGCCGGCGTCCGGGCGGATCATCACCAGCACGCCGACAAAGCCGATCAGCACTGCGCCCCAGCGATGGATGCCCGTCACCTCGCGCAGGATGAGGGCGGACAGGATCGTACCGAAAATCGGCATGGTGAAGCCGATCGTCGCCGCCTCGGCCGGGGGCAGCAGGATATAGGACAGGAAATTCAGCAGCATGCCGGTCAGGCCCAGCATCATGCGGCTGGCATGGACGCGGATGCGCCGGGTGCGGATGGTCTGCAACCCGCCGGCCATCGCGACCCAGGCCAGCACCACCGGCAGTGCGAGCGCCTGACGGTAGAAAAGCGATTCCACGACATGGACACCGCGCTCGCTCGCCAGCCGCACGGTGATGAACATGACCGACAGGCAGATGACGGCGGTCAGGCGCAGCGCGATGGCGAAAAGCGGACGGTGGGGGCGGTCGGCGGCGGTCACGCGCCTGCCTTAGCCCGGTCACGCCGTGGCGCAACCGGGCTTGGAGCGATTTCTAATCAGATGGAATCATCTGATGACTCGGAAATCGCGTAAAACTAATACGCTTTAAGCGAAAAAGGCCCTATTTGGCCGGCTTGCGGAATTTCAGCGTCATCCGGTCGCTTTCGCCGATCGCCAGATATTTGTCCTTGTCGACATCCTTCTGGCTGAGCGTCGGCGGCAGGGTCCACACACCCTTGGGCCAGTCGGCGGTGTCCTTGGGATTGGCGTTCACTTCCGACGCGCCGACATATTCGAAGCCGGCCTCCTGCGCGATGCGGCGGATGGTGGATACTTTGAGGTACCCGCTGCTCTTTTCCAGCGCGGTATCACGATCCTCGGGCAGTCGATGATCGACCACGCCCAGCGTGCCACCGGGCTTCAGCACATCGAAAAACGCCTTGAAGGTCGCGGCCTCATTGCCGGCCATCACCATGTTGTGGACATTGCGAAAGGTCAGCACGGTATCGATGCTGCCCGCCGGAATTTTCGCTGTTTCTTCAGGGAAGGGGACGACCTTCACCTTGTCATAGACGGCCGGGTTGGCGGCGAGAAACGTCTTGTAGCCATCCAGATAGCGGCCGGTCGGCTGCAAGGCGTAGAAAGTCCCATGGTCGCGCAGCAGCGGTGCCAGAATTTCCGTGTACCACCCGCCGCTCGGTGCATATTCGACAACCGTCTGCGTTGGGGTCACACCAAAGAAGGCCAGCGTTTCGGCGGGATGGCGATATTGGTCGCGGGCGACATTCTTGGGCGTACGGCTGGACGCGGCGATCGCGGTGGCGATCGGATCGGCAGCCTGATGGTGGCCGGCATGTTGGGCGATGACGGCGCTGGCTGGCAGGATCAGGGCGGCAGCGGCAAGCAAGGCGGGCAGGCGCATCGGGCAATCCTCTTGTCGTGATGATTGCACCCGATGTGCCTGCCCTTCACTGGCAAGACAAGCGTTTAGAATTCCCGGATCAGCCTTATCCCGGCCTTGGGTCGAAAGACGCCGCCATGCGGTCGCTCCGTGCCCAGCCCTGCCTGCATATTGACCTTGTGCGCCAGCCGTTGATGGATTTGCGGCATGACCAGCACAGTGCCGTCCGTGCCGCCGCGATAGTTGAGTTCGAGGCCCAGCACCTGCCCGTCGCGACTATCATAGAATATCGAATGGTTGAGGATGGCGGCATTGCGCCCCTGTCCGCCGGAGAGGGAGACGTCGCCCAGTCCCGCCATCGACACGCTGCTCCAGCGGTCATTGTAGCGATGGACGAACATATAGGCGAAGCTGCTGCGATAATGGCGGGCATGGCGGTCGTAGATGCCCAGATATTGCACGCCATGGGCGCTGCTTCCGCCGTTCAGCGTGCCGAACGCGGCCTGCAACCCCAGCTTCAATTCCGTCAGCCGGCCATCCTCGAATGGCAATTCACCCTCGATCGCGAAACCGTCGGTCAGCGCATATTCCACTTCCGGCGCCCATTGCACCGTCCGGTCCGGCCCGGACAGCGATGTGGTCGCCAATGTATTGGCCTCCAGCGCACCCTTTTTCGCGCCCAGCGGCCGCATCATGTCGAAGACCATCGGTTCGGGTACATCGGGATAGTCGGTCCCGGCCTCTGCCGGCGCACACAGGCCGATAAAAAGAAACGCCACCCCGTGGCTGACGGGATGGCGTATGGTTCGTCGAAACACTGGATACTCCTGCGTGGTGGCACCTCAGCCACTTACGCAGGAGCGTGATCCTTTATTCCATCAGAGGCAGGCTTCCAGGAACGGTTGGTCGAAGCCAAACATGCGCGCCTTGTCCAGCGTGTAGGGACGCAGGCCCATCGAGCGATATTCGCCGATGATCTTACCGCTGTCGTCCTCGTCATGATATTCGAACTTGAACAGTTCCTGCGTTACGATGACGTCGCCTTCCATGCCGATCACCTCGGTCACGTTGGTGACGCGGCGTGAACCGTCGCGCAGGCGCTTCACCTGCACGATCAGGTCGACCGAATCGGCGATCTGCTTGGAAATGGCTTCCTTCGGAATCTTGATGTCGCCCATCAGGATCATGTTTTCCATACGGCCCAGGCACTCGCGGGGCGAGTTGCTGTGCAGCGTACACATGGACCCGTCATGGCCGGTGTTCATCGCGGCGAGCAGATCGAAACATTCCGCGCCACGAATTTCGCCCAGGATGATGCGATCCGGGCGCATACGCAGGGCGTTCTTGACGAGGTCACCGATGGTGATGGCGCCTTGCCCTTCCAGGTTCGGCGGGCGGGTTTCGAGCGGCAGCCAGTGCGGCTGCTGAAGCCGCAATTCGGCCGCGTCTTCGATCGTCAGCACGCGCTCGCCCGGATCGATCATCTTCGATAGGGCATTGAGCATCGTCGTCTTGCCCGAACCCGTACCGCCGGAGATGACGATGTTGAAGCGGCAGGCGCCGGCGATCTTCAGCGCCGTGGCCATCTTGGGCGACATCGCGCCCCATCCGGCGAGCATGTCGATGGTGATCGGCTTGGCCGAGAATTTACGAATCGAGATGGCGGTGCCGCGCAGGCTGAGCGGCGGCACGATCACGTTGACACGCGAACCGTCGGGCAGGCGGGCGTCGGCCAGCGGTGTCGTCTGGTCGACACGGCGGCCGACCTTGTTCACGATGCGCTGGGCGATCTGGAACAGATGCTCTTCGTCGCGGAACTTGATCGGCGCGATCTGGAGCTTGCCCTTTTTTTCGATATAGGTCTGTTCCGGGCCGTTGACCATGATGTCGGTCACGTCCGGGTCGGACAGCAATTCTTCGAGCGGGCCAAGGCCGAGCAGTTCGTCGACCAGCACCTTTTCCAGCGCAAACTGTTCGCGCCGGTTCAGCGTCAGCTTCAGTTCCGCCAGCACTTCCATGATGATGGGGCGGAATTCCTCCGCCAGTTCATCCTTGGTCAGCGTCGCGGCGGCTTCCGGGTCGACACGCTCCAGCAGGCGCGGCAGCACCTGCTCCTTGATCTTGTGGACACTGGCTTCAAAGCCCTGCGGCCCGGCATCGGGTACATGCTCGGCATTCGCGCGTTCCGACAGGCGGGACATCGCATCGGCATTGCGCTGCATCTGGCTGGTGGGTGCCGCCAGCGGATCGAAGGGTGCTTCGCCCGGCAGCGACGCGATATCCAGCGGCGGGAACTGGTCGCCGCCGCGCGGCGCCTCTTCCTTGGGCGCACCGCCACCCTGCATCGGGCGGGCCACGCCGAAGCCGGGCTTGATGCCCGCAGGTCCATTCTTCCGTCCAAAGGCGCTCATATATCTCCGCCGCTTTCTCGCAATCGGTCCGGGCACGTCGAAAGACGCCGATCCGATCTGTGTGATGAAGGTGAATAGGGTGGAAACTTTGACAAATGGCTAATGGCGCGTTGACCCAGTGTCAGCGCGGCCAACAGTAGCGCCGCAAGCAGGCTGATCGCGGCGCCCCATGTCTCTTGCCAAAGCCGCACCCGCTCGACGCGATAGAGGCCGGGCGTGGCCTCGAACCGCAGCAGGGGACCGCTACTGGCCACCGGGCGGCCATCGCGCGTCACCTGCCAGATGGGGAAGGCGGCATGGCCCAGCGTCTCGACGCCGGGACGATTGACCATGATCGTGTCGCCGCGCGGCAGCGCGCGCCATGGCGTCAGGTCGGTCCAATGATTGTCTGCCCGCACCCGTGACAGGTCGAACCCGCGCGGCAGATATTCCGGCGCATCGGGCGCAGTCCGTGCGATCCGGGCCTGATCGACCGGCTGGCGCAGGAAGACGGCAGTCAGCAGGCCGCCGAACAGATAGGGGAAGAGCAGCATCACGCCTGCCGCCGCCAGCAGTGGCGCGCGCGGGCGGCTGGCCGTCAGCGCAGTGATCGCGGCGAATTCGGCGATGCAGAAAGCACGCCAGGGAAATTGCACCTTGTCCAGCAGCGGTACGTCCCAGATGAAAGGGATAAGGCGGATCGAGAGCAGGGCGGTCAGGATCGCCACCACGCCCCAGAAGGATCGCGCGGCGGGCCAGACCAGCAGGATGAGCCCCAGCGCCAGGCAGGGAAACAGCTCGAAACTGCTGGTCCAGATCGACCAGTCTGTCGCGCGATAATCCTGCCCCCACAGCATCGCGGTCGACACATGGGATTGCAGCGTCAGCGCCGGGATCAGGTAGAAGGCCGCCAGCGCAAAGGCGAGCGCGCCCGCCACTGTCCCGGACAGCAGCACCGGATCGCCCTGCCACAGGCGCCGGCCGATCATCGGCGCGATCAGGAACAGGCCGGTCAGCATCGCCAGCGGCAAATGGCTGAGGAGCAATCCGGCATAGGCGATCGCCAGCAACATCATCCCCCGCCGCGCCGGCAGGCGATCGATCGCCAGCGCTATCAGCGGCAGCCAGATGAAAGCGGCCGCCTCCGCCAGTGCGCCGCGCACATAGATGTCGTAGAGATGATAGGGCGCCGCCATGTAGAGCGCCGCGCCCAGCAGTGGCCGCGTTCCCCGCGCGGCGAGCCATTGGTGCATGGCCAGCCCCGACACCACCAGCAGCACGAGTCCGGTCAGGTTCACGGCCATGGCCACGCTGACGCCGATCGCGCGGAAGGCGCCGCTGATCCAATAGGCGAATGGCGGATAGAAATAGAAGGTCGGGCTGCCCAGCCCTTCGAAACTGTCCGGCAGCCAGCGTTCATAGAGATGGCCGGCCGCCATTTCCCGGCCGAAATGGGCGGTCCAGAGCAGGTTATACTGGTGCGAATGGGTAAAGCCCGGTCCCCAGAGCAGGGCCGGCAGCATCAGCGCCACGCCCAACAGGCTGAGTAGACAGGCGGGGCTGCGGATCAAATGGGCAAGGCGCGGGACCATGGCGCGATCCATGCCGCAACATGGTAAAGAAATGTTGTGCGTCACCCGCCCGCTTACGTAGCGTTAACCATTGTGGCCGATAGCGGGGACAGGATTTTGGGGAAAATTGCGCGCGATGCCGACCCTGTCGATCGTCATTCCGGTCTATAATGAACAGGATGCCATTTCCCTGTTCCTCGACGCCGCGCGCCCGGCCGTGGCGCAGGCACTGGCGCTGGTCGGGCCGGATGCGCGCGCCGAATATCTGTTCGTGGACGATGGCAGTTCCGACCGCACCGGCGACATCGTGGCGATCCTCGCCCGGCTGAACCCGGATGTGCGCTGCCTGTCCCTCTCGCGCAATTTCGGCAAGGAAGCGGCGCTGGCGGCGGGCATCGATCATGCGCTCGGCGATGCGGTGATCCCGATCGACGTCGATCTGCAAGATCCGCCGGCGGTCATCATCGACATGGTCCGTGCCTGGCTGGCCGGCGCGCAGGTGGTCAATGCTCGCCGCGCCGACCGGTCCAGCGATAGCTGGTTCAAGCGGTGGAGCGCCCATGGCTTCTATCGCCTGCTCAATCGCCTGTCCGACTATCCGATCCCGGAAAATGTCGGCGATTTCCGCCTGCTCGACCGGCAGGCGGTGGATGTCATCAAGCAGCTGGGCGAACAGGCCCGTTTCAACAAGGGGCTGTTTTCCTGGATCGGCTTTCGCGTCGCCACGGTCGATTATGTCCGCGCCGCGCGCGGGGCAGGGACGACCAAATGGCGGCTGGGCAAGCTCTGGTCGCTGGCGATCGATGGCATCACGGCATCGACTACCATGCCGCTGCGCATATGGTCCTATGTCGGCGGGGGCATTGCGCTGCTCGCCTTCGCCTATGCCGCCTTCCTGATCGTGCGGACGCTTGTCACGGGCGTGGACGTGCCGGGCTATGCGTCGATCATGGTCGCGGTGCTGGCGCTGGGAGGCCTCAACCTGCTTAGCCTTGGCATTATCGGCGAATATCTGGGCCGGGTGGCCCGCGAAGTGCGCCAGCGTCCGCTCTACGTGCTGGCTTGCAAGACCGAAGAGCAGCCCGCGCCGACTGTCGAGCGGCTCCGCGCTTAAATCAGCTTTTCGTTCGGGTGATACCAGTGGCCGTCCCAGCATGTCGCGGGTTCGGCAGGGCTGACGCGAGTCGGATTGGCGGGGCGGACCAGCGCGGGCATGTCGGGCAAGGGCGCGAGATAGGAGCCCTTGGGCTGGAAGCCGAAACTCTGGTCCCATGCCTTGAAGAAGCTGCACCGGACCTGCGGTGCGGGCGGATGAGCGAAGGCGCGGCGGATTTCATACAGGCCGGTGATGCTGCCGATCAGCAGCGGGACGATCAGCCACACGCGGCTGCGCGGTGCGTGGATCAGCGCGTCGGCGACCATCACCGCCAATATGGTGAGCGCGCTGACGGACGCGCGCATCATGAAGTCGATCGACCAGCCGACCTGAAGGAAGGGGATGGCGAGCAGCCACAGGGTCAGCAGCGCCAGCGTGTCGCGGCCCAGGCGCGGGCGCCGGACGATCAGTGCCAGAGGTGCGACATAGACCAGCACCTCCAGTAGCTCGAACAGGCCCCATTGCAGCGGCGCGACCGTCATCAGCCGCGCGCCCACGCCGTCATTGGCGGCGCCCAGATAAAGCAGGCCGGGGATGCAGAGCAGGGTCGCGAGCGCCGGAAGGGCGATATCCATGACCTGCAACTGACGGCGGAGCAGCGTCTGCACGCCGGCCAGTGCGACGAAGGGCATCGCCCCCATCAACCCCAATGGGGAGAGCAGGGCGGTCAGCGGCAGCAGCGCCAGCACCGCCCCCAGCGGCGCCTTACCTGCGCGCCACAGCAGATAGGCGATCGCCCCGATCCAGCCGGACAACGCATGCTGCGGCACCCAGAAGGCAAGCGTGATGGTAGAGCTATATTGGAGATAGGCCCAGTTTTCGAGATGGTCGGACAGGCCGCCGCGAAACAGGATGCGACCCAGCGCATCCAGCCCGGAAAAGCCGATCACCACGGCCAGCGCCACCAGCCGGTGCCGCCGGGTATCGAACAAGGTCGATCCCAGCGCCAGCACGCTGCCCAGCAACAGGCTGTTCTGGATCAGCAGCGCAATATCGCCGGCCCGCCCGCCCAGCGCCTTGGCGACGAGGGTAGGGGCGAGGAACATGCCGATCGGCGCGCGCAGCACGTCCGGTGTGGCGCGGGCGGTGTAGACGAAGGGCCATGGGTTAACGACCATGTCGCGCATTGCGGCCAGCCGCACCTGCCAGTCGATATTGGCGTAGAAGAAGCGCCCTTCGCCACCCAGCAGCAGCAGGATCAGCGCCACGCCGATGCAGGTCAGCAAGATGGCGGGACTGGGGCCGGTAAAGTCGCGGCTGGTGCGGATGATGAGGATGCACAGCCCGGCCAGCATCGCGGCGCCCATCCCATAGGCCCACAGCGGCATGACGTCGAGGAAGCGCCACAGTAGCAACTGGTCCGCGCCCAGCCATGCGACGAGAAAGGCCAGCAGGGCGCCGCCGGGGAGCGGGCGGGCAAGGGCGGGAAGGGGGGCTGCCGAATTCATGACGCCAGCGTCATGGCAAAGAAAAAGGGGCGCGGAAAGCGCCCCTCGTCCAATTCATGTTGTCTGACAGGATTGCCCTGACGGATCAGTCGCCTTCAGCCGGCTTTCTCAGCCAGGACCGTCAGGCCCTTTTCATTCACTTCGGCAAAGCCACCCTCGACCGGAATGACTTCCGGCGCGGCGCCAGCGCTGCTGAAGATCTGGATATTGCCGTCGCGCACCGTCGACATGAAGGGGGCATGGCCCTCCAGCACGCCGAAGTCGCCGTCGGTGCCGGGAACGACCACCTGATAGACCTCTTCGGAGCGGACGAGCTTTTCCGGGGTCACGAGTTCGAAATGCAGTGCCATTCTATTCTTCTCCCCCCTCCCTATCAGGGAGGGGCCGGGGGTGGGTGCCATCGCGAAGCGATGGCCTGCGCCCTAGCCGAGAAGGTGGAAGCTCGCTTCGCTCGCTACCCACCCCTCAATCCCCTCCCGTAAAAGGGAGGGGAGGGTTTGTTTTTAAGCCGCTTCGGCGGCCAGCTTCTTGGCCTTCTCGACGGCTTCGTCGATGCCGCCGACCATGTAGAAGGCGTTTTCGGGCAGATGGTCATATTCGCCTTCGACCACGGCCTTGAACGACTTCACCGTGTCTTCGATCTGGACGAACTTGCCCGAAATGCCAGTGAAGACTTCGGCGACGTGGAAGGGCTGCGACAGGAACTTCTGGATCTTGCGGGCGCGGGCGACCGTGACCTTATCCTCTTCCGACAGCTCGTCCATGCCCAGAATGGCGATGATGTCCTGAAGCGACTTGTACTTCTGGAGGATCGACTGGACGGCGCGGGCGGTGTCGTAATGTTCCTGACCCACGGTGCGCGGCTCCAGAACGCGGCTGGTCGAATCCAGCGGATCGACCGCCGGATAGATGCCCAGTTCCGAAATGGCGCGGTTGAGAACCGTCGTCGCGTCAAGATGCGCGAAGCTGGTCGCAGGCGCCGGATCGGTAAGATCGTCCGCGGGGACGTACACGGCCTGAACCGAGGTGATCGACCCCTTGTTGGTGGAGGTGATGCGTTCCTGCAACGCGCCCATGTCGGTCGACAGGGTCGGCTGATAGCCCACGGCCGAAGGAATACGACCCAGCAGAGCCGACACTTCCGCGCCCGCCTGCGTGAAGCGGAAGATGTTGTCGACGAAGAACAACACGTCCTGATTTTCGACGTCGCGGAAATATTCGGCGATGGTCAGGCCCGACAGGGCGACACGCGCGCGGGCGCCCGGCGGCTCGTTCATCTGGCCATAGACCAGCGCAACCTTGGAGCCTTCGCTGATCGCGTTGCCATCGGCGTCCTTGGCGATGACGCCGGCGTCGAGGAATTCGTGATACAGATCGTTGCCTTCGCGGGTGCGTTCACCGACGCCGGCGAAGACCGACGTGCCGCCATGGCCCTTGGCGATGTTGTTGATCAGTTCCTGAATGAGAACCGTCTTGCCCACGCCGGCGCCGCCGAACAGGCCGATCTTGCCGCCCTTGGCATAGGGGGCCAGCAGGTCGATGACCTTGATGCCGGTGACCAGAATGCTGCTTTCGGTCGACTGGTCGACGAACTCAGGCGCCTTGGCATGGATCGGCGACTTGAGTTCGGTCAGAACCGGGCCACGCTCGTCGATCGGTTCACCGACGACGTTCAGGATGCGGCCGAGCGTGGCCGGACCGACGGGGACGCTGATCTGCGCGCCGGTGTCGGTGACTTCCTGACCGCGGGTCAGGCCCTCGGTCGAGTCCATCGCGATGGTGCGGACGGTATTCTCGCCCAGATGCTGGGCGACTTCCAGCACCAGACGCTGGCCGTTGTTGCTGGTTTCCAGCGCCGAAAGGATCGACGGGAGTGCATCCGGGAAGGTCACGTCGACGACGGCGCCGATGACCTGCGAAATGCGGCCTACATTATTGGTGGTTGCCATGACTGATGTCCTTGCCTGCACTTAAAGGGCTTCGGCGCCCGAGATGATTTCAACGAGTTCGGTGGTGATCGCGGCCTGACGGCCACGGTTATACTGGATGTTCAGCTTGTTGATCAGGTCGCCGGCGTTGCGGGTCGCATTGTCCATGGCGGTCATCGACGCGCCCTGTTCCGATGCGTTGTTTTCCAGCAGCGCCTTGAACAGTTGCACCGTGATGTTGCGCGGCAGCAGATCGTCCAGGATCGCTTCCTCGCTCGGCTCATATTCCACCGTCGCGGCGATCGCATTGCGATCGGCATCGGCCGGGATCTTCACCGGGATGATCTGCTGTTCGGTCGGGATCTGGGCCAGAGCCGACTTGAAGCGCGAATAGAAGAGATGGGCGACGTCGAACTTGCCGTTCAGATACATGTCGGTCAGTTCGTGCGCCACGGCCTGCGCCTGCGCGAAGCCCGGTTCCTTGGTACCGGTCGTGTCGTACTGGGCGACGATCTGGCCGGGGAAGGTGCGGTTGATGACCGGACGCCCCTTGCGACCGATCAGGTAGAACTGGACCTTCTTGCCGGCTTCTTCCAATTCGCGCGCCTTGAGGATCGCGGCCTTGACGATGTTGGCGTTGAACGCACCGGCGAGGCCACGGTCGGAGTTGGCGACGACCAGCAGATGGACCTCGTCCTTGCCAGTGCCCGCCAGAAGCGGGGAGGCGCCTTCGCCCGATCCGCCGGCGATCTTCGATGCCAGCGAGGCAACGACCGCTTCCAGGCGGCTGCTATAGGGGCGGGCGGCTTCCGCAGCGGCCTGCGCCTTGCGCAGCTTCGCGGCGGCCACCATCTGCTTGGCCTTGGTGATCTTTTGCGTCGACTTCACTGAGTCGCGACGGATCTTCAGTTCTTTGAGGCTGGGCATAATTTACACATTCCGAGCAAGGGCCAGACGGCCCGCTAGACCAAAGAAACCGACGCCCATGGCGCCTTCGAACCAGCGCATCGCGCTGCTTTGACCGACCCTGCGGCCTGCCTTCACGGCGAGCGCCGCAAGCAGCGCGCACCAGAAAAAGCCGAGCACATAGACGATCGCGATCAGCAACATGCCCTGCCATGGCGCATCCGGACCGGTGCCGACGAATTGCGGCAGGGCGGCCAGAAAGAAGATCGCGACCTTCGGGTTCAGCACGGTGCTGATGAAACCCTGCATGAAGGGCGATCCGCCGATCCTGACCTTGGGCGTTTCGCTTGCCGGCGCAGGCTTTATCGCGCCGCGCAGCAGGCCGATGCCCATCCACGCCAGATAGAGCGCCCCGGCAATCTTCACCGCCATGAACAGCCCCGGCACCGCGTTCAGCACGCTGAGGAAGCCGAAACCGCACAGCAGCATGTAGAACAGGCCGCCCAGCTGGATGCCGCCGATCGCCGCCACCCCCGCCTTCATGCCACGGCGCGCCGCGTGACCGGCCACCAACATGGTGTCCGGTCCCGGCAGCAGCACCAGACCGATCGACATCACGGTCCAGGCAAGAAGGCTATGGGCGGTCAGCACTGCGCTTTAAGCGAAGGTCTTGCCGAACGAGTCCAGCGCAGCCTTCAGCTTGGCCTTGGCGTCGTCGCCCAGATCCTTGCTGTCGCGGATCGCGGTCAGCACTTCGGGATGGTCGTGCCGCAGATAGGCGAGCATCAGCTCTTCATAACGGGTCACGTCCTTGACGGCGACGCTGTCGAGATAGCCGTTGGTGCCGGCGAAGATCGACGCGGTCTGCTCTTCGAACGGCAGCGGCGAGAACTGACCCTGCTTCAGCAGCTCGGTCAGGCGCGCGCCACGGTTCAGCAGCTTCTGGGTCGAGGCGTCGAGGTCCGAACCGAACTGGGCGAAGGCCGCCATTTCGCGATACTGGGCCAGCTCCAGCTTGATCGAGCCGGACACCTTCTTCATCGCCTTGGTCTGCGCGGCGGAACCGACGCGCGACACCGAGAGGCCCACGTTGATGGCCGGGCGGATGCCCTGATAGAAGAGGTTGGTTTCCAGGAAGATCTGGCCGTCGGTGATCGAGATCACGTTGGTCGGGATGTAGGCCGACACGTCGCCTGCCTGCGTTTCGATGATCGGCAGCGCGGTCAGCGAACCGGCGCCATTGGCGTCGTTCATCTTCGCGGCGCGTTCCAGCAGACGGCTGTGCAGATAGAAAACGTCACCCGGATAGGCTTCGCGGCCCGGAGGACGACGCAGCAGCAGCGACATCTGGCGATAGGCGACGGCCTGCTTGGAAAGGTCGTCGTACACGATCACGGCGTGCATGCCGTTGTCGCGGAAAAATTCGCCCATGGTGACGCCGGTGTAGGGCGCCAGATACTGGAGCGGGGCGGGTTCCGAAGCGGTCGCGGCGACGACGATCGAATATTCCATCGCGCCATTTTCTTCGAGCTGCTTCACGATCTGCGCGACGGTGGAGCGCTTCTGGCCGACGGCGACATAGATGCAATACAGCTTCTTGCCTTCGTCGTCGCCTGCGTTGACGCCCTTCTGGTTGATGAAGGTGTCGATCGCGACGGCGGTCTTGCCGGTCTGGCGGTCGCCGATGATCAGCTCGCGCTGGCCACGGCCGACGGGGACGAGGGCGTCGATCGCCTTCAGGCCGGTCTGCACGGGCTCATGCACCGACTTGCGGGGGATGATGCCCGGCGCCTTGACTTCCACGCGCTTGCGCTCGGTATACTGGATCGGGCCTTTGCCGTCGATCGGGTTGCCGAGGCCATCGACCACGCGGCCGAGCAGGCCCTTGCCGACCGGAACGTCCACGATGGTGCCGGTGCGCTTGACGGTGTCGCCTTCCTTGATTTCGGCGTCCGAGCCAAAGATCACGACGCCGACATTGTCGGCTTCCAGGTTGAGCGCCATGCCCTGCACGCCATTGGCGAACTCGACCATTTCGCCCGCCTGGACGTTGTCGAGGCCATGGACGCGGGCAATGCCGTCACCCACGGTCAGAACGGAACCGACTTCGCTGACCTGCGCTTCGGTGCCGAAATTGGCGATCTGGTCCTTGATGACCTTCGAAATTTCTGCGGCGTTGATATCCATGACTTAGCCTTTCATGGCCTGTGCGAGCGTATTCAAACGGGTGCGGATGGAGCTGTCGATCATCTGGCTGCCGATCTTGACGACCAGCCCGCCCAGGATCGCAGGGTCGACCTTGGCATCGACGGCGACGTCGCGACCGACGCGCGCCTTCAGGCTCTTTTGCAGAGCGGTGATCTGGGTCTTGGTCAGCGGATGGGCGCTCGTCACTTCGGCGCGGGCCTCACCCTTGTGATTCGACAGCAGCGTTTCATAGGCGCGGATGACCGCGGGCAGCTGGCCCAGACGACGATTCTGCGCGAGCACGCCCAGAAATTTCGTCGTCAGCGCGTCGGTGCCCATGGAGGATGCGACGGCGGCGATCGTCTTGCCTGCTGCATCGCGGCTCAGAACCGGACTGTTGATGAGCCCCTTGAAATCGGGGGATTGCGCAATAGCTTGTTTCAACCCGGCCAGGCTGTCAGCCACCGTGTCGAGCGATTGTGCGTCGCGAGCCAGATCGAACAGCGCCACCGCGTAGCGGCCGCTGAGACTGGCCTGTATGCCGCTATTAATCTCCACGCGCCTGCCGTCCTCCGTGATTTGCGGGTCATGCAAAAAGAGGGCGCGGTCTGATCCCGTCCCGAGCCCCTGTTGCCGGGCCGGTTAGCAGTGCGATTATGACTATGCAAGTCATGTGACGCGATTCCATCAATAGTGCGAAAAACGCCCTATTTGACTGAGTATTTCCGCTGCGACGAATCGGTCATTCGGCAGGATCGGCCGGGGCAAGCCGTCCCTTTTGGCAATGATAGACGATCCGCTCGTTGGGCTGGGCCGGAAGCAACGTTGTCATGTCGCTCTGGAGCGTCGCGATCCGCGCCAGCAGGTCGGAGTCGCTGCCGCAACCCTTGATCGGCCCCTTGCCCGGCCCCTCCTTGAGCAGCGCGCGTACCTTGTCCATCGTATCGAGATCGGGCAACCAGCGCTGCACGCGCAGCGTGCCGGTGGCCGGATCGAACTGGCTGCTGGTCACAAAATTGCCTTCATCGGGCACGATGGCCCGCTGCCACACGGTACCCGACGCGACATATTGGGTGTCGCCGTTGACGCAGCCGCCATCGGCCCAGTTCAGCCCGATATCATTGGGCTGCGATACGGTCAGGCGACTGCGGGCCAGATCCACCTTGCAGATATTCTCGCCGGTCCAGGCAAATGCGCCGTTGCCGACCACATTCTTGTCCTCCGGCAATTTCACCCGTTCATCGACACTGGAAAAGCTGGGACGCAGGAAGAAAAGACCGAGCGCCGCCAGCAGCGCAACGCCGCCGCCGGCCAGAAACCAGGTCGATTTGCGTTCCTTGCCCTGGCTGTAGAACAGTCCGCCCGCCCCCAGGCCCAGCACTGCGAGGGCCAGCAGGACGGCCGCGCCGGCCATGGCATTTTCCCGCGCGGTGATGACGTCGCGCTCGGCCGCATCGCGGGCGCGGGCGACTTCCTGCTCGCGCGCGTCGGCGGTGGCGCGACTTTTCTGCTCGGTCATCTGCGACTCGCGCTGGGTGATGCTGGCATCGGCTGCATCCGCTTCGGCCATCGCCCGGCAAGGAACGATGCTGTGCAGCGACGATACGCCGGCCTGCCGCAGGAAAGAGGCGACCTCGCGCCAGGACACCGCGAATCCGAACTCTGCGTCATTGCCGTCCGATACGGAGCCGAAACTGTTGACGCCCAGCACCCGGCCGCAGTCGTCGGCGAGCGGCCCGCCGCTATTGCCGGCCGCCAGCGGGGCAGTGTGCAGGATCGTGTCGAAACTCTGGCTGGCGCGGCCGGAGGAAATGTTGCCGCTGGTCTTCACCGTCGCGAGCGGCTGTACCAGTTGCTTCAGCCCCAGGCCCTGCGCCCGGTCGACCGTGCCGGGATAGCCGATCGCGGTGACATGCTGGCCATCGGTCACGGCGCCAGCGTAGAAGGTGGACACCGGCAGGTGCCCTTCCTCCAGTTGGATCAGGGCCAGGTCGTTGCCCGGCGAGTAAGCGATGATTCGCCCGCCATAGGTCTTCGTCCCCTCGGACGGGATCACGCCGATGACCAGATTCTTCTCTTCGCGCGCCAGTTCCACCACATGGGCGTTGGTCAGCACCTTGTCCGGCGCGACCGCAAAGCCGCTGCCATGACCGACGAAATAGGCGTCCGACCCATCGGTCGCGACCAGCGCGACCCGCACGACCCCTCGCGCGGCGGCGGCGATGTCCTGCTGTTCGGCATGGAGGGACGCCGGCACCGTCAGCGCGAGCGTGAAGCCAAGGATCGGGGCGAAGCGGCGAAGGAAGGCGGTCATAGCTGGAGCCGTCATAGGCCAAGCGTGATGACAGGCAATGCAGAAATGATGATGGAGGGGCCGGGGCAGGGGCAGTCGGTCAGCCTTGCCTTATGCTTTGCCACTGGTGCAACGTCTGGCCGCTAATGCGATGATGGGGGACAGGCATGGACGGAGCATCCGGGATAGGATCAACAGCTATATCTTCGTCCTTTCATACCGATATGCTGTGCGACCTCGGTGAAACGGACAATTTGCCGATTTTGCAGGCCATGGTCGATCATCTGGGGGATCGAGGCGGTGGTACCTTGCAACTGCCCGCCAGCCGCCGGCATTTCCGTTGCGATGGCACGATCCGCTGGCGCAGTGGTGTGTCGTTGCGGGGGCAGGGGGCAGCCGTATCCCGACTAGTGCAGCCGACGGGCCGATTGCCGTTGATCGACATTACTGGCGTACGAGGCGCGCGCTTCGATGCGATAGCGATGGAGGGCAGTGGTTTGGCGAGTGAACCCGACCGCGATTATGCCTCTGCCATTCATGGCGTTGGGGATAGTGCCGACATTGCGATCACACGATGCGAGATTCGTGATTGGCACCGTGCCGGTGTGGCTGTCGATGGCATTGACGGACTCGAAATCAGCAACTGCGTCGTCGAACGGACCTATTCCAGCGGCGGCGTTGTCATCTCGAAAGGGCAAATGGGGCGCCGTATCCGGATCACTGGCAATCGGATAACCAAGACCCAATTTGGCAACCTTCATGCCTGGGGCCCTGTTTCCGATATATTCGTCAGCGAAAATTACCTTGATGAATCCGGATGGCAGGGCGGAGATTATCGGCAAGGCAACGTGGCCGACAATATCACCCTCTATAACGACGCCCGGAACCAGAATATCATCATCCGGTCGAACATCTGTCTCAATTCGGGGGAGAATGGCATCCATGCTGCTGCCGACGGGCTTGTCATAGAAGGGAATGTCATTCGTTCGCCCAAACTTTATGGCATCATCGCCTCGCACAAGCCCTATGAACGCCCCGATCCCTTCACCCAGGTCAGCATCCGCGGCAATATCATCGAATGCGTTGATGCGTCAGACCCCGATTCACGAGGTATCGGACTGCGCAATTGCGAGGGCTTCCTGGTTGCCGACAATCAGATTGTCCGCGCACATATGGGCATAGAGATACTTGGTCAGGGGGAAGGCCTCAGTGCCCGATCTGGCCTTGTGACGGGCAATATATTGAGAAAAGGCGGCGCTTGCGCATTGCTGTTGCGGGGCGGCGGACCGATCCTCATCGCACGTAATTTCTGGCAGGCTGACACCTTCTGTATGTACGAAGATAGGAGTGCGATTCACGCGATAGAGATGCACAATTCTCAGATCGCCGAATGATCCTGCAATTTTGAACGCAAGGCGCGGGAAGCATGGCGACGGGCGATCTTCTATCCCCTATCGTCATGAACCAGATGACTCGCTTTTCGCCTTTGCCCTCGCCGGACATGCCCGACGCGGATGTCTGCTGGGATGCTTTCCTGCGCCGTGACCGGGCGATGGACGGCCGGTTCGTGGGGTGTGTCATCACCACCGGCATCTATTGCAAACCCAGTTGCGCGGCGCGCCATCCGAAGCGGGAGAATATGACGTTCCAGCCCGATGCTGCGGCGGCACGAGCAGCGGGCTTCCGCGCCTGCCTGCGCTGCCGCCCGGACGAGGTCGGGCGGGACCGGGTCGCGGTGGAAAGGGCGATCGCCTTTATCGAGGCGGCGGAGGATGTCCCGCTGCTGGAGGCGATTGCCGCCCAT
Organism: Sphingobium sp. WCS2017Hpa-17; assembly: GCF_031843765.1. NCBI lineage: Bacteria > Pseudomonadati > Pseudomonadota > Alphaproteobacteria > Sphingomonadales > Sphingobiaceae > Sphingobium > Sphingobium sp. WCS2017Hpa-17. Next base: position 496,201 of record NZ_JAVTIV010000001.1, read on the forward strand.
GCTGGCTATGCGCCGCATCATTTCCATCGTCTGTTCAAGCGGGAAACGGGTCTGACCCCGGCCGCCTATGCGCGGGGCTTGCGCGCGGCGCGGCTGAAGGAGGCTCTCGGGCGCGAAGAGAGCGTGACGGCTGCGATTTATGAGGCAGGCTATAATGCCCCCAGCCGTGCCTATGCCGATGCGCAGGCCCATCTGGGGATGACGCCGACGGCATGGAAGGCGGGCGGGCGCGGTGCGACGATCCGCTGGCGCACGGTGGAGAGCAGTCTCGGTGCGATGCTGGTGGCCGCAACGGACAAGGGCCTGTGCCGGATCAGCTTCGGCGAGGACGGCGAAGCCTTGCATGCCCGCTTCCCCCAAGCCGACCTGCAACCCGCCGATGCGGCGCTGGATGCCATGGCGGCGCGGATCGCTGCGCTGGTCGACGATCCGGCGGGCGGCGCGGATTTGCCGACCGATGTGCATGGCACGGCCTTCCAGCAGGCGGTCTGGGCTGCCTTGCGCGCCATCCCGCCCGGCGAGACGCGCAGCTATGGCGAGATAGCCGCCGCGATCGGCCGTCCCGGCGCGGTGCGCGCGGCAGGCACGGCCTGCGGTGACAATAACCTGGCCGTCCTCATTCCCTGCCACCGCGTGGTGCGCAGCGATGGCAGCATAGGCGGCTATGCCTGGGGACTGGACAAGAAACAGGCGTTGCTTGCCAAAGAAAAAGGCAAGTAACGGGAAAATTTCATCTTTTCATTCGGTCAGCGCTCGGTCACTTTGTCGTCAAGGTCTTTGGGGAAAGAGCGGAATGACGCGATTCTGGATGAAGGCGCTGGCCGGTTTGGGGCTGGCCATGGCGCATGTGGGGACGGCGCAGGCGGCCTGGTGGCAGGCGCAGACGCAGCATTTCACCGTCTATAGCGAGGGCCGGGATGAAACGCTGCGCGGCTTTGCCGAGCAGCTGGAGAAATTCGACTATCTGCTGCGACGCCTGACCGGCGTGACCAGCCCGGACAAGGGTAGTCCGGTGAAGGTCTATCTCCTGTCCAGTGAGGCAAAGGTGAAGGAACTCGCCCGCAATCCCAATATTGCGGGCTATTACACCACGTCCGATCGTACCGCCTATGCCTTCCTGGCGCGCGGCGCGAAGACCGGCAAGTTTGACATGGGCGCCGAAGAGGTGCTGTTCCACGAGTATACCCATCATTTCATGCTGCACCATTTCCCGGCCGCCTATCCGGCCTGGTATGTGGAGGGGTTCGCGGAATTTTTCTCGGTCGTGGATTTCCCCAAGGATGGATCGATCCAGTTTGCCAAGGTGCCGATGGGGCGCGTGCCGGGTTTGGTCCTGGGTCAGCCCTATCCACTCGCCCAGTTGCTGTCCCGCACGACTGATGGCCTGAACCTCAAGGACGGCGATCGCTATTATGGCACCGCATGGCTGCTGACCCATTATTATTTCCAGAATAAAAATGCCCAGACCGCAGCGATGACCCGCTATCTCAACGATCTGGCGCAGGGGAAGCCGGACGTCCGGCCGGACAGCTACTTCGAAGGCGGGGTGGAAGGGCTTGAGAAGGATCTCAAGGCCTATCTGCGCAAGCGCCTGTCCATGTCAGTGCTGAAACCGCAGGAGATGAATATCGGCGCGATCACGGTCGTGCCGGTCGATCCGGCGCAGGCTGCGTTGATCGAGGATGAACTGCACCTCATCCACCGACCGCAGCAGGATGAGATTCCGGCGCTGGTTGCCTCTATCCGCGCCACCGCTGCCAAATATCCCGACAGCGCCTACGCGCTGGCGCTGCTGGCGGAGGCGGAATGGGATGGGGAGCAGGCGGACGCGGCGCTGGCCGACGCCGATCGCGCGATCGCGATTGATCCCAAATCCGCCCGCGCCTATGCGGTCCGCGCCGAAGCCTTGCTGGCGCGCGCGCAGGACAGCGACAAGGATGAGGATTGGAAGGCGGCACTGACCTCCATCGTCCGCGCCAACCGCGCCGATACGGAAGATCCGGTGCCGCTCGCGCTCTTCTACCGCTATCATGCGATGCGTGGCGGCAAGATGCCCGATATCGGCTATGACGGCCTTTACAAGGCATTCAGCCTCTTACCGCAGAATCCCAACTACCGCTTCCAGATCGCTCGGGCGATGGCGTATCGCGGCGAGTATGAATCCGCGTCGATCCTGCTCGATCCGATTGCCTTTTCACCACACGGATCGGACATGCGGCAGGCCGCGATCAGGATGAAGGCGGGCTATGATGCGCAGGCGGCGGAGAAGAAGAAAGCCGCTCCGGCTGGAAATCCTGCACCCGCTCCATGACCATGGCGCGCCGCGCGTCGCCCAGGCTGCGCCAGTGGACGATCTCCTCGATCGTCCGCCCGCATCCGGTACAATAGCGCCGGTCGTGGTCGAGGGCGCACAGGTTGCGGCAGGGGCTGTCCATGCCCCGAAACTAGCTGGCTTTGTCTCATAGCGCCAGCGACGCCCGGCTTGTCGAAATCCGTCCGTCACAATCCTATATCGCAATCGCAATGATTTTTGCTGTATTTTACGTCTGATTAACTATAGTCGACCCGACCTTGATGAGTCTGGGGGCTGGGGTCGGGCTTGCGCAGTTTATTCTTCACTCTGTTGCTATTGCTGCCGACCGTCGCGCTCGCGGTACCCACAGCCCAGCCTGCCATGTTGCCGCTCGGAACCGGCGCGGATGCGAACGCCGTCGGCACCGCGCGCATGGTCGGTGCCATGCTGGAATATACGCGCTGGCCCACGGCCCGGCCGGTGGTGCGCCTCTGCCTAGCCGGCAACGCCCGCCATGCCGGGCGGCTGGCCGACATCAGCCTGTCCAATGGCGCGCAACTGCAATTGTCCAGTCTAAACGGTCCCGCTGCGGCCCGGTCCGAAGGCTGCGATGCCCTCTATATCGGCCGGCTGGATGCGGCGCCGATGCAGGGCCTGATCGCCGGTACGCGCGGCCAGCCGGTCCTTACCATAACGGAGGATGATCCCGACTGCCGCAGCGGGGCGATCTTCTGCCTGCTCTATGCGCCGCAGACGCTGTCCTTCCAGCTCAACATCGACGCCGTGTCGCGATCGGCCGTGCGGATCGACCCGCGCGTGCTGCGCCTGTCGAAAGGAGGCTATTGAACCATGTCAGCCCCGATCGATAAGATATTGCCAACTTTGGGTCAGGTGCTGGCCCGCGCGCATATGCGGCTCATCCTCTTCGCCGTGCTGATGGCTGGCGTGACGCTGACCGTCACCGGTGTCCTCGTCATTCGCGGCTATGCCGATCGCAACCTCGCGCTGATCGCCCATAGCGTCGCCTATACGGTAGAGCCGGCGTTGATCTTCGACGATATGGATGCGGCGCGCAGCGGCATCGCCGCCGTCGCGGCCTCCGAAAGCGTCCATCGCGTCGATGTGCGTGCGCCCGATGGGCGGGAGCTGGCTACATGGCGTCGGCCCGGCGGCGGCATCATGACGATGATCGAAGGCGGCATCGCCAATCTGGTCGCGCCATCTCCCGCCATCGTCGATGTGCGGCGCAGCGGCCGGCTGATCGCGCGCGTCAGCGTCCATGGCGGGGCGGAGGGGCTGGGCCGCTTCATCCTGTCGGGGCTGGCCACCGCCATCGCCTGCCTCGTCCTAACCCTCATCGCGACCTGGACGCTGGCACGGCGCCTGCAACGCGATGTGACGGACCCGCTCGGCCGGATCGCGGACGTCGCCCATGCCGTGCGTGCCAACCGCCAGTTCGATCGCCGCGCGCCCCATTCCGATATCCGCGAGGTCGATCAGCTCGGTCGTGATTTCAACGCCTTGCTGGAAGAGTTGAACGACTGGCACAGCGGCGTCCTGTCACATAATCGCATGCTGGAGCAGCAGGCGACCCGTGACGCGCTGACCGGCCTTGGCAATCGCGCCATGTTCGAACGCGCCTTGCCTGCGACCATCGCACAGGCCGACGCGCTGAACCTGCCCTTCGCCATCGTCTATCTCGACGTGAACCGGTTCAAGCCGGTCAACGACACCTATGGCCATGATGCGGGCGACGCGATGCTGATCGTTATCGCCGCACGTTTGCGCGCCGGGCTGCGCAGCGGTGATCAGGCCTTTCGCCTCGGCGGTGACGAATTTGCGCTGATCCTGGCGCCGGGCGTCGGGCCAGAGGAACTGGACGCGGTCAAGGCGCGCATCGCTGACGGCATGCGCCAGCCGATCATGCTGCCCGGCGGCGAAAGCGTCGACGGATCGCTCAGCATCGGCAGCGCCCGTTATCCGCAGGACAGCGCCGACGCGCGCGATCTGCTGCGCCATGCGGACGCCGCCATGTATGCGGCCAAGGGACGGCGTGCCGGCAGCCGGGAATAAGGATGAATAGGATGCACAGGATTTTGCTGATCGTCTCGCTCGGTTTGCTGGTCGCCTGCCAGACGGTCCAGCCGCAGCGATCGGCCGGCTTCACGCCGCAGCAGGTGGCGGCGTTGCAGCGACAGGGCTTTGAACAGGCCGGCGATGACTGGCAGTTCGGCATGGCCGACCGGCTGCTCTTCGCCACGGATGAAAGCACTCTTATCCCGAACCAGAAGGTCGCGATCGGCCGGATCAGTGGCGCGCTGGCCGGCGTCGGCATCAACGGCGCACGGGTAGAAGGCCACACCGATTCGACCGGATCGGCCAACTATAATGAAGCGCTGTCGCTCCGCCGGGCGCAGGCGGTGTCCGACGCGCTGGTCGGCGGTGGCATGGCCCGGCCGGCGATGCGGGTCGTGGGCATGGGTGCGCGGGTGCCGGTCGAAAGCAACAGGTCGGCGACCGGCCGGCGGGAAAATCGCCGCGTGGTGATCATCGTCTCACCCGCGGACGCCGGCTGACCTTCACATGAAGCTGTAGGGATCGACGTCCACCGCCACGCGCGTGCCGGATTTCCAGGCGAGGTTTCCCAGCCATTCCCGGATCGCCGCCTGAATATCCACCTGCCGCGTGGCGTGGATCAGCAGGCGATGGCGATGCCGCCCGCGCAACACAGACAGCGGCGCAGGGGCGGGGCCATAGACCCGCATCCCCTCGATCACCGGGGCGGATTTGCCGATCAGCCGCGCCGTTTGCGCCGCTTCGTCGGCATCCTCGCTCGACACGATGATCGCGGCGAAGCGGCCGAAGGGCGGGGCATTGGCGCGCCGCCTGTTCTCCGTTTCCACCGCATAGAAACGCTCGGTATTACCCTCAATCAGCGACTGGATCACCTCGCTGCCCGGCATGCGCGTCTGGATATAGACCTTGCCCGGCTTCTCGCCGCGTCCCGCGCGCCCGGCGACCTGCACGATCTGCTGGAAGGTCCGCTCCGCCGCGCGCAGATCGCCACCCTCCAGCCCCAGATCGGCGTCGATCACGCCCACCAGAGTAAGGTTGGGGAAATGATAGCCTTTGGTGACGAGTTGCGTGCCGACGATGATATCGACATCCCCCGCCTCCACCGACTTGACGAAATCGGCGGCGCGGGCCGGCGACCAGAGCGTGTCCGATGTGGCGAGCGCGATGCGCGCCTGCGGCCATAGCGCCTTCACCTCGTCCGCGATCCGCTCCACGCCGGGACCGCAGGCGACGAGCGAATCCTCCTCCTTGCAGTCCGGGCAGCGGCGCGGCGCGGGGATCACATGGCCGCAATGATGGCAGGCCAGCCGATGCGTCAGCCGATGCTCGACCATCCAGGCGGTGCAATTGGGGCATTGGAAGCGATAACCGCAATGGCGGCACAAAGTCAGCGGCGCATAGCCGCGCCGGTTAAGGAACAGCAGGCTCTGTTCCCCCTTCGCCATCACCTCGTCGATGGCCTTCACCAGTGGCGGCGCGATCCAGCGGCCGCGCTCGGGCGGATCGGTCAGCAGGTTGACGCCTTCGATCCCCGGCATCTCCGCCCCGCCATAACGCGACGGCAGCTTGATCTCGGCATAGCGGCCCAGTTCGACCTGATGCCGCGTTTCGATCGCCGGGGTGGCCGACGCCAGGATCACCGGGAATTTCTCTATCAGGCCGCGCATCACTGCCACGTCGCGGGCATGATAATGGACACCATCCTCCTGCTTGAAGCTGGCCTCATGCGCCTCATCCACCACGATCAGGCCGAGATTGGGGTAGGGCAGGAACAAGGCCGACCGGGCGCCGACGACCACCTGCGCCTGACCCGACGCAATGGCGCGCCATGCCCGCCGCCGCTCGGTCTGGCGCAACCCGCTATGCCAGTTGACCGGTATGGTGCCGAACCGTTTCTCGAACCGCTCCAGAAAGGGTTCGGTCAGCGCGATTTCGGGCAGCAGCACCAGCACCTGCCGGTCCGCGCGGATCGCGGCGGCGATCGCTTCGAAATAGACCTCCGTCTTGCCGGACCCGGTGACGCCGTCGAGCAGGAAGGGCGCGAAATCATGGGCCCGCACCGCGTCCGCCATCTGCTCGGCCGCGCTGGTCTGCGCTTCCGACAGCACAGGCTGGGCATGCGCAGGATCGGGCATGGGGAAGGGCGTGTCGACGCTCACCTCCACCGGCTCGAAAATATCCTGCTTGATGAGGCCGCGGATCACCGCATCGCTGACCCCGCCGATCATCGCCAGTTCGCGGATCAGTCCCTGTCGATCCCCGATCCGCTCCAGCGCCTGCGCTCGCTGCTCGGTCATGCGATCCGGCACTGCCCCGGTCGCCCGATATTCGATCACCGTCCGCGCACCCTCCAGCGCCGCCATGGACGATAAGGCCATCCGCAGCACGGCGGCGGGTGGCGCCAGATAATATTCAGCCGTCCATTCGATCAGCCGGCGCAGCGTTTCGGGCAAAGGCGGCGCATCCACCACTTCCAGCAGGTTGCGCAACCGATTGTCGCCGACCGTCTCGATATCGGGGAAGCTGTCCTCCTCCCACACCACGCCGATCAACTGGCGCGGCCCCAGCGGGGCGACGACGATGCTGCCGGGCCTGACGGTCATGCCATGGGGCACACGATAGTCGAGCGGCCCTAGGGCAGCATTGAGGATGAGGACGCGAGCGCGGGACATTGCGCCCATGTAGGACAGGCTGCCCCCAAGACGCTATAGGCGCGGGCAACGAATCACTTTTTTGCGCAAAGGGCATCCCCATGAAATTCTTCGTCGACACTGCCGACACCGCTGAAATCCGCGAACTGGCCGCCACCGGCCTGCTGGACGGCGTCACCACCAACCCGTCGCTGATCCACAAGTCGGGCCGCAAATTCCTGGAAGTGGTGGAAGAAATTTGCGGCATCGTCGATGGCCCGGTGTCCGCCGAAGTCGTCGCGCTCGACCATGAGACGATGATGAAGGAAGCCGAAGTGCTGCGGAAGATCGCGGACAATGTCTGCATCAAGGTGCCGTTGACCATCGACGGCCTCAAGACCTGCAAGGCGCTGACCGACGAGGGTACGCTGGTCAACGTCACGCTGTGCTTCTCGGCCAATCAGGCGCTGCTCGCGGCCAAGGCCGGCGCCAGCTTCATTTCGCCCTTCGTGGGCCGTCATGACGATAACGGCTTCGACGGCATGGCGCTGATCGGCGACATCCGCCTGATCTACGACAATTATGGCTTCGACACCGAAATCCTGGTCGCGTCGGTCCGTCACCCTATCCATGTGCTGGAAAGCGCCCGCATCGGCGCCGACGTGATGACCGCCCCGCCGTCCGTCATCAAGATGCTGTCCAAGCATGTGCTGACCGACAAGGGCCTCGAAGGTTTCGCCGCCGACTGGGCGAAGACCGGCCAGACGATTCTCTGATTGGATACTACCGGCTCTCCCGATGATCGGGAGGGCCGGTTTGGCTTATCTTGTTGGAACCAGTGCCCGATCCGGCTCATTCTCCTTGAAAGACAAGGAGAGAGTCGATGTTCGTCGCGGTCTATTGGTGGCGGGTCCATCCCGGCAAGGAAGAGCAGTTCCGCGCTGCCTGGCGCCGCGGCACCGACCTCATCCGCGAAAAATATGGCAGCTACGGCTCCCGCCTGCATCGCGACGCCGACGGCCGCTTCGTCGGCTATGCGGAATGGCCGGACGAGGCGACATGGCGGGCGGCATTCGACCGGAAGATGGTCTATGATGAACCCGCAACCCGCGCCGCCTTCGTCGATGCGGTTGCAGAAGTGCCACCGGACGCCGACCCGATCTTCACCATGACGGTGGTCGACGACCTGCTGACACGCAATGAAGGAAAGGCTTGATGAGAGATCCTGACAAACCAGACTTCGGCTTTCTCGGCTTCGCCTTCATGCTGACGCTGTTCGGCCTGGCGATGCTGATCTTCAATTTCTGATTCGGTGGCGACCCCGGCAGGATTCGAACCTGCGACCATTCGCTTAGAAGGCGAATGCTCTATCCAACTGAGCTACGGGGCCGTGCGCGTGTCGCGATAGCGGGCGATACGGCCGGTTGCAATCGCCTGACTGCACCGGCTGCCAGATCGTCAGGCCATGCCGGGCGCGAGTGTCACCGGTCCGTTCGACTGCACCAGCGCGGGCGGTGTGGGGTCCACCGTGACCGGCTGGTCGCCACGCACCAGCGCGATCGCTTCTGCCCGGCTTTCGACCGCCGGGGGCGATCCGCGCAGCGGCATGCCGGCGGTTTCGCGCACGCGCCACATTGTGAGGATGCCGATCGCCGCCGCCCCCATCAGATAATAGGCCGGCACCAGCGGATCGCCGGTCCGGCTGACCAGCCAGGCGGTGCCGAGCGGCGTCGTCCCGCCGAACAGCGACACGGAAATATTGAACGCGATCGACAGCCCGCTGTAGCGCACCGGCGTATAGAACAGCGCCGGCAGGGTCGATGGCATCGAACTGGTGAAGCAGACCAGCGTCACGCCCAGCAGCATCAGCCCGGCAAAGATCAGCCAGTCATTACCCGTCCCGATCAGCCACATGCACGGCACCGATAGCAGGATCAGCGCGGTACAGGCACCGATGATCATCGGTCGCCGCCCCAGCCTGTCGCTGATCGCGCCGCCCACGACATTGAGCGGCATCATCACCAGCATGACCAGGATGATGAGCAGCAATCCCTTGCTTTCCGCATAGCCCATGGTGACGCTCAGATAGTTGGGCATGTAGGTCAGCAGCATATAGTCGGTGACGTTGAACACCAGCACCAGCCCCATGCACTTGATCAGCTGACGCCAATGGGTACGCAGCAGGGCCGTGAGCGGCAGGCGATCCTGTTCGCGCTTGTCGGCTTCCTCCGTATAGGCGCGGAAGGCCGGCGTCTCTTCCAGCTTCAGCCGCATATAGAGACCCAGCAGTCCCAGCGGCCCTGCGATCAGGAAGGGGATGCGCCAGCCCCATGCCAGCATGTCGGCGTCGCTCAGCGCCATTTGCAGCGCGGTGACGGTGCCTGCGCCCATGATGTAACCGCCCAGCGTACCGAACTCCAGCCAGCTGCCCATGAAGCCGCGCTTCTGGTCGGTCGAATATTCCGCGATGAAGGTCGCCGCCCCGCCATATTCGCCACCGGTGGAAAAGCCCTGAACCAGCCGCGCGACCAGCAGCAATATCGGCGCGCCCATGCCGATCCGCTCATAGGAGGGGATGAGGCCGATGGCGAAGGTGCCGATCGCCATCAGGATCATGGTGAAGGCCAGCACTTTGTGCCGCCCGTATCTATCGCCCAGCGGTCCGAACACCAGCCCGCCCAGCGGCCGGACCAGAAAGGCGGCGGTAAAGGTCGCCAGCGTCGCGATCAGCTGCGCGGTGGGATCGCCTGCGGGAAAGAAGACCCGGCCCAATGTGACGGCCAGATAGCCGTAGACGCCGAAATCGAACCATTCCATCGCATTGCCCAGTGCCGCCGCACCCACGGCCCGGTTCAGTTGCGACTTGTCGACGATGGTGATGTCGTCGACCTTCAGGTCACGACGACGTTTAAACCAGCCAAGATGCGCGCGATCGGCGCTGGAAATGGACATATATGTCTCCGGTTCCGCCACGGGGACGCGAAAGAACGCGCCGCGCACGAAGGGCGGATGAGGGGTCGAACAGGCGACCATGAAAGGTGCGACGCCGCTGCGGCATCAAGCGAGGAAGGGCCGACATAGGCAGCCCGTGCGCAAAAGTGGGCAGCTAAGGGACAGGCCGTGGCCACAAGGGGGTGAAGCGACCGGAAATGCTGCAATGCAATATCGCGGTGCAGCAAAAATCGGGAAACGGGTGGCTCCGGCGGATTCATGACAGCGCCAGCTTGCAATTGCACGCCCGCACGATAAGCATCATCACCATGAGTGAGGGGGCAATTCACAAAATCGAAGCGGATGCGCTGGGAAGCCGGCCGTTACGCTATTATGATTTCTTCATGGCGGCGTTTGTCGCCATCTTGCTGCTGTCCAACCTGATTGGCGCGGCCAAGTTGTCGACGCTGGGCGGCTTCACCTTCGGCGCGGGCATCCTCTTCTTCCCGCTCGGCTATGTCATCGGCGATGTGCTGACCGAGGTCTACGGTTACTCCCGCGCGCGCCGCTGCGTCTGGGTCGGTTTCGTCGCGATGCTGTTCATGGCGCTTATGAGTTGGGTCGTCGTCGCTCTGCCGCCGGCGGACGGCTGGCCCGACCAGAAGGCTTATGAGTCTGTCTTCGGCAGTACCTGGCGCATCGTATTTGCTTCGCTATGCGCCTTCTGGGCAGGGGAACTCGCCAACAGCTTCGTGATGGCCAAGATGAAGCTGCTGACGCAGGGGCGACATTTGTGGATGCGCACCATCGGCTCGACCGTCGTGGGGCAGGGGGTGGACAGCCTGCTGTTCTACCCGCTCGCTTTCCTCGGCAACTGGACCCATACGCAGGTACTGACCGTCATGGTCACCAACTGGGCGATGAAGGTCGGCTGGGAAGCGCTACTGACGCCCGTCACCTATCTGGTCGTCAATTTCCTCAAGCGGCGCGAAGGGCTGGATATCTATGACGCGGGCACCAATTTCACGCCTTTCCGCACCCGGCTCTGAAAAGGTTACGGCTATATGATGCGGTAAAGTCTCTGTTTACCGGTCCGCATCAATAAGGACGCATGAGCCGCCACCTTCACGACGATTTTGCCCAATCTCTCGATCGCAAACCTTTGCCCACGATGGTGGACGGTGACCTGTTCGGTCCGTGCAGCAACATGATGGTGGAACTCGGCCGGGCGCAGCGCCGGTTTGAGGCGACCTTTCATCATGCCCCGATCGGCATCGCCCATGTCGGGCTGGACGGTCATTTCCTGCTGGTCAATCCGCGCTTTTGCGAAATCAGCGGTTATGATGCCGATACGCTGATTCGTACCGGTTTTCAGCAGATCACCCATCCGGACGATCTCAACGCCGACGAAGCGCTGCTCGCGCGGCTCAATGCCGGCGAACTGCCCCGCTACTCCATGGAAAAACGTTATATCCGTTCTGACGGCGCGGTGATCTGGATCAACCTGACCGTGGCCATGGTGCGCGATGACAATGACCGGCCTGAATTCTACGTCGCCGTGATCGAGGATCTGTCCGACCTGCGACAGGCGAGTTTCGAAGCGATGCACGACCCGCTGACCAGCCTGTGCAACCGGCGCGGCTTTGCCTGCCGCGCCAAATATGTCCTGACCCATGCCGCGCAGACGGGCCGTTCCGCCAGCCTGCTGTTCCTGGACCTCGACGGTTTCAAGCAGTTGAATGACGGCCATGGCCATGCCGCCGGCGATGCCTGTCTCGCCGATATCGGCGCGATCCTGCGCAGCCATACGCAGGCGGGCGATGTGGTCGCCCGGCTGGGTGGCGACGAATTTCTGATGCTGCTGGCCAATCGGGAAGAAGCGGCCGTCGCCACTATTGCCGAAGATGTGCGACTGGCGCTGGCCGCCTATGGCATGGGGATCAGTGGCACTCTCGGCCTCGTCACCACCGACCGGCCCGATCCGGCTGATCTCGACCGGCTGATCGCCTGCGCCGACGATGCGATGCGCGATGCCAAGCGCGCCGGCAAGAATCAGGTGCGGGTCGCCGCCTTCACCTGACGGTGTCGTCGGGATAGGTCGCCCGCACGAAATACAGCCCGTCCGGCGGCGCATTCAGGCCCAGCGCGGCCCGGTCCTTCGCCTCCAGCGCGGCGCTCAGATCATCGGCGCTCCATCGGCCCATGCCGACCATCGCCAGACACCCGACCATCGAGCGTACCTGATGATGCAGGAAGGAGCGCGCCGCCGCATGGATGGCGATGCGATCGCCGTCGCGTTCCACCGCCAGCAGGTCCAGCGTCTTCACCGGACTATGTGCCTGGCAATGGGCCGATCGGAAGGTGGTGAAGTCGTGCAGCCCCACCAAAATCTGCGCGGCCTCATGCATCGCATCGGCGTCCAGCGGCTGGATCACCCGCCACATCAGCCCCCGATCGAATGTCAGCGGCGCGCGGCGATTGGCGATGCGATAGACATAGGATCGGCCGATGCAGGAAAAGCGGGCATGCCAGTCGTCCGGCATCACCTCGCACGCCAGTATCGCCACCGGATCAGGCCGCAGCCGCGCATTGACCGCCTCCATCAGCCGGAAGGGAGCGATATCCTTCTCGATTTCCGCATGGGCGCGCATCGCCAGCCCATGCACACCCGCATCGGTGCGCCCGGCCGCATGGATGACGGCGCGCTCGCCCGTCACCGCGAAGAGCGCGTCCTCGATTGCCTGCTGCACGCTCGGCCCATGCGCCTGCCGTTGCCAGCCCATGAAGGGCCGGCCGTCAAATTCGACGGTAAAGGCGAAACGAGTCACGATCCCGCCTTCATGGGGCCATCACCCATCCACGCGGCTCCCCGCTGGCATCTCAAAACCGCGCAGCAATTCGCCCGGTGACATCGCGCCCTTGCCCGCCCGCTGGATCAGGGTGGGTCGGATCGCGTCATGGCCGCACCCGATCAGCAGGCTGTCGTCCAGCAATTCGCCCGCCGTTCCGGCATGATGCTCGATATGTGCGGCAAGGATGCGAAATCGCTCGCCGCCATATTCGAAGAAGGCGCCGGGGAAGGGGTTGAAGGCGCGAACCTGCCGTTCGACCTGATGCGCGTCCCTGGTAAAGTCGATCCGTGATTCCGCCTTGTCGATCTTGGCGGCGTAGGTGACGCCGTCCTCCGGCTGCGCCATCGGCGGATGCAGCGAAATATCGTCCAGCACTTCGATCATCAACGCCGCGCCGGCCTCCGCCAGTTCGGCGGTCAGCGCGCCGGCGGTCTTGTCCTCGACCGGCGTGACATGCTTGGCGCGCATCGGTCCGGTGTCCAGGCCAGCCTCCATGTCCATGATGGTCACGCCGGTGACATTGTCGCCGGACAGGATCGCCCGCTGAATCGGCGCCGCCCCCCGCCAGCGCGGCAGCAGCGAGGCGTGGATGTTCATGCAGCCATGGCGCGGCGCGTCCAGCACGGCGCGCGGCAATATCAGCCCATAAGCGGCGACCACCGCGACATCGGCGCCCAGCGCGGCAAATGCGGCCTGCACTTCCGCATCCTTCAGCGAAACCGGGGTGCGCACTTCTATGCCCAGTTCCTCCGCGCGCATATGGACGGGGGAAGGCCGCAACGCCTTGCCGCGACCGGCGGGGCGGGGCGGCTGGCTATAGACCGAAACGACGTCATGACCCGCCTTGACCAGCGCGTCGAGCGCGGGAACGGCGAAATCGGGGGTGCCCATATAGATGATACGCATGATAGGGCCTCAAAGCTCTTGTCGGGATGACATGCAACCCCTTATCTCATGATATGGCCTCTCCTGAAATCGAAGCACTCACGCAAGCCTTGTCCCGCCTGCCCGGTCTTGGCCCCCGTTCGGCGCGGCGGGCGGTGTTGCATCTGCTCAAACGGCGCGAGGGCGCGATGGAACCGCTGCTGCGCGCGCTGGAGGCCGTGAACGAGCGGCTTGTCACCTGCCATCTCTGCGGCAATGTCGATACGGTCGATCCTTGCGGCATCTGCACCGATCATCGTCGCGATCCGCGCGCGCTGTGCGTGGTGGAGGATGTGTCGGACCTGTGGGCGCTCGACAAATCGCGCCTTTTTCCCGGCCGCTTCCATGTGCTGGGCGGTCGCCTGTCCGCACTGGAAGGGGTGCGGCCGGAGGATCTGACCATCGACGCGCTGATCGCACGGCTGGAGCCGGGCGGCATAGACGAGGTGGTGCTGGCCATGAACGCCACGCTGGAGGGGCAGACGACGGCTCATTATCTGGCCGAGCGGCTGGAGCGCTTTCCGATCCGACTGACCCAATTGGCCCATGGCGTCCCGGTCGGCGGCGAACTCGACTATCTGGATGAAGGGACGCTGGCGCAGGCGCTACGCGCGCGGAGGCCGGTGGGGTAGGCTGCTGTCCTACTGCCCGTCATCCTGCTATGAACGACCCATGATCTGTCGCGCTGCTTGTAATTTCATTTCCTACTCTTGATCTGAAATTTCAGGATTTGCGGGAAATATGCGAAGTTAAGCGGTGCGCACCCCTTGTGGCCCCGCTTGATATTTCCGCCTGTTCCGCCTATGTTCGGACCATGGCTATCCGTCCCATTCTCGAAGCGCCCGACCCGCGCCTGCGCACGATCTCGACCCCTGTCGAGGCGATTGACGACGATCTGCAAGTGCTGATCGATGATATGTTCGAAACCATGTACGATGCACCGGGTATCGGCCTCGCCGCGATTCAGGTCGGCGTGCCCAAGCGGGTGCTGGTCATGGACCTTCAGGAACCCGAATCGGACGAAGAAGACGCCAAGCCGGTGAAAAGGCCGATGGTCTTCATCAATCCGGAAATTCTCAAGGGTTCAGAAGAATTGTCGGTCTATCAGGAAGGTTGCCTGTCGGTGCCCGACCAGTTTGCGGAGGTCGAACGTCCCGCCGTCATTCGCGCCAGCTGGATGGACCGTGAAGGCCGCATCCATGAAGAACAGCTTGAAGGGCTGCTGGCCACCTGCCTCCAGCATGAAATGGATCATCTGGAAGGCATCCTCTTCATCGACCATCTGTCCCGCCTGAAGCGTGACATGCTGATGAAGAAACTGACCAAGGCCCGCCGCGCCGCGTGATATGATCCGGCGCATAGCCAAAACAAAGCCTCCCCAAATTGCCTTGGGGAGGCTTTGTTTTTTTCAGCCGTGATTGGTGAAATCAGCCCACGCCCTCGGTATCCAGCGCATAGCCGGCCGACCGCACGGTACGGATGATGTCCTGATACTGGCCATCGCCGTTGATCGCCTTGCGCAGGCGCCGGATATGGACGTCGACGGTGCGCAGTTCGATGTCGCTGTCCTGTCCCCAAACGCTGTCGAGCAACCGCTCGCGCGAGAAGACCCAGCCCGGATGCTCCAGAAAATGTTTGAGCAGGCGGAACTCGGTCGGGCCGAGCGGGATCACCTGACCGCCGCGGCGGACCTTGTGCCCCACCGTGTCCATCTCGACATCGGCGAAGGTCAGTGTCTCGCCGGCCAGCGCAGGGCGCACGCGGCGCAGCACTGCGCCGACACGGGCCACCAGTTCGCGGGGGCTGAACGGCTTGGTTACATAATCGTCCGCACCGGTTTCCAGACCGCGCACCCGATCCTCTTCCTCACCGCGTGCGGTCAGCATGATGATGGGCACATTGGCGGTGCCGTTCATGCGGCGCAGGCGACGGCACACCTCGATGCCGGACAGGCTTTCGACCATCCAGTCGAGCAATACGATGTCGGGCGTGTTCTCCTGCGCCATCAGCAGCGCTTCCTCGCCATCGACCGTATGGGCGACGTCGAAATCCTCGCGCTTGAAATGCCAGATCAGCAGTTCGGCCAGCGCTGCGTCATCCTCGACCAGCAGCATTTTTGCTCGTGCCATGGATCAGTCCTCCGGCTGGATGTCGGCGCCGCGCTCACGCTCGGGCAGGGTCTGGCCGGTGGCGGCATAATAGACCATCTCCGCGACATTGGTCGCATGGTCGCCGATCCGCTCGATATTCTTGGCAACGAACAACAGGTGCGCACATTCGCTGATCGTCTTGGGGTTTTCGACCATGAACGTCACCAGCGTGCGGAACACGCTGTTGTAGAAATCGTCGACCACCGTGTCGCGCTCGATCACCGCCAGCGCCAGATCGGCGTCACGCGCGGCGAAGGCGTTCAGCGCATCATGCACCATCTCGCCTGCGACCTGACCCATCGACGGGAGGAGCGCGATCGGCTCCAGCGTCCGCTTGTTGGTCGCGATCAGCGGCACGCGCTTGGCGATATTCTTGGCATAGTCGCCGATGCGTTCGACGACGCTGACGATCTTCAGCGCGGCGATGACGTCGCGCAGGTCGTTGGCCATGGGGGCGCGGAGCGCGATCACCTGAATGACCAGCTTCTCGACTTCCGCCTCGATCGCGTCGATGCGCTTGTCGTCGGCCACGACCTCGGCGGCCAATGCCTTGTCCTGCCGCTGGAGCGCCAGCATCGCATTTTCGATCGCCGCTTCGGCGCGACCGCCCATTTCGGCGATCAGCCCGCGCAGCCGGTCGATTTCTTCGTCAAATGCCTTGATCGTATGTTCAGCCATGATGTCTCTCCCCCGGATCAGCCGTAGCGGCCGGTGATATAATCCTTGGTCCGCTCCTGGCGGGGATTGGTGAAGATGTCGCTGGTCACGCCATATTCGACCAGATCGCCCAGATGGAAGAAGGCGGTCCGTTGCGACACGCGGGCGGCCTGCTGCATGTTGTGCGTCACGATGACGATCGCGTAGCGGCCGCGCAGTTCGTGGATCAGCTCCTCGATCTTGGCGGTCGCGATGGGATCGAGCGCCGAACAGGGTTCGTCCATCAGGATCACTTCGGGCTCCACAGCGATGGCGCGGCCGATGCACAGCCGCTGCTGCTGGCCACCCGACAAGGCGGTGCCGCTGTCATGCAGCCGATCCTTGACTTCGTCCCACAGGCCCGCGCGGCGCAGCGACTTTTCGACGATCACATCCATGTCCGCCTTGCCCGCGGCCAGTCCGTGGATGCGCGGTCCATAGGCGATATTTTCGTAGATCGACTTGGGGAAGGGATTGGGCTTCTGGAACACCATGCCGACGCGCGCGCGCAACTGCACCACGTCCATCGACGGGGCGTAGATATTCTCGCCGTCCAGCGTGATTTCACCTTCGACCCGCGCCGATGCGACCGTGTCGTTCATGCGGTTCAGCGTCCGCAGGAAGGTCGACTTGCCGCAGCCCGACGGGCCGATGAAGGCGGTGACATGATCCATGCCGACGTCGATCGACACGCCCTTGATGGCCTGCTTCTCGCCATAGAAAACCTTGACGTCGCGAGCCGACATCTTGGGATCGGCGATGGTCAGGTTGGTTTGTGATTCTGTCATGGGTGTGATTACCACCGTGTTTCAAACTTGTTGCGCAGGTAGATGGCGAGGCCGTTCATCGCGAGCAGGAAGACCAGCAATACGATGATGGCGGCAGATGTCTTTTCGACGAAGCCCTTGGACACTTCATCCGACCACAGGAAAATCTGGACCGGCAGCACGGTCGCGGGGTCGGTGATGCCGCCCGGCGGGGTCGCGATGAAGGCGCGCATGCCGATCATCAGCAGCGGCGCGGTTTCACCCAGCGCGCGGGCCATGCCGATGATGGTGCCGGTCAGGATGCCGGGGAAAGCGAGCGGCAGCACATGCTGGAACACGACCTGCACCGGTGAGGCGCCAATGCCGAGCGCCGCATCGCGGATGCTGGGCGGCACCGACTTGATCGCATTGCGGCCCGCGATAACGATGACGGGCATCGTCATCAGCGCCAGCGTCATGCCGCCAACCAAAGCGGCCGATCGCGGCAGATGGGCGAGGTTCAGGAAGATCGACAGGCCCAGCAAACCAAAGATGATGGAGGGCACGGCCGCCAGATTGTTGATCGACACCTCAATGATGTCGGTCCACCAGTTCTTGCGGGCATATTCCTCCAGATAGAGGGCCGTCGCCACGCCCACCGGGAAGCTGAGGATCAGCGTGACCAGCATGGTCAGCAACGATCCCTTGAACGCGCCCCAGATGCCGACCTGCGTCGGATCGGTGCCGTCGCTGGCGGTCAGGAAGCTCAGGTTGAAGCCGGTCGACAAGACGCCCTGTTGTTTCAGCCTTGCGACCTCTGCCTCCATTTCGGGCGAACCCTTGCTCTTGGCGGCCAGGTCCAGGCCAGTGGAGGCCGGGACGCTGATCGTGGCGGTGCGGCTCAGGATCGACGGATCGGCCTTGATCGCGTCACGGATGCTGATCCAGGCAGTCGGCGACAGCAGCGCGTCTGCCTTGTCGCCCAGCGCGGTCTTGGCGACGGTGCCGGTCACCATCGGCAGATTGGCGTTGGCCAGAGCCTCGTCCGTGATCGCCTTGGGATCGAGCAACAGCGGCGAAGCCGGGAAATCGACCTTCAGCGCAATCTCGGTCCGGGTGAAGCCGCGTAGACCGTTGCCCATCATGGTGACGAGCAGGAAGGCCAGAAAGGCGGCGGACAGGAGGACGGCGAACAGACCTGCGAACTTGAAGCGGCGTTCGGCGGCATAGCGCCCCGCAATCCGCTTGCGCATGGCCTCCGACTTCCAGTCGGTGGGGTTGCGTGTGCTCATTAGTCGTAAGCCTCGCGATATTTCTTCACGACCCGCAGGGCCACGATGTTGAGCAGCAGGGTGACGATGAACAGCACCAGACCCAGCGCGAAGGCGGCCAGCGTCTTGGCGCTGTCGAACTCCTGATCGCCGGTCAGCAACTGGACGATCTGGGTCGTCACCGTGGTCACGCTGGCGAACGGGTTGGCGGTGAGGTTGGCAGCCAGACCAGCGGCCATCACCACGATCATCGTTTCACCGATGGCGCGGCTGACGGCCAGCAATACGCCGCCGACGACGCCGGGCAGGGCGGCCGGGATCAGCACGCGGGTGATCGTCTCGCTGGTGGTGGCACCCATGGCAAGGCTGCCGTCGCGCATGGACTGCGGCACGGCGGCGATGCTGTCGTCGGCCATGGAGGAGACGAACGGAATGATCATCACGCCCATGACAAGGCCGGCGGCCAGCGCGCTTTCAGACGACGCGCCATGGATGCCGATCATGACGGCGAAGTCACGCAGGGCAGGGGCGATGGTGAGCGCGGCAAAATAGCCGTAGACCACCGTGGGCACGCCCGCGAGCATCTCCAGCGTCGGCTTCATCCACTTGCGCACGGTCGGGCTGGCATATTGCGTCAGGTAGATGGCGCTCATCAGGCCCAGCGGGATCGCCACGATCATGGCGATGATCGCGCCGATGAAGATGGTGCCCCAGAAAAGCGGCACCGCGCCGAACGCATCGTCATTGCCATAGCCCATGGCGGCCGACTGCGGCGACCATTTGGTACCGAACAGGAAGTCGATGGGATTGACCATCGAGAAAAAGCGGAAGCTTTCCCACAGCAGCGAGGCGACGATGCCCAGCGTGGTGATGATTGCGATCAAGGAGGCGATCAGCAGCGCCGCCATGACCAGCCGCTCGACCCGCGTCCGTGCCCGGAAATCGGGGCGGACGCGGGTGAAGGCGAAGGCACCGCCGGCAAAGGCCAGCACCAGCGCCAGTACGGCGCCGGCGATGCCATATTTGTTGAGGGCAGCGCGATAGGGTTCGACCAGGCCCTGCGACAGGGGATTGAACGCCCCAGCCTGGCTGCCATTGGCGATCGCCCGTGCTTCGCCAAGGATGGCGGAGCGGGAGAAGGCGTCGACGGGCAGGCTCTGCGCCGCCGGATCGGCCAGCACGCTTTGCGTGACGAGGCCGGGCGCGACATTGGCCCAGATCGCCAGGAAGATCGCGGCGGGGACAAGCGTCCACAGCGCGACATACCAGCCATGATAGCCGGGCAGCGAATGGACGGCGTCACGGCGCCCGGTGGCGCGCGCGGCGGTTTGCAGCCGCAGCGCGCGGGCGCGGGCGCTGACCCAGGCGATCGCGCCCAGGCCCGCGAGCAGCAGGAGGATGGCAGGACCGGTCATGTCGCCCTTACTTCAGCTGCGAACCGTCGAGGACGGTCAGCGCCTTGACGATCTCGGCGCTCTTCTTGCGGACATCTTCCGGCGCCGCGACCATGCCGCGCTTCGTCAGCGCGCCGTCCGGGTTCCAGTTGGCGGCGAAGGTGTTGAGGAAGCCCTGAAGGCCGGGGATGGCCGTCATATGCGCCTTCTTCACATAGATGTAGAGCGGACGGGCGCCCGGATACTGGCCGGTCGACACGGTTTCATAGGTCGCCTCGACGCCGTTGATCGGCACGTCCTTCAGCGTGTCCTTGTTTTCTTCAAGGAAGCTGTAGCCGAATACGCCGACCGCATTGGGGTTCGCGCCCAGCTTCTGCACGATCAGATTGTCGTTTTCGCCCGAGTCGACATATTTGCCGTCTTCACGGATGCGGGTGCAGGTCGCCTTATATTCGTCCTCGCTCTTTTCCTTGAGCGCCTTCATCGCTTCGTCCGACTGGCAACCCTTTTCCAGGATCAGTTCGGCGAGCGAGTCGCGGGTGCCGCTGGTCGAAGGCGGACCGAAGACGGAGATGGCGATCGCGGGCAGGCTGGGGTCCACATCCTTCCAGGTCTGGGCCTTGTTCGGACCCTTGCCATAGGGATTGGCGGCCAGCGCCTCATAGACGATCTTGGGGGTCAGCTTCAGGCCCGGACCCTTGTTCGATTCGGCAAAGGCAAGGCCGTCGACGCCGATCTGGATTTCGATGATGTCCTTCACGCCGTTGGCGGCGCACTGCTCATATTCTGCCTTCTTCATCCGGCGCGATGCGTCGGCGATGTCGGGATGCTGGGCGCCCACGCCCGCGCAGAACAGCTTCATGCCGCCGCCGGTGCCGGTCGATTCGATGATCGGCGACTTCATGCCGGCATTGCCCTGCACGAACAGTTCGGCAACGGCGGTGGCGAAGGGGTAGACGGTGGACGAACCGACCGCGCGGATCTGGTCGCGGGTCGCGCCTGCGCCACCGGACTGATCGCCGCAGGCGGCAAGGCTGAGAACGCTCACGGTCGTGGCGGCGAGCAATGCGAATGTCTTCACGGAAACCTCCATAAACAAGGCCGCGATTCGCAAGTCGCCGCCCCCCTGTGGAAGCGCCCTAGCCGCGGACAGTCGCGCCTTTGTGACAGTCAGGTTTCGTTTTTATGACATCGTCCCTGAAAGCGCGGAAGGTCGCTTCTTTTCGTCATTTTTTGCAGGCGCTTCCTCGACCGGCGGGGGCAGCAGCACGGTGATGGTCGTGCCCTTGCCCAGCGTGCTGGCGATGTCGAATCGCCCACGATGCCGTTCCACGATATGCTTGACGATGGCCAGGCCGAGGCCCGTGCCGCCCATGGCCCGGCTGCGGCCAGAATCGACACGGTAAAATCGCTCGGTCAGGCGCGGCAAATGATCGGGGCCGATCCCTTCGCCCTCGTCTGCAACGGTCAGCCTGGTCATGCCGCTCGGCCCGTCGTTCAGCGTCACACGGATCGGCGTGCCGGGGCGGCCATATTTCACCGAATTGCCGATCAGATTATGCAGCAACTGGGACAGTTGCGCCCGATCGCCCTGCACGCTCGGCAATTGCGGAGCGATCTCCATTTCTACTTCGCGCCCCCGGTCGCCATGGCTGGATCGGAAGACGCCGACCACCTCTGCCGCCAGTTCCGACATGTCGACCAGCGCATCTGGCGCACGATATTTCTCCGCCTCGATCCGGCTCAGCGAAATCAGGTCGTCGATCAGGCGCTGCATCCGCCGCGCTTCGCCGTCCATAATCTTCAGGAAGCGCTGGCGCGTTTCGGTATCCTTACCCAGTTCCGGGTCGGCCAAAGTCTCGATGAAGCCCAATATGCCGGCCAGCGGCGTGCGCAGTTCATGGCTGGCATTGGCGACGAAATCGACCCGCATCCGCTCGGCGGCGTGGGTGCCGCTATGATCGACCAGATGGACGAGGCGGCGGATATCGGCGACCTGCCCGATCGGTGCCACGCGCATCTGCCAGCGCTGGTCGCGGCTGCCCAGGCCTACCAATTCCACCATAACCGGCTCGGCCATTGGCGCATTGTTGGCCAGCCGTTCGGCGGCGGCGGGGTGCCGGATCGCGATGCGGGCATCCTCGCCCTCGATATGGTTACCCAGTAAGCGTTGCGCCGCCCGATTCGCCCGCACGATCCGCCCGCGCTCTACCAGCATCAGCGGGTCGGAAATCCCTTCCAGCAGGCTGACGAAATCGGGATGGGCGATCAGGTCGGGCGTATCCAGTGGGACCTGCGCAGACACCGGCCGGACCGCAATGCCCTCGGCGCAGATGAGCAGTACGATCAACCCCGCCAATATCGGCAAGGCAATGGTGAGGGGCGAAGCGCCCAGCAACAGCGCGCCGCCGGTACCAAGCAACAGCATGGCGAGGGAGGCCGTAATCTGGGATATTGTCAGTCGATTCATGGTTACCGCGCTGGATTTGTCGCGCAATTGCTGCGATGGCTATTGCAATAGTGTGCAATCTTTACGCTTTGACAAGCGGGACGAACGGATCTTGACGCAATGAGCGACCAGAAGCCCGAACAGGATGATGCGCAGGCGCCCGATGCAATGGCTGCGCCCGATGTGCAAGCATCGCCGGACTCTCTGGCTGTGCCGACTCGTCGTCAATTGCTGATGGGCGGTGCGGTGGCGGCATCTGCCATCGTGTCGATTCGCCCTGCGCTCGCCAATACCGCCGCGTCGGTGCTCAACTGCACCATTCCCGTACCGGATCAGGGGCGTGCCGGCAATTTCATTGCACCCAGTGGTCAGCTGGTGCCTGCGGGTACGCCCGGCGCCTATCCGGGGACGGGCCGCAGCTTCACCGGCGAACAGGTGAAGCAGGCGCTGCGTGGCGGGCGGCTGCCCGGCACTGGTTATGAGCAGAATCAGGCCTATCTCAATTATATCCGCCGGCTCCAGCGGGGGACGAGCGGCTTTACCTGCTACGCCTCGCTGCAAATGCCGCGCTGATCCGTTCTGCTATCGCCCTGAGATGATCTGAACGAATACGGGTTGCCTGCGTTGACGACGTCGAACCTGCAACGGTCCGATCTTTCGTCGAGGGCACATCCATGTTTCAGTCCCGCCGCCCTGTGGCGCGCGATTTTTCGGTGGCAGTCTATCTGTACGAGCCTGGTGACGGCGGACTGGACCGCGTCGCCATCCTGCTGGCCAATCATTTGCTGCGCCGGGGTGTTCCGGTGGAATTGTGGATGACGCGCACGGATGGCGCCTGCGCGGATCTGATCGACCCGGCACTGACTATCCGGCAGGTGCCTGCTGTGGGCGGGACGCGCCGCCTGTCGATGATTGCGCAATTCCCGGCGCTCACCGCGATGGTCCGGCAATATCGGCCTGATATTCTTTATTCCGCCGGCAACCAGAGCAACATGTTGGTCGCGCTGGCGACGCTGGGCACCGGCACAAATGCCGTCAGCCGTATTTCCAATCCGATCGTGCGCCCCGGCCAGCATGGGCCGGGTGCCTGGGCACGGCTCAAGCGGTTTCGCACCATTGCGCGCTTGAGCGACCTGACCATCGTGATGGGCGAACATGACCGTGCCCTGCTGGCGGGCAGTGGGGATGCGCGATTACTGCCCCGCCCGACTGTCACCCATGCGATGGAACGAGCCTGCTCCGGGCGCCCGCCGCGGCGGGCCGGCGATCCTTGGCGGCTGTTGATGGTCGGGCGGTTGGCCGGGCAGAAGGATCAGGCGCTGGCGCTGAACGCGCTGGCGCAGTTGCGCCATCATGACTGGCGGCTGACCATCGCAGGGCAGGGGCCGCTCCGTGCCGACCTGGAGCGGCAATGCGTGGCGCTGGGCATTGCCGACCGGGTCGATTTTGCTGGTTTCGTGTGCGATCCCGATCGTCTTGCGGCACTGATGGGGCGAGCGGACCTGCTGCTCCAGCCGTCCCGATGGGAGGGGCTGTGCGCCACGCTGATCGAAGCCATGGCCTGTGGCGCAGATGTCGTCGCGACCGACAGCACGCCCAATATCCGGCCTTTGCTGGCCGCCGGTGGCCAGCATCCGGTGACGCCGGTGGGCGATGCCGGCGCCTTCGCGCGCGCCATCGAACGCAGCATGACCCGGCCTGCCCCGGCGGCGATGCGGGCCGCTGCGACCCGCGACCATAGCGTCGATCGTGCGCTCGACCGCTATTTGCGTGCATTTGAAGGGCTGGTCGGCAGCCGCGCCCGCCAACCCGTACCGTCGCCAGCCCTTTCATGATGCGTTAGGCTCTTGGCTACGTCTTTCGCGCTACAGCGAGTTGGACAGTAGTTTGGGATGCCGGATTTGGACGCGAAGACAGCCTATCTCCGGGATGCAGCGGACGCGGTTACGGCCTGTATCCTCGACGATCTCACGCTTTTCTACCATCATCGCTCCGGCCAGACCCATATGGTCATCAGTCCCGTGCCGGAAATTATGG
This sequence comes from Sphingobium sp. WCS2017Hpa-17, assembly GCF_031843765.1. NCBI lineage: Bacteria > Pseudomonadati > Pseudomonadota > Alphaproteobacteria > Sphingomonadales > Sphingobiaceae > Sphingobium > Sphingobium sp. WCS2017Hpa-17. Next base: position 520,650 of record NZ_JAVTIV010000001.1, read on the forward strand.
AGCGGATGGCGGATGGTGCGCCGGTCACGGCGCAGACGATGCACGACCGGTTGGCCCGCGATTTCGAGCTGGGGCCGGAAGCGGACGCCGTGACGGAAATCGCGGCGCATCTCGACGCGCTGGTCGCGCTGGGTCTGGTCCGCCTGGCATGAGGCACAATATCACTTTACGCATCGGCCCGGCAACCTTCCGCATCGGTTCCGCCTGGCCGCAGCCGATCGCGCAACTGGCGCGGCTCTATGCCGATTATCCCAACGTGCAGGGCGCGATCGCCGACTTCACCGTCCGGCTCCAGCCGACCAGCCTGCTGCGCCGCTTCGTGCGCCCATCCATCTTCATCACCGGCGATCATGGTCTGGCCGATGCCGCGCCAATGAGTCTGGCCCATGGCCTGCTGGCCGCCGAAATGGGGATGAACCTGCAAATGGCACTGGGCTGGCGTCGGCACCTTTTGCTCCACGCCTCCAGCGTGGAGAAGGACGGTCGCGTGCTGGTCATGACCGGCGAATCCGGGTCGGGCAAGTCGACCCTGTCGGCCTTGCTGGGCGAGCGGGGCTGGCGCTTCATGGGCGACGAATTTGCGCTGCTCGATTGCGATAGCGGCGCGATCCTGCCCTTTCCCCGGCTCGTTAGCCTGAAGAATCGCGCGATCGGCGTCGTGACCGATGCAGTGGGCGAAGCGCGCATGGGGCCGCTGCTCACCGCCACGGCAAAGGGCGACATCCGCCATATGGTGCCCCGCGCCGACGCTGTCGCGCGCATGGACGAAGGGGGCATGCCGGCGCTGCTGCTCTTCCCGCGCTTCGGCCATGCCGCCGATGTGCGGCCTTTGGGGCAGGGCGAAATCTTCATGCGGCTGACGCAAGCCTCGACCAACTATGTCGCGCTGGGCGAGCCGGCCTTCACCGGCCTGACGCGCTTCGTGCGACAGGTGCCGGCGCGGGCGATCGACTTCGCGTCCGGCGACGAAGCCTTCGCCATGGTCGATCGTCTGTGGGAGGAACTGGCATGAGCGCGGCCCTGCTGGTGCAGGTGCTGCGCGATCCGGCGCAAACCGGGCGACTGGATGCGGATGGCTGGAACCGTCTGCTCGCCGCTGCGCGGGCCGAGCGGCTGATCGGGACACTGGCCTACCGGCTGGATGATGTCTCGGTACCCGATGCGGTGCGGCCGATCCTGACGGACGCAAAGCGCGACACCGCGCGGGAGGCGCAGCAGGCGCTGTGGGAAGCGGACCGCGCGGCGGAAGCGCTGCGCGGGCTGGACGTCAGGCCGGTGCTGCTCAAGGGCACGGCCTATGTCGCGGCGAATCTGCGCGCCGGGCAGGGGCGCTTCATAGGCGACCTCGACATCCTCGTGCCGCGCGCCGCCATGCCGTTGGTGGAACGGGCGCTGATGGCGGCGGGATGGGAATGGGTCAAGGAAGACCCCTATGACGACGCCTATTATCGCCAGTGGATGCACGAACTGCCGCCGATGATCCATGTCGAGCGTGACCGGATGATCGACGTGCATCATACCGTGCTGCCGCTGACCGCGCGCCAGAACCCGGATGCCACCGCGATGATCGCCGACGCCATTCCCATAGCCAATGGATTATATGTCCTGTGTGCCGAAGACCGGATCGTGCACAGCGTCGCGCATATGCTGGCCGATGGCGACATGCAGGGCGGCCTGCGCAACCTGTGGGATATCCATTGCCTGCTCCCCGACGTCGATCCGGCGGCGCTGGACGTGCGGGCCACCCGTCACGGCCTTGCCAGTCATGTCCGGCAGGCACGGCGGCTGGCGTGCGCCATCTATGGCGATGGCGCGCGGCTGACCCTGTGGGACCGGCTGGTGCGGGCGCGCCTCCTCGCGCGCAACGGCTGGGGGCAGGAGAGCCGCAAGCTGCTGGTCTTCGCCTTCTATGTGCGTTCGCACTGGCTGCGCATGCCGCCGATGCTGCTGCTGCGGCACCTCTGGACCAAATGGCGCAAGGGCCATCGGCCCCAGTAAATGACAGGCGTGCGTCGCAGCGATGACGCCGGCTGACTTGCAACTTTAACCGCGCTGCCATCGCGCGGACATGGGCATGACCCACGGGCGGGCTAGGCGCTGCTCAGGGGTCTGTATCATGTTCAAACCAGCGCGCGCATTATTGTTTGCGAGCCTGACGGCCTTGCTGGCCGCCAGTTCGCCCAGCGTCAGTTCGCCCGGCGAACGACATCTATCCTTGCCGTCATCGGGGCAGCCCGATCTGCCGCTCTCGGTCATGACCTATAATGTCATGGGCCTGCCCTGGCCGATCGCCTTCGGTCGGGATGAGGCGCTGGGGCGGATCGCCGATCGGCTGGCGGGCCTGCGGGCAGAGCGGCGCCAGCCTCATATCGTCCTGATCCAGGAAGGCTTCACCGCCGACCCGGCCCAATTCGCGCAGCGCGCCGGCTATGCTCATGTCGCCGCCGGGCCTGACCCGGCGATGCGCAGCGCGATTGTCGCCACCGCTGCGGATCGGATCTATCTGCGCTCTGCCCGCTGGGACCGGGGCGAAACGCTGGACAAGCCATTGAACAGCGGCCTCATCATCCTGTCCGACTATCCGATCGAAGCGGTGGATCGCATCGCCTATCCCGCCTTTGCCTGTGCCGGGTTCGACTGTCTGGCCAACAAGGGCGCGATGATCGCCCATCTGCGCGTGCCGGGGTTCGACCGGCCGGTCGCCGTGGTGAACACCCATCTCAACGCGCGCAAGGCGGCCGGCGTGTCGATCGCCCGGTCGCTCCGGGCGTTCGATCGGCAGGCGGGCCTGCTCGCCGGCTTCGTCGCGCGCCATGTGCCGCGCGATCGCACTCTGCTGCTGGGCGGCGACCTAAACATCGGCGGGGATGCGCAGCGTATCGGTGCCTTCTTCACGCACTGGAATCGGCCGGGCCTGACCTTCGTCGCGCCGCTGCTGGGTGGCGGCCGTCAGGCAAAGGCACAGGCATTGCTGGCCGATCCGGCGGACCGGCGCGACCTGGACGAAGCGGTCCTCCGGTCGAAGGACTGGATTTTCGCCCGCAGCGCCACCGGCGCGCCGATGTCGGTGACCGCCGCACATATCCCCTTCGGCGGCCCGGCCGACCAGCGCCTGTCCGACCATGTCGGCTATGCCATCGGCTATGAACCAGCCGAGGAAATGCCTCTGCGCTTTGCCGATGCGGGAGGCCGCTGATGCGCTTCCTCCCATCTGCTTTGCTCGCGACCGCGATGCTGCCGGTGCCAGCCATGGCGCAGTCCGTCTGGCCCGATCATGCCGGTTTTGCCCTGCGCCCGCGCGTCAATTTCTCGGTTCGCCCCGCACCGCTACTGCCTTTCGCGCAGCGACCGGCGCGCATTTATGCCATCGAACTGGTACCGCTGCCTGCCCAGCCGGCCGACCTGCACCTGACGCTGCAACGTCGTCGCCAGCGTGTTGCCGCGCTGATGGCCGCGCGCGCCGACCATCAGCCGCGCAGCAGCGTCCGGCTGGTCGATATCCAGATGGACCTGCCGCAGATGGATGAGCGACTGTCGACCACGGTCGGATGGCAGGCCGCCAAATTCAGCAACAAGGCGGTCAATGCAACGTCGCCCTATAGCCGCGACGACCTGCGCGTGCGCGACGATTTCGTGCCGTCGGCGCATCTTGCCTTCGCCGCCACGCCGCGACTGGCGCTGACCGCCGATTATCGCGAAACGGTGCGCGGCTATGCGGATATCGGCACGATCGGGGCTATGGGGCTGGACCAGCCCGCCTATCGCGCGCTGCGCCAAAATCTGCGGCCGGAGCGGGACAGCCGGACCCGTATCGGCCTGCGCTGGGCGGCGATGCCGGCATTGCAACTGGATGTCGCCGCCTATGACGGACAGGTGCGCGACCGGCTGGCCTTTGTTCTGGGCGGATATAGGCCGCATAATCTCGGCTCCGCGCACATGCAGGGCGTGGCGCTGGAGGCGCGGCACAGCCTGTCGCCAAGGCTGCGCTGGGCGTTGCGCTATGATCGGGCGCGGATCGACCCGGATCAGGGCACGGCGCTGACCGAAGAGCGGCTGGCGGTGCAGGGCGAATGGCGCCATGGTCCCTGGGGTTGCGCGATGAGTGCCGCGCGCACCAGCATGTCGGCCTGGGGGCAGGGGGCGAATCGGATGCGGGTGGAGGGCGGCATCGACTATTGGCCCGCGGACCTCCGTTTGCCGCGCATCGGATTACACCTGACCGACCCCGACAGGTTGATGAGCGGGCGGCTGGCGGACCAGCCGGCATCCGGTCCGATCCGCGCCGTCGATCAGGCGCGCGCATTGATGCTGAGCGCTGCCCTGCGCTGGTAACATCACCGTCCTTTTTCTGTAGCATTGCCTGCCTATCGGCAGGGCTTTCCTGATCGGAGCGGGCGATGCGGCACAAATGGAACATGATGGCGATGGCAGCGCTGGCACTGGCGGGGGCCGCGCAGGCGCAGGATGCCGACGCGCCGTCACCGCCTCCGTCGCCCGTCGCGCTGCGCCTGCCTGCCCCCGAAGCGCATCAGGGCGTCGCGTCGGACGGCGTGCATGTCTATGCAATCGACAATGACCGGATCGGCAAATATGTCATCGCCACTGGTCAGCGTATCGCGCAATGGCAGGGTGAGCGCCGCCTCTTCCCGCATATGAACAGCTGCACCGTGGCGGGCCGTGAACTGGTGTGCGCCGCGTCCAACTATCCCGCCGTGCCGCAGACCAGCGCGATCGAGATTTTCGACACGAAGACGCTGCGCCATCTGCGTACCGTCAGCCTCGGCTTCGGGCCCGGATCGCTGACCGTGCTGGATCGCCATGCCGGCAAATGGTGGGCGGTATACGCCAATTATGCGGGCAAGGGCGGGGAGCCGAACCGCGATTATCGCTACACGTTGCTGGTGCGGATGGACGATGCTTTCCGGCAGGAAGCGGCCTGGACCTTCCCGCAACAGGTGCTGGCCCGCTTCGCCCCCTTTAGCTGTTCGGGCGCCAGTTGGAGCCAGGATGGCCGCCTCTATGTCACTGGGCATGACCGGCCCGAAATGTACGAGCTGGCCCTGCCGGAGGCGGGATCAGTATTGGAATGGAAACGCACCATCGGCATCGCTTCGCCGGGGCAGGCGATCGACTGGGATCCCAGGGTCGCGGACCGCGTCTGGTCGGTCGACCGGAAGCAGACCACGCTGGTCGCCAGCGATATCGCGGATTAAGCGGACCGCAGCATCGACCCGATCGCCAGTCCGCCCATGTCGGCGACCGCCGCCAGCCGCGTACGGCTATGCCCGCCGCGGGCATCGGCGGACAGGCCAGACATCATCGTCACCATATAATCGGCCACCACTTCGGCCTGCGCGGCATGGGTCGGACGCAGATAGTCGCGCAGCCGCTCGCGGCTTTTGCCTTTCCAGTTGCAGGCGAGGTCTGCTGCCTGCCGGTCTGCCCCGCGTGCGCCCTCCAGTACCATGCATCCGGGTGTTTGCGGATCGAGGGCATAGACGCGCGCCGCTTCCCGCAACAGCGCGGTCAGCGCCGAAACCGGGTTGGACTTCGGCTTGAGCAATGTGTCGACGGGTAATGGATTGCTCGTCGCATAGCGCTCCAGCACTTCGTCATACAACGCAGCTTTGCTGTCGAATGCAGCGTAGAGGCTGGGCGGATTGATGCCCATGGCGTCTGCCAGCGCGGCCACTCCAACCCCTTCATAACCCCGCGCGTGGAACAGGGCCTGTGCCTGATCCAGCGCCTTTTCCCGGTCGAAGGCGCGGGGCCTGCCGCGCGGTTTGGTTTTTTCTTTATCGGTCACTATAAAAATCCTTGAACCCATGTTTCATTGATATATATAGCGATCATTACAAATATCTCAAGGAGCATGACCATGACCGACTTCACTGGAAAGAAAGCCCTCATCCTCGGCGGCAGCCGGGGCATCGGTGCCGCCATTGTCCGCCGCTTCGCTGGCGACGGCGCACAGGTTGCCTTCACCTATGCCGGATCGCACGACGCTGCCCGGACGCTGGCCAGCGATACCGGTGCCACCGCCGTCCAGTCCGACGCGGCCGATCGGCAAGCGGTGATAGATGTGGTGGCCGGGCAGGGGCCGCTCGACATATTGGTCGTCAATGCCGGGACGCTTGTGATGGGCGATGCGCTGACCTTGGATGCCGATGCGGTCGACCGGATGATCGATATCAACGTCCGCGCACCCTATCATGCCGCGGTCGAAGCGGCGCGCCAGATGCCCGAAGGCGGCCGGATCATCGTGATCGGATCGGTCAATGGCGATCGCATGCCCTTCGCCGGCGGTGCGGCCTATGCGCTCACCAAGTCGGCGTTGCAGGGCATGGCTCGCGGACTGGCTCGCGATTTTGGCCCGCGCGGTATCACCGTCAACATCATCCAGCCCGGCCCGACGGATACGGAGATGAACCCGTCCGATGGCCCGATGGCCAGCACGATGCATGGTTTCATGGCGATCCAGCGCCACGCCACGGGGCAGGAAATTGCTGGACTGGCCGCCTATCTGGCCGGACCGGAAGCGGGCATCATCACCGGCGCGATGCACACGATCGACGGTGGTTTCGGGGCCTGAGCCTCTGGCGTCAGGCGGCGGCGATGCCCGGCGGCTGGAGGTCGTCGGTCATCAGCCACATTTCCGCCGGCAATTGCGAGGAGAACACGCCGACGATCGCCTTGCCGAGGCGCGCGCGGACATACATTTTGTCCGCGACGTCGGCGACCAGAATCGCCACCCGGTCGGTAGGCAGATAGGTCCGCTCCATATGTTCCAGAATCCGGGCTTCGGTTTCCCGTGCCTGCCTCTGCGCCTCTGTCACGTCGGACAATATGCGAATCGGCAGGCCATTGCGGCGCCGGTCCGCGATGATCAGGCCCAGATGCGTGTAGTGGCGGTCGACATCGGCGATCGACCACAGTCCGGTTGCGTGGACAAAGATGATTCCGTCAGGATCGTCCAGTTCGCATGCGATCATAAGGCACCTTGTGGTAACACAGCGAACATAACCTACATTAAGTTAACGCAGCAAACTCCTTTGCCGAGGATTACAGAAAAATTGTCGTGCGACTCATGACAAATGCTGTTTTCCTTTACGAAATGTGCGGGAACGATGCGCCAGTCGCAGCATCGTTCCCGCACGGACATCAGTCCTTCTTCAGGATGTCGAGGGCCAGCACGGTCATCGCCTCGCTGGCGGTCGCGATCACCTTATCCGCTTGCGGGGCCCAAAACGGACTGTGCAGTGAGGGCAGGCTGGCCTGACCGGCGGCTGCGGCGGCCATCTTGTCCGCCGGCACGCCGCCGACCCAGAAGATGAAGCTATTGATGCTCTTGTCCGCGCGATAGAAGCGGCTGAAATCCTCGCCGCCCATCACAGCTGATGTCTTGATGACGCGATCGGCAGGGAAATGGCCTTTCAGCACGCCCGCCATCTGCTCGGCGAATTCGGGCGGGTTGTAGGTGGAGGGGGTGAACTCATCCTGCACGCTGACCACCGGCATCCGGTCGTCGGGTATGCCCGCCGCGATCGCCTCGCCCCGGCTGATCCGCTTGATCCCTTCGATCAGCTTCGCGCGGGTTTCGTCCGAATAGCTGCGGACGGTGAGCAGCAGCTTCGCCTGATCCGGGATGATATTATGCTTGGCGCCGGCCTGGAAGCTCCCCACGGTCACGACCGCGGGATCCTGCGGGTCCTGTTCGCGGCTGATCAGCGTCTGGAGCGAAGTGACGATGCGCGCGCCGAGCACGATCGGGTCGCGCGTCGTCTGCGGATAGGCGCCATGGCCGCCCAGCCCCTTTACGAGAATGTCGATGCTGTCGACATTGGCCAGCGCATAGCCGGGCGTGTAGCCGATCTGGCCGGCGGCGATATTGGCCGCGTCGTGGAAGGCGATGGCATGGGTTGGCTTGGGGAAGCGGGTATAAAGCCCGTCCTCCAGCATGTTGCGCGCGCCCTTGCCCACTTCCTCGGCAGGCTGAAGTATCATGACCAGCGTGCCCTTCCACTTGTCCTTCGCCCCGGCCAGCAGCTTGGCCGTCTCGATAAAGGCGGTCATGTGGGTGTCATGGCCGCAAGCGTGCATCACGCCCGTCTCCACGCCTTCGGGCGTCTTGGTACGAACCTTGGACGCGAACTCCAGGCCGGTCTGCTCGACCACCGGCAGTCCGTCCATGTCGGCGCGGATCAGCAATACCGGGCCGGAACCATTTTTCATCACCGCCACGACGCCGGTGCCGCCGACCTTTTCGGTCACGTCATATTTCAGCGCTTTCAATCGCCTGGCGAGTTTGGCCGCGGTGTTCACCTCCTGCAACGATAGTTCGGGATTGGCGTGCAGGTCGCGATAGAGCGTCATCAGCCCGTCCATATCCTTCGCCACGGCCGCACCGATCTCGCTCTGGGCGGGCGGGGTGGGGGCGGGCGTTTCAGTTGCCGTCTGGGCAACGGCGATGGACGAAAAGCTGACGGCGGCCAAAATGGCCGTGAGCGCGTGGCGCATGTTGATAATCTCCCTTGCTGACCAGAAGCATAAGAGGATTTTGTGAGCGGGGAAGGGGGATTGTTGCGGCCCCGCCATGCTTAATCGAGGCCGAGCCGGTCCAGATAATCGCTCGCGCCATGCAGGATATGCAGCACGACGATCCGTTCCGCTTCGACCCGGTAAAAGATCAGATATTGGCCATATACCCGCCGCCGCACATCCAGATGGGCATAGCGGGCCACAACCGGGAACGCCCTGGGATAGTCCGCAAGGCCCAGACATTTGTCCCGCAGTTCGAGGATGAAGCCGAGTGCGCGGGCGGGATTGTCGGTCGCGATATGATAGGCAATCGCTTCCAGATCCCGTTCAGCTTCGGCGGCCAGTTCGACCTTCATTCTGCGCTGTCGGACAGCGCGCGATATTTGCCTTCCAGCCGATCGAAAACGGATCGGGCATCCTTCGTGCGCCCCATATCGGCGTCGGCCATGCCACGCATGACCGAGGCGTCCAGCGCGGCCAGCCGCGTCTCGCGTTCGTGGATCAAGCGCACGCCCTCGCGCAATACCTCGCTCTTGCTGTTGTAGCGGCCGGTTTCCACCAGGCCGGCGACGAAAGCTTCCAGTTGCTTGCCCAGATCGGCGCTGATCATATCTCTATTCTCCAGCACCGATCATAGGGCTTTTATCAACTATTATCAACGCGCCGAAATGAACGCCCTTATATCCGCGCTCAGTTTGCGCAGGTCGTCGGGGCGGACATACATCATGTGGCCGGCATCATAATAATGATATTGGATGCGTGACGCGTCGAAGCCGGTGCGGCTCATGGCATATTCCGCGCCGAAGAAGGGCGTCGCAAAATCATACCAGCCCTGGCCGACGAAGACCTTGAGGCCGCGATTTTCACGCAAGGCCTTGCCCAGATAGGGTGCGACGCTGCCATAGACTTCGCTGGCCCGGCCGCTCTTGCCGTCCAGTTTCCAGTCCCATCCGCTGACCCCGCCGATCGTCACATAACTCCGGTCGGTCTTGTAGCCCAGATCGTCGCGGGCATAGCTGTTCATCGCGGCGGTATAGGCGCCGTCGATCGCGTAGAAGCTGGGATCATTATCCGGCTCCTCGCCCGCCGCGTCATAATCCTTGCCGGTATAGCGGGTGTCGAGGCGGCCGATGCTCATGCCACGGTCGCGCAGCAATTCCTTGTAGAAGCGGCCGGGCGAAATGCGCAGTTCGGCATGATCGACGAACGCTTCCGACAGGCCGGTCAGCCGGGCCAGTTCCGCCCGCACGCTGGCGCGTTCCTCGGCGGACAACTGATTGCCCTTCAATAAAGCGGCGGCATAGGGGCCTATGGCGAAGGCGCGGGCCTGCTGCGCCGCTTCGGCGACAGTCGCGGGCGGATTGCCCATTTTCTTGTGATACCAGGCGGTCGTCGCCATCGACGGCAGGTTGATGATATAGGGCATTTCATTGCCCTGCACTTCGGCCGTAGCGCCGAAGTCGAGGATGGTGGAGATCAGGATGATACCGTTCACCGCGACATCATTATAGCTGCCCTCCAGTTCGTTGATCAGCGCCACCGACCGGGTCGTGCCATAGCTTTCGCCGCCGATATATTTGGGCGACGACCAGCGGCCATTGTCGTTCAGCCACAGGCGGATGAACTCGGCGATCGATTTGGCGTCGGCCGACACGCCCCAATAATCCTTGGGGTCCTTCTTGCCGATGGCGTGGGAAAAGCCGGTTCCGACCGGATCGATGAAGACGAGGTCGGTGACGTCCAGCAGCGATTCGGCATTGTCGACCACCGGATAGGGCGGCGCGCCGTCATCCTGCGCATCGGGCAGCACTACCCGCTTGGGGCCGAAAGCGCCCATGTGCAGCCATAGCGATCCTGAGCCGGGGCCGCCATTATAGAGGAAGGTGATGGGGCGCTTCTTGTCACCGCCATCCTTGACATAGGAGGTGGCGTAGATGGCCGCGAGCGGCTTGCCGTCCTTGTCCTTGAGGTAGGTTTCGCCGGTGGTCGCGGTGTAGCTGATTGGTTTGCCGCCGAACACGCCCTTATGCTTCGTCACGGAAATGTTGGGGGCAGGGACGGGGCTTTCGACGGCATCGTCCTTCTTGCCGTCGTCCTGGGCCATGGCGGCGGTGGCAGATGCCATGGAAGACAGGGCCAGCGCCAGGGCGGCGAGGCTGGTGGTGAAGCGCATGATAATCCCCTTGTTTTACGGTCGTCTGGCTAGCGAAGAGGGGGCGGCGTGAAAAGAGGGTGCGCATCATGACGCGACAGCGACGCGACGGAGCGAAGTTCACACCGTTGCAGGGGCTTTTGCGGCCCGAAGCGTTCCCAAGGCGCTCGCGACGCGTCTGCGATGCGCCATTGACGCGTCATCCGGGGCACAACTGCGCGCCTTCGACGCGAGAGTCGCGCGACACGAAGGCGACCGGAACGCGGCCGGCATGAGGCGGCTACAGGTGGGGAGCGATGTCATCCCCAAAAGTGGATCAGGGATAATCCTATTAGGAAAGGGGTTTGTGATTCGGCCGAGTTGGGTGATTAGCGGAACGTCGGCTTGTAGGAAGCAAGTGCGGCAAACTATCGTTTAAAATGCTGGCTCCGTACCGTCTCCTAAGTGAATCTGCCCGTCTCGCACCTTGAACCAGCGATCAGCCTTATGCCGCCGATCTACTATGTGCCATTGCGGTTGACCGTCAGTGGTGGAGAACGAGAGAAACCGAAGACCCGATTTCGTCGCCAAGCTTATCTCTGGAAGCACACCAAACAACTCGCAGCTTTCGATCTGCGCGCCTTGAAGTTTGGAAAATGCTGGCTCCCACAAGTCATCTTCGCTCCAGCTACCACAAACGATCGAGCGCGCGTCCTCTACACGCCAGCTCCACTTTACACCGATGGATATTTCGCCTTCAGGATGCCCCGGCGAACCATCTCTTTTTTTTCTGGGTGTAAGTTGGCCAATCTCCAGAAAAATTGCTGACCCATAGCCTTGCCAGAAGTAGCTGATGGTTTCTCCCGCCAACGTGGAGGCAAAGGATTCAAATTCTTCGGTGAAGGTCATAGACCGATGATAACGCTAGAGTCTGCTCTGTAGAAAGCACAATCGCAACATCGGGGCCTTGAATTGGTCGCTACCCGCCATTCCCTGCTCCTGAAAAGGGAATGGCGGGCCATGCCGGGCTCGCTGCTTATTGCGCCGTCCAGCCGCCGTCGATCGACAGGTTTGCGCCCGTCACCTGCGCGGCGGCATCGCTGCACAGATAGAGCGCCGTCGCCGCCACCTGCTCCGCCGTCACGAACTGCTTGGTCGGCTGGCCGGCGAGCAGCACGTCGTTCATTACCTGCTCGCGCGTCAGGCCGCGCGCCTTCATCGTGTCGGGGATCTGGTTTTCGACCAGCGGGGTCCAGACATAGCCCGGCGAAATGCAGTTGGCGGTGATGCCGAAGGTCGCGACTTCCAGCGCCACCGTCTTGGTGAAGCCATTTAGGCCATGTTTGGCGGTGACATAAGCGCTCTTGAAGGGCGAAGCGACCAGCGAGTGGGCCGAGGCGGTCTGGATGATCCGCCCCCACTTCTTTTCCTTCATATGGGGCAAGGCGAGCCGCGTGGTGTGGAAGGCGGCATTCAGGTTCAGCGCGATGATCAGATCCCATTTGTCGAGCGGGAATTCCTCGACCGGCGCGACATGCTGCATGCCTGCATTATTGATGAGGATATCGATGCCACCGAAATTGTCGGCGGCTTCCTTCATCATCGCTTCGATCTGATCCACCTTGGTCAGGTCGTGGCCCGAATAAAGCGCCCTGGCGCCGGACAATTCTTCCAGCCCCTTGCGCTCCTTCTCGATCGCATCCGCATCGCCGAAGCCATTGATCACGACATTCGCGCCTTCGCCGGCCAGCGCCTTGGCATAAGCGAGGCCAATGCCGGAGGTCGATCCGGTGATCAGCGCGGTCTTGCCAGTGAGGGAGGTGCTCATGCCTTTTTCTCCTTGAGATGATCGGGTTCGTCGAGGTCGAAAGTGGAACTCTTGCCGTCGAGGATGTTGCGGGCGATCAGGTCGCCCTTGTGCATCACTTCCTCCACCGCGTCGCGGCCCTGCGCCCAGTGGTCGAGCATGGTCGAGCGGGAAAATTCGAAGTCCTTGGCGCCGCTTTCCCAGGCGCGGGAGCGATAGATGAGGTGGACGATATTGACCGACCCCTGGTCCAGACACTCGCGCAATTCCTGCGCTTCCACGCTGTCCTGCAAGTCTGGCGGCAGCTTGTCGAGCAGCGCCTGAATCGCGCCATGTTCGCGGCGCAGGCGCAGATACTGGTCCGTCACCTGCCGGGTGCGGCTGCTATATTGCACATCTTTCATGCGCGAATAGACATCGGTCATCTGCCGCGGCATCGGCCCTTCCGCCGGGAAGAGGTCGACCTGAAACACCAGCATATCCTCGGTCTGGTGGTTGAGGACATGGGCCAGCGGCGTGTTGGAAACGAGGCCGCCATCCCAATACCAGCGGCCGTCAATCTCGACCGGGGGCAGGCCGGGGGGCAGGGCGCCCGACGCCATGATGTGGCGCGCGTCGATACGCGTGTTGCCGCCGGGGCCGCGCGTGTCCCAATAGGCGAAATTGCCCGTCTCGACATCCACCGCGCCGACCGACAGGCGCACCGGCCCGTCGTTCAGCAGATCCCAGTCGACACAGGCGTCCAGCGTGTCCTTCAGCGGGGCAGTGTCATAGAAGCTGATCGCGCCTGCCGTGCCTTCCGGCATTAGCATGGCGGGCCAGAGGCGGGGGCGGAACATGCCGGGCACGCCGAAGCTGGCGACGGTGGCGGCCGCGCCGAGATGTGCGGCTTCGCGAATATGGTCGATTTCGGGCAGGATCATGTTGGGCATCCCGCCCGACACGGTGTACCAGAATTTCTTGAGCCGGCTGATGCGTCGGTGCGGGGGATTGCCGGCGATGATCGCGGCATTGACCGCACCGATCGAAATGCCCGCGACCCAGGTGACGTCCACGCCCAGTTCGTCCAGCCGTTCATAGACGCCCGGCTGGAAGGAGCCGAGCGCGCCGCCGCCTTGCAACAGCAGAGCGACTTCGCGGGGGAGGGGGAGAGGGGTGCGCGCGCGGCGAGGCGGCTTCGCATCCTGACGGTTGGATTCAATATCAGCCATGTCGCAGTGCAATATAGGCTTTGCCGGCGCCATTCCAACTTAATGTCTCGTAAGAATTCGGTAGAAAATTCGCTGGAGGCGAATTTCGCCGCACCAGCCCTCACCCCCACCCGGCCACCCAACGACAGTATTTTATGGGTGGCCGGGTGGGGGTGAGGGCTGGTGCGGCTCTACCAATGCCCGATTGGGCATTTTCATACAGTCTCGTAACAAATCGGCAAATGCCGCAACCTTGGCTTGCAAGGACCGTTTCACGCCCGGCCTGAATCGGATAGGCACTGATCGGATGGCATGGGGCCAGAAGACGGCACCACTAAAGGGACAGCGGGATGCGGCTCGACGACGAACAGGAAAGCAGCCATTACGAAGTGCAGGACGGGCGCGGCGGTGGTTTAGGCGGCGGCGGGCTGGGTGGTGGCCTGGGTATGTTGTTGCCGCTGGTCGGCAGCCGCTTCGGTTGCGGCGGGATCGCCGTCGTCCTGATCATCATGGTAGTGATGGGCGTCAATCCGCTGAGCCTGATTGGCGGCGGTGGTGGGCAGCAGGTGCAGACGCAAAAGCCCGCCAGCGGTCAGTTGACCGACGTGCAGCGTGTCTCCCTGAAGGTGCTGGGATCGACCGAACGGCGCTGGACCGACATCTTCAAGGCGGAGGGGCAGCAATATCCGCCGCCCACTTTGGTCTTCTACAGCCAGAATGGCCAGTCGGGGTGCGGCGCGGCGCAATCGGCGATGGGGCCTTTCTATTGCCCGGCCGACCAGCGCATCTATCTCGACACCGATTTTTTCAAGGAAATGGAAACGCGTTTCAACGCGCCGGGCGATTTCCCGATCGGCTATATCATCGCGCATGAGGTCGGCCACCATATCCAGACCATCACGGGCCAGGCGGACAAGATCCGCAAGGCGCAGCAACGCGCGAGCGAAGCCGAGGGCAATGCGCTACAGGTGAAGATGGAGTTGCAGGCCGACTGCTATGCCGGCGTCTGGGCCGCGCGCGACACCAATTTGATGGAGCCGGGCGACCTGGAGGAAGGGATGCGCGCGGCCGAGGCGATCGGCGACGATACCTTGCAGCGGGAAGCGGGGCGCAGGCCGGTGCCCGACAGCTTCACCCACGGCACCAGCGCGCAGCGGATGCAGTGGCTGCGCAAGGGGCTGGACAGTGGCGATCCCGCGCAGTGCGATACCGGCGCGGTCTGAGCGCGCTCAGCGCTCGCTATTGGGTGAACCGACGGGCGCGCTTTGCGGTGAGAAGCCGTCGGGCATGCCGCCGGTGATCGGCGGTGCGGACGTGTCGGGCAAGCCGGCACCCGGCGTCATCGCCGGCTGACCGGCGCCCGCCATCGGCTGGCCGAAGGACGCCGACGTATCCGCTGACGGTGCGCCCGGTACGGACGGCGGCGGGGCAACCGGCACAGGAACGGGCGGCGGCGGCACATCCGGCTGGATCGTGGACGGTGCAGGCTGTTCCGGCTTGGGCAGGAAACTCTGGGTCGCCATGACGATCAAAGGGGCTGCGAGCAGCGTGGCGATAGCGAAATTGCGATACATCATGGGCGCGTGCGACTTTTTGTGGCGATGGATGAATTTTTCTACCCAAAATGGGTAAATAAAGCCTTCCGCTCCCGTCCGAACGGGCCGGTCAGTGTCGGTCGAGCTTGGCCAGAAGGGCCATCATATCGGACGGCGTCCCGTCGTCGCCCGGCACATAGGTCGCCCGAAGAGCATTGCCGACGCCTTCATAAGGCTTTGGCAAACCTATGTTAAGTACGGGCGTGCTGCTGCCGTCACGTACCGTTGCCGATCGGCCAAAGGGTTTGCGCTGGGACTCCATGGAGGCAGAACGGCTCTATGACCCAAAAGTTTCTGGCATTCGTCGCAAGGCCAAGCGATAGCGCCCCCGAATAACAAAGAAGCGATAAGCGAGAGCAGATGTGATCGACTGGCTGGACACCGAAAAGCGGATCAGGAGCCATTCCCCCTTTCTGGCACGTGCGCTGGACCGGTTTCCGGCGGTGACGGAGCGGTTGGCCGCGGGCGACTTTGATGGCGCCTTCGTTGCGGCACAGGCGGCTGGCAGCGCGGAGGATGGTATTGCGAAGTCGCTGCGGCGGCGGCGCGGGGCGATCGCGCTGGCGGCGGCGGCGGCTGATCTGGCGGGCGCGTGGGAGGTGGACCGGGTGACGCGCACCTTGTCCGACTTTGCCGATCAGGCGCTGGAGGAAGCGCTCGCCGCCGCGATGCAGGAACGCTATCCCGATGCCGAGCATCGCGGCTTCGTCGTGCTGGCGCTGGGCAAGCATGGCAGCCGCGAGCTGAATTATTCGTCCGATATCGACCCGATCCTGCTCTACGATCCGGCCACCCTGCCGCATGGCGAGCGGGAGGATGTCGCCGATGCCGCCGTTCGGATCGGCCGGCGGGTCAGCGAATTGCTGAACGCCCGCGACGGCGACGGCTATGTCTTCCGCGTCGACCTGCGCCTGCGTCCCTCGCCCGAAGCCACACCAATCGCCCTGCCGGTGGAGGCGGCGATCGGCTATTATGAATCTACCGCGCTCGGCTGGGAACAGGCGGCGTTCATCCGTGCGCGGCCTGCGGCCGGTGACAAACAACTGGGCGACTATTTCCTGCGCCAGATCCGCCCCTTCGTCTGGCGCCGCAGTCTGGATTTCGGCGCGATCGACGCGATCGTCGACATATCGCGCCGCATTCGCGATCATTATGCGCAAGGGCAGGCGTTCGGGCCGGGCTATGACCTGAAGCGCGGACGCGGCGGCATTCGCGAGGTCGAGTTCTTCGCGCAGGTGCACCAACTGATCCATGGCGGGCGCGACCCGTCGCTGCGATCGGGCAACACGCGCGAGGCGCTGCGCGCGCTGGCGGCCGCCAATGTGATCGAAGCCGATGTCGCGGCTCGGCTGGACGAAGCCTATATCCTGTTCCGCACCATCGAGCATCGCTTGCAGATGGTCGAGGATCGCCAGACCCACGAATTGCCCACGTCGGAAACCAGTCTGGACAATGTCGCGCGCCTGCACGGCCTGACCGACGGCGCAGCGCTGCTCGACCTGCTGCGGCCCCATGTCGAATGGGTCGGCCGCAATTATGACCGGCTGAGTCCCGAAAAAGCGGATGCTTCCCTGTCGCATGATGAGGACCGGCTGAAGGCGCAGCTGGTCGAGCTGGGCTTTGCCGATCCCGAAACGCCGCTGGCCCGCATCGCCCGCTGGCGCGGCGGCACGATCCGCGCCCTGCGCAGCGCGCCGTCGAGGGAAGCGCTGGAGGCGTTGCTGCCCGGCCTGATGCGCACGCTGGCCAAGGCGCCCGATTCGTCGCGCGCGCTCAACCGGCTGGACGATATGATCGGTCGGCTGCCCAGCGCCATCAACTTCTTCAAGCTGCTCGCCGCGCGCCCTGCCTTGGTTGAATTGCTGGCCGAGATATTGAGCCATGCCCCGACGCTGGCTGATGCGCTCAGCCGCCGGGCGGAGCTGATCGACGGGCTGATCGACGCGTCCGCCTTCGATCCAGCGCCATCGGTGGAGGTGCTGGCGCAGCAGCTTGGCCGGCTGGAGCCGGGCGAGGATTATCAGACGCTGCTAGACCGGGTGCGCCAGCGCGTCGGCGACCGCCGCTTTGCGCTGGGCGCGCAGATCATCCGGGGCGGCGATCCGCTGGAGGCCGGCCGGGGCTATGGCCGCGTCGCCGAAGCCGCGATCGAGGCGCTGGCCGCCGGCACGGTCGCGGAGTTTGAAACCGCTCATGGCAAGGTGCCAGGCGGCGAATTGCTGATTCTGGCACTGGGCCGCATGGGCGGCGGTGTGCTGACCCACGCGTCGGACCTCGACCTCGTCTATCTCTTCACCGGTGATTTCTCCACGGAATCGGACGGGGCCAAGCCATTGGGCGCGACCCAATATTTCAATCGTCTGGCGCAGCGCATCACCAACGCCCTGTCAGTCCATACCGCATCCGGCCCGCTTTATGAGGTCGACACCCGCTTGCGCCCGTCCGGCGCGCAGGGCTTGCTGGCCGTCAGCCTCGACAGCTTCGCGCGCTATCAGCGGGAGGAAGCCTGGACCTGGGAGCATCTGGCGCTCACCCGCGCGCGGCCGGTATTCGGATCGTCTGACGCCCGCGCCGCGCTCGACGCGATCTTGTCTGAAACGCTCCAGCGGCCGCGGGATTTCGACGAACTGGCGCGGCAGGCGGTGAAGATGCGCGGCGACATCGCGAAGCACAAGCCGCCGGTCGGCGACCTCGACGTCAAGCTGGTGCCGGGCGGCCTGGTCGATCTGGAGTTCCTGATCCACGTCAACCAGTTCCATTATCGCATCGCCTTCGACCCCGATCTGGGTAAGGCGCTGGCCGATCTGGTCGCGGCCGGCCATCTGCCCGCCGACCTGATCGCCGCGCATGACCTCATCACCCGCTATCTGGTCGTCTCCCGCCTCGTCTCGCCCAAATCGACCGAGCCGGCGGAGGCGACCCGGCCGCTGGTCGCGCGGGCGTGCGGCGCGGAAGATTGGGACGGGCTGCTTGCCAGCTATGCACAGGCGCGGATATGCGTCAGCGAAGCCTGGGCCGCGCTCGCCGCGCCCTATCAGGAGGAATGACCATGCTCGAACAGGGTGACGCGATCCCTGACGTGACTTTGAAGGACGCCGACGGCGTCGATTTCACGCTGCACAGCTATCAGGGTAAGCCGCTCGTCGTCTACTTCTACCCCAAGGCCGATACGCCCGGCTGCACCAACGAAGCCAAGGATTTCACCGCGCTGGCCGACGCATATGCCGCCGCCGGCGTACCGGTGATCGGCATTTCCAAGGACAAGCCGGCCAAGCTGAAGAAGTTCGCGGAAAAATATGGCCTGACCGTCATCCTCGCCTCCGACGAGCCGGGCACGGTCTGCGAAGCGTTCGGCACCTGGGTCGAAAAGTCGCTCTACGGTCGCAAATATATGGGCATCGAGCGGGCGACCTTTCTGGTCGGCGCGGACGGCAAGATCCTGCGCGTCTGGCCCAAGGTGAAGGTGAAGGGCCATGCGGAGGAAGTGCTGGGGGCCGTGACCGCGCTTTGAGCCTGCCGCCTTCCGTGACGAGCGTGGGCGCGGCCTGCGCCCATATATTGCTGACCGCCGATCCGCAGGCCAAGCTGATGGCCGCGCGGGCGGTGGCGCGCGCCTGGCGACTGGGGCGGCTGGCGCATCGCTTCGATGCCGTCATGCCCGATCGGCCGGCGCGACCGGATGTGCCAGAATTGCTTTCGCCCGCGCAAATGCCCCGGCGCGGCAAGATCGGTTCCGAACGCGCGCGCATCGCCATGCTCCATGCGCTCGCCCATATCGAATTTGTCGCGATCGATCTGGCCTTCGATCTGATCGGCCGCTTCGGCGATCAGTTTCCGCCCGATTTCACCAGCGAATGGATGAAGGTCGGCGCGGATGAGGCGATGCACTTCGCGCTGCTCGACCGGCGATTGCGGCAGTTGGGCAGTCATTATGGCGCGCTGCCCGCGCATGACGGATTGTGGCAGGCGGCGGAGGAAACGGCGGGCGATGCGCTCGCGCGTCTGGCCATCGTGCCCATGGTGCTGGAGGCCCGCGCGCTCGACATCACGCCCGCCACGGTGGAGCGGTTCGAAGGGGCAGGGGACATGACGTCAGGTAAGATGCTGCGCCGCATCGTCGCGGACGAGATTCGCCATGTTGCGGCGGGGACGACATGGTTCATCTGGGCGACGAACCGCATGGGTGTCGAATCCCCGAAACATTACCAAATGCTTGTGAAAAGGCATTTTCGCGGCGGCGTTAAGCCGCCGTTCAACGACTCGGCGCGTCGGCAGGCCGGTTTGACGGAAGAATTTTACGTCGCGCTTGCAACCTGAGCGGCAATTTGCAGTCTGCACTCAGCGGGGGCGATCCAGGTCGCCAAAAAATTTAACACGGGAAGCGCCGAGGGGCATCAAGCCTCCGGTGACATAGTCGGGGTCTGCATGTCGGTTCTTCATTCGGTTAATGTTCGCCAATCACTTTGGTTCCAGGCGAACAAGGTTAAAATGGCGTTAGCGAGTATCGGGATTGTCGGCGCGCTGTGCGCAACCGCCCCGGTCCATGCCACCGAAACCGACGATCCCTATGGCGAAGCGTCGGAAATCAACACCAGCGCGCTCGGCCCGTCCGACGTCGGCTTCTCCAACCTCTTTTCCAGCCTTCAGCGGCTGGACGGCAATGCCAAGACCGCAGCCTATATCCCGTCGGGCCGCCCGGTCGAAAAGCTCTCGCTGACCTCCAACTTCGGCGTCCGTTCCGATCCGTTCAACCGCTCCGCCCGCATGCACAAGGGCATCGACATTCCCGGTCCCATCGGCACCCCGGTCCACGCCACCGCCGACGGCATCATCAGCCGCGCCGGCTGGGCCAGCGGCTATGGCAACCTCGTCCAGATCTCGCACGGCAGCGGCATGGAAACGCGCTACGGCCATATGTCGAAGCTGCTGGTGGCCGAAAACTCCTATGTGAAGCGCGGTCAGGTGATCGGCCTGATGGGCTCGACCGGCCGTTCCACCGGTAGCCACCTCCATTATGAAGTCCGCGTCGATGGCGCTGCCATCAACCCGCTGCCCTTCGTCGCCGGCCCCGACTATCTGGTCGCGATGAACACCAAGCCGCCGCTCGCCATGGGCGGCCCGACCAAGGCGGAAGAAAAAGCCGCCGACTGATCGCGGTTTATAACGACATTCGCAAAAGGTCCGGCATCCGATGGGGTTGCCGGGCCTTTTGCTTGATCCTATCTAGGCACCATGTCCGACATTGATCTCACCCCGTCCGCTGCTGCCCGCGTCGCTGCCATCGCCGCAAAGCAGGGCAAGCCTGCCATCCTCCGCCTGTCGGTGGAAGGGGGCGGTTGTTCGGGCTTTCAGTATAAGTTCGGGCTGGCCGAAGCGGTGGAAGCGGAAGACCTGACCATCGAACGCGACGGCGTGACGCTGGTGGTGGACGATGTCAGCATCGATCTGGTGCGCGGATCTGCGGTCGATTTCGTGTCCGATCTGGGCGGGCAGGCGTTCAAGGTGACGAACCCGAACGCCACCGCCGGTTGCGGCTGCGGGACCAGCTTCTCGGTCTGATTTCCGTCCGCGATTTCACACTCCGTTCGCCCTGAGCTTGTCGAAGGGCATTACTTCTTTAAAGAGCGGGCAGGGGCTTCGACATTCTGACGAAGTCGCCTGACTGGTTGGGACAAGGAAGTCGGATGCGCATTGCCACCTTCAACATCAACGGCATCAAGGCGCGCCTGCCACGCCTGCTTGAATGGCTGGACGAAACGCGCCCGGACATCGCCTGTCTTCAGGAAATCAAGACCAGCGACGAAACCTTCCCGGTCAAGGATATCGAGGCCGCCGGCTATGGCGTGATCTGGCACGGGCAGAAGGGGTTCAACGGCGTCGCCATCCTCGCGCGCGGCGAAACGCCGGTGGAGGTGCGCCGGGGCCTGGAAGGCGAGCCGGAGGACGAGCATAGCCGCTATCTGGAAGCGGATGTGAAGGGCGTGCGCGTCGCCAGCATCTACCTGCCGAACGGCAATCCGCAGCCCGGCCCCAAATTCGACTATAAACTCCGCTGGATGAAGCGCCTGCGGGACCGTGCCGCCGAAATCTGGGCGGAGGAAGTGCCTGCGATTCTGGCCGGCGACTATAATGTCATCCCGCGCGACATCGACACATTCTCGGTCAAGGCGATGCAGGACGACGCGCTGATGCAGCCCGAAAGCCGCGCCGCCTATCGCCGCCTGCTGGCGGACGGCTGGACAGACTCGATCCTCAGCCGCCACCCGAATGGCGGCGTCTGGACCTTCTGGGATTATCAGGCGAACAGTTGGCCGCGCGACGCGGGCTTCCGCATCGACCATCTCCTCCTCAGCCCCGCCGCCGCCGACCGCCTGATCGACGCACAGGTCGACAAAGAGTTTCGCGGCCGGGAAAAGGCCAGCGACCACGCGCCCACCTGGGTGGAACTGCGCGACATCTGAAAGCCGGTCGATTGCCCAACCCCCGTTCGCCCTGAGCCTGTCGAAGGGCGTTGCGCGCACCCTTCGACAGGCTCAGGGCGAACGGATGTAGTGCGGGCCCAATTATTACCCGGATCATATTGACTCAATAATGTCCGGATAATAATATCCATGCCGAAAGGGAGATTCGGCATGGAACGGACATTGACGGCCTTTGCGGGCGACCTGTGGATCGCGACTGGCGACGAAGGCGAAGTGCGCGCGGCGTTGCGCGCCATGGGCGACGAAGCGCAAAACATCCTGCTGTTCGACGACGAGACCGGGCGGCAGGTGGATATCGACCTGCGCGGTCCGGTGGTCGAGGAAGCGCGGGGCAGGGGGCGCCCGAAACTCGGCGTCCAGCCGCGCGAAGTGACGTTGCTGCCGCGCCATTGGGAATGGCTCGCCACTCAACCGGGCGGCGCATCGGCCACCATCCGCCGCCTCGTGGAAGATGCGCGTAAAGCGAGCGTCCAAACGCCCGACCCGCGCGCCGCGATGGACGCGGCCTATCATTTCATGACCGCCATGGCCGGCGACCGTCCCGGCTACGAAGCCGCAATCCGCGCGCTGTTCGCGAAGAATGGGTCGCAGTTCATGGCACTGTCGCAGGACTGGCCGTCGGGGATCAGGGATCATGCAAGGGCGTTAGCGGCGCCGGCGTTTGCAGGGTGATTGCTGACGACCAGTTTTTGCCGTTTGCGCAATTATAGTTCATGTCTAAAAGCTGACATCGCCGAGGGATGAGCATGTTGAACACGGTGAGGGGACGAATACTCCACTTCGGACTTTCGATGTTTTGCATCGGGACGGCTTCGTGCGGAGATGGCACTCCGCCAGCAATGGATCAGATCGAAATTTTTGCGGCGGGCTTGGAAATATCTGTTGAGGATGATGGTGCTGGCCAATTCTATCAGCGACTAGAGAATAAAAAAGGGCGTTTTAACCTCGGTCCCCAAGGCTTTGCTAAGCTGAGAACCCAGACAGAACCCTATCGAGTCTCCCATGACGCGATATCAGCGGACGTTGTTTCGGATTATATCACCGGAGATAGGCGCTGCGAGGGTGATTATGTTACTGACCAAGGTGGCATCACCTTCCATTGGAAGGGACAATCCATAGATCAGTTCTACATGGTTGATTATGGTTGTGATAGCGCACTGCATGCTGCGAGAAATAAAGCGCTGCGAGAAATATTGGCATCACTGCCGGTCCCTCCTCCGGCGCTTATGCCATGAGTATCCTGATCAAGCAGCAATCAAATCGGGGATGGCAGATTTCAAGATAAGCATACTCGAAGCTGCCAGTCCGCTCCCCACCCCAAGCGGAGTCCGGCGGTCATTTTGGCCTGCCCCACAGCCGTCACCCCAGCGGAGGCTGGGGTCTCAGGCGGTAGCAGAATGACGCCAGCCGCCTAGCGCTATCCGTTTACGCAGCGTGCGCCTTCCTGAGATCCCAGCTTTCGCTGGGATGACGTTGTGATATGACATTCGACTTTAAAAGCAGACAGTTCGCTTCCCGCCCAAAGCCAGTCGCCCAAGCCAGCCTTAAGCCGCCAGCCTTAGAAACGGCACCGGCTGGGTGGATCGCAGCACGATGGGCTTGCCTTCCGACGCTTCGAACAATTCGCCGTCCAGGATCACGCTGCTGCGGTCGCCCTCGATGCGGATGATGTCGCCCTGTTCCAGATGGATGCCCTGCATCTTGTGCTTGCCCACCCGCTTGAACAGGCTGGCCCAGATCAGGCGGAACAAGGCGGGCAGGCTCTGGTCCACCGCCATCAGCTTCATGTTGCCGCGCCGGCTGTCGCCGGGGTCAACGCCCAGCAGTAGCCGCTCCAGCGTGGTCACGATCAGCACGGCAAAGCGCCCGACCAGCTGGCCTTCGCGGATCAGCGATATGCTGACCGGCCGGCTCGACGGCGGCAGGAATTTGGCGCGGATGCCGAACAGCAGCGAGAACACCACAGCGATCGCAGTGATGACATGGCTGAGGCCGTTGGACAGGCCCAGCGGATAAATCTGGTTGCGGCAATATAGCATGTAATCGGCAAGGCCAGCGCCGCCCAGGAACATGCCCAGCACCGGCCGACTGCCGACCGCGCCATCGGACAAGGCGATCAGCTCGCGCGCGACGACATGATCGTCGACGCCCGCCTTGGCGATCTGCACGATCCGCTCCAGCGCCTTGATCGGGTCGCCATGGATGCCGAGGTCGAGAGCAATGAGGTTCGTCTTGCCATTGGGCAGCACCGCGATCGGCGGCACCCGGCCCTTGAAATGCTCACCCTGATAGAGTTCGGTCAGCGACGCCTGCACCGTGCCGTCGCCGCCATTGATGACGATGACGGTGGGATCGACGCGGGCGATCGTCTGGAATGCCCGGCCGATCTGGTCGACCTGCTCCACCTCATAATGGAAGATGTCCGGGTTGCTGGCGCAGTAACTGCGCACGCGCGGAAGCGTCTGCCGGTTGCCCGTGGATTTCGGATTGGACAAGAGGGCGACGCTTACCATGGCTTTTCGATCACATATATTTGAGGTTGATCGTGATTTTCGTCACGCCCGGCCCGACATGAAAGGCCGCCTTCTCCACGCCGGGCTTGCCCAGATTGAAGATGCTGATCGCCGGATTGTTGGAAAATCCGCCGCCGTCCCGCGAAATGTCGGTCTTGCCATTGCCGTCGCGGTCGTGCCGCACGGCGATGCCATATTCGCCCGATTTGGGCACCGGCACGCAAAAGCGCATCGTGCCATTGGCGGGCTTCACAGCCGTATCGATTCGGCTGATCCATTCGCCCTTCGCCAGCCAGGCCGCCCGCGTCGCGGGATAGGACTGGATGCGTATCTTGCCGGTGGCCGCCACGAAACCGCGCACATCGACCAGCACCGCCGGCCCGCGCGCATCCGCGCCGCAGCGTTCAAGGTCGTTCGCAATTTCCTGGCCATGGGCCATGACCGGGCTTGCAGCGACCAGCGCTGCCCCAACCATCAGACCCATTGCAACTTTTACCATGACCATCAGACTCCTGGAAGCTATAGCCGCCGATATGGACCGGACGGCGAGCCCCTGTTCGCCCCGCATTTCTACCTGACTCGCATATGGGATGGGTTTGCGGCCAAAACATGGTGATGGGACGACGACTTAGAGAATGCTGACCGCCACCGACCGATATCTCGCCCGCCTGATCGCGGTGCCCATGCTGGGTACGCTGGTGATCGCCGCGATGCTGCTTGTCCTCGACAAGATGCTCAGCCTGTTCGATTTCGTCGCGGCGGAAGGGGGGCCGGTCAGCGTCGTGTGGCGCATGCTCGCCAATATGCTGCCCGAATATCTCTCGCTCGGCATCCCGATCGGGCTGATGCTCGGTATCCTGCTCGCCTTCCGCAAGCTGGCCTTGTCGTCGGAACTGGATGTGATGCGCGCGGTCGGCCTGTCCTACGGCCGGCTGCTGCGCGTGCCCTATATGTATGCGATCGCGCTGGCGCTGCTCAATTTCGGTATCGTCGGCTTCGTCCAGCCGCTCTCGCGCCACGCTTATGAAGCGCTGCGCTTCGAACTGCGGTCCGGCGCGCTGGGGGCCTCGATCAAGGTCGGCGAGTTCACCAACCTCGGCAAGCGTATGACCATGCGGATCGAGCGCAGCAAGGATGAAGGCCGCAACCTGCAAGGCATCTTCGTCCGCGCGGTGGGCAAGGATGGCCAGTCGGTCGCGGTAACGGCGGCGCAGGGCACCTTCCTCGCCACCGACGACCCGGACGTCATCATCTTCCGCCTGCGCAACGGCGTGCTGGTCAATGATGGGCCGAAGTATAAGACGCCGCGCATCCTGTCCTTCTCCAGCCATGACCTGCCGATCGACCTGCCGCAGATCGAGAATTTCCGTGGCCGCGACGTGGACCGGGAAAAGACGATTCCCGAACTGATGGTGATCGGCCGCAGCCCGGCCACGCCTGACAAGCTGAAGGCCGAAGTGCGCGCCAATTTCCATTTCCGCATGGTCGAAGTCGTGTTCATGTTCTTGCTGCCGCTCGCGGCGCTGGCCTTCGCGATTCCGCCCAAACGATCGACCTCGGCGCTGGGCGTCTTCCTCTCGATCATCTTCATCGTGACCTATCATAAGATCAATCAATATGGCGAAGGCATCGGCGCGCTGGGCAAGGTCGATCCGATCATCGCGCTATGGGGACCGTTCCTGCTCGCGTCGGGCCTGGTGCTGTGGATGTATCATGTGATCGCCAACCGCCCCGGCGGCCAGCCGATCGGCGCGCTGGAAGTCGCCTTCTCGAAACTGGGCAAACAGATCGTGCGCCTGCTGCGCTTTGGCCGCCGCCGTGCGCCCGCCGCGGCCGATGTCGCCGGACAAGGAGCGGCCTGACCCATGCAGTTCAACTTCTTCCCCTCGCGCCAGATAAGCTTCTACATGATGCGGCTGTTCCTGACCCGCACCTTCGCGGTGCTGGCGCTTCTGGTCGTGGTTCTCCAGACGCTCGACCTGCTCGGCAATTCGGGCGACGTGCTGGCCTATCCGGGCAATGGCGATGCGCAATTATGGCATTATGTCGGCCTGCGCGCGCCGCAGATCATTGCCCGATTTCTGCCCTTTTCCGTGCTGCTGGGTACGCTGGTGATGCTGGCGACGCTCAACCAGAATAGCGAAATCATCTCGATGAAGGCGGCCGGCCTGTCCGCGCATCAGATTTTGGCGCCGCTGGTGCTGGCGGCGCTGGGCGTGTCGGTCATCAGTTTCGTCTTCAACGAGCGCATCGTCGCCCGCTCCACCGCTGCGCTCAGCGCATGGGAGGCGGTCGATTATGGCCCGATCCCGCCCGACAGCGGGGTGAAGAGCAATCCCTGGGTGCGCGACGGCAATAATCTGGTCAATGCGGCGATCGTCGCCGGGCGCGGTACGGAAGTGCAGTTGCGCAAGGTGCAGATCTACAACCGCATCAACAACAGCCTGACCACCATCGTACAGGCGCCCAAGGGCCATTATGACGCCGCGAGCAAAAGCTGGCTGCTGGAAGGCGCACGGCAATTCGATGTGGCGCGCGGCACCGTCACCAATGTCGGCACCGTCCGTTTCGGCCGCGACATCCGCCCCGACCAGTTCACGCTGGCCAAGGTCGATCCCGACGCGCTGACCTTCCGCGAACTGGAGGCGGCGATTTCCGACCTGCATGATGCCGGCCGCCCGACTGCCGAACTGGAAGGCAGTCTGTGGCACAAGCTGTCCGGGCCGCTCTCTGCGTTGCTGATGCCGATCCTGGGGTCGGTCGCGGCCTTTGGCCTTGCACGGTCGGGGCAGCTGTTCATGCGCGCGGTGCTGGGCATGGCGCTGGGCTTTGCCTATTTCGTCGCCGACAATTTCTCGCTCGCGATGGGGAGTCTGGGCGCTTATCCGCCGGTCTTGGCCGCCTGGGCGCCCTTCTTCCTGTTCCTGCTGGTGGGCGAAACAGTCCTCTTCCGCACGGAGGAGTGATTTCGCGTGCAATGGAACATTGCACGGCTCGGAAATCACGGAAAACAGAGAACCGGTTCATGGACGGCCTCTGGTTGTCGCGCGCCTGAAATAAAAAGGCCCCGGCGACCAAGGGACGTCGCGCGGGGCCTTCACAGAGGGGGCGTTCCGATCCTCTTTAGGGGGAGGGGAAGAACCGGAACAACTCCGATATAGTTGCCCTATATCCGGTTTCAACCCGCAACCGAAAAAATCTGCAATGCTTTGCTTGGGCATGGATTCTTCGCTCAAAGCAAAGAGGCTGGGGAAGCGCATCCGCTTCCCCAGCCTCTTCGCGTTTCTGTGTGATGCGCTTCAGCGCGCCGTCATCGTGCTCCGGGCGATCTTGCCGACCAGCGGCATCATCCCCTTGTAATTGCCCCGATGATAGGGTGAATCCGCGTCCAGCGTCGCGATCAGCTGCGCATGCGCCTTCCCCAGCGCATGATAGGGTACGCTCGGCAGCAGGTGATGCAGCGCATGATAACGCAGGCCCACCGGCGCCCACAAAGCGGGCAGGGTGCCGGGCGGCGGCACATTGACCGAGTCCAGATATTGTGCTGTCACGGTCATCGGCTCGCCCTCATTCTCCCACAGATGCGCGACTAGAGTGCGCAACTGGTTGATGACGGTCATGGCCGAATGGATCGCCATATAGACCAGCAAAGGCTTCCAGCCGAAGGCGAACACGCTGCCCACCAGCGCCAGCGCGAACAGGCTGGCGCCCGCTTCCTGCCATGCCCATTGGCGCGCAAACTCGCCTTCGGGCGCGCGGCGGCGATAGGCGGGGTTGATCGACAGGGCGGAAAATTCCGCCACGACCTTGCGGCGCAGCGCCGGGATCAGCAGCGACAGCGGCGTCAGCACGCCAAAGCGCAGGATCACGCCCACCGGCGCCAGCGACGCGACGATGATGAACAAAGGCAGCGACCAGGGCTTCATCAGCGCCAGCGGCAGATATTCGGGATCTTCCGCCGTGCCATAACGGGTGCGCTGGTGATGCTGGGTATGCACGCCTTCATACATGAAGGACGGGATCATCAGCGGCACGCCGACGATCAGGTTCCATGCGAACCGGAAGCCGGGCAGGGCGCCCTTGCGGATATGGGTCAGCTCATGGATGAAGCTGGCCGCGCGATAGAGCGCCAGCATCGACACAAGCGCGCAGGCAACCGCGACTGCCACATTGTCGACCAGAATCGCCCCGGCCATCGCGCTCCATCCGACCAGCGCGGACGCCAGCAGGTCGGGCCAGTAGATGCGCGGATTGGCAGTCGAATAGGCGCGGGTCAAATCGGCCGCGGCGCGCAGCATGGCGGTATCGTCGGGAATAGCCGCCCGCGCCCGCTGCGCGGCGGCCAGAATGGGATCATGCACTGTCATACGGGCGGACCTAGCCTCCAAATGCGCTGATATCATGGCAGCACCATGACATATTCACCATGTTATCCGGCTGAACGCGGCGCGTGATTGACATTCCGCAAACAAGCGCCGAACTGCACCGCACCCCATTTTTCTTTCAAGGCGGCACCCGTGGCGCATAACGATCTGGTCATCACTCCTGTTTCCGGCAAGGCCGATTTGAAGGCCTTTATCGACCTTCCCTGGCGGTTTTATGCCAATGATCCCAATTGGGTGCCGCCATTGAAGGCCGAGGTGAAGGAATTGCTGACGCCGGGGAAGAACCCCTTTTTCGGCCATGCCGAAGCGCAATATTTCCTTGCCCGGCGCGGCGGCAAGGTGGTCGGCCGCATTTCCGCCCATATCGATCATCTCGCGCTGCAACAGCCGGTCGAACAGGGCATGGGGGCGGGGACCGGCAATTTCGGTCTGTTCGAGGCGGAGGATGACGCCACGGCCAAGGCGCTGATCGCCACGGCCGAGGATTGGCTGCGCGGCAAGGGCATGACCCGCGTGCTGGGGCCGATCTCGCTCTCCATCTGGGAAGAGCCGGGCCTGCTGATCGCCGGCCATGACCATCCGCCAACGGTGATGATGGGCCATAACAGCCCCGCCTATCAGGCGATGATCGAAGGGGCCGGCTATGCCCCGGTCAAGCAGCTCAAAACCTATGAACTGGACATCACGAGGGACTTTCCGCCGCTGATCCAGCGCATCATCCAGTCGGGCGAGAAAAGCTCGCGCATCACGATCCGCAAGGTCGACAAGTCGAAATTCGACAAGGAAGCCGCGATCATCCTGTCGATCCTGAACGACGCGTGGGGCAATAATTGGGGCTTCGTGCCGATCACGGATGAGGAAGTCGCCCATACCGGCAAGAAATTGAAGCCTATCGTGTTCGAGGATCTGATCATGATCGCCGAACTGGACGGCGAGCCGGTCGCTTTCATGATGACGCTGCCGGATCTCAATGAAGCGACCAAGTCGCTTAACGGGTCGCTCTTCCCCTTCGGTTTCATCAAGTTGCTGAAATGGCTGCGCAAGCCCAAGGCGCGCACGATGCGCGTGCCGCTGATGGGCGTGGTGCAACGGCTGCAGAGCTCACGCATGGCCAGCCAGCTTGCCTTCATGATGATCGAAACGATCCGGCGTGAGGCGATCGTACATTATGGCTCGACCCGTGGTGAGATCGGCTGGGTGCTGGACGATAATCAGGGCATGAACGCCATTGCCGACGCCATCAACAGCACGGTGAACAAGGTGTATCAGATTTACGAGAAGCCGTTGTAACAGTCCGCATTTTGCGAGCCGTCATCTGTTCCAGATGACTTCAAAATGCTCTAAATCATTGTTTCGCCTGCGTATCGTTGGCAACCCTTTGTGCGGCGCATCGTTGATAGTCCAAACCCCTCAACAAGGAGTATCGACATGGGCGAAGCAACCGACAAGCTGAAGGCCGCAGGCAACAAGGCAGCTGGTTCCATCAAGGAAGGCATTGGCAAGGCGACCGACAACGAACGTCTGGAAGCCGAAGGCAAGGCACAGAAGGCCAAGGGCACGGCGCAGGATATCGCCGGGTCGGTCAAGGGCGCGCTCGGCGACAAGATCTGACGGTTTAACCGTCTGCACGACGAAAAGGCCTCGCTCCGAAAAGGTGCGGGGCCTTTTGCGTTTCTGTCCTACACGACGGAAATCCGCTACCTCATCCGTTCGGTTCAAGCTTGTCGAGAACCCGTAGCACAGGGTTCTCGACAAGCTTGAACCGAACGGAGGCAGGCATAGGAGACTTTCCGATAGGATTACCCCCGCGCAACGAAATGTCGCATTTAACGGGAAATGTGCGAAGTTAAGCCTCTTGCCTGTCCAGATAGTCGCGCACATCCCGCCGCAATTCCCCGGCGCATAGGTACAGCGCAATGACGTTGGGAATGGCCATCAGGAAGAAGCTGCTGTCGACGATCCCGACCACCCGGCCCAGATCGATCGCCGCCGCCGGGGGCAGGGCGACGACATAGAGGATCTTGTAGGTCCATTGCGCCCTGGGGCCATTGCCGAACAGATAGCCCCAGGCCTGCAAGCCATAAAAGCCCCATGCCACCAGCGTCGAATAGGCGAACAGGAACACCACCACCGCCAGCAGCCATGGGAACCATGGCGATACCTTGGCGAAAGCGGCGGAGGTGATCGCGATCCCCTCCAGCCCGCCATTCCATGTGCCCGCCACCACCAGCGCCAGCCCGCCGAACGCGCAGACGATCATCGTGCCGAGCAGCGGCTCCAGCAGCGCAACCAGCCCCTCCGACACCGGATGCTTCGTCCGTGCCAGACTATGCGCCATCACCGCCGACCCGACGCCCGCCTCGCTGGCGAACACCGCGCGCCGCATCCCCGCGACGAAAGCGCCCACCGCGCCCCCGGTCGCCGCATCGCCGCTCCACGCTCCGTTCCAGATCAGCGCCAGCGCGCTCGGAATCTCGCCGGCATGCAGGATCAGGATCGCCGCCACCCCGCCCAGATAGACCGCAACCTTGATCGGCGTCAGCCGCTTCGACACTTCGCCCAGCCAGGCTGCGCCGCCCAGCGTGACCAGCGCGACGGCACCGGCCAAGAACACGCCATAGGCCCAGCCATTGGTCAGGCCGGTCACGACCTTCACCTGCGCAAAACTCTGGTTCACCTGCACCATCGGGATCGCGCCGAACAAAGCGAAGAAGGCATAGGCGCCGCCCAGCACCAGCCCCAGTTTCGGCCAGCCCCGCGCCGCGCCGACGGCCTTGAGCACATACATCGGCCCGCCATGCACATGGCCGCGACTGTCGAAGACGCGATATTTCAGGCCCAGAGTCACCTCCGCCATCTTCACCGTCATCGCGAACCAGCCGATGATGAACATCCACAATATCGCACCGGGACCACCCATGGTCAGCGCCACCGCGACGCCGGCGATATTGCCGAGGCCGATCGTGCCCGACAGCGCGGTGGAGAGCGCCGCCCACTGGCTGACGTCGCCCTTCGCCTCGCCCGCATGCGGCTGGCTGCGCAGGATGCGGATCGCGCGGCCGACATGGCGCACATTGGGGAAGCCCAGCCACAAAGTGAAGAACAGCATCGGCAGCGCCAGATAGAGCACGATCAGTTCGATCTGCGCGCCAAAAAGCGGCACCTTGAAGAAGACGGCGGCGGACAGGCCGTCGACGAAGGCATTGAAATTTTCCATCATGCCCGGATGCCTATGAGGACACAGATTGTCGACTGAGAAAAACTTGACTCTTCCCCTCTCCGTTCGCCCTGAGTAGGGTCTGAGCGAAGTCGAAGACCCGTATCGAAGGGTCGCACGACGCGCATGTCCTTCGATACGCCGCTTCGACAGGCTCAGCGGCTACTCAGGACGAACGGATGAATGGGGACTGTCCCCGAGGAAGATGAGAGCTTTGTGAGCAGGCAATATTTCGGCACCGACGGCATCCGTGGCCGCACCAACCAATGGCCCATGACCGCGCAGCTGGCGATGAAGGTCGGCATGGCGGCTGGCACCCATTTCCTGCGCGGCAGCCACCGCCACCGGGTGGTCATCGGCAAGGATACCCGCCTGTCGGGCTATATGGTCGAAAATGCGCTGGTCGCCGGCTTCACCGCCGTTGGCATGGACGTGGTGCAATTCGGCCCGATCCCGACGCCAGCCGTGGCGCTGCTCGCCCATTCCATGCGCGCCGATCTGGGCGTCATGATCTCGGCCAGTCACAACCCTTATTTCGACAATGGCATCAAGCTGTTCGGCCCGGACGGCTACAAGCTATCGGACGAAGATGAACTGAAGATCGAGGCGCTGCTGGATCAGGATATCCCGCTCGCCGCGTCCAAGGATATCGGCCGCGCCCGCCGGGTCGAGGATGCCCGCGGCCGCTATATCCACTCGGTCAAGTCCAGCTTCCCGGCCGATCTGCGGCTCGACGGGCTCAAGATCGTGGTCGATTGCGCCAACGGTGCGGCCTATCAGGTCGCGCCCTCCGCGCTGTGGGAACTGGGCGCCACCGTCGTTGCGGTCGGCGTTACCCCCAACGGCACCAACATCAATGACGGCTGCGGCTCGACCGCGCCGTTGCTGTTGCAGGAAACCGTAGTGTCCTCCGGCGCCGACATCGGTATCGCGCTGGATGGCGACGCCGATCGGCTGATCGTCGTGGACGAACAGGGCAAGATCGTCGACGGCGACCAGATCATGGCCCTGATTGCCGCCAATTTCGCGCGGGAAGGCACGCTGCGCGGCGGCGGGCTGGTCGCGACGATCATGTCGAACCTCGGCCTCGAACGCTTCCTGTCGGGCAAGGGTATCGGCCTTGAACGCACCAAGGTCGGCGACCGCTATGTGCTGGAAAGGATGCGCGAGGGCGGCTTCAATGTCGGCGGCGAACAATCCGGCCACATGATCCTGTCCGATTACGCCACGACCGGCGACGGTACGGTCGCGGCGTTGCAGGTGCTGGCGGCCTTGGTCCGCTCCGGTAAACCGGCCAGCGAAGTGCTGCACCAGTTCGACCCGGTACCGCAATTGCTCAAAAATGTTCGCTTCTCTGGCGGGAAGCCGCTGGAGCATGACGATGTGAAGCGCGTCATCGCACAGGCGGAAACGGAACTGAACGGCATCGGCCGCCTCGTCATCCGCCCCTCCGGCACCGAACCGGTGATCCGCGTTATGGCCGAAGGCGACCGCGAGGATCAGGTGAAGGATGTGGTCGAACGCATCTGCGCCGCGGTGGAGAAGGCGGCGGCGTGATGCGACCAAAGCCTCCGTTCGCCCTGAGCGAAGTCGAAGGGCGTCGCCGACCGCAGGAAGGTGTCTTCGCCTCCGCCCAGACAGGGGCTTCGACAGGCTCAGCCCGAACGGATTTACACAATCATGCTTGAAATGCGCCCCGACTGCGAACGCTGCGGCACGGACCTGCCCGCCGATGAACCCGGCGCGTTCATCTGTTCGTTCGAATGTACCTGGTGCGCGCCCTGTGCGGAAGCGCTGGACGATCGCTGCCCCAATTGTGGCGGCGAACTGATGGACCGCCCGACGAGGGTGGGGAAGGCGCTGGCTAATAATCCGGCCTCGACGGAGCGGCACTTCAAGGGATGACGCCTGCCCGCATCCTCATCATCGCCGGCTCCGACAGCGGGGGCGGCGCGGGTATTCAGGCGGACCTGAAGACTGTGACCCTCCTCGGCGGATTCGGCATGACCGCGATTACCGCGATCACCGCGCAGAACACGCTCGGCGTACAGGGCGTCCACCCGATCCCTACGGACATGGTGCTGGCGCAGATAAATAGCTGCATCAGCGACATCGGCGTCGACGCGGTCAAGATCGGGATGATCGGCAGCGCACAGACGGCGCGGGCCATCGCCGAACATTTGGTGCGTGTGAATGTGCCCGTCGTGCTCGACCCCGTCATGGTTTCGACCAGCGGGTCAGTCCTTGCGGATGCCGAAACGATAGCGGCCATGCACGAATTGATGACATGGGCTTTGGTGACTACGCCCAATCTTCCCGAACTCGAAGTGCTTGGCGGTGAAGCGAGCCTGACCGAGCGCGGTGAAACACTTTTGATCAAGGGCGGCCACGCCGATGGGCCGATGTTGACCGATCGGCTTGTCGGCCACCATGGCGAGATTGCGAGATGGAGTGACCCGCTCATCGACACACCGCATACGCATGGCACTGGCTGCACCTTGGCAAGTGCGATCGCGACTGGCTTGGGGCAAGGCATGGCGTTGCCAGAGGCCATTGCTCGCGGTCGCAAATATGTGCGTAAAGCGCTGATGCTGGCGCCCGGTTTCGGCGGTGGGCATGGGCCGATGGGTGCGCCGCTCGGTTTTCACGCAGATGCCTGACTTCTCCCACGAACTGATCCATCATCCCGGCCTCGTCGCCGGGGTGGACGAAGCGGGCCGGGGACCGCTGGCCGGCCCCGTGGTCGCCGCCGCTGTCATCCTGCGCGCCGATGATTGCCCTGATGGCCTCAACGACAGCAAGAAGCTGACCGCCCGGAAGCGCGCCGCTCTGGAAGGCGAGATCAAGGCGCGGGCACTCTGTTGGGGCGTGGGCATCGCGACCGTGGAGGAAATCGACGAAATCAATATCCTCTGGGCGACGATGCTGGCCATGACCCGCGCGGTCGAGGCGCTCTCCCACGATTGTGCTCATATACTGGTCGACGGGAACCGCTGCCCGCAATGGCGCTGGCCCTCGACCGCGATCGTGGAGGGCGACGCCAAATGCCTGTCGATTGCGGCGGCCTCCATCCTGGCCAAGGAAGAGCGCGACCGCATGATGGTCGCAGCGGCGGCGGACTATCCCCATTATGGCTGGGACACGAACAAGGGCTATGGCAGCGCGAAACATCTCGCCGCGCTGCGCGAACATGGTCCGACCCCGCTCCATCGGCGCAGCTTTGCCCCGGTGGCCCAGCTCAGCCTGCTCTAGGAGGCTTTTGTTTTCCGCATTTTGCGAGCCATCAGCTGTGCCAGCTGATTTCAAAATGCTCTAGCGCACCGGCGTCCAGGTCTGCGTCTTGCAGAAGAAGGCGATGCAGCCTTGCACCTTGAGCGTGCCATTGGCGTTCCGGGTCAGCTTCGACACATAGCTTTTGCCGCTTTCGGGGTCGTAGATCGTGCCCTTCCACAAATCGCCATCATCCTCGAACCCGGTCAGCAGGGCGAGGCCGACCAGCGGCTTGGACCGCAGCGCCGGATCGGGATTCTTGATGTCGGTCTGCGGCCGACCGGGGGTGGGCTTCACGATCTTCTCGATCCTGCCGCACAGATGCTTGCCGCAGGGCGCAATCTGCACGATCGCCTTGCCATCGACCGTGGCCCAGCGGCCGGTAACGGGCTGGGCCGCCTGCGCGGGCAGAGCGATGGCGGCAGTCAGGGTTGCGAGGGCGATAAAGGCCGGTTTCATGCGATCCACTCCTTGTCTTTGTCCTTGAGATAGCCACGAAAAAGCCCGCCCGCCACCGCCTTTTTCGGGCGGGGCGGGCGGGTCTTTCGGGCGACGCTACGGCAGCGCTGCCTCTCTCTCCGAACTTTTTAGAATGCGGTGCTGATCGAGCAGGCCGCCGGACCCAGAATGACGACGAACAGGGTCGGCAGGATGAACAGAATCAGCGGCACAGTCATGATCGCGGGCAGGCGTGCGGCCTTTTCCTCGGCACGCATCATGCGTTCATGACGGAATTCGGCCGACAGCACGCGCAGCGCCGAAGCGAGCGGGGTGCCGTATTTCTCGGTCTGGATCATGGTCGTGACCACGCCCTTGACCGCGTCCAGCTTCACGCGGGTCGCCAGATTCTCGAACGCCATGCGCCGCTCGGTCAGGAAGCTGAGTTCGATCGCGGTCAGCTGAAATTCGTCGCCCAGTTCCGGATAAGCCTTGCCCAGTTCGCGCGCCACCCGGTTGAAGGCGGCATCGACGGTCAGGCCCGCTTCGGCGCAGATCACCAGCAGGTCGAGCGCGTCGGGCAGGCCCTTGCGGATCGCGGCGGCGCGCTTCTGCACCTTGTTGTCGATATAGAGGTCGGGCGCCTTATAGGCGAGCAGCAGTGCTACCGCGAAGGCGAAAAAGCGCTTCATCGGCCCCCATTCGGGTTCGATCCCCACGCCGTAGAGTAGAATCGCGGCAAGGCCACCGATCACGATCGGCAGGATCATGCGGCCGAAGATGACGGCGACGGCCCAGTCCTTCGACCGGATGCCGGCCTGCGCCAGACGGATTTGCGCGTCCTTCAACTGGTCGTCCTGCAACACCTTCAGGCTCGACAGGAAGGACCGCATATTGTCGGTCGTCTGGTTCTTGCGGACCAGCTTGGCGCGGCGTTTGGCCGTGGAAGCGGTGATGCCCGCCTTCAACTGCTCGCGTCGATCGTTCAGCGCCTTGACGCGCTTGGCCATGGGGTCGCGCACGGTCATCACCGCATAGAGCGCGAACAGCATGGCCAGCGTGGCCAGAGCGGCCAGCAACGTACCGAAATCGGTCGCTGTCAGGCCGAAGAGGGTGCCGGCGGGGTTGGGAGCGTCCATGATCTCTTATCCTTGCCCGTCAGATTTCGAAATTGACCATCTGGGCCATGATGAAGGCGCCGATGCCCATCCAGCACATGCCGCCGATGCCGACCACCTGCATGGTGCCCAGACCGAAGATGCCGGCCGGGTCCGGCGTGAAGAAGGGGGTCATATAATTATAGTTGATGTAGCAGATCATGCCGAACACCAGGAACGGCAGCACGCCGATGATATAGGCGGACGCCTTCGATTCCGACGACATGGCCCGGATCTTCAGCTTCATCTGCGCGCGCTGGCGCAACACCGTGGCCAGGTTCGAAAGCGTTTCGGCGAGGTTGCCGCCCGTTTCGCGCTGGATCGCCAGAGTGATGACAAAGAACTGGAATTCGGGCGTGCCCAGACGGTCGGCGGTTTCCTGCAACGCCTGCTCCATGGTCCGGCCGATCTTGATTCGCTCGGTGATCAGCTTGAACTCCTCGCCCACGGGGCCGGGAATTTCGCTCGACACG
The DNA here is from genome assembly GCF_031843765.1 of Sphingobium sp. WCS2017Hpa-17. Classification (NCBI taxonomy): domain Bacteria; kingdom Pseudomonadati; phylum Pseudomonadota; class Alphaproteobacteria; order Sphingomonadales; family Sphingobiaceae; genus Sphingobium; species Sphingobium sp. WCS2017Hpa-17. The sequence continues at coordinate 557,846 of NZ_JAVTIV010000001.1, forward strand.
ATGCCCAGCGTCTCCGCGATCGGCAGGCCCGATCGCAGGCCGCGGGTCAGCAGCTCCAGCGCGTCGGGGAATTTGGCGTTGAATTTGTTCACGCGGCCCTTGATCAGGCGACCCACCCACCAGTGCGGCAGGCCCAGGCCAGCGGCCAGGCCGACCATCATCGCGAACAGGAAGGGGAATCCGCGCATCATCAGGAAAGCGGACAGCAACAGGAATGTGATCGCGCAGGCCGTCATATACTGGCTAAGCGTCCACTTCTTGCCGGTCATCTTCAGACGCTTGGTCAGATTTTCCGGGTTCGGAATCAGCGACACGAGCATCTTGGCTTCGCTGCCGGTAGCGCGATTGGAGATCGCCCGGCGCATCCGCGCTTCCAGCAACGCCTCGGCCGACTCGCTGTGACGGCCACGGATCATCGCGACGCGCCGCTTGCGTGCCTTTTCCGGCGACGGACCGGCGAATGCGACTATCGCAAGCCCCAGCAGGGTCGCGATCAGTACCGTAATCAGGATGAAATTGCCGTCCATCTCGTCGCCCGTCTTTCAGCCCGTTGTGTCAGGATGCCTGCGCCGCCCCGGTCAGGGGGCGGCGCCTGCGATCAATTGTCCAGCGTCGCCTTGTCCTTGCGGCGCGACGGCATCATCGACTTGAAATCGATCTTGCCCAGCAGGGAGTCGCCCTTCTTGCTGCCGGCCTTGGGTGCGGCAACCGCATCGTCGGCTTCGGCGGCGCCCAGCACATGGTTCAGCAGCTCGGTGCAGGCCGCACCGACTTTGCTGCCCTTGGCGGCTTCCGCCAGCGTCTTGCCCAGCTTGGCGGCCTGCGACGCGATGCGCAGGTCGAACGGGACGATGACATCGACCTTGCGCTCGATCGACTGTTCGAAATCCTTGCGGCTGATCTCCGGCGCGCCGGGATGGACGCGGTTGGCGACCACCAGCACGCGCGTCTGCGGCGCATTGCTCTTGAGCCAGGACAGGATGCGGATCGTGTCGCGCGCACTGGCCAGCGTCAGCTCCGTCACGATCAGCGTCACATTGACGTCGGTCATCAGGTGCGGATGCTGGATCAGCATGTTGCGCGGCAAATCGATCACGCTGCATTCGAAGGCAAGGCGGAATTCTTCCAGCAACTGGTAGAAAGCGCCACCATCGGTCATCATCGGCTGGCTGATCGGCGCTTCGGCCGACAGGATCGCCAGCGTGTCGCTCGCCCGCACCATGGCGCGTTCGATGAACAGCCCGTCGATGCGGCTGGGATTTTCGATCGCATCGGTCAGGCCACGGCCCGGCTCCAGATCCATCGCCAGCGCATTGGTGCCGAAATGGACGTCCAGGTCGAGCAGCGCGGTCGGACGCTTCTTCTTTTCCGACAGCAGCCAGGCCAGCGAAGTCGCGATGCTGGAAGCGCCGACGCCACCGCGCGTGCCGATCACGGAGATGGTGCAGTGCGGCCGTTCCGGCGCTGCGTCGCGCGGGGCCATGAACACGGCCTGCGCCTGCGCCAGCGCGTCGCGCAACTGGTCCGCGCCGAACGGCTTGAGCAGATAATCCTGGATGCCGCTGGCCACCAGATCGCGATAGAGGCGCACGTCATTGACCTGCCCGGCGGCAATCACCACCGTGCCCGGCTCGCATACTTCGGCCAGCGAATTGATGTCGTTCAGCGGATCGCCGCTTTCGGACATGTCGACGAACAGGATCTGCGGCGATGCGGTGATCGACAGGCTCTGCACAGCATTGCGCATGCCGCCCTTGTTCACCTTTTCCGGCGCCCAGCCCAGTTCGGCCGCGACGGCGCGCAGCATGTCGAAACTATGATCGTCGCAAACGAAGGCGTGGAACGGATCGCGCTGCCCGCCCATGCCGGGTTTCCAGGGTGCGTTCATCTTACTGGCCTCCCGCCGTCAATTGCTTCAGATCACCCGCACCGGTCGGGGCCTTGTCGCGATAGGTGGAAATGGCGCGGTTCGACGTCGCCGTGCGCAGGTCGCTGTCGGTGCCCTGGCCACGGACCAGATCTTCCGGATTGGCGACCATGGCGGCCAGATTGCTGTTCACGCCGCAGCCGAAATTGGAACTGGTGCCCAGCCCGCCATTGGTTTCCTGCTTCGCGCTCCAGTCCGGGCAACCCGGCACACTGGCCGTGGCGCGACGCACGATCAGGCGAACGCTGCCTGCCGGAGCCTGACCGGCCTCGGCCGAACTGTCTTCCGCGACCAGCAGGCCACGGCGTGCGACGACATCGCCGATATCGTCGCGCAGGGCAGGGCTGTAATAGCCGCCATCGGTGACGATGGCGATGCTGTCGCCATAGCCCAGGTCGATCGACACGAACCAGTCGTTCAGTCGGATCGCCTCATTGGGTGTCAGGCCGCCGCTGGCGCCGGCCTGCACGTCAAAGACATAGGCGGCGTGGCTGACCACCGGCTGATGCACCGAATCCACGCTGCGGTTGGAGCGGGGCAGGGCATGGGCGGTCACCGGCAGGGCGATGACGGCGAAGGCCGCGAGAGCCTTAAGAGACAGAGGGGAATTCATGTCTGTGTCCTTCCGTCAGAAGCTGAAGCCGGGCGCGGTTTCGCCGGACTTGTTCGACTTGCCGGGCGTTGCCGCCGAAATTTGCGATCCTGGCACCACTGGCGTCGATCCCGGCGCACGGGTCGGCGCAGGAGCGCGCGCGCCGCTGATGCCGTCATTGCCCTGTTGCAGGAACAGGCCCTGTGCCTGGGTCGCGTTGCGATAGCCGTCGGTCGGCAGGCGCACGTCCGAAGCATTCATCGGCTTCACCAGATAGGGCGTGACCATGATGACGAGTTCGGTTTCCGAACGCTGGAACTGGCGCGACTTGAACAGGCTGCCCAGGATCGGGATGTCGCCCAGACCCGGCACCTTGTTGATGGAGTTGCTGGTTTCGTTATTCAGCAGGCCAGCGATCATGAAGGCCTGACCCGATCCCAGCTCTACAGTGGTTTCGGCCGTGCGGCTCTTGAGCGCGGGAACATCGGCATTGAGCGTGAAGTCCAGGCTCGACACGGTCGGACGGACCCGCAGCGAAATGCGGCCGTCGGCCAATACGGTCGGCGTGAAGGCCAACTGTACGCCATATTGCTTGAATTCGATGCTGTTGCCGTTGTTGGCACCATTGTTGATCGTATAGGGATATTCGCCACCAGCCAGGAAGCTGGCCGTTTCACCGGACAACGACGTCAGGTTAGGCTGGGCGAGGACGGTCGCAAGGCCGCTCGATTCCGCCAGATCCAGAGCGCCGGCAATATCCAGGCCGAACAGGCGTGCCACGCCACCCAGGCTGTAGCTGCCATCGCTCGGCGTGGTGAAGGTGCCGCCGCCATTCTCGTTGAATTCGACGAAGCTGCGCGATCCGCCACCGATGAAGCCGGCCGTGCTGCCGCCGCTGCGATCGATGCTGGAGAAATTCGTGCCGATCTTGTGGCCGATATCCTTGCTGACTTCGGCGATCTTGACCTGCAACATCACCTGCAACGGGGTTGCCATGCGCAGGCGGCTCACCACCGTCACTTCCTTGCCGACGAAGGCCTGCGTCAGCCGTTCGGCCTCCGCTGCATCTTCGGGCGCCTGGATCGTGCCGGTCAGCAGGACCATGCCATTCATCTTGTTGACCGCGATGTTCGCGCCGGGCATCGCCAGGCGGAGCATGTCGTCGATGCTGGTCAGGTTGTTGCCGACGCGCACCGTGCCGGAAAACAGCACCTTGCCATTGGGCGCGGTGGCGAAGACGGTGGTTTCGCCGGCCCTCTTCGCGATCAGGTAGAGCTGGTTCTGCGACCGGACATGGACGTCGACGATAGTGGGATCGGCGATCACCACATCGGACATCTTGGACGGGAGGTTGACCACCCGGCTGCCGCCCACCGACATCAGGATCGCATTGTCCTGTGCGCTGGAGGAGGCGGCGTTGAGCGCCGTGACAGGTGCGGCGATCGACGCGACCGCCAGGCCCAGGGCGATTGCCGGAGCGGCAAGGCGCGGGGCGCGATTATGCAGGCTCTTCATCTCACTTCCCCCCGACCGGAACTTCGGTCACGTTGGTGCCGCGAGCCACGCGGATCACCGGGCCCTTGAAGGCGACGGTGCCCATCGGTGCGCCATTGGCGGCGACCATCGGGGGCATGGATGCTTCGGCCTTGGCCGGGACCGAACTGCGCTGGTAGCGCGACACGTCGGCACCGGTCGAATAGGTGGAACCGCGATCGACCGGGCGGGCGGCCAGCTTCGCGATGATCGCCTTTTCGGCGTTCGGATTGGCGTTGCCGGGCAGGTCGACATCGGTGCCCGCGATCGCCGCGTCCAGATCCGACGCATTGTCGGCGATGGAGCGGAGCGACATGGAAAGCGACCCGATGGTCTGCGATACCGCGATCTTCTCGGCGATCTTGGGCGTCACTTCGATCGTGACGTTGGAATAGGTGCGGACCTCCGGCTTACCGTCGGCACCCATCGCATCCATGCGCTGGTCGGTGGCGAGCACGCGCAGGTTGCGCAGGATGGTTTCGGATACCTTGAGCGGATCGCCGTCGCCGCCGCCATTGACGCTCTGCGTCAGGACGAGGTCGATGCGATCGCCGGGGAAGACGAAGCCCGCGACCGAGCTTTGCGCCGATACCGGCACCGTCACGGCGCGCATGCCAGGGCCAAGGGCGGCGGCCAGGAAGCCGCGGTCACCGGGCTTCACGATGGCGCCCTGCGTCATCGGCTGTCCGGCGGTGATGGCGGTGCGCACGACGCTGCCGGCCAGCTTGGCGGGATCGGCCTGCCCTTTGAGATAATAGGCCTGTTCGATCAGATCCTTGGGCCAGGGCTGGAAACGGAAGCTTTCCGCGTCCAGGATGGTGCCCACCGGGAGCGCCTTGGTCGCGACCAGAACATGCGGCTGGTCGGCTTCGACCGGCATGTTCGCGGCATTGACCTGTGGCGCGCTTGACGAACTCAACATGCTGCGTGCAAGCAAGGCTGTAGTGACCGCTATGATAAGCGCCCCCACCAGCAGCACGATCTTCTTAGCATCCATGACGAAATTCGCCTCCCTCAAATGGTGGCACTGCCCCCAGTGCCCCACTCATCACGCAAAATGGTTAAGATATCGTTCGCCAATCAACCAAAGGGCTGAGATCGAGATGGCGACGCCATAGGGTATTTCGGGTTGCCCCGGTTTCTTGTTCATCCGGTGGTGGATGACCGTGACGATGGTGACCAGTCCGCCCAGCACCGCCATCAGGACGATCAGGGACAGCACGACCTGCCACGGAAACCACAGCGCCAGCGCGCCGAGCAGCTTGACGTCGCCGCCGCCCATCATCCCCGCCGCAAAGAGCGCGGCGAACAGGATGAAGACGATGGCGCCGACCAGCAGCTGTACGGCCATGCCAGGCCAGACCTCCAGCCCACAGGCCAGCCACCACAAGGGAGCCAGCGCCGCGACGGCCAGGTTCAAACGGTTGGAAATGATGCGGGCGCGCAAATCCGTGATCGCCGCTGCAATCAGCAGTGCGGCCAATGCGCCAATGAGCGCTATCTGGAAAAATTCCCCCGTCATGGGGCTTAGGCTCTAGACCATATGGCTTACCAAAGCGTAACCATGGAACCGATGGATTCACCCGACTTCCCCGTAGCGACGTTCGACCGGCGCGCCTGGCCGATGGGCGGGCGGTTGGACTATTGGCACGCGCCCGATGGCTGGCCGATCCGCCGCTACCGGCTGGGGTCGGGTGTGCGTGGGCGCATGCTGGTGCTGGGCGGGCGCGGCGACATGATCGAAAAATATCTGGAGGTGATCCACCATTGGGCGTCGCGGGGCTGGGCCGTCACCAGCTTCGACTGGCGTGGGCAGGGCGGATCGGGTCGGCTGACCGACGACCCGTTATGCGGCCATATCCGCGATTTTGCTGACTGGATCGCCGATCTGAATGCACTGGCCGCCGACTGGCGTGCGGAGGGGGAAGGGCCGATCGCGATGGTGGCGCACAGCATGGGCGGCCATCTGCTGGTCCGTGCGCTGGCGGAAGGGATGGCCCCGCCGGATGCCGCCGCCGTGGTGGCCCCGATGCTGGGCGTCCATACCGCGCCGCTGCCCCGCTGGCTGGCGGTGGGCATCGCCCGCGCTATGGTGCGGACGGGGCATGGCGAGCAGCGCGCCTGGACACAGAAGGAACAGTCCGAACGGCAGCGTAAGATGCGGCAAAAGCGGCTGACGCATGATCCTGATCGTTATGCCGACGAAATCTGGTGGCGCGACCATAGCCGGGAGATCGCGCTGGGTCCGCCCAGCTGGACCTGGGTGCTGCAAGCGCTGGAATCGACCAAGGCGTTGGAACAATCGGCCGGGGTCGTGCGGATATCCACGCCGATGCTGATTCTGGCGACGGCGGTGGACCAACTGGTGTCGACGCCTGCCATCCGTCGGGTTGCGGCGCGCATTGCGAGCGCACGGCTGCATGTCTATGGGCGGGAAGCCGCGCATGAAATATTGCGCGAACTGGACCCGGTGCGGCTCGACGCGCTGGCCCGAATCGACGCTTTCCTGGACGAGACGGCACGGTGAATCATCCCGATATCGTGATTGTGGGCGGCGGCATGGCCGGCGCCAGCCTCGGCGCGCAGCTTGCTGCCCATGCCCGCGTGCTGATCCTGGAGATGGAGGATAGTGCCGGCTATCACGCCACCGGCCGCTCGGTCGCCTTCTGGGAGGAAACCTATGGCGGCCCACTGGTGCAACCGCTGACCACCGCGTCGGGGCCTTATCTGTCTGCACCCGATCCGAATTTTCATGACGGCAGTTTCTTGTCGCCGCGCCGCGCCTTGCATGTCGGTCGGGCAGAGGATGCGCCCTGGCGCGATGCGCTGATGACGCAGTTCGCCGGCAAGGTCGATTTGCGCGCCGTCGATCCTGCGTCGCTGATGCCGGGGTTGCGGCCGGACTGGACCATCGGCGTGCTGGAGGAAAGCTGCCAGGATATTGACGTCGCTGCCCTGCATCAGGCCAATTTGCGTCGTTTTCGCCAATTGGGCGGAGAGATCCAGCTGGCGACGCGGCTGACGGCGGCGCGATCCGTAGGTGGCGGCTGGCAGGTCGATATCGGCGGGGAAAGCATCCATTGCGGCCTGCTGGTCAATGCGGCCGGGGCTTGGGCGGATGACGTGGCGACCGCCTGCGGCGTGCAGCCGATCGGTATCACTCCGCTGCGCCGGACTGTGGTGCAACTGCATATCCCCGGCCTGTCCTCACCCGACCTGCCGCGCCTGATGGATCTGCGATCGTGCTTCTATTTCAAGCCGGAGGGGCGCGACCGCGTCTGGCTGACCCCGCATGACGAGGTGCCGTCTCCCCCCTGCGACGCCGCGCCCGAGGAACTGGCCGTGGCGCAGGCGATCGCCCTGTTTCAGCAGGCGGTCGACTGGCCGATCGCGGCGGTAGAACATAAATGGGCGGGGCTGCGCAGCTTCGCCCCCGATCGCGCCCCGGTCTATGGCTTCGATCCCGATCATCCGGGCTTTTTCTGGTTCGCCGGGCAGGGCGGTTTCGGCATCCAGACATCGCCTGCCGCCGCGTTATTGGGGGCCTCGCTCATCATCGGCAACGCGCCGTCCGCCGCCATTGCCAGGATCGATTCGCGCCCCTATTCTCCGGCTCGGTTTCGCTGACGCAACGAGTCTGGAGATTTCCCATGGCGCACAAGTTCGTGATCGAGAAGAACAAGGCCGGCGAGTTCGTCGCCAAGTTCAAATATAATAGCGAAGTGATCTTCTGGACCGAAGGCTATGCCAGCAAGGCGGGCGCGAAGAACGCGATTGAATCGGTGCTGAAGAACGGTCCCGGCGCCCCGGTCGAAGAGGCCGAATAAGCCATTCCCTTGATGGTCAGCCCCGCATCGCGCGGCGGCTGGCCAGACCCATCATAGTGAAGCTGGCCAGCGATGACAGGATGTTGGCCATCGCCGCGCCCTTCGTGCCGTAAATCGGCAGCAAGGCCGACTGGATGCCCAGCAGCAGCAGCGTCGATATGATCGATATGCGCAGCGACAGGCCGGCCCGGTCGGTCGCCATCAGCAGCGGGCGATAGCTGACCCCGATCAGGTCGATACAGGCCGAAACCCCCAGCATCAGCAGCAACGGATAGGCGGGCAGGAAGTCCTTGCCCGCGATCAGCCCCAGCAGCGGATGGCCGATGGTGACGATCAGGCCGATGATGACCGCGCCTGCCACCAGCGCCAGCTTGTTGGTGCGGCGGAACAGGGCGCTCAGGGCCTCCTTGCCGTGGCTGCTGGTGCGCGACAGTTCGACGAAGATGCTGCGGGACAGCAGGCTGGAAATCTTGGTCAGCGAATTGGCGAGCTGGTTGGCGAGACGGTAGAGGCCCGCGCCGGTCGGCCCGACAAAGGCGCCGACCATCAGCACCGCCACCTGCTGGCCGATGGACCCCAGGCTGGTTTGCAGGTTGGTGGCAGTCAGGAAGCCGACGATGCCGGGATTTTCGCGGCGCGCGTCGATCGCACGACCCGCCCGCCAGCTGCCGATCCGGCCCTTTCCGACGCGCAATGCCAGCCCCCAATAGGCGATGGCGCAGACCAGTTCGGCAAAGGCCCAGGCGATCAGGAAGCCGGTGATGCCGGGCATCACGATCAGCGCCACGCCCGCGCCGATCATCCGCCCGACCGGGATCATGGTTTCGGCAAAGGCGGCCGAATCGAACCGGTCGAACAGGCGCAGCACGCCGGTCGGGCTGGACCGGATGGTGATCATCATCACCATGCAGAAGGTCCAGACCTGCCAGCCCATGTCCGGCCCGATTTCCAGCAGGTCGCTGAAGAACAGGATGATGGCCGCGGCAATCGCGCCGCCGGCCAGCGCCGACAGCAGATCGATCAGGATGCAGAATCGCAGCACCCGGTTCAGGGCGTCGCCATTCCCTTCCGTCAGATGGGGCTGGCCATAGCGCACGACGATCTGCCAGCTATCGAAACTGGTCAGCGCCTTGATGACGTTGGACGCGCTCAGGATCAGGGCGAAACGGCCGAAATCCTCCACCCCCAGCGTGCGGGTGACGATGGCGAGATAGGCGAGGCTCAGCACGCCGCCCACGCCCTTGCCGCCCAGCAGCCAGCCGGTATTGGCCAGGATGCGGGCGAAACCGTCGCCAGCCGCTCCTGATCGGCGCTTGAACATCGTCACTCCATCAGCCAACAAGGTGGTTGGGCAGGTCGCGCTTTAGGCGAGCGAAAGATCGAGTGCAAATGCCGCCTTTTTTTCGGCCAAATTGGCTTCTAAAGCGCGGGCATGACGATCAGCAAAGCTATCATCCTGTCCGCCGGCCAGGGTTCGCGCCTCCTTCCACTGACCCGAGACGTGCCCAAGTGCATGATCGACTTCAACGGCCGCAGCCTCATCAGCTGGCAGGTCGCGGCGCTGGTGGCCAATGGTGTGACCGACATCGTCGTTGTCACCGGCTTCCGCACCGAACGGGTCGAGGATCATGCGCTGCAACTCTATCGCGATACCGGCGCGCGCATCCGCACCGTCTTCAACCCCTTCTTCCAGGTCGCCGATAACCTGGGCACCTGCTGGATCGTACGGGAGGAGATGGACCGCGACTTCATCATCCTGAACGGCGACACCATCATTTCCGACGAGATCGTCGCGAAACTGGTGAACGGCGCGCAGGATGCCATCACCGTCACCGTCGATATCAAGGCGGACGGCGACTATGATGATGACGATATGAAGGTGAACCGGGATGCCAGCGGTCGCCTGCACCATATCGGCAAGCGGTTGTTGCCGCCCGACACCAATGCCGAATCGATCGGCATGCTGGCCTTCACCGGCGAAGGTCCGGCCATTTTCCGCAACCAGATCGAGCAGATGATGCGCACGCCCGAGGGCGTCGAGCGCTGGTATCTGCGCGCCATCGACATCATCGCCAAGGGCAATCGCGTCGGCACCGTCTCGATCGACGGGCTGGACTGGCAGGAGGTCGACTTTCCGCAGGATGTCGAGGCGGCATACGCCCTGACGGCCAAGTGGGTCGCCGAAGGGCGCTATGCGAAATAGGATTTCGCGGGCTTAACTTCGCACATTTCCCGCTGGATGTGTAATTTCATGTCCTATTGCGGACCGATTGTTGCGAGTGGGGTCATGGTAGCAGTTGAGGCCTGAATAGGACAGCATAGGCCCTTCTCCCCGTGGGGGAGAAGGATACGGAGCCTTGCGAGCGTAGCGAGTTAGGCGAAGTTGGAAGAGGGGGCAGGCGCTGCGCAAACCCCTCTCCCAGCTACGACTAAGGCAGCAAGCTGCCAAGTCTTCACACCCTCTTCCCAAGGGGAGAGGGTTTTATGCCGCGTCGAAATAGCCCTTCAGCCAATCGCGCAAGCTGTCCAACTCGCTGTCCAGCTTCACCGCCGTGCCCAGATCCGGCTGCCCCGGCCAGCCGGCATCCGCCACCGTCACACCCGCTGCACTCCGCTCGCCCTCATAGCGGGGCAGGACGTGGAAATGGACGTGGGGATCGACCATCATCAGCATCAGATAGTTGATCTTCGCATAGGCCACCGCCTTGCCCAGCGCCGCCTCGATCGTCGCGGCGACGGTCTTCAACTCCGCATGCGCCGCCTCCGGCAAATCGCCGAATGCGGTCGCGTCGTTCTTCGCCGCCAGCACCAGCGACCCCAAGGTCGGCTGGGTCGGGCGCAGCAGCACCACCCAATGCGCAAACTCCGCGATCAACGTAGCGGGCCAGCCGAATTTCTCGATCGTGGCGTTCACAGCGCAGCTTCCGCTTCGTCCATCCAGCTGACGATCGGCTTGCCCGACCGCTTTACGCCATAAGCCTGCGCCAGTCGCACGGCATGGACGACCAGCGAGATGATGGTCCACCATGCCAGCGCGATCAGGCCGATATCCGGGCGGCCCGCCAGCAGCGCAACGAACAGGATCACCATGTTCGGATTGCGGCGCGCGGTGATGAGGCGGAACTGGCTGTCGAACGGGCGCCAGACATGGATGTCCATCTTGAAGTCCTTCAGGAACATCCCTTCGATCAGCCGTTGCAGCACATAGCCGGCGATCACGGCCGTCATGATGAAGGTGAAGGTCGCGCCCGACAGGCCAAGGCCCCAATAGACAAGGCCCGTGCCCCAGAAATACCACCAGAAGGGCGGGTGGACGAGGTCGACGCCATGATCGATCACATTACCCCATTTGGACGATGTGATGGTGCAGCGGGCCAGCTTCCCGTCCACCGTATCCAGCACCATGAAGATGAAGCCACACAGGAATCCGGTCCAGAACAGCCCCTTGGCGAACAGGAAGGTCGCGACGAGGCAGAGGGTGACGCCGATCACCGACACCATGTTCGGCGTCATGCGCAGCTGCGCGGCGATGCGCGTCAGGATCAGTGCCAGTTCGGGCCACAGATATTTGGTGAGCAGGTCGGTCACGCCCTTGTACGCGCCGAAATAGCTGCGTCGCTCGATCTCCCGCCGGGACGCGGGGGTCAATTCCCGCACCATCGGCTGTTCCAGCTTGCGCAGTTGACGGTTGTAGAGCTTGCGGCCGTCCGACAGGTCGATGACATGGGGGGCGTTCAGCGGATCGATGCCCTGCGCCACCTGTCCCACGATCGGCGTGCCAGCCCAGACGAACAGGGTGCCGGGCGTTTCCAGCACGAGGCGCAGCAGCAGCGGATCGAAGGCGTAGGTGAGGTTGAACAGCAACTCATGCCCCGGCGCCAGCGCGCTGCCATTCTTGGCCGCACTTTCCGCCATACGCCGGTTACGCTCGGCATTGGACATGCCCCAGATCGGCGTCGCATTGTCGCCGATCAGACGGACCGGGCCAAGGGTGGTGGTGATCGTCTGGCTCATACGCCCTTCTTCGCGAAATTCAGGATGAGGTCCGCCTGCCTTTGGGAGGCGGGAACCGGGGACAGGTCGATGGACTGCTGCATAGCCGCTTCCTGAGCAGCAACGAAGCCGGGTTGCAAGTCGTTCGCGTGGGCCAGCGCTTGCGGAAGGGCGTCCGCGCGCGCGATCACCTGCCCCAGTTTCCAATGGGCGAAGGCATCTCCCGACGCATCGCGATGGTCGAGATTGAGGAAGATGCAGGGGCGGGGCTGGATCAGATATTCATATACTTGGCTCGACACATCGCCCAGATAGACGTCCGCGCTCATCGTGTAACTCATGTCGATCGAGTGACGGCTGCCCATGTCTACGCGGATATGGGGCGCGCTACTGACGATCGGCGGCGCTTTTCGCGCCAATTTGGTGTGCGGCGCGATAATGACGTTCCACCCCTCCAGCGACTCCAGCGCCGCCAGCATCGCCGGGCCATGGTTGATCCAGGACGACAGGGCCGGATCGAAATGCGGATTGTAGAGCAGCACCGGCTTGTCGTCGGCGAAGAAGCGCTGGCGATCCGCCTTCAGCTCGAACTTGGGATAGCCGCCGACCGCGACCGTCTCCGCCGTGCAAAGCCCCCGGTCGATCATGCGGCGGCGATCCTTCTCACCCGCCACCAGCGTCAGGTCGAAATCGCGATGGCGTTTCTTATAGCCGCCCTCCCGGTCACCCGCGCCATGTTTGATGAGGATGAGGTGGGACCGGAAACCGGGGACGCGGCGCAGCCAGGCGCTGCTGATCTCCGTCGTCACCAACGTCGGGAAGCGGGCGATGGCGGGATAGTTGAGCAGCAGGGTTGCTAGGCGCGAGGGTTGGCGGAAGAGCGAGTCGGGGCGCGAGGGCGGGCGGCGCAGGCGGATACGGTGCAGGCTGCCGGTCGGATCATAGCTTTCGACCAGCGCCAATATCTGATCCGAGGGCGAGAGGATGCTGACACGGACGTCGGGCCGGCGCGCCAGTTCCAGCGCGGCCGGCAGCCAGTGATAAAGCTGCTGCGCTTCGGCAATGGCGAGAAAGGCGATGTCGGTCGGCAAGGGTGGCGGTTCCTGCGAATAAACGCTCTATATTCAGTCCGTCATTGCGAGCGTAGCGAAGCAATCCATGTCAGCGCCACTATGGATTGCTTCGCTACGCTCGCAATGACGATCCATGCGAAATCGCGCCGCCCTAACGTGGCTGATGCAGGAAGCAAGAAGTGGCATCAATAATTGCAAGCCATTTGCAACAAGGGGTTGCGGGCAAAATCATGGCCCTCAGTGCTGGACCTTTGCGGAATTTTCGTTATGCGGACCCCCAACTGACAGACATCTTTCGAAGAGGCTCGACGAGCGATGGCCGAATTTGCGTTGCCCAAGAACAGCAAGATCAGCGGCAAAGGCGTGACCCACCCCGCGCCCGCCGGCGCGACCAATGTCCGCAGCTTCAAAGTCTATCGCTATGATCCCGACTCCGGCCAGAATCCGCGCTACGACACGTTCGAGATCGACCTCGACCAGTGCGGCCCGATGGTTCTGGACGCGCTGCTGAAGATCAAGAATGAATATGATCCGACGCTGACCTTCCGCCGGTCCTGCCGTGAAGGGATTTGCGGTTCCTGTTCGATGAACATGAACGGCCGCAACGGCCTGGCCTGCACCACCGCGATCGACGAATGCGCCGGCAAGGATGTGAAGATCACGCCGCTGCCGCACATGGACGTCATCAAGGATCTGGTGCCGGACTTCACCCATTTCTACGCGCAGTATAACTCGATCCAGCCCTGGCTGAAGACCGTGTCGCCGCCGCCGTCGGGCAAGGAACGGCTCCAGTCGCCCGCCGACCGCGAAAAGCTGGACGGCCTGTACGAGTGCATCCTGTGCGCCTGCTGCTCGACCAGCTGCCCGTCCTACTGGTGGAACAGCGACAAGTTTTTGGGCCCGGCGATCCTGCTTCAGGCCTATCGCTGGCTGGCTGACAGCCGCGACGAGTATACCGGCGAGCGTCTGGACGATCTGGAAGATCCGTTCCGCCTGTACCGCTGCCACACCATCATGAACTGCGCGAATGTCTGCCCCAAGGGCCTCAGCCCTGCCAAGGCGATCGCCGAAACCAAGAAGATGATGGTCGAACGGCAGCTGTAACTTGGCAAGCGACGGTGTTGCAGGCGGGCAAACGCTGACCGAAGGGAGATGGACGGGCTGGACCGCATGGTCCGACCCGCATCCCGATACCTTTCTCCAGGCGATCGGTCGCGGTTATATGCGCGCCGAAAGTGCCACGAAGGCGCTGGTGGGGCTGGAAACGCGGTCCAGTCATCGCAACCGACTCGATACGCTGCATGGTGGTTTCCTCGCTGCCTTTGCCGATCATGCCTATTTCGGCGGCCTGTGGGCGCTGGGGCATAAGGAGCAGGTCAATGGCGTGACCGTGGACCTGTCCATGCAATATCTCGGTGTTGGCAAGGTCGGGCCGGACCTGTTCGCGGAAATTGAGATGTTGCGTGAAACCGGGCGACTCTTCTTTCTGCGCATGCTCATCACCCAGGACGGTCAACCGGTCGCGGCGTCGACCGCGACCGTGCGCAAGCCATCGCGGCCCAGATGACCAGCGTCATCGCCCGCTACGACGCGCTGGTGCAGGCCGGCGAATTGCGGCCTGATCCGGATCAGCGCGCCGCGGCCGAACGACTCGACCAGTTGCAGCAGGAACTGGAAGCGGCGCCGGCGCGTGGATCGACGCTGTGGAAACTGCTGCGCAAGCCGCCCGCGCCGCCACGCGGCCTCTATATGTGGGGTGGGGTAGGGCGCGGCAAATCGATGCTGATGGACCTGTTCTTCGACACGGTTCATGTCCAGCGCAAGAAGCGCGCCCATTTCCATGAATTCATGCTCGACGTCCATGCGCGGCTGGCTGAAGCGCGCAAGTCCGAGACGGGCGATCCGATCCCGCCGGTGGTCGAGTCGCTGGCAGACGAGGCACGGCTGCTTTGCTTCGACGAGATGGTCGTCAACAACATGGCCGACGCGGCGATCATGTCGCGGCTGTTCACGGGATTGCTGGAAAAGCGGGTGACGATCGTCACCACATCCAATCGCGAGCCGGACGAACTTTACAAGAACGGTCTCAACCGCCAGCTTTTCCTGCCTTTCATCGACCTCATCAAGGTGAAGCTGGACGTAATGACCTTGAACGGTCCGGTGGATTATCGCCGCGACCGTCTGGGCGACGCGACTTTGTGGCATTGCCCCAACGGACCGGAGGCGACGAAGGCCCTGTCCGACGCCTTCTTCCGCCTGACCGACTTTTCGGTCGAGGACCGGTCCAAGGTGCCGTCGGAAGAGATCGTCGTGCAGGGCGGGCGCACAATGCATGTGCCCAAGAGCCTGAAGGGCGTCGCCGTCTTCTCCTTCAAGCGGCTGTGCGTCGAGGCGCGCGGGGCGCCGGACTATCTGGCGATCGCGCGCAAATATCATACGGTCATCATCGTCGGCATCCCGGTGCTGGGGCCGGAAAAGCGTAACGAGGCCGCGCGCTTCGTCACGCTGATCGACTCGCTGTACGAATATAAGGTGAAGCTGCTTGCATCGGCCGATGCCGAACCCATGCGCCTCTATCCCGAAGGCGACGGCGCGTTCGAATTCGAGCGGACCGTGTCGCGCCTCATGGAAATGCAGTCGGACGATTATCTGGCACTCGGCCACGGGCCGAAATAAGCGGTCGGGCGTCTGTCCCGCCAATCACACGCATGAAACGACTCGTCGCCGGGCGGAATCCGCCCGTCCCATGTCGTGCGCTCCGTTCATCAGGACGCAATCTTATGGTGGAAAAACAGGTCGGGTGCCGTCGATCACGATGGCACCCGACAGGATACCTCTGCAGGGAAGGCTGAGGACCAGGGTAGAAGCCCTCAGCGACAGGGTGTGAATCGGGCTTAATGCAATTGCGAACGAATTGCAAAGATAATTTGCCTTCGAGGGATTTCGCCGGTTGAAACCCCTGTTCGAAGGGCGTAGGCGGACCAGCAATTCCAGTAGTTCAAGACTTGGAGGATGATTGCATATGGCCCGTAACAAGATCGCGCTCATCGGCGCAGGCAATATCGGCGGCACACTGGCGCACCTCGCGGCGCTCAAGGGTCTGGGCGATATCGTCTTGTTCGACGTCGTAGAGGGCGTGCCGCAGGGCAAGGCGCTCGATCTGTCGCAGTGCGCATCGGTCGAAGGCTTCGACGCGAAGATCACCGGTTCGAACGATTATGCCGACATCGCGGGCGCGGACGTCATCATCGTCACCGCCGGTGTGGCGCGCAAGCCGGGCATGAGCCGCGACGACCTGCTGGGCATCAACCTCAAGGTCATGAAGGCCGTGGGCGAGGGCATCGCCGCCAACGCGCCCGACGCTTTCGTCATCTGTATCACCAACCCGCTCGACGCGATGGTGTGGGCGCTGCGCGAATTTTCGGGCCTGCCGCACAACAAGGTCGTCGGCATGGCCGGCGTGCTGGACAGCTCGCGCTTCAACCATTTCCTGGCCGAAGAATTCGACGTGTCGGCCAAGGACGTCACCAGCTTCGTTCTGGGCGGCCATGGCGACACGATGGTTCCGGTCATCGAATATTCGACCGTTGCCGGCATCCCCGTTCCCGACCTGATCAAGCAGGGCCGTTCGACGCAGGAACGCATCGACGCCATCGTCAAGCGCACCCGTTCGGGCGGCGGCGAGATCGTCGCGCTGCTCAAGACCGGTTCGGCCTTCTATGCGCCCGCCACCAGCGCGATCGCCATGGCCGAAGCCTATCTGGGCGACAAGAAGCGCCTTCTGCCCTGCGCCGCGAACCTGACCGGCCAGTATGGCATCGACAATCTCTATGTCGGCGTGCCTGTGATCATCGGCAAGGACGGTGTCGAGCAGGTCATCGAGATCGAACTGAACGACGAAGCCAAGGCGAACCTCACCGTGTCGGTCGATGCGGTCAAGGAATTGCTGGAAGCCTGCAAGGGCATCGATCCCTCGCTGGCATGAACCGTTTTGCGCTCTGTCTGACGGCGGCGATCGCGATCGCCGTTCCGGGAACGTCCGTGGCCGAAACGGCTGCGGAACTTCCCGGCGCGGTGGCTGCGTTCCAGCGCGTCTGCCTGGCCGGCGGGGTTGACCCTGCCGCGCCGGCAGCGAAGCTGGCTGCCGCAGGGGGCGTGAAGGATGCGGACGTGACGATCGATGTGCCTGCACTGGCGATCTCGCGGACGATCAGCAAAAATTACGATTTCAGCAAGCCCACGGCGGTGGAGCAATGGTCCGGTACGGTCGATGGCCATGTCGCAAAGTTTGTGATCGCCAGCTTTCCCGAAAAGCGGCGCTATCCCCATCTTTGTGCGCTGGTGATCGATAATGCGGCTGCCAGTGCGCTGCCCTACGCCGATGATGTGAAGGCCGCATTCAAGGCCTTTGGCATCGGCACGAAAAGCACCAATCTCGTGCATTATTTTGAATATGCCGGGAAGGTCGGGGTGGATAATCATCCCGTCCGGGGTGAGATTTTCACGCGCTCGCAGGCGAGCGGCGCTGAAAAGAGCATGCATATTTACGTAGCTTATTAACAGACGATCGAACGCATCAAGAGGACGATAAATGGCTATTCTCATTGACAAGAATACCAAGGTCATCACGCAAGGGATGACCGGTGCCACCGGCACCTTCCACACCGAGCAGGCGCTGGCCTATGGCAGCCAGATGGTGGGCGGCGTGACGCCGGGCAAGGGTGGCTCCAGCCATATCGGCCTGCCGATCTTCGACACCGTTGCCGAAGCCAAGTCGAAGACCGGCGCCGACGCATCCGTCATCTACGTGCCGCCGCCATTCGCGGCCGATTCGATCCTGGAAGCGATCGACGCGGAAATCCCGCTGATCGTCGCGATCACCGAAGGCATCCCGGTTCTGGACATGGTCCGCGTGAAGCGCGCTCTGTCGGGCAGCAAGTCGCGCCTGATCGGCCCGAACTGCCCCGGCGTCCTGACGCCCGGCGAATGCAAGATCGGCATCATGCCCGGTTCGATCTTCTCCAAGGGTTCGGTCGGCGTCGTGTCGCGCTCCGGCACCCTGACCTATGAAGCCGTGTTCCAGACCACCAACGCTGGCCTGGGCCAGACCACCGCGGTCGGCATCGGCGGCGATCCGGTCAACGGCACCAACTTCATCGACGTGCTGGAACTGTTCCTGGCCGACGACGCCACCGAATCGATCATCATGATCGGTGAAATCGGCGGCGACGCCGAAGAGCAGGCTGCCCAGTTCCTGATCGACGAAGCCAAGCGTGGCCGCAAGAAGCCGATGGCTGGCTTCATCGCGGGCCGTACTGCCCCTCCGGGCCGTCGCATGGGCCATGCCGGCGCGATCGTGTCGGGCGGCAAGGGCGACGCGGAAAGCAAGATCGCGGCGATGGAAGCGGCCGGCATCAAGGTTGCTGCCAGCCCGTCCGAGCTGGGTTCGACGCTGGTCGAAGTGCTGAAGGGCTAACACAGCTCCTATATATGATGCGGCCGGGCTGCACCCCGGCCGCTATTCTCCCGCTCCGCGACTGCACGCGGCTGGGATGGGACTAGGGTAATGGGTTACGAGAACCAGGAATTCGAGACAGAGCGAGGCCCAAGCTGGGCACGCGACAACTGGCCGCTGAGCGACACTGACGATCTGACCGGGGCGATGGACCCGACCCAGATGCAGGTCGCCGTGAAGGCCGCCGCCAAGGCCGTTGGCAAGCCCGTGTCGGACACCGACGCCGTTGCTGCCGCTGACGACGCCATCCGCGCGCAGATGCTGATCCGCACCTATCGGGTGCGCGGGCATCTGGCCGCCAATCTCGATCCGTTGGGTCTGACCAAGCGTGACCTGCCGGCCGATTTGACGCCGGAATATCACGGCCTGACCGATCCCGCCAAGAAAGTCTATCTGGGCGGCACGCTGGGCGTGCAATATGCGACCGTGGCAGAAATCGTTGCGATCCTGCGCGCCAATTATTGCGGCAATGTCGGTCTGGAATATATGCACATCGCCGACGTGGAGGAGCGCCGCTTCCTTCAGGACCGGCTGGAAGGCAAAGACAAGGAAATCATCTTCACGCCGGAAGGCAAGAAGGCGATCCTGGCCAAGGTCATCCAGGGCGAGCAGTATGAAAAGTTCCTGGGCCGCAAATATGTCGGCACCAAGCGTTTCGGCCTGGATGGTGGCGAATCCATGATCCCCGCGCTGGAAGCGGTCATCAAATATGGTGGCTCTTCGGGCGTGCGCGAGATCGTGTTCGGCATGGCCCACCGTGGCCGCCTCAACGTGCTGGCCAATGTGATGGCCAAGGGCTTTCGCGTCATCTTCCACGAATTTTCGGGCGGCACTGCCAATCCCGAAGATGTCGGCGGTTCGGGCGACGTGAAGTACCATCTTGGCACCTCGACCGACCGTGAATTTGACGGCATCAAGGTTCACATGTCGCTGGTCCCCAACCCGTCGCACCTCGAAACCGTCGATCCGGTTGTTCTGGGCAAGGTCCGCGCGCAGCAGACCTTCCGCGACGATCTGGGCAAGCATGAGCAGGTTCTGCCCGTGCTGATCCACGGCGACGCCGCCTTCGCAGGGCAGGGCATCGTCTGGGAATGCCTCGGCTTCTCCGGCGTGCATGGCTATAATACCGGTGGCTGCGTCCACTTCATCATCAACAACCAGATCGGTTTCACCACCAGCCCGCAATTCTCGCGCGGCTCGCCCTATCCGTCGGACGTGGCGAAGGGTGTTCAGGCGCCGATCCTGCACGTCAATGGCGACGATCCCGAAGCCGTGACCTTCGCGACGAAGCTGGCGATGGAATATCGCCAGACCTTCCATCGCGACGTCGTGGTCGACATGTGGTGCTATCGCCGCTTCGGCCATAATGAAGGCGACGAGCCGGGCTTCACCCAGCCGCTGATGTACAAGGAAATCCGCCAGCATCCGCCGGTCAGCGACGTCTATTCGGCGCGGCTGAAGAATGAAGGCGTGGTGGACGACGACTATGTCACCAAGGTGACGGGCGATTTCGTCAATCATCTGGAAGACGAGTTCGAGGCGGCCAAGAGCTACAAGGCGAACAAGGCCGACTGGTTCGCCGGTCGCTGGTCGGGCCTGCACAAGCCTGCCGACGCCGAAACGTCGCGCCAGAGCGTCGAATCCGCGATCAGCAACAAGCTGTTCGACGGCCTCGGCAAGACACTGACCACCGTTCCCGAAGGCCATAACGTCCACAAGACGCTGAAGCGCGTGCTGGATGCCAAGGCTGAGATGTTCAAGTCCGGCGAGAATTTCGATTGGGCGACCGGTGAGGCTCTGGCCTTCGGTTCGCTGCTGTCGGAAGGCTATGGCGTGCGCCTGTCGGGTCAGGACTCCGGGCGCGGTACCTTCAGCCAGCGTCACGCGGTCTGGACCGATCAGGACAGCGAGAAGAAATATATCCCGCTCTCGACCGTACCGCATGGCCGGTTCGAAGTGCTGGATTCGCCGCTGTCCGAATATGGCGTGCTGGGCTTCGAATATGGTTTCGCCCTGGCGGACCCAAAGAGCCTGGTAATTTGGGAAGCGCAGTTCGGCGATTTCGCCAATGGCGCGCAGATCATCTTCGACCAGTATATCGCGTCGTCGGAAACCAAGTGGCTGCGTTCCAACGGCCTCGTCTGCCTGTTGCCGCACGGCTATGAAGGGCAGGGGCCGGAGCATAGCTCGGCCCGTCTGGAGCGCTATCTGCAACTCTGCGCGGAAGGCAATATCCAGGTCGCGAACATCACGACCCCGGCCAATTACTTCCATGCGTTGCGTCGTCAGATGCTGCGGCCCTTCCGCAAGCCGCTGATCATCATGGCGCCCAAGTCGCTGCTGCGTCACAAGGGCGCGGTCAGCAAGGCCGAGGATTTCCTGGGCCAGACACACTTCAAGCGCATCCTGTCCGATCCGAACGGTTCGGCCGACAAGGATACCAAGCGCCTGATCCTCTGTTCCGGCAAGGTATTCTATGACCTGATGGAAGCCCGCGATGCCGCCGGCGACAAGGATGTGCAGATCGTTCGTATCGAACAGATCTATCCGTTCGCGACCGAAGCTTTGGCCAAGCGCATTGAGCGCATGACCAATCTGGGAGAGGTCGTCTGGTGTCAGGAAGAACCGCGCAACAACGGCGCATGGTTCTTCGTGGAACCCTATATCGAGGAAGCGCTGGCCAATGCAGGCAAGGCGCCGATGCGCGCCCGCTATGCCGGTCGCAAGGCGTCCGCTTCGCCCGCCACGGGCCTGGCGTCGCGTCATGTGTCCGAACAGGGTGCCCTCGTCGCCGATGCGCTGGGTCACAGCGTTCGTGAAGAAATCCGTCGCCAGAAGAAAGGCTGATCAAGCTCATGGCTACCGAAGTTAAAGTCCCGACTCTGGGCGAATCCGTTACCGAAGCAACCGTGGGCCAGTGGCTCAAGAAGCCCGGTGAAGCCGTCAAGGTCGACGAGCCGATCGTGTCCCTCGAAACCGACAAGGTCGCGGTCGATGTGCCCTCGACCGTCGCCGGTGTCATGGGCGACATCATCGCCAAGGAAGGCGACACGGTCGAAGTCGGCGCGTTGCTGGCTTATGTGAACGAAGGCGGTTCGGCGGCTGCCGCGCCAGCCCCGGCCGCTGCTGCCCCTGCCGCCAAGGCGGAAGCCGCTGCGCCGGCTCCGGCTGCATCGGCACCTGCCGCTTCGGACGATGAAGAAGGCGGCAACCTGACCCTGTCGCCGGCGGTGCGCCGTCTGGTGCTGGAACATGGCCTTGACCCCAGCAAGATCAAGGGCACCGGCAAGGACGGCCGCCTGACCAAGGACGACGTCACCGCCGCTGCCGCCGCTGGCACGGCCAAGGCTGCTGCTGCCGCGCCTGCCGCCGACGCCCCGGCCAGTGCTTCGGTTTCTGGCCCGAGCCGCAAGCAGGAACGGGTCAAGATGACCCGCCTGCGCCAGACCGTCGCCAAGCGTCTGAAGGAAGCGCAGAACAACGCTGCCCTCCTGACGACCTATAACGACGTCGACATGACCAACGTCATCGAAGCGCGCGCCAAGTATAAGGATCTGTTCGAGAAGAAGCATGGCGTCCGTCTCGGCTTCATGGGCTTCTTCACCAAGGCCGTCTGCATGGCGCTGCGCGACATTCCGGGCGTCAATGCGCAGATCGAAGGCGACGAAATCGTCTATAACGACTTCGCCGACATCTCGGTCGCCGTGTCCGCGCCCACCGGTCTGGTCGTTCCGGTCATTCGCAACGCGGAAAGCCTGAGCGTCGCAGACATCGAAAAGACCATCGGCGGCTTTGGTAAGAAGGCCAAGGAAGGCAAGCTGACGATGGAAGATATGAAGGGCGGCACCTTCACCATCTCCAACGGGGGCGTTTTCGGCTCGCTGCTGTCCAGCCCGATCATCAACCCGCCCCAGTCGGCGGTTCTGGGCCTGCACCGCATTGAGGACCGCCCGGTCGTGCGCAATGGCGAGATCGTGATCCGTCCGATGATGTATCTGGCGCTCAGCTACGACCATCGTCTGATCGACGGTCGCGAAGCGGTCACCTTCCTCGTCGCGGTCAAGAACGCGATCGAAGATCCGACTCGCCTGCTGATCGACCTGTAATATTTACCGCTTAATGTCGCCCCGGCCTCGCGCCGGGGCATCTCCGCCCTTGAAAAGGGCCGGGGAAGTGCCAGTTCTGACTGGCATGACTGGAGAAGGGAAAACCCCATGTCCGATTTCGACTATGACGTCCTGGTAATTGGCGCTGGCCCCGGTGGCTATGTCGCCGCGATCCGCGCGGCGCAGCTTGGCCTCAAGACCGCCTGCGCCGAAAGCCGCGAAACGCTGGGCGGCACCTGCCTCAATGTGGGCTGCATCCCGTCCAAGGCGCTGCTGCACGCGTCGGAGCTTTATGACGAGGCCGCCAATGGCGCGCTCGCCAAGCTGGGCGTCAAGATCGACAAGATGTCGCTCGACCTACCGACCATGCAGGGCCAGCGCGTTGACGCGATCAAGGGGCTGACCGGCGGCATCGAATATCTGTTCAAGAAGAACAAGGTCACCTGGCTGAAGGGGCTCGCGAGCTTCACCGGCGCCAACACCGTCGAAGTGAATGGTGAAAAGGTGACGGCGAAGAATATCGTCATCGCCACCGGTTCGTCGGTCGCGCCGCTTCCGGGCGTGGCGGTCGACAATGCAGGCGGCAAGATCGTGGACTCCACGGGCGCGCTGGAACTGGACAAGGTTCCGGGCCATCTGGTCGTCGTCGGCGGCGGCGTGATCGGTCTGGAACTGGGCAGCGTGTGGAAGCGCCTGGGCGCCAAGGTCACCGTGGTCGAATATCTCGACCAGATCCTGCCCGGCATGGACGGCGAAGTCCGCAAGGAAGCCAACAAGATCTTCAAGAAGCAGGGCTTCGAGTATAAGCTCGGCACGAAGGTGACGGGCGCCGAAGTCGGCAAGAAGGGCGTGACCCTGACCGTCGAACCGGCCGCTGGTGGCGATGCTGAAAAGATCGAGGCCGACGTCGTCCTCGTGTCGATCGGCCGCCGTCCCAACACCGAAGGTCTGGGCCTCGACAAGATCGGTCTGGAATTGAACGCGCGCAGCCAGATCGAAACCGATCATGACTTCGCGACCAAGGTTCCGGGCGTCTGGGCGATCGGCGACGTCATCCCCGGCCCGATGCTGGCGCACAAGGCTGAGGACGAAGGCATTGCGGTTGCCGAGAATATCGCGGGCCTGACCGGCATCGTGAACCATGACGTGATCCCCTCGGTGGTCTACACCAAGCCGGAAATCGCGGGCGTGGGCCTGACCGAAGAAGCCGCCAAGGAAAAGGGCGCGATCAAGGTCGGCAAGTTCCCGATGATGGCGAACAGCCGCGCGAAGACCAACCACGAGCCGGACGGCTTCGTGAAGATCATCGCCGACGCCGAAACCGACAAGGTGCTGGGCGTGTGGATCATCGCCACCGTTGCAGGCACGATGATCGCGCAGGCGGCGCAGGCCATGGAATTCGGCGCGTCGAGCGAAGACATCGCCTACACCTGCCACGCGCACCCGACGCACAGCGAAGCGATCAAGGAAGCGGCCATGGCCGTGCGCGGCAAGCCGATCCATATGTGATCAGTTCGCCCATCGCGAAGATAAGGGAAGGGGCCTCCGCATTGCGGGGGCCTTTTTCTTTTTTGTAATTGGGGAACGGCGAGCGACGAAAGATAGCTGTTCCTTCTCCCTCTGAGGGAGAAGGATACGAAGCCTTACCGCGTAGGGGTTAGGCGGAGTTGGATGAGGGGGATTGGCGATGTGTTGGGCCATTTAGGTAAGGTTGTCTCCCCCTCACCCAGCTACGACTAGGCAGCAAGCTGCCAAGTCTGCGCAGCCTCGGCCAGAGGCACGTAACTCTGGCCGACCCTCAAGGGAGAGGGATAAGAGAATGGCCGTTCACGACCAGACGCGGACGCTCGCCTCTTCGGAATGCACCATTAAAAGCTGACATGCTCCAACTAGAAAATGCTGGTATATAGGCTGGCATGAGAACACTCATGCTTTTTTGTCTCTTCGTCGGATTTTCGGCCCTTCCGAGTCAGGGGCGAACGCAAT
This sequence comes from Sphingobium sp. WCS2017Hpa-17, assembly GCF_031843765.1. Lineage (NCBI taxonomy): Bacteria > Pseudomonadati > Pseudomonadota > Alphaproteobacteria > Sphingomonadales > Sphingobiaceae > Sphingobium > Sphingobium sp. WCS2017Hpa-17. The sequence goes on from NZ_JAVTIV010000001.1 coordinate 582,398, forward strand.
CTGCTACCGAAAAGGCCTGCCGCGCAGGCATCTTCCCTGCCTTGGAAAAGGGAAGATTTTCGGGTTCTATCGATTGCCGTCGCGATCAACTTGAAATCAGAAAGGCAGGTGAAATCCGATCGGGCAGTCGTGCATTCCAGATTTACGACTATCGATACCGACTAGCACCGATTTGCCCAAAATGCGCAATTCATGGCGGCCAACGAATTATCATTTTGAGCGCTGGGCGTTATATTGGCCAGTATAAGCCTGACAGCGCCCAAGTTAGCGTTGAACGCAATACGCTTGTTCTTTCGCCTCGCAGCGGAGCAGAAGAATACGGCAAGGCATCTGCCATAAATTTCGGCCCCAACGGCCCGCCAAATCGAATTCAGTTTGATGGTGAAGAGATGAGCCTGTTCCGTTAACAAAGGGGCTGGCCCATAAGCTGCCAGTCCGCTCCCCACCCAAATAAGCCATAGCGCCCACTACTAGGGCCCGCCATCCTCGCCTTCGCCCGGTTGCGTCGGCGCGATCCTCGGCGGCGGCGCGCCTTCAGACGGTACCGGCGGGCGCTGATCAATCGGCAAGCGTATCTGCCCGCCACCGATATTCACCGTCATCCCGCCTTCATCCACGCCCAGCCCGACATTGCCGATCCCGGTTTCCACCGTCACATTGGCGATGGCGTTGACCAGATCGGGGTCTTGTTCGGCGTCGGACGTATCCTCGACCGGTTCGTTGATGGCGCCGCTCATGAAATTGCGCCAGATGCGCGCGGGCACGCCGCCACCGGCCGCGCCGCCGGGCAGGGGAGCGTTGTCGTCATTGCCGATCCACACCGCCGTCACCAGCCCACCGGCATAGCCCACGAAGATGGCGTCGCGGCTGTCCTGCGTCGTGCCGGTCTTGCCGAAAGTGCTGGTGCGCAGCGCCGCCGCGCTGCCGGTGCCGCGATTGGCGGCGGACGACAGCAGGTCGCGGATCATTTCCAACTGATCGTCGCTGAACTTGCGCTGGCGCTGCATCAATTTCTCGAACCAGCCCTGTTCCTCCGGCGGCAGGCCATGGGCGACCACCGGATAGGCGCCCGCCGCGACCGAAGCATAGGCCTCCACCAGTTCCACCAGCGGAATTTCCGACGTACCGAGCGCCAGGCTGAGGTCTTCGGTCAGCGGCGCGGTGACGCCCAGGTCGCGGGCGACCTTGATGACGTTATCGACGCCGACCTTCTGCGTGAGCCGCACCGCCGCGACATTGCTGGATGCGGCAAAAGCCTGACGCAGGGTGATGCGGCCGCGATATTTGCCGCTGTGATTGGCCGGGCGATAGGTGCCGGTGGTGATCGGCGTATCGTCGATCATGTCGTCCGGCGTCATGCCCGCGCGAAAAGCCGCCAGATAGACGAACAGCTTGAAGGTCGACCCCGGCTGGCGCTTCGCCTGCACCGCGCGGTTGAAGCTGCTCTTCTCGTAATTCTTGCCGCCGACCATGGCGACGACGCTGCCATCGGGCTTCATCGCCACCAAAGCCGCCTGCGCCCCGCCCAGCGGCGCGCGACGGATGGCAGCCTCCGCCAGCCGCTGGATACGCCAGTCGAGCGTGGTCACCACCTCCTGCTCGCCATAGACGGCGCCGGCCCGGTCGCGCGCCTGCGGCAGCACCCAGTCGGCGAAATAGGTGCCGCTGGTCGGATCGGGATCGTCATGCACGTTGAGCCGCACGGGGGGCAGGGCGTTGCGCTCCGCCTGGCTGATATAGCCGGCATCGACCATCGCCTGCGTTACCAGCGCGGCGCGGGTGCGGGCGCCTTTCAGGTTGGACGTGGGGGCCAGACGCGACGGCGCCTTCAGCAAGCCCGCCAGCATCGCCGCCTGCGGGATGGTCAGCCGGTCGGGCGATCGGTTGAAATAATGCAGCGCAGCGGCGCGCAGCCCATATACATTGTCGCCGAAATAGACGTTGGAGAGATATCTCTCCATGATCTGATCCTTGGTCAGCCAGGCTTCCAACCACATCGCGATCAGCGCCTCGCGCGCCTTGCGGCCGAAGGTGCGGTCGCTGGAGAGGAACACGCCCTTGGCCAGCTGCTGGGTGATGGTGCTGCCGCCCTGCGATGATCCATCCGACCAGAGATTATGCCACATGGCGCGCGCGATGCCGCGCGGGTCGACGCCCCAATGGCTCTGGAACCGACGATCCTCGATCGCCATGAACGCCTGCGGCACATGGGCGGGGAGTTCCGCGACCGTGACAGGCTTGTCGATCACCGCGCCGCGCCGCGCGATCAGATGACCGTCCGCCGACATCAGGCTGATCGCGGGCGGGGCGATGGGCTTCAGGGACCGCGACAACGGCGCCGTCACCGCCAGCCAGGCGATCAGGATCATCAGCACGGCCAGGCCGGCCGCGATGACCCATCCGCCGATCTGCAACCGACGGCGCCAGGGCGTGGGACGGGCGAAGGCGCTGGGCGGCCCTTCCCCAAAGGCGCGCGGCGGCAGCGTAGCGGGATCGGCAGGCGTGGACTCGGTCATCTCTTCATTCATGCTGTATTATTCATATCATACAGTCAAGCCTGTCCCGTGACGGGACAGGCCGAAATTAACCGCAAAATCGACTGGTCTAAATGGTAAATATTTCGTTAACCAAATATCATGCGAAACCGTCCCCTCGTCCTGACCACCGAGTCCGCCCGCCATCCCTTCCGCCAGCGGCTGCCCGCCCATGTGTTGCGCGTGGTGGAGGATGGTCCCGCCCGCCTGAAGCGGGTGCGCGACGACGACAGCGACTGGAAATTGTTCGGGCTGAGCTTCGCCGCCTTTTTCACGGCCTTTTACAGCTTCATTTTCTGACAGGCCGACCGGGGTCGTCCTGGTCAGTGGCATAGCGGCCCGTCGCATGCCTTGTGCAAGGTCCAGGCCATGGCCGCGCAGGGCAGGGTCAATATGGCGACAAGCAGCAACTGCATTACCACCGATACGCCCGCGATGCTGAGGCCGATGGCGCACAGCGATCCGACCACCATTGCGCCGGAATTTACGATATTATTGGCTGCGACGGTGCGTGCCGCCTCGCACTTCTCGACCGTGGTGGTCAGGAAGGCGTAGAGCGGCACCACGAACATACCGCCGAAGGTCGCTACGCCCAGCAGACAGAGCGACAGCGGAATGGCGAGCGGATGGGCAAGGAAGCCTGTCAGCGACAGCATCTGGCCGTCAGGGGCCGGCGTCCACAGATCGCACACGACGTGGAAAGCGACGATGCACAGGCCCATGCCGATGACGGAGGCGGGCGCATATTTGGCGGACACATGGCCCTGCAACAGCCGGTTGATCGCGATCGAACCGATGGCGATGCCGATCGAGAAGATGGCGAGGAACAGGCTGGCGACCGGCTTGTCGGCGGTCAGCACATTTTTCACCAGCGGCGGGAACTGGATGAACAGGATGGAGCCGACCGCCCAGAACAGGCTGATCGCCATGATCGCGAGGAACAGCCGGCGGATGTGCATCGTGCCGCGCACCAGCGTGATGGACGATCGGATGATGTGAAAGTCGATCGGCTGGGTTTCCAGCAATGACGGCGCCGACGGCACCTTGCGTCCGGCGATATAGCCGATCAGCGCAGTGACGATGATGCCGACCGCCGCCACCTGCACCGGGATGATGCCGGCCAGGATCGTGCCCGCCAATATCGCGATATAGGTGCCCGCCTCGACCAGACCCGTGCCGCCCAGCACTTCGTCGTCATGCAGATGCTGGGGCAGGATCGCATATTTGATCGGCCCGAAGAAGGTGGAGTGGATTCCCATTGCGAACAGGGCCGCCAGCAGCAGGGGAATCGCCAGCGTATGGATGGCGATGCCGCTCCAGATCAGCGCGAGTCCGGTCGCGCCCACCAGCATGATCCCGATTTCGGCCGCTTTCACCCATCGGATGATGACGGCCTTGTCCCGCTGGTCAGCCAATTGGCCTGACAGCGCGGACATGAGGAAAAAGGGCAGGATGAAGACGCCTGTGGCCAGCGCGCTGAACCAGGTTTCCGACCGTTCGTCGTTATAGACCTGGTAGACGACGAACAATACCATCGCGTTCTTGAACAGATTGTCGTTGAACGCACCCAGTAGCTGGGTGATGAACAGCGGCAGAAAACGGCGCTTGTTCAAGAGCCTGAGAGAGGCTTGCATGGAATAGAGTGTCTTCTTTCCCGTTAACGACCGTCGCGGGGTCTAGCCGCTGGCGGCGTCCATGTCCAATAGCGTTGAGCGGGATGCAGTCCTGCTTGTGCCACGACCCGGACTGTGGCACTTCGCGGCCATGCTGACGCTGCCCAATTTGCTGACGCTTTCGCGCATCTTCACCGTGCCGCTGCTGGTGGCGCTCCTGTGGCCGGCTGAGCTGGGTGCGCGCTGGACCACCGGCTATGCGCTGGCATTCGCCCTGTATTGCCTGATGGGCATCACCGATTATTTCGACGGTTATCTTGCGCGTGCGCAGGGGACCGTATCGAAACTGGGCGTGTTCCTCGATCCGATCGCGGACAAGATCATGGTCGGGGCGGTCATCCTGATGCTGGCGGCGACCCGCGATATCGCGGGCATCCATATCGCCGCGGCGATGATCATCCTGCTGCGCGAGATCGCCGTATCGGGCCTGCGTGAATTTCTGGCCGGCTTGCAGGTATCGGTGCCGGTGTCGCGCCTCGCCAAATGGAAGACGACTTTTCAGATCATCGCGCTGGGCGCGCTGATTCTCGCCGGCGCCGTGCCGCATTTCCCCTTCGTGCAGCTGGTCGGCATTGCGACGCTCTGGGCCGCGGCGATCCTGACGCTGATCACCGGCTGGGATTATCTGCGCGTCGGCATCCGGCACATGGACTGAGTCTGTGTTGACGCTGGTCTATTTCGCCTGGGTGCGGGAAAGCATCGGCCATGACGAAGAGCAGATGGAGCGCCCCACGCCGGGCACGACGGTCGCCGACCTGATCGCTACGCTCGCCGCGCGCGGCGGCGGCTACGCGCAGGCCTTGGCCGATCCCGCCAAGCTGCGCGCTGCAATCGACCAGCGTTTCGTGCCGCTCGACACCGTCATTGGCGACGCCAAAGAAGTGGCGCTCTTCCCCCCGGTCACCGGCGGATGAAGCGGGTCGCGATCCAGTCCGGCGATTTCGATGTCGCTGCCGAACTGGCTGCGCTCGAATCGCTGGGCGGCGGCGGCGTGGCCAGCTTCACCGGTATCGTGCGCAGCGAAGGCGGGTTGATTGCGCTGGAGCTGGAACATTATCCGGCGATGACCACCGCGCAGGTCGATCGTATCGTGGAGGAGGCACTCGCTCGCTGGCCGCTGCTGGGCGTCAGCGTCATTCACCGCTTCGGCCGTCTGGAACCGGGCGCGCGCATCGTCTTCGTCGGCGCCGCATCGCGCCATCGCGCCGCCGCGCTGGAAAGCTGCGCCTTCCTGATCGACTGGCTGAAGTCCGACGCGCCCTTCTGGAAGAAGGCGCATTTCGCCGACGGCGCGACCGCATGGGTGGAGGCCCGCGCCGAGGACGAGGCCAAAGCGAAGGGCTGGCAGGCCGAATAATAACCCGTTTGCTTCGAGTGAAGTCGAGAAGCGGCTAGCACAGCGCTTCACGTTTCTCGACATGCCTGAAACGAACGGAGTTGGTATCAGGCCGCCTCGGGCAAGCGGCAACTGGTCGCCGCCGCATCCCGCAAAATTCCCGACAACAGGCGGAATTCCTTCTCGCGCGGGCTGTTGCGTCGCCACACCAGTGCGATGTCGCGCGACGAGCGTTTCGAATCCAGCGGCCGCGCGGTGATGTTCGTATGCTCCAAAATTCCGCCCGCGATCGCCATTTCGGGGATCATCGTCACGCCCAGCCCATTGTCGACCATCTGGATCAGCGTGTGCAGCGACGTGCCCATCATCGTCGTGCTGGCACGCAGATCGGGCCGATTGCATGCCGCCAGCGCATGGTCCTTCAGGCAATGCCCGTCCTCCAGCAGCAACAGCTTGCTCTCGTCGATCATGTCCGGGTCGATCCATTCGGGCGGATTGGTTGGCTCGTCCTTGGGAAAGGCGACATAGAGCCGGTCCTGGAACAATATCTCGCTCTCCATGTCGCCCATGGGGAAGGGCAGGGCCAGCAGCACGCAATCGACATTGCCATGGCGCAGCGATTCGATCGCCGCCTGGCTCGTTTCCTCGCGCAGATAGAGCTTCAGTTCCGGCCGTTCGCTCCGCAACCGGGGCAGCAGGCGCGGCAGCAGGAAGGGGGCGATGGTCGGGATCACGCTCATGCGCAGTTCCCCGCTCAGCGGCTTGCCCGAAGCCTGCGCGATCGCGGCGAGTTCCTCCGCCTCGCGCAGCACGCGATGCGCTTTCTCTACGATCCGGTCGCCCAGCGCCGTGAAACGCACCACCCGCCGCGTCCGCTCCACCAATGTCACGCCGATCAGCGATTCCAGTTCGCGGATGCCCGCCGACAAAGTCGATTGCGTGACGAAGCAGCTATCCGCCGCCTTGCCGAAATGCCCCTGTTCCTTCAGCGCAACCAGATATTGCAGCTGTTTCAGCGTCGGCAGGTAACTGGACATTTATCGGCTTCCTCGATCAGAAAGCCGAATATAAGAGTCTCAGCCGATAAATCCAAGCCATTTGCCCACGCCGAACAGCGACGTCAGCGTCAGCACCACGCCGACCGCCGAAAACAGCGTACGCGGCGCGACATGCCGGGCCAGCATCGCGCCGAACGGCGCCGCCACCACGCCGCCGATCAGCAGGCCGACGGTATAGGTGGTGAACGCTTCCCAGCCCAGATGCAGCAGGAAGGTCAGGCTGATCGCGGTGGTCAGGATGAATTCGACCGTATTGACCGTGCCGATCGTATGGCGCGGGCTGGACCCCTGCAACAGCAGGTTGGACGTCACCACCGGACCCCAGCCGCCACCGCCGGTCGCGTCCATGAAGCCGCCGACCAGCCCCAGCGGCGTCACCCATTTGGGATCGCGCGGCTTGGGCGGCAGGTGAAAGCCGCGCCAGATCAGATAGAGGCCGATCGACGCCAGATAGACCTGGATGAACGGCTTGATCACGGCACTGTCGATGTTGGACAGGATATAGGCGCCGGTCACGCCGCCGATGACGCCGGGAATGATCAGTTTGGAAAACAGCTTCCAGTCGACATTGCGGTGCAGGATATGGCTGATCGCCGATACGCCGGTGGTGAAGGTTTCGGCGACATGGACGCTGGCCGACGCGCGGCTGGGCGGCACGCCCAGCGTCAGCAGCAGGGTGCTGGAAATCACGCCATAGGCCATGCCCAGCGCGCCGTCGATGACCTGCGCCCCGAATCCGACCAGGATGAAGGGCCAGATATCGCCGAAATTGGCGATCAATGTGTCGATCATCCGCACCCCTTCATTTCATTATCTTGAATTGTCTACTCTCATGATTGGAATATCCCGGGCCGCCAAGCAAGTTTCTATTTATGGCGCAAAAGCGGGCATGACGTCACCATCTGGAAAAGTTCCGGCCATTCCCTTATATGCGTTGCTCATAACAACGGTTGAAACGATCAGGGACGTTCGCATGGTGCGCAACCTCATTGCCTATCTGGATTCGGTGAAGAGCCGCGATCCTGCGCCCCGGTCCCGCGCCGAAATCCTGCTTTATCCCGGCGTCTGGTCGCTCGGCTTCCATCGCGTGGCGCATCGGCTCTACCGCGCCGACCTCTTCTTCCTCGCCCGCGCGGTCAATCATCTGTCCCGCTTCCTGACCGGCAACGACATTCATCCCGGCGCGAAGATCGGCAAGCGTTTCTTCATCGACCATGGCTTCACCGTGATCGGCGAGACGGCGGAGATTGGCGACGACGTCACCCTCTACCAGAATGTGACGCTGGGCGGCACCGATCCGGCCAACGGCATCGCCGGCAAGCGCCACCCGACGCTACATGACGGCGTGATCGTCGGCTCCGGCGCGCAGGTGCTCGGCCCGATTCAGGTCGGTGCGCGCGCGCGCGTCGGCGCCAATGCGGTGGTGACCAAGGATGTGGCCGAAGCCGCGACCATGGTCGGCATCCCGGCCCGCGCAATGCTGGTGGACGTGACTGCCTATCAGCGTGACTTCATGCCCTATGGCACGCCCTGCACCGACTGTTTCGATCCGGAAAAGCAGAAGCTGGAGCTGCTTCAGTGCGAAGTCGAGCAGTTGCAGAAGCGTCTGGCCGAGCTGATGGCGGAGCGGCAGACGCCGGTCTTCCCCGATGACGACGCATCGCTGTTCAGGGAGCGCGGCCGGGCCTGATGACCAATGTGACGCCGTTTCCACAGCATGGGGCGGGCAGTCAGGTCGGATTCGACCGGCTGGAATTGCAACGGATCATGGATCTGTACGGCCGGATGGTATCGGCCGGCCACTGGCGCGACTATGCGATGGACATGGGGCGGGACGCCGCGATCTTCAGCGCCTTTCGTCGCTCGGCCGAACGCCCCGAATATCGCATCGAGAAGCGTCCCGCGCTCCGTCATCGCCAGGGCATGTGGGCGCTGGTCGGCGAAGGTGGCCAGATATTGAAGCGCGGCCAGGAATTGCAGGGCGTGCTGGCGCCGGTGGAGCGCAAGCTGCTGCGGATCGTCGAGGATTGAGGGGCGGGGAAGGCTGGGGAGTGGACGGTCCGCATTTTGGAGTGATGACGGGCGATAGCGGACGATGCGCGGAAAAATCGTTCCGCAACAACCGCCTCAATTGCGGACGTTAGCAACCTCGCTAAAGTGGGGTCCGATGGTGAGCGTGCATAAAACTGAAAAAACGGCCCAAGTGGCTCTGGTCGCCCTGTTCCGAGCTTATAAAGTTGAGGGTTTGGAGAGTCTTCGGCCTGACGAGATTGCTGGACGAATCGGATACAAGAAGTCGCAACAACTTGATGAGGCGGTGCTGCTTTATTTGATAAAACAAGGATGGGCGTCACAAGCAGGATCGGAATTGGCCCTCTCTGCATTGGGTCGCATGAAGGCGGAACAGATACTCGATAGGTAGGTAAAAAGGTCCGCTTTTGCGCAGACTGCGTCATTCAGCCTTTTACATGCGTCCAGAATGAACGTCCGGTTTCAAGGGGCAGGATTATCTGGCGGAATTGCAACAAATGGTCGTAAGCCGTCATTGCTTACCCCTCTCCCCTTGGGGGAGAGGGCTGCGCAGACTTGGCAGCTTGCTGCCTAGTCGTAGCTGGGTGAGGGGGCAGCCTCACAGGAATCATCTGACCTCGCGCTATTCCCCCTCATCCAACTCCGCCTAACCGCTTCGCGGTAAGGCTGCGTATCCTTCTCCCTCCGGGGGAGAAGGATGTCCCACATCCCCCTTCCAATGTAGGATAATCTTTGATCTATCTTTTCGGATGAACCCGACCGATACCCGCCTTTCACGCCCTTGCCCTATGACCCACCTGTCGCGTCGGTGGCGCGCCAGCGGGACCCGACAGGCGCCTATCCATGATGCAAGGGACACCCTGATGGCGCATGGGTGGCGCGTCGCCGTCGCTTTGATGCCGCATGACCGGCGCAAAAGCCTCAGAAAGACAGGCCAGCGACGGTGTGAACTTCGCTGCCCTGACCTGATCGTGACTTTACTGTGACCCTGCGCGCCCTCTCAAACCGCTGCCCGGTCCAGATAGGGCAGGCGCTGCGTCACCGCATCCGGCAGGCCGTGGACGATCCGCGCGCGGGCATGGTGCCACAGGGCGGACAGCAGCAGCAGCGCCGATCCGATCACCAGCGCGGTCAGTGCCCAGGACAGTTCCACCGCGCCCGCCTGCCGAAACAGCGCGTAAAGGGCGAAGAGCACATAGGCGAGGCTGGACACCAGCAGCGCCCTGCGGTCGATCGCCAGCGCCACAAGGCCGAAGGCAACATAAAGCGCTACCACCAGCACGGCGCGGCCGGCACTGATCTGGTCGGCATCCAGCACGCCCAGCAGGCGGAACAGCGAATGGGCGATCATCGGCGCAGCGGCCAGATGCAGCCAGAAGGCGACGTCGGACCGGCGCGTGGTCCGCGCCCGGTCGCTCATGTCCCATGTCATGGCGAGCGCGAAGATGGCGAGGCCGGCGGCCAGCAACAGCAGGAAGGGAAGAATATCGTTGTCGGGCACCGCCGCCAGTACCAGCGTCACGCCTACGCCGGCCGCTGCGGCGGCGCCGACCGCTACGGTGATCGGCACCATGAATCGGCGCCAGTGCAGCCAGGCGGCCAGCGCGCCGGCGGCCGCCGCGACGCACAGGATCATCGAAGCCAGGCTGTCGCCCGCATCGGGAAACATCTGGATGCCAATGGCGCCCACGGCACAGGCAACGCCGCCGACGAAGCCGACCAGCAGCAGGATCGAGGGCAGCGCCATGCGCCGCGCCCGCGTGAAATATTCGGCCAGCCCCCAGCTGACAGCGGCGACCAGCAGGCCGGACATGAAGACCGGTTGATGATCCGGCGCCCCGAATCGCAGGGCGTTGCCGAGCCAGCCGACCGCGACCAGCAGGATGACGCTGGCGATCGCCACGAAGATATCGTTGAAGCCGGTCAGCAGCCGGAAATGCTCTTCATCGACCAGCGGCGTGGCGCGCAGCCCCGCCACATGATCGCGCAATGCCTGCGCCGCTTCGGGGCGGATCGCACCCGCCGCTACGGCATCCTGTAGATCGCTCTCGCTATACATCGTCCGGCTCCTCAGCCTGTTCGCTGAGTGGGATTCTAGCACTACTGTATTAATACATCAACACAGTAGATTTTGGCCTTTTTCCGTGGCTCGACCGGTGTTAGCGCCAATGGAGATAGAAGAGAGGAGACATCGTTCATGACCCTGCCGACCTTGCTGGAGGGGCGCCTGTCGCTGCCGCTGATCGGATCGCCGATGTTCATCATCTCGCAGCCGGCGCTGGTCATGGCGCAATGCCGCGCCGGGATCGTCGGTGCCTTCCCCTCGCTCAACGCGCGGCCATCCGGCATGTTCGAAACATGGTTGCTGCAATTGCAGGCGGAACTGACTGACGCCGACGCGCCCTTCGCCGTCAATCTGATCGTCCACCGCACCAATGCCCGGCTGGAGGAGGATCTGGCGCTCTGCGTCAAATATCGGGTGCCGATCGTCATCACATCGCTCGGCGCGCGGGAGGATGTGAACGCTGCGGTCCACAGCTATGGCGGCATCGTCCTGCACGACATCATCAATGACATGTTCGCTCGCAAGGCGATCGAGAAGGGGGCGGATGGGCTGATCGCGGTCGCGGCCGGGGCGGGCGGCCATGCCGGCACCCTGTCGCCCTTCGCCCTGATTCAGGAAATCCGCCAGTGGTTCGACGGGCCGCTCGCCCTGTCCGGCTCCATCGCCACCGGCCGCGCCATCGCGGCGGCGCGGATGATGGGTGCGGACCTCGGCTATATGGGATCGCCCTTCATCGCCACGGCGGAGGCCAATGCCGATCCCGCCTACAAGCAGATGATCGTGGACAGCCAAGCCGCCGACATCGTCTATTCGGACGTCTTTACCGGGGTCCACGGCAATTATCTGCGCCCCAGCATCGTCGCGTCGGGCCTTGATCCCGATGCACTGCCGAAGGCAAAGGACATGGATTTCGCGGCCATGACCGGCGGCGACAAGAAGGCGTGGCGCGACGTGTGGGGCTGCGGTCAGGGCATTGGTGCAGTCGACAAGGTGCAGCCGACCGCCGATTTCGTCGCCGGGTTAAAGGCGGACTACCGTGCGGCTGTCACCGGCCTCACCCTTTAGGAAGGTGCGCAGTTCGCCGATGAAGCGATCGAACTGGTCATGGTGCAGCCAATGGCCGGCGTCGGCGAACTCGACCAGCCGGGCATCGCTGAAGTGGCGGATGCGCCCGTCCTTTTCCGGGTTGGACGCCCAGCTGTCGCTGCCCAGGCACAGCAAAGTGGGGCAGGTGATGCGCTGCCAGAAAGCGGGCAGTTCGTCGTCGCTGCCGGCCTGCGGCGCCATGCCCTTCAGATAGGGGTCGAACTTCCAGCTATAGCTGCCATCCTCGTTCCGGTTGACGCCATGGCTGGTCAGATGGAGCGCCTGCTCCACGGTCAGATGCTCGTTGCGTTCGCGCATGCGCCCGATCGCGGCCTCGATGGTGGGATAGCGGCGCGGCGCCTTGCGGGCGCTGGCGCGGCGGCCGTCGATCCATTCGCGCCAGACGTCGGGGGAGGGCTGCTCCGCCTTCTCCTTCAGGCGCTGCGGCGACAGGCCCAGCCCCTCGATCGCGACGAGCTTGCGCACCCGGTCAGGAAACAGCCCGGCATAGCGCAGGCTGATGGCACCGCCCAGCGAATGGCCGACGATGGTGACGGGCGGCCGGTCCAGCAGGTCCACCAACTGCGCCAGGTCATAAACATAGTTGGCCATCATATAGGCGCCGTCCGGCGACCAGCCGCTGTCGCCATGGCCACGCAGGTCAGGGGTGATGACATGATAGTCCCGCGACAGAGCGCGCGCCGTCCAGTCCCAGCTGCGCGCATGGTCGAACCCGCCATGCACCAGGATCAGCGTGGGCGCCGACGGATTGCCCCAGTCGAGATAGTGCAGCCGAGTCCGCAATGACGTGAAGAAATGCGAAGTCGGCGTCGGGGCCGGCGATATGTCCGTGCGGTCCTGCATAAAGACCCCATTGGCGAACTGCGCCGACGTTGCAAGCAAAGAGCGACGAAAAAATGCCGCTTTTCCAATATTTCGTGGCAATTGCTGAAAAATAACCTCAGCAATCGCGAAGTAATATATCCGGGCCGGCAGGGGCGATGCGCATGGTGCTGGCGACGATGCGGGCAAGGTCGGCCTGCCGGAATGGCTTGTCCAGCCGGGGGCGCTGGGATGCATGAGGGGGCAGTTGGGCAAAGCCGGTGATGATGATCACGGGCAGGCCGGGCAGCATTTGCCCGATCGCATCGGCCAGTTGCGCGCCGGTCATGCCCGGCATCGCATGGTCGGTGACGACCAGATCGACGCGCCCCTGTTCCAGCAGGCGCAAGGCATCCGCGCCGGACGAAGCCTGAAACACGGTATGACCCATTTCCTCCAGCATACCCGCCGTGTTGGTCAGCACCAGATCGTCATCGTCCACCGCCAATATCACCAGCGGCGTGTCGCTTTCTGCCAGCTCCTCGCTGAAGCTGACGATTGGCAGCATATCCGCATCGGCTTGCGCCACCGGCAGCCAGAGCGACACGGATGTGCCCTGTCCGGGTTCGCTGGCAATGGTCAGCGATCCGCCGCATTGCTGCGCGAAGCCATGCACCATCGACAGGCCAAGGCCGGTGCCTTTGCCCACGCCCTTGGTGGTGAAGAAGGGTTCGCGCGCGCGCTCCAGCGTCGCGGCGTCCATGCCTTCGCCCTCATCGACCACGGACAGGCGGATGTAGGTGCCGGCGTTTAGATCGGGCCGCTCTCCCTGCGCCAGGATCACTTCGCTCGCCTCGACGATGATGCGGCCGCCGTCCGGCATTGCATCGCGCGCATTGACCGCCAGATTGAGCAGCGCCAACTCCAGCTGCGCGGCGTCGGCATGGGCGGCGCACATCACCAGCGGGAAGCGCGTCTCGATCGCCGCCGCCGTGCCCAACGTCGTGCGGAACAGTTCGGCCATGCCCTGCACCAGCGCGATGCAATCGACGCTTTGCAGCTTCAATTCCTGTTTACGCGCAAAGGCCAGCATCCGCTGGGTCAAAGTTGCGCCGCGATCCGCCGCCGTCATCGCATTGTCGAGATAGCGGCTGATGTCGCCGCCGCTCGCCAGTTTCTGCCGGGCGAGGTCGAGGCTGCCGACGATCACCGCCAGCAGATTGTTGAAATCATGGGCGACACCACCGGTGAGTTTGCCGATCGCATCCATCTTCTGCGTCTGGATGATGGCATCGCGGGCCTCGTCCAGCGCGCGCTGCGTCTCGCGCCGCTCGGTCAGGTCGCGCGTGATCTTGGCAAAGCCCAGCAGTCGGCCGTCGGGGGTGCGAATGGGGTCGATCACGACATTGGCCCAGAAGCGTGATCCGTCCTTGCGGATACGCCATCCCTCCGCCTCGAACCGGCCCGCGGTTTCGGCGGTGTGCAGCGCGCGGGAGGGGAGGCCGGCCAGACGGTCTTCCTCGCTGTAGAAACGCGCGAAATTCTGGCCGACAATCTCCTCTGCGCTATAACCCTTGAACCGCTGGGCTCCCATGTTCCAGCTGGTCACGGTGCCGACCGGGTCCACCATATAGATGGCGTAATCGGTCACGCTCTGTACCAACAGGCGGAACCGTTCCTCGCTCTCGCGCAAAGCCTCCTGCGCGGCACGCCGTTCGGTCAGGTCGCGCGTGACCTTGGCAAAGCCCAGCAATTGTCCGTTGGGCGCGAGGATCGGATCGATCACGACATTGGCCCAGAAGCACCCGCCATCCTTGCGGACGCGCCATCCCTCTGCCTCGAACCGGCCCTCATGCTCGGCGGTTCGGAGCGCGATGGCAGGGATGCCGGCGGCCTGATCTTCCGCCGTATAGAAGCGGGAGAAATGCTGGCCGATAATCTCGTCCGCCTCATAGCCCTTGAACCGGCGTGCGCCCGCATTCCAGCTGGCGACGATGCCGCTGGGGTCGAGCATGAAAATGGCATAGTCCGTGACGCTTTGAACCAGCAGTTCGAAGCGGTTGCCTGATTCTTGGTTGGTGGCGGTAATCATCAAGTCCCCGAATCAGGCGCGAGCGGATGCTGCTCCCTTTGCCTTCGGCAAAACGGCGCTCATGTGCAAACGTTCCATGACGTCATGGATGCGCGGATCGTGCCTGACCCCTTGACTTGGCGCGCCGCTCTGACCACCAAGCCCGCTCAAATTGGGAGCGGAGCAGGCATGGCAACGAAGGCGACGATCACGGTCATTGGGGAAGCAATGCTGGAGCTGAGCCGGGGCGATGGCGATGGCTGGAACCTGCGCTATGGCGGCGACGTCATCAACACGGCCGTCCATCTGGCGCGCGCGGGCGACACTGTTCGCCTCGCCAGCGCACTGGGTGCCGACCCGATGAGTGCGCAACTGCTGGGCCAGTGGGAAGCGGAGGGCGTCGATACGTCGCTGGTGATCGCGGCACAGGGGCGTCTGCCCGGCCTTTATGCGATCGAGACGGACGCGACCGGCGAGCGCAGCTTCCATTATTGGCGCAGCGAAGCGGCGGCGCGGCGGATGTTCGACTTCCCCGAAAGCCCGGCCATGGTGGCGCAGGCTGCGCAGTCCGACCTGCTCTATTTCTCGCTCATCACGCTGGCGATCCTGCCCGATGCAGGGCGGGAGGCATTGCTGGACCTGTGCGCGCAGGTGCGGGCCAATGGCGGCAGGATCGCCTTCGACGGCAATTATCGCGCGCGCCTGTGGGACGATGCGGCAACGGCGCGCCACTGGCGCGACCGGGCGATTGTGGTCAGCGACATGGGCCTGCCGACCCTGGCCGACGAGGTCGAGATGGGCGAGGCGGATGACGCGCAGGATGCCGCCGCGCGCTGGGGGGCGGGTGAGGGCAAGGATGTCGTCGTCAAGCTGGGCGGCGACGGCTGTCTGATTGCGGGCGAGATCGTCGCGATCCCGCAGCGCGTGGACGTGATCGATTCGAGCGGGGCGGGGGACGCCTTCAACGGCGGCTATCTCCATGCGCGCCTGTCCGGCACCAGCCCACGCGATGCGGCGTTGGCAGGACACAGGCTGGCCGGCTGGAACATCGGCCGGCGCGGCGCCATCCCGGCGCGCGATGCGGACGCCCCTTACGGCTGATCCGAGTTGACAGCGGCCCATGGCTTGCGCCATGGGCAGGTCAGACGCGGGTGTAGCTCAATGGTAGAGCTTTTGCTTCCCAAGCAAGTGACGAGGGTTCGATTCCCTTCACCCGCTCCAATTTCTTTCAGCTGAACACGAAGTCCGAACTGACCAGCGCCGCCTTGTCGACGCCGGACAGGATCAGGACATGGCCGCCGCCGAAGTCGAAGCGGGTATCGGCCCCGTCCGTCGTCGCCAGTGCCATCACCTCGGCGAAGCTGTCATAGTCCGCACCCATCGTCAGCAGGATGCGATCCTCCGCCACCGCATCGCCTGCGGTGAAATCGACGATGCGGACCTGATCCGATCCGCTCCAGAACAGGAAAGCGTCGTCGCCGGTGCCGCCATAGAGGATGTCGTTGCCCGCCCCGCTATCCAGATAGTCGCCGCCGTCGCCGCCATAGAGCCGGTTATCTCCGGCATTGCCGTAGATGGCGTCGCTCACATCGCTGCCACGCGCGTTTTCAAAGCCGGTGAATGTGTCGCCGGTGCCGTCGGCGCCATAGGACCAGCCGAGGTCGAGGTGGATCGACACCCAGTTTTGCGACCCTTCATAGCTGAGCAGGTCGGAGCCGTTGCCGCCGTGCATTTCGTCCGCACCCGCGCCGCCGATGATGACGTCATTGCCCGCCCCGCCGCGCAGCAGGTCATTGCCATCGCCGCCGACCAGCCTGTTGGCCTGTGCGTCGCCGGTCAGGCTGTCGTTGAAGCTGCTGCCGACGATTTGCTCGATGCCGCTGAAGCTGTCGCCTGCTGCATCCCCACCGGTCGCGACGCCAGTGGTCAGGTTGACGGTGACCCGCGCCGCCGACGCGCTATAATCCAACGTGTCGACCCCGGCGCCGCCCAGCAAGATATCGGCGCCAGCCCCGCCTCGCAGCGTATCGTCGCCGTCAGCGCCCTCCAGCCGGTCATTGCCCAGACCGCCGATCAGCAGGTTGCCGCCGCCACTGCCGATCAGGACGTCGTTGCCGTCGCTTCCTTCCGCATGGACGAAGCTGATAAGGGTGTCGCCCTGCGCATCGCCACCCGATGCGGTCTGCGTCTGGAGATTGACGGTGACTGCGCCGACCGATCCGGCATAGCTGACGCCATCGCCGTCGCGGCCGCCATCCAATATGTCCGCGCCGGCGCCGCCGATCAGCCAGTCGCGTCCGGCACCGCCACGCAATATGTCATTGCCTGCGCCGCCGACCAGCCTGTTGGCCTGCGCGTCACCGGTCAGCACGTCATTATGGCTGCTGCCGATCAGCCCCTCAATCGAATCATAGCTGTCTCCGGTTGCCTCTCCCTGCGTCCCCACGCCCGTGGTCAGGCTGGCATAGACGCCCGCCGCAGCACCGGCATAGCTGGCCATGTCCATGCCATCGCCGCCGATCAACTCGTCGGCGCCGATCCCGCCGATCAAGATGTCGTCGCCATAATAGCCAAAGAGGATATCGTCGCCGCCCATGCCGAGCAGGATGTCGGTATGGAGACCGCCGACCATGATGTTGCCGAGGCTGTTGCCGGTGCCGCGAAACTCTTCCGCATCGCCGATATTGCTGAGATTTTCGACATGGTCGGCCAGCGTATAGCTTTCAGGACCATAGACGCCGACTGTATCCATTCCGCCATCTGCCAGTTCGATCAGCTGGTCGGCGGTCGTGTCCACGATATAGAGATCGTCGCCCATGCCGCCTTCCAGTCGATCGGCGCCGGCCCCGCCATCCAGCAGGTCCATGCCGTCGCCGCCCAGCAGATGATCGTTGCCGCCATAGCCGAACAGTGCGTCGTTGCCACCAAGGCCGGATAGGATATTGGCCATGTCATTGGCGTCGATCCGGTTATCCTGCGCATTGCCCGTGCCGTTGCGTGCATTGGCGCCGTCCAGTGCCAGCGCCTCGACAAAGGGGCTGAGCGTGTAGCTTACCGACGATACGACGAAATCATCGCCGGCCCCATCCACTTCGACCACCCGGTCGTTGACGCTGTTGACGAAGTAAATGTCGTTGCCAGTGCCGCCACTCATCCGGTCTGCGCCAAGGCCGCCGTCCAGCCAGTCATTGCCGGCGCCGCCGAACAGGCGGTCGCTGCCGCTGCCCGCGTCCAGGAAATCGTCGCCGTCCCCGCCCCACAGCTCGTCCGCGCCATAGCCGGACAGGATGATGTCCATGTCGGCGGTGCCTGTGATCGTCTTGTTGCCATGGGCCATGCCGGCGTTGAGGATGTGCCAGCTCATGCTGACGCTCTCACCGCTGAAATTGTTCATCGCGGTGAAGCTGAGCGTCCCGTCCGATACCTCTTCGCCGCCGGGAAAGCCGATATAGGCTATGGCAAAGCCACTATCCCAGCCATAGCCGCCGGTACCCCCGCCGCCATTCTGGTCGCCGAAATAATAGTTCCAGCTGGTTTCGTAAAAGGCTTCACCGGTTTCGGGATCGTCATAGCCGGGGACATAATAGTCGATCGCCATGTCGAAAGTGCCGGAATCACGATCGACCGTGATCCAGTAGCTGATAGAGCCTGCCATCATCCCCTCCTGCCCGGATTATGATGGGATAATTCATAGACGATCCCAGGCATTCCGACAAGAAAACTGCGGGCGGTTTCCCGTTGTTATGTCCATTTCCGGGAAACTGTCTTGGTCTGTGAAGATCTTATACTTGGGTGGTCATAAGAACTTGAGAAGGTTTGCCGAATGCGGACTTAGCCCACCTGCCGCTTGGCCAGCTTGCGGGCGAGGGTGCGGCGGTGCATGCCGAGCCGTCGCGCGGCTTCGGAAATGTTGAAGTCGCTGTCCTTCAGCACCTCGTGGATATGCTCCCATTCCAGCGTCTTGATCGACGTCGGCCGGGGCGCGAGCGGCGTTTCGGGATCGCCGCCGGCGCGGGCGAAGGCGGCCTCGATATCGTCGGTGTTGGATGGCTTGGCCAGATAGTTGGTCGCGCCCAGCTTGATCGCCTCGACCGCAGTGGCGATGCTGGCAAAGCCGGTCAGCACCACGATCAGCATTGCGGGATCATGGGCATGGAGAGCCTGCACGCAGGCGAGGCCGGATTGTGGGCCGAGCTTCAGGTCGACGACGGCAAAGCCGGGACGATGATCAGCCAGCAGCGCCGTCACAGCCTCCAGGCTGTCGGCCAGCAGCACATCATAGTCGCGCCGCTCAAAAGAGCGCTTGAGCGTCCGGGCGAAGGCCTCGTCATCTTCGACGATCAACAATTGCCGTTCAGGCGTCATCCGGCGTCTCCTGTTCTTCCTCCATGGCCAGCGTGGCGAGCGGCAGGCGCAACTGGACCATCGCGCCACCCTCCGCGCCATTGCTGGCATCGACTCGCCCGCCCAGCTTGCGCACGACATTGACGACCAGGAACAGGCCAAGGCCGCCGCCCTGCTTGCCCTTGCTCGATCGATAGGGCTTGCCGACATCGGCCAGCATCGCCGGATCGAACCCCCGGCCATTGTCGCGCACGGCGATGTGCAGCCACTGGCTGTCGCGGCTGACCATCATGTTGATATAGGCTGCGCCAGCTTCGCGGGCGTTGTCGAGCAGGTTGGTCACGGCCTGCCGGATCACCGGGTCGGCGATGATGCGCGGATAATCATGCGGCCCAAAGTCGCAGCGCAGCGGCATACCCGGATTGGCGCTGCGCCAGTCGCGCGCGATGATGTCGATGAAGTCGCGGACATTGGTGATTTCAGGGGCCTCACCGCGCGCTTCGCCGGCCGACATAAGGATGCCGGTCAATATGGTCTTGCAGCGTTTCACCGCTGCTTCCATCTCGCCCACTTCCTCGACCAGTGCGGGATGGGCCTTGATCTCGCGCATATGCCGCCAGTCGCCCAACACCACGGCGAGCTGGGCGAGGGGGGTACCCAGTTCATGCGCGGCCCCGGACGCGAGCAGGCCCATGCGGACGATATGCTCTTCCTCCACCGCCTGTTGCCGCAATTGCGCCAGATAGGCTTCGCGCTGTTGCAGATTCTGGTTCACCCGCGTCATGAACAGCACCAGCAGCACCGCGATCATCGTGATGCAGACCCAGGTGCCGACGATGTGCAGGTCGAACAAATGGCCTTCCAGCGTTTCGCTGAGGTCGAGGGGGCGGTAGACCAAGGCCAGCATTGCTGCGCACAGCGTCGACACCGCGACGATACCCCATGCGCTCCAGCGGTGCAGCAGCATCGCGCCCAACGCGACCTGCACCAGATAGAGCGAGACGAAGGGATTGGTCGCGCCGCCGCTGAGATAGAGCTGTGTGGTGAGGGCAAATACGTCGAACAGAAGTGCAAGGAACAGTTCGGCATGGGTGATATCGGTGCGCCGGCGCAGTACCATCAGGCTGCCGGCATTCATGGCCGTGGCGATGCAGGGCACGACCAGCATGGAAGCGATCGGCAGATGAATGTCCATGCCGAAATGCACGAAGCCGATGGTCGCGATCTGGCCAGCAATGGCGATCCAGCGCAATTGCACCAGCAACACCATGTTGCGCCGCCCGGCTGCGTCGGCGGGCCACCGGCCGGGCAGCCAGCGCCTGCGTCGGGCGGACGGCGCGGTCATGCCCGGCGATCTTTTCCAGTCTGGCGCATGACCAGCATATAGGCGCCCACGGTCATCGCCGCCAGCGCGAACCAGGTGATCGCATATTGGAGGTGATTGTTGGGGAAGCTGACGACGGTCAGGCCGCCGACCGGCAGGGCCGTAGGGGAGGGGCCACGCTGGGCGTCGATGAAATAGTCGCGGACGCCGGTCAGATGGCGCGCGTTTGCGATCGCGGCGACATCGCGGGAATGCCAGCGATCGGCAGCCGGATCATTGTCGCGCAGGAAGCCGCCATTGGGTTCGGTCAGGCGCAGCAGGCCGGTGATCTCGACCTTGCCCTGCGGCCGTTCATAGGTGGCGGTGCGGCTGAGGACGAAACCACGATTGATGAGGGTGACGGCGCCATCGTCGGCGCGCAGCGGCGTCATCAGCCAGAAGCCGGGGCCGCGCACGGTGACGGCCTGCGTCAGGGCGGCCTTGTCATGCAGGAAAGTGCCGGTCAGGGCGACGCGGCGATATTCGTCGGCTTTGGTAGCGATGGCGGGCGGGGCGACCGGCACGGCGTGGATGCGGGCATCGACACGGGCGATCAGGTCGCGCTTCCAGCTGAGGCGCTGGATTTGCCATGCACCAAGCGCTGAGAAGCCGGAAAACAGGATCAGGGCGATCAGCGTCAGGCCGATCGTGAAGGCCGGGGAGCGTTTGCCACGCCCCCCGGTGTTCGCCGTTGTCACGGCATTTCGCTCATGTTTGCCATGGTCGACATGTCGTGCCCGGCGTTCATTTCGCCGGTCATGTCGATGTCCGCATGCGGCATCATATTATTGTTCATATGATACATGACCCAGGTAGACCCGGCCAGAACGATGACGACCAGAACCAGCGTCAGCGCCATCGCCATGAACGACCAGCCGCCTTCGACGCGCGTGTTCATGTGCAGGAAGTAGATCATGTGGACGACCACCTGCACCGCCGCGAAGGCGACGATGATGATGCCGGTCAGTTTGGGATCGCCCAGCACATTGGACATCACCAGCCAGAAGGGGATGGCCGTCAGGATCACCGACAGGCCGAAACCGATCATGTAGCTCCCGAAGCTGCCATGGGCGCCTTCGCCATGATGATCATCATGGCCGTGCCCGTGGGCATCGTGGGGATGGACAGCGTCGCTCACCGCAGGACTCCCATCAGATAGACAAAGGTGAAGACGCCGATCCAGATGACGTCGAGGAAGTGCCAGAACATGCTGAGGCACAGCAGGCGGCGCTTGTTGGCAGGGATCAGGCCCTTTTTGGCGACCTGAACCATCAGCGTGATCAGCCAGATCGAACCGAAGGTGACGTGCAGCCCGTGGGTGCCGACCAGCGTGAAGAAGGCCGACAGGAAGGCCGAACGCTGCGGACCCGCGCCCTCATGGATGAGGTGGGCGAATTCATAGAGTTCGATGAACAGGAACGCCCCGCCGAACAGCAAAGTGACGAACAGCCAGCCCTGCGTGGCGCTGACCTTGTTCTTTTCCATCGCCAGCATGGCAAAGCCATAGGTGATGGACGAGAAGAGCAGCATCGCGGTGTTGATCGCGACGAGCGGCAGGTCGAACAGATCCTTGGGGCCGGGGCCGCCGGCGAAATTGCCGCCCAGCACGGCATAGGTGGCGAACAGGATGGCGAAGATGAGGCAATCGCTCATCAGGTACATCCAGAAGCCCAGGCCCGTGCTGTGCCCTTCGTGGAGGTGCGGTTCCTCGGGCAGGTGATATGCCCGAGGTTCCGTGTTTGCAGTTGCGCTGCTCATGTCAGTCAGACTCCAGCGGCGAGGATGCGCGTACGCTCTTCCTCGGTGCGCGTCACATCCTCGACCGGGATGTAATAGTCGCGCTTGTAGTTGAAGGTGTGGAAGATGGCGAAGCCGATCATGCCGACGAAGCTGAGGGCTGCCAGCCACCACATGTACCAGATCAAGGCGAAGCCGCAGACCGTGGCCAGACCCGCGAGGATCACGCCGGTGCCGGTGCTGCTGGGCATGTGGATCGCCTGATAGCCGGTCAGCGGACGCTGATAGCCGTTGCGCTTCATGTCGGCCCAGCTGTCGGCGTCGTATACGACCGGCGTGAAGGCGAAATTATACTCCGGCGGAGGCGAGCTGGTCGCCCATTCCAGGGTACGGCCATCCCACGGATCGCCTTCGACCTTCAGTTCGTCGCGCTTCCAGATGGAGATGGCGAACTGGAGGAGCATCGCGCCGATGCCAGCCGCGACGATGGCGGCGCCGATCGCGGCGATGACGAAGTAGATCTGAAGCGACGGATCGTCGAACACGCGCATGCGACGCGTCACGCCCATGAAGCCAAGGATGTAGAGCGGCGTGAAGGCGAGCCAGAAGCCGACCTGCCAGCACCAGAAGGACACATGACCCCAGAACTGGTTGAGCTTGAAGCCGAACGCCTTGGGCCACCAATAGTTGATCGCCGCGAACAGGCCGAACAGCACGCCGCCGATGATCACGTTATGGAAGTGCGCGATCAGGAACAGCGAGTTGTGCAGCACGAAGTCGGCGGGCGGAACCGCCAGCATCACGCCGGTCATGCCACCGATGGTGAAGGTTAGCATGAAGGCGACGGTCCACATCATCGGCAGTTCGAAGCGAACGCGGCCGCGATACATGGTGAAGAGCCAGTTGAAGAGCTTCGCACCCGTCGGGATCGAGATGATCATCGTCGTGATGCCGAAGAAGCTGTTGACGCTGGCGCCCGAACCCATGGTGAAGAAGTGGTGCAGCCATACGAGGTAGGACAGCACCATGATGCAGCAGGTCGCGTAGACCATCGAGGTGTAGCCGAACAGGCGCTTGCCCGAGAAGGTCGAGGTGACTTCGGAGAAGACGCCGAACAGCGGCAGGATGAGGATATAGACTTCCGGGTGACCCCAGATCCAGATGAGGTTCACGTACATCATCGGGTTGCCGCCGAAGTCGTTCGTGAAGAAGTTGGTGCCGGCATAACGGTCGAGCGAGAGCAGGACCAAAGTGGCGGTCAGGATGGGGAAGGACGCGACGATCAGGATGTTCGCGCAGAGCGAGGTCCAGGTGAACACCGGCATCTTCATCAGCGACATGCCCGGCGCGCGCATCTTTACGATGGTTGCGATCAGGTTGATGCCCGACAGGGTCGTACCGACACCGGCGACCTGCAATGCCCAGATATAATAATCGACACCCGTGGCCGGGCTATAGTCGATCCCCGAAAGCGGCGGATAGGCGAGCCAGCCGGTCTGGGCGAATTCGCCCAGGAACAGCGAAGCCATCACCAGCACCGCGCCGCCCGTGGTCATCCAGAACGAGAAATTGTTCAGGAAGGGGAAGCTGACGTCGCGCGCGCCGATCTGGAGCGGGACGATATAGTTCATCAGACCGGTGATGAACGGCATCGCCACGAAAAAGATCATGATCACGCCATGGGCGGTGAACACCTGGTCATAATGGTGGGCGTTGAGGTAACCCTCGGACCCGTTGAAGGCGAGCGCCTGCTGGAGGCGCATCATGACCGCGTCGGCAAAGCCGCGCAGGAACATGATGAGGCCCAGCACCATGTACATGATGCCGATCTTCTTGTGATCGACGCTGGTGAACCACTCCTTCCAGAGATAGCCCCAGAGCTTGAAATAGGTGAGCGCCGCCACGACGGCCGCGCCGCCCAGCACCACCGCGCAGAATGTCGCGACGACGATGGGCTCATGCCATGGGAAGCTGTCCCATGTCAGACGACCGAAGATCATCTGTGCTGTTGTCATTGTGCCAGTCATGGGCCTTACCGATGCTGCGCGTGCGCATCAGCGCCGCTGTGAGAGGAGTGATCCGCAGCCGGAGCATCCGACGCGCCGGGCGCGTCGGGGGCAGTTTCCTGTCCCTTGTTCCGGTCTTCCTGGTCGATCACATGGCTGTTGGGGAAGTCATATTGCAGCCCCTTGGTATCGTGGGCCGATTCCTTGCCCGCGCCGCCCATCTGGTCGATGTGCATCAAGTCCTTCATGCAGCGCTGGCCCGGCTTGACGCACAGGTTGACGACGGCATCGAACAGATTGGCTTCGCTTGTGCCGAAATAGGCGACCGGCGCCTTTTCGGACGGCTTGGCCAGCGTCTGATAGACAGTGCGGTCAAGCACGGTCTGGCTGCTCTTCACCTTTGCGACCCAGGCGTCGAAACCGGCCTGGTCCAGCGACTGATAGCCAAAGCGCATATGGGTGAAGCCCGCGCCCGAATAGTTGGCGGAGAAGCCGACGCTCTTGGCGGGCTTGTTGGCGACGGCGTGCAACTGCGTCTTCATGCCGGGCATGGCGTAGATCTGGCCGGCCAGTTCGGGCACGTAAAAGCTGTTCATCACGGTCGAAGCGGTGATGTCGAAGCGGACCGGGACGTTGGTCGGCAGCGCCAGTTCATTGACGGTGGCGATACCCAGATCCGGATAGATGAAGAGCCACTTCCAGTCGAGCGCGACGACCTGAACCGTCAGCGGCTTGACCTTGGGGTCGATCGCCGTCTTCGCGTCGATCCGGTCGAGCGGACGATAGGGGTCCAGCTTGTGGGTGCTGACCCAGGTCAGGGCGCCCAGCGCGATGATGATCAGCAGCGGCGCCGACCAGATCAGCAGTTCCAGCTTGGTGCTGTGATCCCAGTCGGGATCATAGTCCTTTTCGGTCGCTTCGTTCGTGGCGCGATAGCGCACCGCGAACCATACGACCATCGCCATGACGGGGATGACGATCAGGAGCATCAGCGCGACCGAGATCAGGATCAGGTCGCGCTGCTGCACCGCAATATCGCCCGATGGGTTCATCACGACCCAGTTGCAGCCCGCCAGCGGCGCCGCAAGAATCGGAGCGGACCAGCGCAAGAGCCTGATCCTGTTGGGGGAGGGAGGGTTAGCCATGGCGCGCGCCTAAAGGGTCCGCACAGAGTCGGATAGTGGGCAATTTGTCCAATTGTGTGCGAATGCAAAAAATGTTTTGGATATGGGATACTGCTTAGACTCTGCTCGTTTTCTGTTATGCTGCCATTCCACGGCCACTGGCAGACGAGAAAACCGCACTGGTGGCCAAGCCAAGGAGCGGATGTCTATGAGTTCTGGGGCCATTGCCTTCACCTCCACGCCACTTGAGGACGACGCGCGCTCGATCAATGCGCGCGACCATTCGATTGCGCCTGGGGACATTTCCATTGGTGTGATCATCGGTCGCACCTCCGAATTTTTCGACTTCTTCGTCTATGCCATCGCCTCGGTGATCGTGTTTCCGAGCCTGGTCTTTCCCTATGTGGATGCGCTGACCGGCACCCTCTATTCCTTCGCGATCTTCGCTGTCGCCTTTATCACCCGGCCGATCGGGTCGCTCATCTTCATGGCGATCGACCGGCGCTATGGTCGCGGCACGAAGCTGACGGGCGCCCTGTTCCTGCTGGGCAGTTCCACCGTCGCCATCGCCTTCCTACCCGGATATGAGACAATTGGCCACTATGCCGCGGTCGTCCTCGTTATCCTGCGCGCGGCGCAGGGTATTGCGCTGGGTGGCACCTGGGATGGTCTGGCCTCGCTTCTCTCGCTCAACGCGCCGCAACATCAGCGCGGCTGGTATGCGATGGTGCCGCAGCTTGGCGCGCCGTTGGCGCTGATCGTGGCGAGTGGCCTGTTCGCTTTCTCCATCCTCAACATGACCGAAGCCGATTTCCTCGACTGGGGCTGGCGCTATCCCTTCTTCGTCGCTTTTGCGATCAACGTCGTGGCGCTCTTCGCCCGGCTGCGCATCGTGGTGACGCATGAATTCGAACGGCTGTTCGAGCAGCGTGATCTGGTGCCTTCGCCAGTCCTGCCCACGCTGCAAAAGGAAGGCCGCAACATCGTCATCGGCGCCTTTGCCCCGCTGGCCAGTTTCGCGCTGTTCCATATGGTCACCGTCTTCCCGCTCTGCTGGGTTGCGCTTTATACCGATCAACCGCTCGACCGCTTCCTCATCATCGAGATGATCGGTGCGTCGGTGGGGCTGTTGGCCATCGTCGTGTCCGGCTTCATCGCCGACCAGATCGGCCGCCGTTCGCTGCTCGGCTGGTCAGCGCTGGGCATCGCGATCTTCGCTTTGATGGCGCCGCTGCTGCTGAATGGCGGGGAATTGGGCGAGGTCGCCTTCATGATCCTCGGCTTCATGCTGCTCGGCCTGTCCTTCGGACAGTCGTCGGGCGTCGTGGCGTCCAACTTCGCGACCGAGGCCCGCTATACCAGTTCGGCGCTGACGTCCGATCTGGCCTGGCTGGTCGGCGCCGGCTTTGCGCCGCTGGTGGCGCTGCTGCTGTCGGTGAAATTCGGTCTGGCCGCGTCGGGCATCTACCTGCTGTCGGGTGCGGTGGCGACGATGGTTGCGCTCTACGTCAACAAGGAACTGGCCGGCCGCGACCGTTAAGCCGCGCGCCGTATCCGCTGAAGCGCTTTCCGGTCGAACCATCCGGTCAGACCGGGGCGCGGACGCCAGCGGGGCAGCCAGTCGCCATAAAGGCTCGCAAGACGCGCGGGGAGGCCCACCGGCCCCTCGCGCGTCATGATGTCGGACACGATGCGGTTCTGGTAGAAGCGCACCGAATAATTGATCAGCCTTTTATATTGCATCGTCCATGTCGAGGGACGGGCGAGGCTCACCTGTTCGGCGATGAAGCCCGCGCCTTCACAGGCCAGCACCCGGCCATGGACCCAATGGCTGTCGTCCAGCAGGTCGGTATGCGCCCAGGCCGCGACCAGCCCATCGTCGCCGATCAGATCCTCCGGCAGGCGCAGCCCACTCGTCCGGATCGCCGCGACGAAACGGCCTGACAGCGCATAGAGATCACCGAACAGCCCGCCTTCGTCACGCAGCCCTTGCCGATAGGCTTCGACCATGCGGCCGTTCATCGGCATACCGGCGGCGGCATTGGCTTGTGGATGAGCGGCGAGGTCGTTCAGCAGCGCATCGAACGATCCGGGCACGATTTCCGCGTCGCCGTCCATGAAGATCACCGCATCCTCATCCCCGGTCAGCAGGGTGTGGACCATATGGTTCCAGGTCCGCGACTTGCCGCCGGCCGGGATGTCATAGACGATGACGTTACGCCTGCCGCCCGCCGCCGCGCGGGCGCGGGCGACGGTGTCGTCGGTGGTGCCATTCACCAGTACATGGAAGATCGTGTCCGGCCGGTCGAGCGGGATCGAGGCGAGGCAGAGCGCGATCCGGCGCTCTTCCTGATGGGCGAAAATGGCGACGGCAACGGGCATGGGGATCAGCGGAAGTCCCAGCCCTGCTGGCCATGCTGGCTTGCGTCCAGCCCGTCCGCTTCTTCCTGCGCGCTCACCCGCATCGGGATGACGACGGAGGCGATCAGCGCGGCGATCGCGCTGCCGACCATGGCCCAGAGCGCGACGATGACGAGGCCGATCGCCTGCGACGTCAGCGCACCGGTCAGGCTGATATTGGCATCGAAACCGACCCCGCCCATCAGCGGCAGGACGAAAAATGGCAGCAACAGCGTGCCGGTCAGGCCGCCAAGGCCATGGATAGTGAAGATGCCAGCGCTGTCGTCGACCTTGCCCGCGACGATCGCGGTCCCGGTGCGCGCTACGATGGCGGCGATGAGGCCGATCAGCATCGCGCCGCCGGTCCCGACCAGCGCGGCGGAGGCGGAGATGGCGGCGACGCCGGCCAGCGCGCCGGACAGGATGCCGGTGGCGCGCGTCCGGGCGCCGAGCAATTTGTCGAGCAGGCCCCAGCCGAGCGCAGCGGCGCAGGCGGCGAAGAGATGGTTGAGGATGGCGGTCGCGGCATCATCGGTCGCGCCGAGCGCCCAGCCGCCGACGGCGCCGGACAGGCCGATCCACAACAGCGCGCCGCCGACCAGGCTGAGCAACGGCGTATGGCCGGGATCGGACGGCTCGCGCCGCGCCCCGGCGATGATGGCGAGGGGAAGGGCGGAAAAGCCCGCCGTGCCATGCAGCACCAGCCCGCCGGCAAAATCCATGACGCCCAGGTCCGCCAGCCAGCCGCCGCCCCACACCGCATGGGCGATGGGCGCATAGACCAGCAACAGCCAGAGCGGGGTGAAGGCGATCCACCAGCCGATCCGCACCCGCTCCGCCACCGCGCCGACCAGCAGGCCGGCGGCCAGCAGCGCAAGGGCAAGCTGGAACAGGACGAAGGCCGATTCGGGCACGGTCAGCCCGTCGCGCAACTCACCCAGATTGGCGAGCAGCAGATTGGACCCGCCACCCAGCCAGGGACTACCCGGCGCATAAGCGACGCTGTAGCCCGCGATGGCGAAGGTCAACGTGGCGACGGCGATGACGGCCGCGCCCTGCGCCGATACCGACAGCGCGTTGCGCACATTCACCTGCCCCGCATGGCGCAGCATCAGCCCCGGCAACGCGGCAAGCAAAAGCAACAGCGCGCACAGGATCATCCAGCCGGTATCGCCGCTATCGGCAACGGCCACCTGCGCCCATGCAGGCTGGGGCAAAGCGAGCGCGGCCAGAAGGGGGAGGGTGAAGGCAAGGCGCATGGTCGGGATTCCGGCTGTCAGGATTGCGGCCTGTCTAACCGCGGGCTGGTAAAGTTTTCGATAAGCAACGGGGCAGATAAAGCGAGGGTCACGGGGACGTCACAGGTCGAAGTTCACACCGTCGTCGGGTCAATAAGGGGCAATTGCGACGGAGGTGCGACGGGCATGCGCCGGATGAGCGACACAGCCGCGCCACCCGAGCGACATCAGCGCGACAGAAGCGCTCCCATTGCGCGCCACTGACGCTACAGTTGCGCGACAGGTGTGCACGCCTTGGCGACATGCGCGCGTCCGAACCGCGCGATCGGGCGACAGGCCGGCGACAGGACTGCGCCGGCATTCATCCCGGCTTCCGCTGCGGCGCGGGACGGGCGGACTGGGCGAAGGGATCGGCCATCAGATGGGCATGGACGGCCAGCGCCCGGTCCCATGCCTGATCGAACGGCGTGCCGGCCAGCTTGCGCCGCAACCGATGCGCGCTGGACCGCGACATGCCCGCCGCGCGCGCGGCGCTCGACACATTGCCGCTGTCCAGCAGGACGGAGAGGAAAAGGCGCTGCCGGGCAGGCGTCCAGTGCGCGCGATCCGTGGCGGGCGCCCCATCGGGCGCGGCGGGGGAGGGGGTCTGTTCCATCTGCAAGGATAGATCAGAGAAAGAGCAAATAGGAAAGCATGGGTGCGTGGACGCTGGCTGGTTACGACGAGCTTCCGTCACCCCGGACCCTTCGACAGGCTTGATCGGGGCCCCGCTTTGGGCTGCCAACGCTTGCCGAGACAGTGGGATGCCGGGTCAAGCCCGGCATGACGAAAGAAGTTATGGCGGTTAACGACCAACTCCCGTCATGCCAGCGAAGGCTGGCATCTCACTTCTTCTGGGAATGCGCTTGAAAGAAAAGAGAGATCCCAGCTTTCGCTGGGATGACGATTGAAATGGAACGTCCCCTTCCCACCCATCTCCGCCATCCCGCCTTAAAACCCTGCACCCCCGCACATCACCCGGCCGGTGCCGCGATTGTCCACCGTGCAGGCGGCCTTGCCGGCGACGCTGATGTCGCCCGATCCGGCGGTCACGATCTTTGCGTTGACGTCTGCGGTCAGGGTTACGCTGCCGGGGCCTTCATTGCTGATGCTGGCCTGCCGCGCGCGCAGGGGTTCGGCCGCCAGCGCGCCGGCGCCGATGACGCGGACATTGGCGACGCCCGTCCGCCCCGCCAGCGTCACCCGGCCGCCGCCTGCCAATGTCAGGTCGAGGCGGTCCAGTTCGACGGTCGCGACGCTGATGTCGCCATTGCCGCCCAGATTGATCTGTCCCTGCAACCCCTTCATCCGGTCGATCGCGATGGACCCGCCGCCGTTCACGATCACCCGGTCGACCATGCCGGTGGACAGGCGCAGCGTCGCCGCGCCGCCGCTCTTCTCACCCGGTCGCGCCCGGTCCATCGACAGGATCAGCATGCGGCCGGACACATCGATCTTCAGCCGGTCGAGCGCGCTCTGGTCGCCTTCTGCCCGTGCCGATACGCCCGCCCCGGTGGTCAGGACCACGGTGACGGGCGCCTCCACGCGGATCGCGTCGAAACTGGTGATGGTGAAGCTGCGCGTCGCCGCGCCGGCGGGTGTGGCGAGCAGCAGCCCCGCCGCGCCCGTCGCTATCAGGGCGCGCAGCGCGCCTCGCCCGGTCCCATTCCGCTTGTCGTGCATTGCGCCTTGCCCTTCACCGTCACGTCGCCCGGACCCATGATGCTGATAGCGACCTTCCCGTCGGAGGCAAAGTCGATGTCGCCCGCGCCCAATATATCGACCTTGGCCGTGCCGACCTTGAGCGCTTGCGCGTCGATATCGCCCGCGCCGGTGATGGAGAATTCCGCTTCGTCCGTCGTACCGGCAATCTTCATGGAGCCGGCGCCGGTGATGTCGGTGGTCAGCGATTTGAGTTTCACCGCGCCGATGCGGAAATCGCCCGCGCCGGTCAGCGACAGGGTCAGGCTGTCGCCCTCCGCCTTGTCGAGGTCGAAGTCGCCTGCGCCGGTCAGGTCGGCGGACTTGATTGCAGGCATGGTGACATGGACGGTCGCGCCCTTGTCGCCATCCTTCTTGCCCCAGCTCCAGTCGCCCTTGGACTTGCGGCCGATGACGAGCGTGCTGCCCTTGGTACGGATGTCGAGGTCCGCCACCGCCGCAGGATCGCCGTCGGCGCTGATCTTGAAATCCGGTCCGATGGTGACGACGACATTGTCCGGGCCGGTCGCGTCGATGGCGTCGAACTGGCTGAGTTTCGCCCAGTCCTGCGTGGTCTGCGCGGCCTGATCGGGGGCTGTGCCGGCGCTGGGCGTTTCGTCGGTGCGCGAGCAGGCGGCGGTCGACAGGGCCAGGCCGGCAACGACCAGCGCGAAGAGGGGAAGGGGGCGGGACATCGCTATCTCCTGATTGTGTATTGCCATGATAATACACATGCTGGGTGGCGGTTCCAAGCCCCCTTGTTCGTCGGACAGGGTCTGGCATGTTAGCCTCTTGAAAATAAGCGGAGTCCGCCCCGATGCGCCTGTCCCTCATCGCTCTTCCCCTCCTGTCCCTGATCGCGACTACGGCCCATGCACAGGCCGATGACGGCGCGCGCTGGTGGGCGCATGTCGAGGCGCTGGCCAATGACGGCATGGAAGGGCGCGGGACGGGGACGCCGGGCTATGACCGGGCGGCCGACTATGTGATCGGCCAGTTCAAGGCGCTGGGGCTGAAGCCTGCCGGGGTGGACGGCTACAAGCAGCCGGTCGCCTTTGTCGAGCAGCGCATCCAGTCGGACCGCAGCAGCGCCGCGCTGGTGGGCGCGCAGGGAGAGGTGGCGCTGGCGGTGCCGGGCGACCTGATCTTTTCCGGCAGCGGCGGGCCGGTGCCCGAAAGCATCGACGCGCCGATGGTCTTTGCCGGCTATGGCCTGCATCTGCCGGAGGCGGGGCATGATGATTTTGCCGGGCTGGACCTGAAGGGCAAGATCGTGGTGGTGCTGCCGGGCGGGCCGGCGAATATTTCCGGCGCGCTGAAATCCCATGCCCGGTCGGAGCGGTCGCAATGGCTGGCCGAGAAGGGCGCGCTGGGCCTGATCACGCTGGTGACGCCGGGGCAGGTGGAAATTCCCTGGGTGCGGCGGGTTGCGCTGGCCGGGGCGCCGGCGCTCTATTTCGCCGACGATGCCATGCGGGAAACGAAGCTGCCCTTCCTGAGCGCGCAGTTCGATCCGGCCAAGTCGGCGCAGCTCTTCGCGGGCACGGGCAAGGATTTCGCGGCCATCGCGGCGGCGGCCGATGCGTCCGCCCCGGTCGCCAGCTTCCCGCTGGCGCTGCGGTTGAAGGCGCAGGTGGCGGCCACGCGGCGCGACCTGTCCTCGCCCAATCTGGTCGCGGTCATGCCGGGCAGCGATCCGACGCTGAAGGCCGAGCATGTCGTGCTGTCGGCGCATCTGGACGGCTATGGCATCGGCACGCCGATCAAGGGCGATGCTATCTATAATGGCGCGTTCGACAATGCGTCGGGCGTGGCCAGCCTGCTGGAGATTGCGCGGGCGCTGAAGGCGAGCAAGGTCAAGCCGAAGCGCTCCATCCTGTTCACCATCGTCACGGCGGAGGAGAAGGGGCTGCTGGGCGCGCGCTATTTTGCGGGGCGGCCGACCGTGCCGGCTAAGAGCATCGTGGCGGACCTGAATTTCGACATGGCGCTGCCGATCTTTCCGCTGACCAGCGTGACGCCGGTCGGTTACGACCAGAGCAGCCTGGGCAAGGATGCCGAAGTGGTGAGCGCGCAGATGAACCTGCCGATCACGCCCGATCCCTTCCCGGACCGCAATGTCTTCATCCGGTCCGACCAATATGCCTTCATCCGGCAGGGCATTCCGGCGCTCTTCTTCAAATATGGGTTCAAGGCGGGCACGCCGGAAGCGACCGCGGAAAAGGCGTGGCGGGCCAATATCTATCACTCGCCGTTCGACGATCTGAATCAGCCGGTGCTGCCGGCCGAGACGGCGAAGCTGAATGCCTATGTGACCGCGGTCACGCTGCGCGTCGCCAATGCGGCGGCGCGGCCGGCGTGGAATGAGGATAGTTTCTTCAAGCGGTTCGCGAAGTAACGGGATCAGGCCGCTGGCGCGCTTTCATAAAGTTCCAGCGGCAACCCGTCGGGGTCGGCGAAGAAGGTGAAGCGCTGGCCGGTATATTCGTCGATGCGGATGGGTTCGCAGGCGACGTCCGCCGCCGCCAGCCGCGCGACCTCCGCGTCCAGATCGTCGACCAGAAAGGCGAGGTGGCGCAGGCCAAGCGCTTCGGGGCGGCTGGGCCGGGGCGGGGGCGCCGGGAAGGAGAAGAGTTCGATCTGGGCATTGCCCGCATCCAGATCGCATTTCCATGATCGCCGCTCCGCCCGCCACACTTCACGGATCACCGGCAGGCCTAATATGTCGCGATAGAAGGCCCGCGACCGGTCATAGTCGGAACAGATGAGGGCGATATGATGGATGGCGCGCATCGGCCATCCATAGGCGAGGTGGAGCGATAGCGAAACCGCTGCTTAGCCGAACGCGGCGCGCCTTTGCACCGGCGCGTCGAACAGCCATTGTTCCGCTTCCGCCACCGACGGGAAAAGTTCGGCCTCGTCCCGCACGCTCAGGATACGGCGGGTTTGCAGGCGCGTCAGATTGTCGTGCCGCACCACCGCCAGCCGCCGCGAGCGGAAGGGCGATTGCAGGATCACACGCATGAAGGTCGCCACCACCTCCTGCGACTGGATGACGCAGCCTTCGGTGTTGACCAGCATATAATATTCGCCCGATCCCAGCCCCATGGCGATGACGGCGGCGTCTTTTTCGTCGCTGAAGCGCTGCACATCCGTGGGTTCGAGAAAGCCGGTCATCTGGGCCATGACGAGGCTGCGGCTTTTGTCCGAAGTGATGCTGATCATGGGGTGTTCCTGTCCGTCGCTGGCCTGTCCGTCGCTGATCCAGCCCTGCGCTATCGGGGTTAATGAAAACTAATATTTCTCCGCCGCTTCGACCAATGTCTAACGGATAGCGATATTGTGCCGTTGCCTTGCCGACAGAAGACGCGCGAAGAAGATATGAGAAGATGACGCAGGCCATTGCTTTATCGCGTTAGAAAAACTGACTTTTCCGACTGTCATCCGCATGATAGGCGGCGCGCAGGCGGGATGTGTGCGAGAGGGGGCTCTCGCATCGGGGGGCTATGGTGAATGATGGTGGCGCTGCGACTGGTCAGGCCGCAGTGATGAATGGCGGTCCGTGGCTGAGCCTGCTGGTCCCAGTCTATAATGTGCGGCCTTTCGTGGAAGATTGCCTGTCGTCCATCCTGTATGAAATGCGCGATCATGCGCAGGTCGAACTGATCGTGCTGGATGATTGTTCGACCGACGGATCGGCCGCACTGTGCCGCCAGATGGCGCAGGCCGTCGGCCCTTCCTTCCGCTTCCTGTCCCACAGCCATAATCGCGGGATCAGCGCGGCCCGCAATGCCCTGATCGACGCAGCGCGCGGCCGCTATGCCTGGTTCGTCGATGCCGATGACAGGATGATGGCCGGTGCGATCGACGCGCTGCGGATCATCGTCGATCGCCATGCCCCTGACCTGGTGTCGTGCGACTATGTGCGGGAAGGGGATGCGCGTTTTTCGACCTTTGACGGGCCGGCGCAGGCCCTGTCCCGCTGCACCGAAACGCTGGTTGCCGGCGTGTTCGCGCGGCGCCGGCTGCATGTCTGGTCACGGATCTGGAAACGGGCGTTGTTCGGCCCCGCGACGCGCTTTCCCGAAGGCGCCTGCTTTGAGGATGTCGCCATCGTGCCCCGCCTGCTGCTACAGGTTGGCAGCTTCTATCATGTATCGGAACCATGGATATTCTATCGGTCCCGGCCGGGCAGCATCATGGCGCATCTGGCGCGGAAGGTGAAATTGTTCGACCGGCAGCGCAATGACGAACTGGCGCGGGCGCTGGTGGGCTTTCACCATGAACTGGCGCAGGGCCTGTCCGGCGTGACGGCGCGGACCCAGATGATCGTCGCGCGTTTCCTGGAGCGGGAATATGTGAAGATATCCAAGCGCCTGCTGCGCTGTCCCCAATCGCGTGCCTCGCTTGGCGCCTTGCGCAGCGAAATCGGGCGCTATCGGCGGGTCATGGAGGATAGCTCACCCATTTCCTTCGGGCAGGTCGCCTGGCAATATCTGCAAAAGGGCCGGATCATCCGGGCCGGCATATTGGGGCTGGCTCTGGCAATGAGCAAGCGACAGCCCGAGCATTGAAGCGGAAGGTGGGACAAACTGCCCGGCTTGATCCCCCTGACTCCCCGGCCTAAACCCGCAGGCATGACCTACGCCCCCTATCCGGCGCTGCGCCTGCGCCGCACCCGTGCATCGGCCTGGAGCCGGGCGATGCACGCCGAAAACCGCCTGTCGCCCAGCGATTTCCTCTGGCCGCTGTTCGTGACCGAAGGGCAGGGCGTGGAGGAGCCGATCGCGGCTTTGCCCGGCGTGTCGCGCTGGTCGGTGGACCTGATGGTCGAGCGGGCGAAGGACGCGCGCGACGCGGGCATCCCCTGCCTCGCGCTCTTCCCCAATACGCAGGCAGAGCGGCGCAGCGACGATGGCGCCGAAGCGCTCAATCCCGATAACCTCATGTGCCGGGCGATCCGCGCGATCAAGGATGCGGTGCCCGATATCGGCATCCTGACCGACGTCGCGCTCGACCCCTATACCGCCCATGGGCAGGACGGGCTGCTGGACGATAGCGGCTATGTCCTCAATGACGCGACGATCGACGTGCTGATCGGCCAGTCGCTCAATCAGGCAGCGGCGGGCGCGGATATCATCGCGCCCAGCGACATGATGGACGGCCGGGTCGGCGCAATCCGCGCCGCGCTGGAGCAAGGCGGGCATGCCAATGTCCAGATCATGGCCTATGCCGCTAAATATGCGAGTGCCTTCTACGGCCCGTTCCGCGATGCCGTGGGATCGCGAGGGTTGTTGAAGGGCGACAAGAAAAACTACCAGATGGACCCCGCCAATGGCGAGGAGGCCCTGCGCGAAGTGGCGCTCGACCTTGCCGAAGGCGCCGACAGCGTGATGGTGAAGCCGGGCCTGCCCTATCTGGATATCGTCGCGCGCGTGCGCGACCGCTTTGCCGTCCCGGTCTTCGCCTATCAGGTGTCGGGCGAATATGCGATGATCGAGCATGCCGCCGCTGCTGGCGCCGGCGACCGCGATGCGCTGATCCTGGAAACGCTGATGGCGTTCAAGCGCGCCGGATGTTCGGGCGTGCTGACCTATCATGCGCTCCACGCGGCGCGGCTGCTGGGCGGCTGATCCGCCGGCATCGTCCATTTTCCGCAAGAATCTTGCTTGTATCCTGCCCGCCTGCTGCCCCATGAAAGGGGCGGGGGCGACAGGAGGACAGATATTTGATCGGCACGCGCGCTCGCTTCGTCATCACGATCTGCGCGGGATCGTTCCTGCTCTTCCTGGTCCAGCCGATGATCGCCCGCATGGCGTTGCCGCGTCTGGGCGGGGCGCCATCGGTGTGGAATTCCGCCATGCTGGTCTATCAGGCGCTGCTGCTGGCGGGCTATGCCTATGCCCATCTGCTGGGCCGGGTGCCAGCACGGCGGCAGGCGCTGATCCATCTGGGCCTGTTCCTGATCTCCGCCATCTTCCTGCCGATCGGCCTGATGGGCTGGCAACCGTCCGCCGACATCGCGCCGGCCTTGTGGGTGCTGTGGCTGCTCGGCGCGTCGATCGGGCCGCTCTTCTTCGTGGTCGCGGCACAGGCGCCCTTGCTGCAACGCTGGTACGCCCTGTCCGAAGGGCGCGATCCCTATCCGCTCTATGCCGCGTCGAACCTGGGCAGTTTTGCCGGCCTGATCGCCTATCCGCTGCTGGTCGAACCGTTGCTGGCGCTCAAGGCGCAGAGCATCCTCTGGTCGCTCTGCTATGGCGCGCTGTTCTTTCTCGTCTATATGAGCGCCCGG
Source organism: Sphingobium sp. WCS2017Hpa-17 (assembly GCF_031843765.1). NCBI lineage: Bacteria > Pseudomonadati > Pseudomonadota > Alphaproteobacteria > Sphingomonadales > Sphingobiaceae > Sphingobium > Sphingobium sp. WCS2017Hpa-17. Next base: position 619,321 of record NZ_JAVTIV010000001.1, read on the forward strand.
CGATTGCCGGCGGCCAGCCCCGGCGAAGTGGCGGTGGAGACGAGCGACGCGACGCCGCCAGACGCGCGGCGCAAGCTGCACTGGCTGGCGCTGTCGGCCGTGCCGTCCGGCCTGATGCTGGCGACCAGCCTGTATCTGACCACCGACATCGTCGCGATGCCGCTGCTGTGGATCGTGCCGCTCGGCCTCTATCTGCTCAGCTTCTCGGTCGCCTTCGCCGCGCGGCGTGGCGCAGCGGACCTCTGCCTGTCGATCGCGCCGCTGATCCTGCTGATCGGCGCCTGCATCGCCTTTACCGGCGGCGTGCATTTCCCGGTTTTCATCGCGCTGGGCATCGTCACCGTGCTGTTCGTGGCCTCGACCGCGCTCCATGCCCGGCTCTACGAATTACGGCCGGCGCCGGCGCATCTGACGCGCTTCTATCTGCTCATGTCGGTCGGCGGCATGCTGGGCGGGCTGTTCTGCGCGCTCATCGCGCCGCTGATCTTCGACTGGACCTATGAATATCCGATCCTGCTGGTGGCGGCCGCGCTGTTGCTGCCTGATCGGGAGGCGGTGCTGCGCCTGCCGCGCTTGCTCTGGGAAAATGCGCAGCGGCGGGTGTGGCTGGCGACGATCATGCTGCTGCTGGGGCTGGCGCTCTCGCTGGTCGGCGGCGGGCTGGTACCCGATCTCAAGTCGCCGCTTATCAAGACCATCAGCTTCATGGCCATCATCGGGCTGGCGGTGATGGCGCTTGGCCATCGCTGGCTGACGGCCGGGATGCTCGTCTATCTGATGCTGTGCCTGAGCGGGTGGGAGAAACTGTCCCAGTCGGCCAGCGGCATGCTGACCCGCAGCTATTTCGGCGTCTATGGCGTGGCGAACAAAGGGGACAGCGAGCGCATCCTGTTCCACGGCACTACGCTGCACGGCGTCCAGAACCGGGCGAAGGACCGGGAACTGGACCCGACCAGCTATTATGCGCCGGACTCTGGCGTCGGGCTGGCGATGCGCCATGCGCCGGCGCTGTTCGGGCCGCGTGCGCGGATCGATGTGGTGGGCCTCGGCGCGGGGACGCTGGCCTGCTATGTCCGGCCGGGGCAAAGCTGGCGCTTCTACGAGATTGATCCGGCCATGGTGGCGATCGCGCGTAATCCGGCTGACTTCACCTTCCTGTCGCGTTGCCAGCCGCATGCGAACATCATCATCGGCGACGCGCGCATGACGCTGGCGCGGCAGCCAGCGGGCGGGGCAGACCTGTTGGTGATCGACGCCTTTTCCTCCGACTCCATTCCTATGCACCTGCTGACGCGGGAGGCGCTGGACATTTACGGCCAGCGGCTGGCGCGCGATGGCGTGCTGCTGATCCATATTTCCAACCGCTATCTCGACCTGCGGCCGGTGGTGGCCGGCGATGCGGCGGCGGAAGGCTGGCATGCGCGGCTGCGCCATTATGTGCCGGACAAGCGGGACGAGGGGCGGCATTATGCGGCGTCGATCTGGGTTGCCTTGTCCCGCGATCCCGCACGACTGGATCAGCTGGTCCGTCTGTCCGGTCGCGAGCAGTGGCAGCTGTTGAAGCCCCGTCCGGGCTTTTCCGCCTGGACCGACGATCATGCCAGCATATTACCCGTGCTGAAGATCAGACCTTGAGAGGAGAGCCATAATGGCCGCCACCGATTATCCCGATGTCAGCATCATTCCCTTCGCCGGCAAGGCCCCACGCATCCACCCCAGCGCCTTCATCGCGCCGGGATGCCGGATCGTGGGTGATGTGGAAATCGGCGAGGATTCCAGCATCTGGTATAATTGCGTGATCCGGGGCGATGTGAACCGGGTGCGGATCGGCGCGCGGACCAATGTGCAGGACGGCACGGTCATCCATTGCGACAGCCCCGGCGATCGGGCGGACGGACGGCCGGTGGACGGCTATCCCGCGATCATCGGCGACGATGTGCTGATCGGCCATATGGCGATGATCCATGGCTGCGTGCTGGAGGATCGGGCGTTCGTCGGGCTGGGCGCGATCGTGATGAGCGGCTGCACGGTGGAGAGCGACGCGATGCTGGCGGCCGGCGCTTTGCTGTCGCCGGGCAAGCGGGTGCTGCACCGTCAGCTGTGGGCCGGGCGCCCGGCCAAACATATGCGCGACCTGAGCGACGAGGCGATCCTGGATATGCGCGAAGGGGTGGATCATTATGTCCACAACGCCAAGGCGCATAAGGGCGCGGTAAAGGCGATGGGGGAATAGGGGGCTAGCGGGCGTGCCGTTTTGCGCGATCCACAACGAAATTGAAAATCGTTACTACCAGCATGGCGCTCCACGTTCCATATCCGGCGTTGTTTCCCGACCAGATAAGCCACAGGAAATAGGATATGAGTGCGAGATTGAGCGTCATCCGAAGCATCCCGACTGCGGGATGTAGAAGAAAGTTTGCATTTGGCATTGCTGGCCCCACCATTCGCGGGGTGAAGCCTACAGAATTAAACTAAAGTCCGCAAATATCCGCTTTCCGCCAACCCTATGGCTGCGGCAATCGGGCCTTCATCGCGTCGATACGGTCGTTCTGCTGATCGACCAGCGCGAGCGCGGCGCTGCGGGCGGCGTCTACGTCCTCAAGACCGCCGGCGGCCTTGCCATCGGCAACCGCATTGCTGCGCTGGACATAGAGGGTGTCGAGGCTGGCGAGCGCCGATACGCTATCGTTGCGGGCGGATTCGAGCGCGCTGATCGTCACCTGCGCCGCGACCCAGGCATCGCTGGACACGGCGGCGCCCGATGCGGCGCGGACTGCCTTGTCGGCCTTGGCATAAGCGGTGTCGAAGGCGGCGACGCCCTTGTCCGCCTGACCCACATATTTGGCGATTTCCGCCGACAGCGCGGCATCGGCCGGGACCGGGGCGGAGGGCGGGCTGATCTTCGCGACGGGGGCGCTTTCCACCGCGCGCTTGGCGAGCGAGGGATAGCTTTGCGGCGCGCCGGCACAGCCGGACAGGAACAGGGCCAGAGCGGCAAGGAGACGGCGCGGATTCATAGACTTCATCTAGGTGGACGCGAAGGCAGACGCAACCGCTTCAAGGTTCGGTTGGCTTTATCCTATGTCCGTTCGTTTCGAGCGAAGTCGAGAAACAGGAAGCGCAGGTCTATCCGCTTCTCGACTTCGCTCGAAGCGAACGGATTTGTTTCGGTCAGCGCGGCAGGGCCGCCGCTTCGCGGGCCAGCGCCTCGATCGTGTCGGGATCGACCGGCCCCTTGGGCACGACCCAGCTGCCGCCGACGCATTTGATGAAGGGCTGGGCCAGCCATTCGGGCGCGCTTTGCGGCGTGATGCCACCGGTGGGGCAGAAGCGAGCGGTGTGGAGCGGCGCGGCCAGCGCCTTCAAGGCCGGCAGGCCGCCCGAGGTTTCGGCCGGGAAGAATTTGAAGTGGGTGAGGCCCATGTCCATGCCGCGCATGATGTCGCCAGCCGTGGCGGTGCCGGGCAGGAAGGGGATTTTCGCGGCGATCGCGGCCTTGCCCAGCGGCTTGGTGAGGCCGGGGCTGACGATGAAGCGTGCGCCGGCCTCCATCGCGGCGTCCAGCTGCTCCGGGTTCAGCACCGTGCCGGCGCCGACGATCGCGCCCTCGACCTTGGCCATTTCGCGGATCACGTCCAGCGCGGCGGGGGTGCGCAGCGTCACTTCCAGCGCGGGCAGGCCGCCCTTCACCAATGCCTGCGCAATCGGCAGCGCATCCTCGACCCGCTCCACCACCAGCACCGGGATCACCGGGGCGAGGTCCATCACCTGTTCGACGGTCAGCTTGCTCATTATCACTTCTCCCTGAACGCTGCGGCAGCGCCGAACAGCCCTATTTCATCATGAATGGCGCAGCGGATCGGTACGGTCGCCATCAGGCTTTCGAACCGGCCCTTGGCCTTGAAGCGGGTATGGAACCCGCTCTGTTGCAGAAAATCCTTCATCCGCTGGGTCAGGCCGCCGGCCAGCACGACGCTGTGCGGGCCATGGGCCAGCGCCAGATCGCCCGCGACCGATCCATAGCAGAGGCAGAAGCGGTCGAGTGCGCGACGGGCAAATTCGTCGCTGCCGTCGAGCGCCGCCTGCCACAATTCGGGATCTTCCATCAGCATAACGCGGTCATGGCCGATCGTCGCCAGCGCCTTGTAGATGTAATTGAGGCCAGGACCCGACACGATCCGCTCGGTCGACACGCGCAGGAATTTATCGCGCAGATAGGAGAGGATCTTTTCCTCGATATGATCCAGCGGAGCAAAGTCGAGATGCCCGCCTTCGGTCGCGATCACATGGGGATGCCCCTGATCATAAGCGATCATCGCGACGCCAAGGCCGGTGCCGGGGCCAAGGATGGTGACGCCGCCATCGGTGGGGAAGGGGCGATCCTCCCCGAACAGCAAAGGCAGGTTTTCGGCGGGCAGACGCGACACGGCATGGGCCACCGCCTCGAAATCATTGACGAGGCGGACGGTGTCGACATTGATGTCGGCCGCCAGCGTATCGGCGCGGATCACCCAATTGCTGTTGGTCAGCTTGATCACCTCCCGCCCGATCGCGGTGGCGAAGGCGATGGAGGCGGCGCGAGGCAGGTCGCCGGCGCCATCCTTCTTCTCATCTTCGGCAAAGGCGGCCCAGCAGGCTTGCAGACTGGGATAATCGGCGACCTTATATTTGCGCACGGTGCCGAGCGTCGGCACGCCCCGCTCGTCCAGCGAGGCGCGGGCGAAGCGGGCGTTGGTTCCGCCAATGTCGGCGGCGATGATGTCGGTCATCAGGGCATCCAATTCTCTTGCCCGTCATCCCAGCGAAGGCTGGGATCTCATTTTTCTTCCCATCAAAGTTGGATGAAGAAGAGAGATGCCAGCCTGCGCTGGCATGACGGAGGGACGTTTACAGTTCGCTTTCCATCGCCGCCAGGATCGGCGACGCGCCCTGTTCGGCCAGGTCGCTATGATGGCGGAAGAGGGCGAACAGCTCGCGGCCGGTGTCGTAGGGCGGGGGCGGGGCGGCGGGGATGTCCCGCGCGTCCCATGTCGCCGCATCGACCAGCGCCGTGACGTCGCCCGTCTCCGCGCAGACCCGCACCAGATCGCCATCGCGCAGCTTGCCGATCGCGCCGCCAGCCAAAGCTTCGGGCGACAGATGGATGGCGGCCGGCACTTTGCCGGATGCGCCAGACATGCGGCCGTCGGTCAGCAACGCGACCTTGAAGCCACGATCCTGCAATACGCCGAGCGCCGGGGTCAGCTTGTGCAGTTCCGGCATGCCGTTGGCCTTTGGCCCCTGGAAGCGGACCACGACAACGACGTCGCGCTCCAGTTCGCCAGCCTTGAACGCGCGCAGGACATCGTCCTGATCGTGGAAGACGGCGGCGGGCGCCTCGATCGTCCAGCGCTCCTTGTCCACCGCGCTCACCTTCATGACGCAGCGGCCCAGATTGCCTTCCAGCAGCTTCATGCCGCCATCGGCCTGAAACGGATTGGCGGCGGGGCGAAGAATCGCTTCGTCGCGCGACACAGGCACGTCGCGCCACACCAGCTTTTCGTCTTCCAGCACCGGTTCCTGCCCATAGCCGGCCATGCCGACGGGCGCGACGGTCAGGATATCGCCATGCAGCAGCCCGGCGCCCAGCAATTCGCGGATCACGAAGCTGATCCCGCCGGCCGCATGGAAATTATTCACGTCGCCCGAACCATTGGGATAGACGCGCGCCAGCAGCGGCACGACGTCCGAAATTTCGGCAAAGTCGGTCCAGTCGATATGGATGCCCGCCGCCCGCGCGATGGCGGGCAAATGGATGGCATGGTTGGTGGAGCCGCCGGTCGCCATCAGGCCGATGATCGCGTTGACGATCGCCTTTTCATCGACGCAATGGCCCAGCGGACGATAATCGCCGCCATCCCAGCCCATTTCGGCAATGCGATGCGTCGCCGCGCGGGTCAGTTCGGTGCGCAGCTTCGTACCCGGATGGACGAAGGAGGCGGCGGGCATGTGCAGCCCCATCATCTCCATCATCATCTGGTTGCTGTTGGCCGTGCCATAGAAGGTGCAGGTGCCCGCGCCATGGTAGGAGGCGCTTTCGCTTTCCAGCAGTTCGTCCTTGCCGACCTTACCCTCGGCATAAAGCTGGCGGATGCGCACCTTTTCCTTGTTGGCGAGGCCCGACGGCATCGGGCCGGCAGGGATCAGGATCGTGGGCAGATGGCCGAAACGCAGCGCGCCGATCAGCAGGCCCGGCACGATCTTGTCGCAAATGCCCAGCAGCATCGCGCCTTCGAACATGGCGTGGCTGAGCGCGACCGCCGTGCCGAGCGCGATCGTGTCGCGGCTGAACAGCGACAGGTCCATGCCGGCCTGTCCCTGCGTCACGCCGTCGCACATGGCCGGCACGCCGCCCGCCACCTGCGCCGTGGCGCCGATTTCGCGCGCGGCGATCTTGATGACCTCCGGATAGCGGCCATAGGGCTGATGCGCCGACAGCATGTCGTTATAGGACGTCACGATGCCGATATTCATCGCCGCGCCGGTGCGAATGACAGGCTTGTCTTCGCCGCTGGCGGCAAAGGCGTGGGCCAGATTGCCGCAGGATAGTTGCGCGCGATTGGTGCCAGCGTCACGGCCCCGTTCAATCAGGTCGAGATATTTCAGGCGCGAAGCGGCGCTGCGCTTCACGATGCGGTCGGTGACCTTTGCGATCACCGGATTCAATTCAGTCATGCCAGCTGGCTCCGTCACGTTCGATAAGGGCAATGGCCGAAGACGGACCCCAGTTCCCCGAAGAATAGGCGGCGGGCTTCACATTGGCCTCTTTCCACCCGTCGATGATCGAATCGATCCATGTCCATTGGGCCTCCACCTCGTCACGGCGGACGAAGAGGGTCTGGTCACCGGCCAGCAGGTCCAGGATCAATCGTTCGTAAGCGATACGGCGGCGCTGCCCGGCAAAGGCGGCGGTCAGGGAAACGTCCAGCGTCACCTCGTCCAGCTTCACCTGCCGTTCCAGCCCCGGCCTTTTGCTCATGATGGCGAGCCGGATATATTCCTCCGGCTGCAAGCGGATGACGAGCGTGTTCGGCTCCAGCCCCGTACCATGCCCGTCGCGGCCGAAGATGCTGTGGCGCACCGGCTTGAACTGGATCACGATTTCGGACTGGCGCGCGGGCATCCGCTTGCCGGTGCGCAGGTAGAAGGGCACGCCCTGCCAGCGCCAATTGTCGATATAGGCCTTCAAGGCCACGAAGGTTTCGGTGTCGGACGGCTTGCCGAGTTCGTCGGCATAGCCGGTGACGATCTGACCGCTGACCGCGCCCGGCGTGTACTGGCCGCGCACGCTGTGCGTCTTGACCGTTTCGTCGGTCATCGGGCGCAGCGACCGCAGCACCTTCACCTTCTCGTCGCGCACAGCGGTCGGGTCCATGCGGGCGGGCGGCTCCATGGCGATGATCGACAGGATTTGCAGGATGTGATTCTGCACCATGTCGCGCAGCGCGCCCACGCCGTCATAATAGGAGACGCGGCCTTCCAGCCCCACCGTCTCGCCCACGGTGATCTGCACATGGTCGATCGCCGTGGTGTTCCACAGCGGTTCGAACATGACGTTGCCAAAGCGCAGGGCGAGCAGGTTCTGGACCGTTTCCTTACCCAGATAATGGTCGACGCGGAAAATCTGGTCCTCGGCGAAGAGGTGGCCGATGCCGTCATTCACGACCTTCGACGAAGCGAGATCCTTGCCGATCGGCTTCTCCATCGCGATCCGCGTGTGCGGCGTGATGAGGCCGGCGTCGGCCAGGCCCTGCGCGGTCGGCGCGAAGAGCGAGGGCGGGGTGGACAGATAGACCGACAGGCCGCGCTCCAGCCGGCCGTCGATCCGTTTGGCCAGCGCCGCAAACTGGTCCGTATTGCCGGCATCGACCGGCTGATAGCCGATCATCGCTGCGAAGCGGGTAGCGACCTCTTCGTCATAGCGATCGGCAGCCAGAAATTGCTGCAACGCCTCATCCACTTCCTTGCGGAAGGCGGCGTCGTCCATTTCGGACCGGCCGGACGCGACGATCATGAAGTCGTCGGGCAGCAATCCGTCCGACAGCAAATTGTAGAGCGAAGGAAAGATCATCCGGCGCGCCAGATCACCGGTGGCACCAAATAACAGGAACGTAGCAGACGGCTCGGTCAAAGGATGGTCCTTCTCCGTTTTTGAAATTGTCTATGTCTGCACGAGGCGCCCTTATAGCGCTCGCGGATCGTTACGCAAGAAGGCTATCGTGGAAGCCGGTTTGCAGCAACATCATGACAGGACGGCCTTGGCAAGGGCCGGACATTTCGCGAATCGGATCAGGGACAAGGGGGTGTTTCAGCGCAACCCGCGACGCCAGTTGAGGATATGCGCGCCCGCCAGCAGCAGGCTGCCGGTGACGGTCCAGAGCGTCTCGGCCAGCGCGCCATGGGCGAACAGTGCGCCGATGCTCATTAAGGTCAGGCCGGCGACGCCCGCCAGAATCGGCGCCCGCCCGCCATGGCGGCGCTGACCCTGTACCAGCGCGAACAGGCTGGTCGGCACCGCCAGCGCCAGTATGATGAGGTGAAAGGATTCGCCCGGATCGATCCGGCTGGCAAAGGCGGGAAGCAGCGCGAACAATAGCGGCAGGCCCAGACAATGGAGGGTGCAGAGCGAGGAGGCGCACAGCGCGAAGCCATCCAGCCAGGCGGTGGGACCGTTCGCCTGCTCGCTGGCCTTGAGGGGCGGACAGGGGGCGGCGCTTTGCCGCTCGTCGCAGGAGGTCATCACATTCCGATCAAATGATATAACGTTTCATTTTCAGGTCGGCATGTGGGCGCGGCACCCCATGCTGTCAAGCGACGGGCGGAGGCTTTTATGCTGCCTGCCGATTTTCGGCTGGACGCCCGCGTCGGATTTTGTCATTTGCGCCCAACCAGCCGTGCGGGTGTGGTGAAACTGGTAGACGCGCCGGACTCAAAATCCGGTTCCGCAAGGAGTGTCGGTTCGATTCCGACCACCCGCACCACTGGCATCCCGGACATAGCTGACCCGACCTAAGCGCCCCGACTATCGCGGACTGGGTGCGGCCATGCTATGCCGAGTCCCATGAAGGCTCGCCACTTCCTGCCGCCGTTGCTGTTCGGTCTGTTTGTCCTGATCATCGTCAGCCTCGGCGACGCGCTCTTCTGGAGCGTACCCCACGCCATCGACAAACTCCCGCCGCGCTTGCTGACAGTGGCGGTGCTGACCGGATTATGGCTGGTGCATCTGTACAAGCGAACGGTGCGGTGATTTGAGAGGCAGTCGGTCTGGTTGCGGACGTTAAGCGCGGCTGTATATCTCCAAATCCGAAGATGTAGCTATGACCAGAGATCTACCGGTCGGGGAAAAACCATAAGCTACTAACGAGGATGGCAACGGCCTTAGCTTAAACAACTCAGGTTCGGTCGCAGGATGATTCCACAGCATTGTCTGTCCCGGTGGACACAAGAAAAACTCTTCCTCTGGCCATGAAAGTGGATGCAGTTCGATAAGCCATCCATCTTCGGTGGCGTGGGATAAGCCGCCGCCAGAGATTCCAGCTACTCGAATCTGTTGTCCCCCCAGCGGGCCTATGCCTTCGGCCTCTAAAGAACCGAAATCGGGGTAATACTCTTCATCATTTCTTGCGACTTTGCTGCCGGTCGTGCAATCAACAACGCCACGTCCGCGCGCCCCCGACACAACCAAAAGTAGGTCAGATTTCGACGCAAAGCCGATGTGCTGAAGGCCCCCTATGGCAACTGTTATGAATTTACGCCACGGTCCTAAAGCACTCGCAGGCGTAAGCCCGTCCAAATACCGGAATCGATCTTTAAGGTGATTAGGGACGGTGCCTTTGCCTTTTGCTTTAGCTCTCTTGAACATAGTTTTGTTATAGAGAAGCGCCGTCCGTTTTCCATCTAATCTTTACCTTCTAACGACCACCCTGCGCCTGAAACCACGGCACCATGCGGGCGATCGCGTCCTCGACCCGATCCGTTGAAACGGCAAAGCTGAAGCGGATGAAGCGGTGGCCGTCTACGGGATCGAAATCCACGCCCGGCGCGGTCGCCACGCCGGTTTCGCGCAGCAGCTTCTGGCAGAAGCTGAGGCTGTCATTGGTCAGGTGGCTGATGTCGGCATAGATGTAGAAGGCGCCATCGGGCGGCGCGATGCTGGCGAGGCCGAGCGCGGGCAGGGCGTCCAGCAGCAATTGCCGGTTGCGGCGATAGTTGTCGACATTCCTCTCCAGTTCGTCCGTGCAATCGAAGGCGGTCAGGCCCGCGCGCTGCGCCAGCACCGGCGGCGTCAGGAAGAGGTTGCCCATCCGCGCCCGCGCCACATCGATCAGCGCTAGCGGCACCACGATCCAGCCCAGACGCCAGCCGGCCATGCTGTAATATTTGGAAAAGCTGTTCACGATCAGCGCGTCGGGCGCAAATTCCAGCATCGACCGCGCCGGCGCCCCGAAGCTGAGGCCATGATAGATTTCGTCGGAAATGATGCGGATGCGGCGTTCCGCGCAGACCTTCGCGATCCGTGCCAGTTCATCCGCCGGGATGATCGTGCCGGTGGGATTGGCGGGACTGGCGAGAATCAGGCCGTCCGGCGCGGGGTCGATTGCCGCCAGCGCGTCGGCGCTGATCTGGTACCGTTCGGCCGGGCCGCAGGCGACCTCGACCGGTTCCAGATACAGCGCCTTGAGATTATTGCGATAGGCGACATAGCCCGGCCGCGCGGTGGCGACGCGGGCGCCGGGCGCGAACAGGCTGGTCAGCGCCAGCACCAGCCCCGGCGACGCGCCGCAGGTCAGCAAGATCTGCTCCGGATCGACCGCCACGCCATGCTTCTCGCCATAATGGCACGCGATCCGTTCTTTCAGCGCAGGGCTTTCCCAATAGCCCATCGGCTCGGTATCCAGCACCCGGTGCGCGACCGCGATCGCTTCGGCCGGCGCGCCGGTAGACGGCTGGCCGAATTCCATGTGCAGGATCGACCGCCCCTGCGCTTCAAGGGCATGGGCCTCGCGGCTGATCGCGATGGCGTGGAAAGGGGAAATGTCGGCAACCATGGCAGGGACGTAGAGTGCAGCCGCAACCATGTCCATAAGGCGGGCGTTGTGCTGCCATGGATCAGACGCTGCTCACTGTTCTGCAATGTTATGGCGCAGTGGCGGCGACAATCGCGGCGCTGGTCGTTTCGCTCAATTTGGGACGACGCATAACCGGATGGGCATTCGTCCTGTTCGTCACCAGTTCGATCGCACTGATCGGCTGGGGCTTTCTGGATCGGGATAGCGAAGGGATAGGCTGGCAGAATGTGGCGCTGCTGGCGATCAACGCCGTGGGCGTGTGGCGCTATCTGATTTCGGATCATGAAGTCAAAAGCTAGCCAATCTCCATTCGAAACAAACGGATGCAGTGTCAGGCTTCCGCGATCCACACCTCGACCGGCACGGCGTCCTGCAACAGCGCCAGCCGGATCGGCAGTTCCTCCACCGGCCCACCCGCCAGCGCGCGATCATAGATGGCCTTCTTGCCCGCGCCGCTGATCTGGAGGAAGATATGGCGGCTCTGCAAGATCGCATGCGCGGTCAGTGACAGGCGCTGGTGTGGCGCGGCGGGTGGGGTCGTCGCGATGGTCAGCGCCTTGCTGCTGAGTCCCTCGGCCAGTTCCTTGCCTTCGGGGAAGAGCGAGGCAGTATGGCCGTCATCACCCATGCCCAGCAGGATGATGTCGAGCGGCCAGGGCTGCTCGCTGAACATTTTTTCGCACAATGCCTGGCCGATATAAGCGTCCGGCGCGCTGTTCCACATAGGCAGGAGCGATGCAGCAGACGCGGCATTTTGCAACAGCGTCTCGCGCACCAGACGTTCATTGCTGTCGGTGCTGTCGGGCGCGACCCACCGTTCGTCCACCAGCGTTACGACGACCTTGCTCCAGTCGAGGTCGACCGCGCTCAGCGCCTCCAAAACCGGGCGCGGCGATCTGCCCCCCGACACGGCGATGCTCGCGACGCCGCGCGCGGCGATGCCGTCGGCCAGCAATGCGGCGATGCGCGCGGCGATGTCGGCGGCGGCCTGCGCTCCGATGGCGAAAAGATGTTCGGTCGGCATGGGGCTACTCCGCAATCTCAGGAAGGGTGCAAATGTCCACCCATGTCGCCCCGGTCAAGGCCGCCAGTCGATCCGGCGTCAGTTCGACCGAGGTGGTGCGCGACCCGGCGGCCGGAAAGACGGTGGCGAAATCGCGCAGCGATATGTCGCAATAGATGGGCAGGGGCGAGGGCAGGCCGAACGGGCAGACGCCGCCGACCGGATGGCCGGTCAGTTCCTCCACCTCATGCCCGCCCAGCATGCGCGGCTTGGCGCCCAGCACCGCCTTGGCCTTGCCATTGGACAGGCGCGCGTCGCCGCGAGCGCAGACCAGCACGACCGCCTCGCCGATGCGCAGCGACAGCGTCTTGGCGATCCGCGCCGGCTCCACGCCCAGCGCGGCGGCAGCTTCGGCCACCGTCGCGGTGCTGACACCCTGATCGATCAGCGCGACGTCGGGGGCTTGGGTTGCGAAGAAGGCGCGGACGCTCGCCTCACTCATCCGCGCTCGCCCAGCTTGCGTTCCCACGCCAGTGCATGGGCGACGATCTGATCCAGATCGGCGTGGCGCGGCTGCCACGGGAAGGTCGCCAATATCGCGCCATTGTCGGAAATCAGCTTGCCCGGATCGCCGGCCCGGCGACCGGCCATGACGCGCTGGATCGGATTGTTGGTCGCACGGTCGACGGCGTCCAGCACCTCCAGCACCGAGAAACCCCGGCCATAGCCGCAATTGAGCAGATGGTTGCGCGTCGGCTCGGCGATCAGCGCCTCCAGCGCCAGCAGATGCGCAGCGGCGAGGTCGCTGACATGAATATAGTCGCGCACGCCCGTGCCGTCCGGCGTGTCGAAATCCGTGCCGAACACGGCCACGCTCTCGCGCTTGCCCAGAGCCGCTTCCACAGCGACCTTGATGAGGTGCGTGGCGCCGGCCGTCGACTGGCCGGTGCGCCCCTGCGGATCGGCGCCCGCGACGTTGAAATAGCGCAGCGCGCAGAAGTTCATCGGATGCGCCGCCGCCACGTCGCGCAGCATATACTCCGTCATCAGCTTCGACATGCCATAGGGATTGATCGGCTGCTGCGGCGTATCCTCCCGCACCGCCTCCACATCGGGCGTGCCATAGGTGGCGGCGGTGGAGGAGAAGATGAAATGCGGCACGCCGACCCGCACCGCGCTTTCGATCAGGTCGCGGGTCTTGGCGCTGTTGTTATGATAATATTTGAGCGGGTTCTCGACCGATTCCGGCACCACGACCGACCCGGCGAAATGCATGATTGCCTTTACGGCATGGTCCCGCAAAGTCGCTTCCACCAGCGACTGATCGGCAATGTCGCCGCGCACCAGCGTCACATCCTGCGGCACCGCCCAGTCGAAGCCGGTGACCAGATTGTCGATCACCACCACGCCATAGCCGGTATCCTTCAGCGCCAGCACGGCATGGCTGCCGATATAGCCCGCGCCGCCCGTGACCAGTACCGTGGGTTTATCGCTCATATGCTTCACATCTCCGGATCGCCGCTCGATGTCGATCGCCACCGCCCTGTCCTTCATCGTCACCCTGAACATGGTTCAGGGTCCATTTCTCCTCATGGAACGGCAGGGCCGGGAGGCACGATGGATGCTGAAACAAGTTCAGCATGACGCAGGAATTGGGCGATGCCGATCGACGGATCGAACGAAGACCTAAAACAGAAGCGTTACGATTTATACCCTCTTCATGCGGCGGCTTTGGCCGGCACGGGGCGGTAGAACAGCCCACCGCTCGCCGCCATGTCCCGCAACTGCTGGGTCGGGGCAAAGCGCGGGCCATGGTCCGCCGCCAGCCGGTCCAGCACGGCCACGACATGGGCGATGCCGACCGTGTCCATATGGCTGAACGGCCCGCCGGTATAGGGCGCAAAGCCCCAGCCGAAGATCGCGCCGATATCGCCATCTTCCGGCGTTTCCAGCACGCCTTCCTCGAAACAGCGGGCGCATTCGATCAGCTGGCGATAGAGGAGCCGTTCCTTCACCGCCTCGACGTCGGGCTGCTTGGCCGCGCGCGGGAACATCTCGCCCAATACCGGCGACAGATGCTTTTTCGCGCCTTCGGGATAGTCGTACCAGCCCTTGCCATTCTTGCGGCCGAGGCGCCCGGATTCGACCATCTTCACCATGATGTCGTCGGACCCCTGCGGCACATAGGCGTCGCCCAGTTCCTTCTTCGCGGCGCTCATGATCTTCCAGCCCAGTTCGATGGACACTTCGTCGCTGACGGCGAGCGGGCCAGTCGGCATGCCCAGTTGCTTGCCGGCATTTTCGATCAGCGCCGGATTGACGCCTTCGCCGACCAGTTCCGCACCTTCCTGCACATAGGTGCCGAAGCTGCGCGAGGTGTAGAAGCCGCGGCTGTCATGCACGACGATCGGCGTCTTCTTGATCTGCGCGACGAAATCCAGCGCCTTGGCGATGGCGGCCGGGCCGGTCTTTTCGCCCAGGATGATCTCCACCAGCGGCATCTTCTCAACCGGCGAGAAGAAATGGACGCCGATGAAATTCTCCGGCTTGGTCCAGGCCTGCGCCAGCTTGGTGATGGGCAAAGTGGAGGTGTTGGAGCCGAAGATGGTGTCGGCGCCCAGCACGGCTTCGACCTGCTTCGTCACTTCCGCCTTGATGCTCACATCCTCGAACACCGCTTCGATCACGAAGTCCGCGCCGGCCAGCGCCGCATAGTCGGTGGTCGGGGTCACGCGGGCCAGCGTGGCTTCCAACTTTTCGGGCGTCATGCCCTTGCCCAGACGCTTCTTCAGCACCTCTTCGACATGCGCCTTGCCCTTTTCCGCATAGGCCAGGTCGCGGTCGAACAGGACGACCTCGATCCCGGCCTGTGCCGCGACGGTGGCGATGCCCGCGCCCATCATGCCCGCGCCCAGCATGGCGAGCTTCGTCGTCGGGGCCTTGGGCTGATCCTTGGGACGGCGTGCACCGCGTTCGGCCGCCTGCTTATTGACGAACAGCGTGCGGATCATGTTCGACGCCTGCGGATCGGCGGCGACCTTGGCGAAATATTTGCTCTCGATGCGGATCGCCCGGTCCATCGGCAGGGTGATGCCTTCATAGACGGCCGACAGCAGGGCGATCGGCGCGTTCATGTTGCGCTGAGTCTGCTTCAGCGTCATCGGCAGCGCGCCGGCCATGGTCTGCACGAAGGCGGGGTTGAAACCGCCCGCACCGCCAGGAACCTTGAAACCCTTGACGTCCCAGGGCTGGGTGTTTGCGGTCGGGTTAGCCTTTACCCATTCCTTCGCGGCTTCGACTGCCGTGCCCTGCGGCACGACCTGATCCACCGCCTTCAGCATCGCCGCTTCGGCCGGGCGGAACAGCTTGCCCTGAAGCATGTACATCAGCGCGGCCTGCACGCCGATCAGGCGCGGCAGGCGCTGCGACCCGCCACCGCCGGGGAAGAGGCCGATCAGGATTTCGGGCAGACCCAGCTGCGTCTTGCTGCTGTCGCCCACAAAACGGCGATGGCAGGCCAGCGCCAGTTCGAAACCGCCGCCCACGCAGGTGCCCTCAATCGCGCAGGCGATCGGTTTGCCGCTGGTTTCCAGACGGCGGAACAGGGCGTTCAGCACGAATAATTTGTCGAAGATGGCGGCGGGGGCCGGGCGTTCGCCATCGCTGGTCGCCAGCATTGCGCCGAAATATTTCAGGTCCATGCCGGCCATCAAGCCGCTGTCCTTGCCCGACGCGATGACCGCGCCCTTGATGCCCTCTTCCGACGCGATGCGCGTGATCGCGGCATCCATGTCCGCCAGGAAGTCCGGGCCGATGACGTTCATCGACTGGCCGGGCACGTCGATGGTCAGCGTGGCGATGCCGTCGGCGTCTATGTCGAATGTGATGGTGTTCATAATCCTGTCTCCCACACCCCGTTCGTGCTGAGCCTGTCGAAGCACGCGCGCGCCCTTCGACAAGCTCAGGGCGAACGGAGGTTATTGTCCTTACACGCGCTCGATGATGATGCCGGTGCCCATGCCCGCGCCGACGCACAGGTTGATGAGCGCCGTGCCCTTGGCCGTCCGTTCCAGTTCATCCAGCGCCGTGCCCAGCACCATCGCCCCGGTCGCGCCCAGCGGATGGCCCATGGCGATCGCACCGCCATTCACGTTGATCTTGTCATGGTCGAGGTTCATCGCCTGCATGTAGCGCAGCACGACCGAAGCGAAGGCCTCGTTCAGTTCCCACAGATCAATGTCGGCGGCACTCATGCCCGCGCGTGCCAGCAGCTTGCCCGCGACAAATTCCGGCCCGGTCAGCATGATGAGCGGCTCCGACCCGATCGAGGCCATCGCCTTGATCCTGGCGCGGGGCTTCAGCCCATATTTGTCGCCCATATCCTTGTTGCCGACCAGCACGGCTGCCGCGCCGTCAACGATGCCGCTGCTGTTGCCGGCATGGTGGATATGATTGACCTTCTCCAGTTCCGGATAGCGCAGCAACGCCACCGTATCGAAGCCCGGCATCTCCTCGCCCAAAGCGGTAAAGCTGGCCTTCAACGCGCCCAGCGACTGCATCGTCGCATCGGGGCGCATATGTTCGTCATGGTCGAGCGCGATGCCGCCGATCACATCCTTTACCGGCACGATCGACTTGGCGAAGCGCTTCTCGTCCCATGCCTGCTTGGCGCGCTTCTGGCTTTCGACGGCATAGGCGTCGGCATCGTCGCGGCTGATGCCGAACTTGGTGGCGATCACGTCCGCGCCGATGCCCTGCGGCGCGAAATAGGTCTTGTAGGCGACCGCCGGGTCCATCGCCCAGGCGCCACCGTCCGACGCCATCGGCACGCGGCTCATCGATTCGACGCCGCCGCCTATCGCGAACATCGCTTCGCCCGAATAGACCTTGGCCGCCGCCATGTTCACGGCCTCAAGACCCGACGCACAGAAACGGTTGATCTGCACGCCCGGCACGGTCTGCGCATAATCGGCGTTCAGCACGGCGACGCGGGCAATGTCCGCGCCCTGTTCGCCGACCGGGCTGACGCAGCCGAGGATCACGTCATCGACATCGGCGGTGTCGATCTGGCTGCGGTCGCGCACCGCTTCCAATACCTGCGTCGCCAACTGGATCGGGGTGATGTCGTGCAGCGACCCGTCCGCCTTGCCCCGGCCACGGGGCGTCCTGACGGCGTCGTAAATATAGGCTTCCATGTTCATTCCCTCTCCGTGGGGGCCGTTCCGGCGCTTCGGATCTCGGTGCTGAATGTATTTACGTTTACGTAAAGTGCAAGTGTCTAATATGCTGTTCGCGGCGGGGGCAGCATGCCGTAGCGGCAGTTTGCGACTATCGATTTACCTGTCCAACTCGCTGTCGCATTCCGCACCTTTCCACCGGCGAATCCCCATGGCATTTCAGGCCCATGCGCATCGCCATCCTTTCCGACATTCATGGCAATATCGTCGCACTGGATGCGGTGCTGGACGACATTGCCAGGCAGGGCGCGGATATGATCGTCAATCTGGGCGATATCCTGTCCGGCCCGCTCTTCCCCTGCGAGACGGCGGACCGGCTGATGGCGCTGAGCCTGCCGACGATCCGGGGCAATCATGAGCGGCAATTGCTGACCCATGATCCGGCCCGCATGGGCGCGTCCGATCTTTACACACATCAGCAATTGCAACCGCATCATCGCGGCTGGATCGCGGTGCTGCCCGACCAGCTCTGGCCGGTCGATGATGTGCTGATGGTCCATGGTGCGCCGGGCGACGATCTTTGCTACTGGCTGGAAACGCTCTGCCCGGACGGCCTGCGTCCCGCCACCCCCGACGAGGTGGAAGCGCGGGCCGGAGGCATGGAGGCGCCATTGATCCTGTGTGGCCATACCCATATCCCGCGCATCCATCATCGGCCGGGCGGGGGACTGATCGTCAATCCCGGCAGCGTCGGCCTGCCGGCCTATGCCGACGACCATCCCTTCCCGCACCGGGTAGAAACCGGATCGCCCCATGCCCGCTATGCCATGGCCGATCGGATCGACGGGGCATGGCAGGCGCGCCTGATCGCCATCCCCTATGATTGGGAAGTTGCGGCCTGCGCCGCCAAAGCCCATGGCCGTCCCGACTGGGCGGGGGCGTTGCGAACAGGCATGGCATAGAAGCGTTGCACCCCGGCCATTGCCGTCTATATCGACCCCATGGACAGTGTGACCGACGCCTCGACCCAGAAACCACCGTCACCCTTTGCCATCCCCACCTTCCGGGCCATCTGGTCCGCCAGCCTTGCGTCCAATTTCGGCGGCCTGATCCAGTCGGTCGGTGCGGCGTGGATGATGACGTCGCTTTCGGCGTCGCCCCTGCTGATCGCGCTGGTCCCGGCGGCGACCACATTGCCGATCATGCTGCTGTCGCTCTGGGCCGGGGCAGTCGCGGACAATCTGGACCGGCGCAAGGTGATGATCGCCTGTCAGTCCGCCATGCTGCTGACCTCCACATTGCTGGCGGCGACCGCCTGGTTCGGGCTGATGACGCCCTGGCTGCTCCTGTCCTTCACCTTCGCCATCGGTTGCGCCACCGCGATCAATGGCCCCGCCTGGCAGGCGTCGGTGGGCGACATGGTACCGCGCGCCGTCTTGCCGAGCGCGGTGGCGATGAATAGCATGGGCTTCAATCTGGCGCGCAGTACCGGTCCGGCGCTGGGCGGCATCATCGTCGCGGCGGCGGGGGCTGCGGCGGCGTTCCTGGTCAACGCGCTCAGCTATGTCGGTCTGCTGGCAGTACTGGCGCGCTGGCGGCCGGACTTGCCGCCCAAGCTGCTGCCGCGCGAACGGCTGGGCGTGGCGATGGTCGCCGGCGTCGGCTATGTCGCGGCGTCGCCCAATATCAAGCTGGTGCTGTTGCGCAGCGGTGCCTTCGGCATCGGTGCGGCGGCGGTGTCCGCCCTGATGCCGCTGGTCGCGCGCGACGTGCTGGGGGGCGGGGCGCTGACTTTCGGCATCACCAGCGGCGCTTTCGGCGTCGGCGCTGTGTTGGGTGCGCTGGGCAGCCGGCGGTTACGGACCTTCATCTCCGTCGAAACCCTGGTCCGCTGTGCGACGCTGTCCATGGCGCTGGGCACGGCCCTGACCGGGGTCAGCAGCCTGCTGCCGCTGGCGATCCTGGGCTATATGCTGGCCGGGGCCGGCTGGGTGTTGGCGCTGTCCACCTTCAACGTGTCGGTGCAGATGTCGGCGCCGCGATGGGTGGTTGCACGCGCCGTGGCGCTGTACCAGATGATCGCCTTTGGCGGCATGGCAGGCGGTGCCTGGCTGTTCGGCTGGGTGGCGGAGCAGCATGGCGTCGTGACCGGTCTTTATGCGGCAGCTTCCATGCAGTTCGTTGCCGCGATGCTGGGGCTGTGGCGGCCATTGCCGCAGATTGGCGACGATAATCTCGATCCGCGCGGCGACTGGCGGGAACCCGATACCACGGTGCCGGTCGAGCCCCGAAGCGGGCCGATCGTCATCACCATCGAATATCGCATTCCGGCCGGATCGATCGTGCCCTTCCTGGCCGCGATGAGCGAGCGGCGGCGTATCCGGCGGCGCGATGGCGCCCATGGCTGGCAGTTGCTGCGCGACCTGGGCGAGTCGGACCTGTGGGTCGAACGCTATCATGTGGCGACCTGGCTGGACTATGTGCGGCACAATCAGCGGCGTACCGTGGCCGACATCGCCAACAGCGACGCCATCCATGCGCTGCATCAGGGGCCGGACGCGCCGCTCGTGCATCGCCGGCTTGAGCGCCAGACCGGTTCGCTGCCGATCAGCCGTGGGCCCGATGCGCGCGAAATGGGTGATGGCCTGACCGATCCGACCCGGTCGAACTGATCCGAATATCTTGTGCCTGCCGCTCTATTGCGGCGTGACCGGGCGCCAGCCGGGCAGGTCTTCGGGTGTGTCGACGTCGTGCAGGATGTTGCCCGTCGTCTCGATCTGAATGCCGTGGCTCAGCAAGGCCCGCGCGCCCTGATCGCCCTTCAGCGCCAGTAGTTCGGGGAAATGCTTGCGCCCGATAAAGGCCGGTGGCGAGGAGGAGAAGCCGTCCGTCGATGCCACTACCGAGCGGATGTCCTCCGCTGCCAGACAGATGCGGTTATAATGGGTCTGCGGCACGTCCGGCATGTCCGCCAGACAAATCAGGACGCCGCGTATCTTGTTGTTGGGCATCACATAGTCGATCGCACGCACGATGCTGCCCGATATGCCGTCTTCCGGCTGGTCGTTGACGATGATCGTATAGCCGCGCCGGTCCAGCTTGCGATGAATGACAGGCGCGAATTCGATCGGCCGGACCACGGCGATCAGTTCGGCAAAGGCCATGGATGCGACCGTTTCCAGCACATGGGCCGCCATCGGCTTGCCGCGCAATTCCGTCATCAGCTTGTCCTCCTCGCCAAAGCGGGAGGATGTGCCGGCCGCCAGCAGCACGGCGGCGATCCGTTCAGTACGCATGATATATGATGAGCAGAGGCATTTTGGTGTGGCGATCCCGTATGCGCCCGATTTGCCATCACTATGATCTTGTGTCCAGCGGCCCGAAAGGGACTGGCCATCGCGCACCCCAGCCGCCATATGCGGGACCAACAATATAAGGAGTGGCCGGTTCATGGCATGTGAAATCGACGCCGAAACCATCGGCGAAGGCAAGGAGCCGGTTCCGGCCGAAGTCAGCGACGCAATCCGTACCCTGATCCGCTGGTCGGGTGATACTCCCGAACGCGAAGGGCTGGTGGAAACGCCTGAGCGCGTCGCGCGCGCCTGGCGCGAATATTGCCGTGGCTATGCCGACGACCCGGCCTATCATCTGTCGCGCATCTTCCATGAAGTGGGTGGCTATGACGATGTCGTGCTGCTCAAGGACATTCCGTTCCAGTCGCATTGCGAACATCATATGGCGCCGATCGTGGGCAAGGCGCATATCGCCTATCTGCCCGGTGCCTATGTGGTCGGCATTTCAAAACTCGCTCGCGTCCTCCATGCCTATGCCAACCGGTTGCAGGTGCAGGAACGGCTGACGTCGGAAGTCGCCAACTGCATCTGGGAGCATCTGAATCCCCAGGGCGTCGCCGTGGTGATCGAGGCGACCCATGGCTGCATGACCGGGCGGGGCGTGCGCACGCCCAATGTCATCATGAAAACCAGCCGCATGCTGGGCGTGTTCCGCGAAGACGAAAAGTCGCGCGAGGAAGTGTTGAAGCTCATCGCCTCATGAGTGGCGATGACGAACCTGCCTATCGCCCGCTGGGCAAAGCGCGCAGCGATGCAGCGCCGGTCGGCGCGCCGCTGGCGCCCAAGCGGCTGGCGCTGGTTACGGGTGGGCATCGCCGGTTGGGCGGCATCATCGCCGCCGCGCTGGCGAGGGCCGGTCATTCGCTTGCCATTCATGGCAGCCATGACACGCGGCTCGATTCCCATCTGGCGCTGACCTTCGAGGAGGAAGGCACGGAGTGGGAAGGTTTCGTCGTCGATTTTGCTGATCCCGAAGGGGCGGAAGAACTGGTGGTGCAGGTGGCGGAACGGTTCGGCCGTCCGCCCGATATCCTCGTCAACAGCGCGGCTATCTTTGGGCAGGACCGGCTGGAAACCGTGACCGCCGACGATTTGATGCGCCATTATGCGGTGAACTGTGCTGCGCCGACCCTGCTGACCAAGGCGTTCGCGACCGTGCCGGCGGGGGTGGGGGATCGTTGTATCGTCAACATCCTCGACCAGCGGATCGACCATCCCCATGCCGACCAGATGGCCTATACATTGTCCAAGCTGGCGCTGGCGGGCCTGACCCGCACCAGCGCTCACAGCCTGGCGCCCAAGGTGCGGGTCAATGCCGTCGCGCCCGGCCTGACCATCGCGACGCCGGACTATGACGAGGCGCAAATGGAGCGGCTGGCCGGACTGATGCCGCTCGCGCGCCTGCCGCAGGCGGAGCAGATCGTGCAGGCGGTTCTCTATCTGGTGGAAGCAAGTGCCGTGACCGGTCAGACGATCTATGTCGACGGCGGCGCGCATCTCAAAAGCTATGACCGTGATTTCATGCATCTGTGCCGATAGGTTCGGCATAAATGCGAGGGGCGGGGGGCTGGCGCGTCCTGCATCCTGCCCATAGATCGTTTGACAAACCGAATGAGGGAGATGGCGATGACCTATGAAACGATCCTGGTGGAGCAACGTGACGCCGTCACGCTGATCACGCTGAACCGCCCGCAGGCGCTGAACGCGCTGAACAGCGACGTGCTCAGGGATCTGAGCGCCGCCTTCGCCGCCTATGACGCCGATGCGACCCAGCGCTGCGCGGTGCTGACCGGCAGCGGCGAGAAGGCCTTTGCGGCCGGCGCCGACATCAAGGAAATGGTGGACAAGCAGGCGGCCGACTTCTTTTTGGAGGATTTCTTTTCCGGCTGGCAGACCGGCGTGGTCGCGACCCGCAAGCCATGGATCGCGGCGGTGCAGGGTTTTGCACTGGGCGGCGGCTGCGAACTGGCGATGATGGCGGATTTCATCATCGCGGGTGATACGGCGAAGTTCGGCCAGCCCGAAATCAAGCTGGGCGTGGCGCCGGGCATGGGCGGGTCGCAGCGCCTGACCCGCGCCGTGGGCAAGGCCAAGGCGATGGAGATGTGTCTGACCGGCCGGATGATGGATGCTGCCGAAGCCGAGCGTTCGGGCCTTGTAAGCCGCATCGTGCCGGCCGCCGACCTGCTGGACGAAGCACTGAAGACTGCCGCAACGATCGCTGCACTGCCGCCTATGGCCGCGATGGTGAACAAGGAAATGGTCAACATCGCCTTTGAAACGGGCCTCGCCCAGGGGCTGCTGACCGAACGCCGCCTGTTCCAGATTCTGACCGCAACCGAGGACAAGAAGGAAGGCATGACTGCCTTCGTTGAAAAGCGCGCCGGAGTCTGGAAGGGGCGCTGAATATGGCAGCGGGGCCTGCTTCTGAAATGTCCCGTAATAGATTGAAAACTCTGCCATAGGCTGAGAAATTCTCATTGGCCGATAGCGGAGTTACCGGACACTCTCGTTTCACAAGAAAACGCAGAAACCATGTGGAGAGGCACGCTTTCGGGCGCGTCTCTCCATTTTCGCGTTGTGAAACAGGGAGCCTTTGAATGTCCGTATCTTCGTCCATCCGTCTGTCCTCTCGCGCCGCGCTGCTGATCGCCTGCGCCGCCGGGGCGCTGAGTGCTGCCCATGCGCAGGAACCGGTGGATGGCCCGGTGGATGGCGAAGAGAGCAGCATCACCGTCACCGGCCGCCGCATCTCGCAATCGGCCGAGGCGATTGGTGAGGACAAGGTGACGAACGTGGTCGCCGTCACGCGCGAGGCTCTGCTGTCCGCCCCGTCGGGTATTTCGGGCCTCAAGATGCTGGAGCAGTTGCCCGGCTTCAACGTCCAGACCGATGGTGCGCTGGGCCTTTACGAGTTCGGCAACAGCGTCCAGACCCGCGCCTTCAACCTCGATCAGATCGGCTTCGTGGTCGATGGCATCCCCACCGGGCGCAGCGATGCCTTTGGCGGCAGCCCGGTGTTCCGCTATGTCGACAATGAAAATCTGGGCGTGGTGGAAGCTGCGGTCGGCGCGGGCGATGTCGGCCTGCCCAGCTATTCGACGCTTGGCCCCGTGGTGCAATATAACAGCATCAAGCCGCAGGAAGAGGCCGGCCTGTTCGTGTCGCAGAGCTTCGGCGATTTCGACATGAAGCGCACCTTCATCCGCGCCAGCACCGGGCAGGTCGGGCCGTTCCGCGCCTATGTCAGCCGCACCAAGCTGAACACCGACCTGTGGCGCGGCGATGGCACGGTCGATCGCGAGCATTGGGAAGCGATGGTCCACGCCGATCTGGGCGGCGACAGCTGGGCGCGGTTCAAATTCGTGTCGAACAAGTTCAACGACTTCGATTCCCCGTCGCTGACCCGCGCCCAATATCTGACCGGCACCGACATTGGCGGCAAGAGCGGCCGGGATCGCGGCTATATCTCGGTCGTGCCCAACACCACACCGGGCTTCGCGCCGGTCGCGGGCGGCCCGGCCTACAGCAATGCCAACTATGCCTATACCAACACGCTCGCGATTAACGTCCGCGACGACAAGCTCTATGGCGGCACCATCCATGCCGGAATCGCCGACGGCATCTGGGCCGAAGCGACGGCCTATTATGAAGATAAAGGCGGCTATGGCGTGTCGCCCGACACCTATGCCAACAGCCTGACCATCTACTCCCGCGAGACGGCCGCCGGCCTTGCGCTCACCGCACCCAAGGGCACCCAATATGGCCTGTCGACCGTGGGTGGCGAGCGCTATGGCCTGACGACCAAGCTGCATTGGGAATTGGGAGCCCAGACGATCGAAGCCGGGCTATGGGCCGAAGTCGACACCTATAACCGCACGCAGGCGCGCTACAACACGACCGACGGATCGCCCGCCAGCGCGCCCAACCTGGACGAGCTGGTCTATGTTCGGCGCAACTATCAGTCGGAACGCAACACGACCCAGGCCTTCATCAAGGATCGGATCGCGCTGCTGGACGACAAGCTGATCTTCGATCTGGGCGTCAAGGCGCTGAACATCGACTATCGCTATAGCGGCTATCGCGATTTCAATGATTATTACCGCAATGCCGGCACCACCGCCGCGCCGGTCTGGGTTGCAGGCTGGGGTCCGCAGACGCTGCGGACCAGCTATAGCGACGGCTTCCTGCCGCAGGCGGGTGTGCTCTACAAGCTGGACAATCAGAGCCAGGTCTTCGCTTCCTATTCGGAAAATATGGCGCTGCCCAAGGGGCTGGACGATGTCTTCTCCGTCTCGCTCAACAGCAGCGCGGCGGGCGTGCCTGCGCCGGCACCGGAGCGGTCGCAGAATTTCGAGGCCGGCATCCGCACCAATCAGGGGCAATTCTATGCTTCCTATGCGGTCTATTACACCAAGTTCAAGAACCGCATCCAGTCGATCGGGTCGATCCTGCCCGGCACCACCAACGTCATCGAAACCTTCTACCAGAATGTCGGCCGGGTGACGGCCTATGGCGCGGAGTTCAGCGGTACCTACAAGCCGAGCTATCTGAACGGCCTGGCCTATTTCAACCTCAACGCCACCTATAATATCGCCAAGTTCAAGGATGATATCGTCACCGCGACGACCACCTACCAGACCGACGGCAAATATATCCCCGACAGCGCCAAGTGGATCGTCAATGGTGGCGTGACCATCGAACCGGCAAGCTGGCTGGTGGGCAATTTCAGCGGCAAATATACGTCGCGTCGCTGGTCGACCTTCGATAATTCGGCCGGATCGAGCGTAAAGGGCTTCACCGTGTTCAGCGCATATGTGGACATTGGCGACGGCTTCAGCCTGGGGCCGGTCAAGGGCGTGAAGGCGCGCTTCAACATCGACAATATCTTCGACAAGGACACGCTGTCCTACATTTCGGCTGCCGTGACGGGCGATGGCAATTTCCGTCCGCTGTCGCCGCGCACCTTCCAGTTCACCATCTCGGGTGAAATCTGATGCGGACTGTCCTGATGATGGGAGCGGCGCTGATCGCGCTGCTCCCGCTGACCGCACAGGCGGAGGCGCCCGTCGTCACGAAGAAGGAGTATCAGCTGCACCAGAAGCTGCTGACGCTCGACAGTCATCTTGACACGCCCGCCTCGCTCGACCTGCCCGGCTGGTCGATCGAGGAGGGGCATGACGTCCATGGCGACTATACCCAGGTCGACCTGCCGCGCATGAAGAAGGGTGGCCTGGATGGCGGTTTCTGGGCGATCTACACGGGCCAAGGCCCGGTGACGATCGAGGGGTTCCGCAAGGCGCGCGACTTCGCGATCCTGCGCGGGCTTTCGATCCGGAACATGGTGGCGGCAGACCCGGCCAATTTCGCGCTGGCGCTGGAGGCGAAGGACGCGGCGCCGATCGCGGCGGCGGGCAAGCGGGTCGTCTATCTGTCGATCGAAAATGCCTATCCGCTGGGTGAGGACGTCACCCTGCTCAAGACCTTCTACGACATAGGCGTGCGGATTTCGGGCTTTGCTCATTTCGCGCACAACCAGTTTGCCGACAGCAGCACCGACCCGTCGGGCAAACCGCGTTTTGGCGGGCTTAGCCCGCTCGGCAAGGAATTGCTGAAGGAAATGAATCGCCTGGGCATCGTGCCCGATGCGTCGCACAGTAGCGATCAGGTGCTGGACGATCTGCTGGCGCTGTCGACCACGCCGATCATCCTGACCCATTCGGGGTGCAAGGCGATCTATGGCCATCCGCGCAACATCGATGACGATCATCTGAAGGCGCTGGCGGCCAAGGGCGGCGTCATCCAGATGAATGCCTATGGTGCCTATCTGCGCAAGTCGCAGCCCAATCCGCAGCGGCAGGAGGTGTTGAAGGCGCTGTTTGGCCAGTTGCGCGAGGACGCAAAACTGTCGCCAGACAAGCGCGCCGAACTGCTGGCCAAGCGGCAGGAGATCGACCGGCTCTATCCCGATACCGACCGGCCGACCTTCGACGATTTCATGGCGCATATGCTGCATGCACTGAAGGTCGTCGGGCCGGATCATGTCGGCATCGGTGCCGACTGGGATGGCGGTGGCGGCGTGGTCGGCATGGAGGATGTGGTCGACCTGCCCAAGATCACCGCCGCTCTGCTCAAGGCCGGTTACAGCGAGGCCGATATCCAGAAAATCTGGTCCGGCAATGTGCTGCGCGTGCTGGCGGCCAATGAGGCTGGCAAGGGGAAGTAAGATATCTTTCCGTCATGCCAGCGAAGGCTGGCATCTCTCTTTCTTTCAGGGCTTTGGCTGAAGAAGGGAGATCCCAGCTTTCGCTGGGATGACGGGCGAATTTGTACCTATTTCCCTTCCAGCATCTCGATCATCAGGGAGAAGTCGCGGCCGGCTTCGCCCTGATTGGCGAGCAATTGGTAGAGCGATTCCGCCACATTGCCCATCGGCACCGATGCGCCGACCGAGGCGGCCGCTTCGGTCGCCAGTTTCAGATCCTTGAGCATCAGGCCGACGGCAAAGCCGCCCTGATAGCCATTGTCGGATGGCGATTGCGGGCCGACGCCGGGGACGGGGCAATAGCTGGTCATCGACCAGCTCTGGCCAGACGAAACGCTGCTGATATCGTAGAAGGTCTGCGGATCGAGGCCCAGCTTCTTCGCCATGGCGAAGGTTTCGCAGGTGGCGACCATGGTCGCGCCGAGCAGCATGTTGTTGCAGATCTTGGCGCCCTGACCATTGCCCGCGCCGCCGGCATGGATCACCGCCTTGCCCATGGCGGACAGGATCGGTTTCGCCCTGGCGAAGGCGGCGTCGGCGCCGCCGACCATGAAGGTGAGGGTGCCGCCATTGGCTGCCGCGATGCCGCCGGAGACGGGCGCGTCGACCATCTCGAAACCCTGTGCGGTGGCGGCGTCGATCACGCGGCGGGCGGTGGCGACGTCGATGGTGGAGCAGTCGAGGAAAAGCGCGCCGGGCCTGGCCGCGCCGAACACCTCGTCCTTATAAACGCTTTCGACATGCTTGCCGGCGGGCAGCATGGTCACGACCGCGTCGGCGCCGGCGACCGCATCGGCGGCGCTGGCGGCGCGGACCGCGCCATGGCCCTCCGCCTTGGTCAGTGCCTCTTCCGACAGGTCGAAGGCGCGCACGGCATAGCCGTTCTTGAGCAGGTTGGCGGCCATGCCACCGCCCATATTGCCAAGGCCGATGAAGGCGATCGTTTGGGTCAATTTCCTATCCTCTTCCGCGTTAATTGACGCATCGCTGTTGCGAAAAACCGGTTCCATCCTTCGACAGGCTCAGGACAGGCTTTTTCGCGCGATGCTCTTAACTTCGCACATTTCCCGCAAGTTCTGACATTATGTTGCGCGGTCCTGATCCTATCGGAAAGTGGGCCGGTGAGGGTGCTGTCAGTCTAGCAGCCGCCGGCCCGATAGGACAGGATCAGCCAACCTCCGCCAGTTGGGGCAGGGGCGTCCACTGCCTGTCCGCCGGCAAGGGCGCGAAGATCGCGTCGATCATCGCGTCGCTCGTCTCTTCCAGTGTCGGCGGGTTCCAGCGCGGGGCATTATCCTTGTCGAAGATCACCGCGCGCACGCCTTCCACGAAGTCCGGGCGGCGGATGATCGCGCAGGCGAGGCCATATTCCATCGCCATATTGTCGGCAAAGCTGGCCTTGCGCCCGCCCTCTACCAGTTGGCGCAGCGCGACCTTTATCGTCTGGGGCGATTTGGTGGCGAGCACGGCCAGTTGTCTGGCCGCCCATTCGCCGCCATCGGCCTGAAGTGCGGCGACGATATCCTCCGCCTTGTCGGATGCGAAGAGCCGGTCGATATCGGCGCGGGTCGCCTCCAGTTTCGAGGGCGGGGGCGTCTGCGCGTTCTCATCCAATATCTCTTCCAGCCCGAAGGGATCGCTCAGGATGCGGGCCTTGACGGCGTCCAGATGATTGGACGGTATATAATGGGTGGCGATGCCGATGGCCGTACAGTCGGCCCCGTCGATCCGCGATCCGGTTGCCGCCAGCCAGGCGCCGACCCGGCCGGGCATGCGCGGCAGATACCAGCCGCCGCCGACATCGGGGAACAGGCCGATGCCTGTTTCGGGCATGGCGAAGTTCGTCCGCTCGGTCGCGACGCGGAAGCGGGCGGGGAGGGAGATGCCGACGCCGCCGCCCATGACGATGCCGTCGATGAAGGCGACGATCGGCTTGTCATAGACGAACAGCAGATGGTTCATGCGGTATTCTACATGGAAGAAGTGCTCTGCTTCCACGCAGTCGGCCTTCGCGCTGTTCGCGATTAGGGCGATGTCGCCGCCTGCGCAGAAGCCGCGCGACAATTTGGGATCGCCATCGGCGGCGGGCAGATGGTCGATCATGACCGCGACGACGGCATCATCCCGCGCCCAGGCGAGCAGGGCGTCGTTGATCGCTTCGCACATGACAGGGGTCAGCGCGTGGATCGCCTTGGGCCGGTTGAGGCGGATGCGGCCGATACCGTTTTCGATGATGGTCAGGACTTGGTCGGTCATTGCTTTCCTTTCCTCTCCCCTCCGGGGGAGAGGATACGAAGCCTTGGCGCGGTACGCGCTTAGGCGGAGTTGGAGAGGGGCGGGCGTCGCTCCCCCTCTCCCAGCTACGACTAGGCAGCAGTCTGCCAAGTCTTCGCAACCCTCTCCCCAAGGGGAGAGGGGAAATGGGTCACTGCCGCAGCATGTCCCGCGCCACGATCATGCGCATCACCTGATTGGTGCCTTCTAGGATCGAATGCACCCGCAGGTCGCGCCAGAAGCGTTCGATCGGATAGTCCATCAGATAGCCATAGCCGCCGTGCAGTTGCAGCGCGCGGTCGACCACCGAGGAGCCGGTGTCGGTGGCGAAGCGCTTGGCCATGGCGGCGAAGCGGGTCTTGTCCGGCGCATTTTCCGTCACCTTGACGGCCGCGGCGTAGAGCAGCGTGCGGGCGGCCTCCAGTTCGGTTTGCATGTCGGCCAAAGTGAATTGCGTATTCTGGAAATCCGCGATCGACTGGCCGAATTGCTTGCGGTCCTTGGTATAGCGCACGGCCTCATCGATGCAGCGTTGTGCGCCACCGAGCGAGCAGGCGCCGATATTGAGGCGGCCACCGTCGAGGCCCATCATCGCGATGCGGAAGCCTTCGCCCTCCGCGCCGACCAGATTGTCGACCGGCACGCGCACGGCGTCGAAATTGACCTGCGCGGTGGGTTGTGAGTGCCAGCCAAGCTTGCGTTCCTGCGCGCCGAAGCTGACGCCGTCCATGTCCTTTTCGATGACGAGGCAGGAGATGCCCTTCGGCCCGTCCTCGCCGGTGCGGACCATGACGACATAGACGTCATTTTCGCCGCCGCCGGAAATGAACTGCTTGGAGCCGGTGACGACATAATGGTCACCGTCCCTGACCGCCTTCGTCTTGAGCGCGGCGGCGTCCGACCCGGCGCCGGCCTCGGTCAGGCAATAGCTGGCCATGCGCGTCATGGGGACGAGATCGGGGAGATATTTGTCCTTCACCGCCCGGCTACCGAACCGGTCGATCATCCAGGCACCCATATTGTGGATGGAGATGAAGGCGCTGGTGGAGGGGCAGCCATAGGCCATGGCTTCCATGATGAGCGCAGCCTCCAGCCGGCCAAGGCCGATGCCGCCCGCCGCCTCCGACACATAGATGCCGCCAAAGCCCAGGTCCGCCGCCGCGCGGATCGTGTCGCGCGGGAAGATATGCTTTTCATCCCACTCCGCCGCATGGGGGGTGATGGCATCCGCGGTGAAACGCTGGGCCATGTCCTGGATCGTGCGCTGATCGTCGGTCAGGTCGAACTGGGTCATGCTCTCCTTTCGTCATGTCGTTGCGATGGACATGATCTGTATGGCCTTGCTTCTAGCAACCTAGCGTTATTGCCAGCAATGGGGAAGTTGTGCATGAACATCCTGCAAATTTGCAGGATGAGGCGATGTTCGACTGGGACGATCTGCGCGTATTTCTGGCGGTGGCGCGGGCGCGCAAGGTGGCGCCGGCGGCGCGCACGCTGGGGATCGACGCGACCACCATCGCGCGGCGGCTGGCGCGGCTGGAAAAGGCGCTGGATGCCGAATTGTTCGAGGTGGGTGCAGGCGAGCGGGCGCTGACGCCGCGCGGGCAGGAGTTGCTGGCCCATGCGGAAGCGGCGGAAAGCGCTGCGCTGGCGGCGATGGAGGATGTAAAGGGGCAGGAGCACCGGCTGAGCGGGCAGGTGCGCCTTTCGGTGGCGGAGGGATTCGGCACCTGGGTGCTGGCGCCGGGCATGGGCGATTTCAACCGGCGGCATCCGGGTATCCGGCTGGATCTGGTGACGGCATCCGGCTTCCTTAATCCGTCCAACCGCGAGGCGGACATGGCGGTCATGCTGGCGCGGCCGCAGCGCGGGCGACTGACGGTGCGGCGGCTGGGCGACTATCGGCTGCATCTTTACACATCACCCGCCTATATCGAGCGGGTGGGGCGACCGGGCAAGCCCGCCGACCTGCGCGACTGTACGCTGATCGGCTATGTGCCGGAGTTCATCTTCTCCCCCGAACTCGACTATCTGGACGAGGTGGAGGCGGGGCTGGAGGCGACGTTGCGGTCGACCAGCATCATCATGCAGCAGCGGATAATCGCCGACGGCGCGGGGATCGGCGTGCTGCCGGATTTCATCGCGCGGCGCGACCCCGGCCTGATGCCGCTGATGGCCGATCGGGTGGAAATTACCCGCAGTTTCTGGCTGGTCATGCATGGCGATATGCGCAAGCTGGCGCGGATCGGCGCCGTGGCTGGGTGGGTGCAGGAGAGGATCGAAACATTGTCCGGCGCGCGCGATCTGCCGCCGGATGCGGGTCGATAAGGTGAAGCGTCCCAAAGATGACATTAAAGTCAATCGACGCCGCGCTTTCACCTCGCTAAGGGAGTGGGGATGAATAGAAAGCGGTCGCATCACGCTTATGCAGCATAAGCCCAAGCGGAGCCGGGCGATCGCCGTGCCAAGCGGGGAGTTTCGCGCCCGCGCCACCGAATATCTGGATTTTCTGGCCGCATGGCTGAAGAAGCCGCGCCAGACCGCGTCGGTCGTGCCGTCGAGCCGCTATCTGGCAAGATTGATGGTGGCGCAGATCGATCCGCAGGGCGGCCGCGTGCTGGAACTGGGTGGCGGCACCGGGGTCTTTACCCGCGCCATTCTCGAAACCGGGCTGTCGCCCGAAAAGCTGGAGGTGGTGGAGATCAACCCCGCCTTCGCGCGCGGGCTGCGCCGGCATTTTCCGCATGTGTCGATCCTGGAGACGCCGGCACAGATCGTGTCGACCGCGACCGCCGGGCAACCTGGCGACTATCAGACCGTGGTCAGCGGCCTGCCGCTGCTGGCGATGGATCGCTACATGCACTTCGACATATTGTCCGAATCCTTCCGCATGCTGCGGCCGGGCGGCAGCTTCGTGCAGTTCACCTATTCGATGCGGCCGCCGGTCAATCGTGAGGTGATGGAGGCGCTGGGGCTGGACGTCGTGCGCGCCGGGCAGACCGTGCGCAATTTCCCGCCGGCGACCGTCTTCCGCTTTTTCCGGCGCGGCGAGCAGGATTGATGGAATAGAGAGGGGCCGCATCGGGTGATGCGGCCCCTCTTTTTACGTCAGTAGAAGGCGCCATAGATCACATCCACGACCCGCCGGGTGCGGATGCGGACCAGCAGCAGGTCGGGACCATAGCGGACCCAGCGATAGCCGACCGGCGGCGCGCCGACGCCCAGATAGGAATAGTCGTCATAATAATAGCGCGACGACAGGAAGAGTGACGGCAGCAGCAGGCCGATCGTCCAGCGGCGATAGCGATAGCCATGCGGATATTGGAAGCCGGGTCGGTGGATCGGCTTGAAATGCGGCGGTCGGCCAGCACCGGGACGGTGCGGCGGCAGCGGTTTGACCGGGCGCGGGGGTTGCGGCTTGGGCGGCTGGGGCCTGCCGGGGCGTGGCGGCTGGATCGCCGGGCCGCCAGTGCCGGGTCGTGGAGGCTGAATGGCAGGGCCACCGGTGCCGGGACGCGGGGGTGTCGGCCTGGGTGGCGTCGGCTTAGGTGGTTGGGGCCTTGGATTATGGGATTGCGGCGGATTGGGCCGGGCAGGAGCAGGGCGGATGGTCGGCTTGGGGGCGACCGGTCGATCATGTTGCTGATGCTGTTGGGCCAGTGCGATGTCCGGGGTGACGATGAGCGCGATCGAAAGAAACAGGACTGCCTTTTTCATGGGGCCTTCTCCGCTTATGGGAGGCGGAGGCTATGCCTATCATGTTGCCGGAGCAATGTTTTTCGCGCCGGTTGTATCGGGCCGCCGCAGCCCTATCTTTGGCGCGACTAAGCAGGGGCAGAGCCATCCATGGCATCCATCATAGAGATTAAAGGCCTGACGAAACGCTATGCGTCGGGTTTCGAGGCGCTGAAGGGCGTCGACCTGTCGATTGAGGAAGGGGAGATTTTCGCATTGTTGGGGCCGAACGGCGCCGGCAAGACGACGATGATCTCCATCATCTGCGGTATCGCCCGCGCGAGCGGGGGCAGCGTGACCGTGGCTGGCCATGACATCGTGCGCGACTATCGCGGCGCGCGCACTGCCATCGGCCTTGTGCCGCAGGAATTGCATACCGACCAGTTCGAACAAGTGATCGACACGGTGCGCCTGAGCCGAGGGCTGTTTGGCCTGCCGCGCAACGACGCGCATGTGGAGAAAATCCTGCGCGACCTGTCATTGTGGGACAAGCGCAACAACCGGATCATCGAATTGTCGGGCGGCATGAAGCGGCGCGTGATGATCGCCAAGGCGCTGAGCCATGAACCGCGCGTGCTGTTTCTGGACGAGCCTACCGCCGGCGTCGATGTCGAACTGCGCCGTGATATGTGGAAGCTGATCGGCGAATTGCGCCAGACCGGCGTCACCATCATCCTGACCACCCATTATATCGAGGAGGCCGAGGAAATGGCCGACCGGGTGGGCGTGATCAATCGCGGCGAATTGATGCTGGTCGAGGAAAAGACCGCGCTGATGAAGAAGCTGGGCAAGAAGACGCTGAGCGTCGTGCTGGCCGATCCGATGGAGAGCGTGCCCGCCGAACTGGCGGAATGGGACGTCACGTTGAACGCGGGCGGCCATGAGATTGAATATATTTTCGATACGCAGGCGGAGCGGACCGGCGTGTCGTCGCTGCTGCGCAAGCTGGGCGATCTTGGCATCGGCTACAAGGATCTGAATACCAAGCAGAGCAGTCTGGAGGACATCTTCGTGAGCCTCGTCCATCAGGAGAAGGCCGCATGAGCCTCCAGAATTTCCACGCCATCGCATCCATCTACAAGTTCGAACTGCACCGGTTCCGCCGGACATGGCTGACCGGGCTATTGGTGCCGGTCATTACCACGACGCTCTATTTCGTTGTGTTCGGCGGCGCGATCGGGTCGCGCATGACGGAGGTGGACGGCATCGCCTATGGCGCCTTCATCGTGCCCGGCCTCATCATGATGTCGATGCTGACCGAAAGCATCTTCAACGCCAGTTTCGGCATCTATATGCCCAAATATAGCGGCACTATCTATGAGCTGCTGTCGGCGCCCATTTCCGCCACGGAAACGGTCATTGCCTATGTCGGGGCGGCGGCGACCAAGTCGCTGATCGTGGGGACGATCATATTCCTGACCGCGCATCTGTTCGTCGATATCCATATCGCGCACCCCTTCGCCATGGCGGGTTTCATGGTACTGATCGCGATCAGTTTCTGCCTGTTTGGCTTCATATTGGGCATCTGGGCGCAGGGGTTCGAGCAGTTGCAGGTGATTCCGCTGCTGGTGGTGACGCCGCTGACATTTCTGGGCGGGGCCTTTTATTCCGTCCACATGCTGGCGGACCCATGGCGGACGCTGACGCTGTTCAACCCGATCGTCTATCTGATTTCTGGCTTTCGCTGGACCTTCTTCGGCCGGGGCGATGTGGGAATCGAATATAGCCTCGCGTTCGTCGCGGCCATGCTGATCCTGTGCATCGCCATTATCGGCTGGATGTTCCGGACGGGCTATCGACTGAAGAAATGAAAAGGGCGGCCCATGGCCGCCCGCATTGCTTGTCAGGTCAGGCGTCTTTTGTTTTCCGCATTTTGCGAGCCGTCATCTGTTCCAGGTGACTTCAAAATGCTCCAGCCCTTTCAGGCGGCCTGGCTTTCCGGCGTGACGGCGAACAGGGTCTTGCCCTTATATTTGTCGTCGGTTTCGTTGTAGAGGCCGTACATAGCCTCGAACGCCTGATCGAGCACCTGAATATCGGACAGGCCGACCAGCTTGAACGTGCCCAGCTTCAATTCGCGTGGGGGCACGCCATTGCGGTCGGTGGTCACGGCGTCGATGAACATCTCATCGTGGCGCGTGTAGAGGATGTGAGGCGCCAGCGTGACGACCATTTTATTATAGGTCACCTTCAGGCACTTCTGGAGCGCGATCGCTTCAAAAATCTCGGTCGGGGCTTGCATGATTGAGCCTCCCTGACCGATTTGCGTGATTCTTTCAATTGCTTTGTGCGCTGCACCATGTCCCTTCCGTGCAATCGCTGCGACGAATCGTTAGGCGGGCAGCAGCCCCAGCCGTTCGCGCAGGGTCCAGCGGCTGATCAGCAGCACCGCCACCGCGCCCAGCCCGCTGGCAAGGCCGAACCAGATGCCCAGCCCCTCCATGCCGAGCGGGAAAGCAAGCAGGGTGCCGACGCCAAGGCCGACGATCCAGTAGCCAATCAGCGCGAAGATCATCGGCACCGTCGTGTCCTGCACCCCGCGCAGTACGCCCGCGCCCACCGCCTGCGCTGCATCGACCAACTGGAACAGGGCGGCGACAGCGAGGAAGCTGATTGCCAGCGCCGCCGTGCGGGCATTGGCGGGATTGGACAGGTCTAGGAAGGCGGACACCAAGGTGCGCGGCATCAGGATCAGCAAAGCGGCGGCGCAGCAGGCGAAGCCGGTGCCGATCATCAGCGCCAGCCAGCCGGCCCGCCCGATGCCGGCATGATCGCGGCGCCCATAGGCGATGCCGACGCGGATGGTCGCGGCCTGCCCGATGCCCATCGGCACCATGAAGACCAAAGCGGCGATCTGAATCGCGACCGCATGGGCAGCGAGCGAATCTCGGTTGATGAGGCCCATCAGGAATGCTGATGCGTTGAACACGGTGGTTTCAAAGCCGAGCGTGATGGCGATCGGCAGGCCGAGCGCCCAGACTTGCCGATGCCGTTCGCGATCGCCGGTCCAGAAACGGCCCATCAGGCGATAGCGGCGGAAGCGGCGATCGACCAGGATGACGCTCAGCAGGCCAAAGAAGAGGAAGCAGGAGGAGAGGGTACTGGCCAGCCCCGCGCCGAACAGGCCGAGCGCCGGAAAGCCCAGATGGCCGAAGATCAGCGCCCAGCCCATCACTATGTTGAACGGAATGGCGCCCAGCATGATGATCAGGCCCCAGACCGGCCGTTCCAGCGCGGCGATGAAGTTGCGCAAGGTGGTGAAGCCCAGAAAGGGCAGCAGCGCCCATTGCAGGCCGTGCATCAGATGGCCGGCCTCCCGCGCCAGATCGGCATCCTGCCCCATGGCGAGCAGGATCGCTTCGCATTCCCAAAGCAGCAGCCAAGCCGGCAGCACGAAGAAGAGGGCGGCGCGCAGCGTCTGCTGAACGGTGCGGCGCACGTCGCGCACGCTGTGGCGGCGACGACCGCGTTCGCTGGCGATCAGGGGGGAGGCGGCCGTGACCAGCCCCATGCCGAACAGCAGCAGCGCGTGGAAAAGGTTGATGGCCAGCGCACCGGCCGCGACCGCCTCCGCCCCGATGCGGCCGAGCAGCAGCAGGTCGGTCGCGGCGATCGCCGACCAGGCGATATTGCCCGCAATCATCGGCAGCGCCAGCGCGATCAGCGCGCCGGCCTCGATACGCCAGGGGGAAGGAGTGGTCACTTTGGGCAATCCGGAAAGGGAACGGACGTGGAGTTGTCCGTCCCTCTAAAGCCCTCAGTGCTTTTTGAACAGGTGCAGCACGCCGACGATGATGCCGCCGATCACCAACCCGACGATCGCGCCGCCGATGGCGTTGACCAGCCAGTCGAGGAAGCCGCCGATCGCTGGCACGGCATGAGCGGCAGCTTCGGCCACATGATGGATCGCGCCGGGGATCAGGTCGAGGTGGAATTCATGCAGGCCATGCACGATCAGCCCGCCGCCGACCCACAGCATCGCGGCGGTGCCCACCACGGCCAGGATGGACATCAGCACCGGCATCGCCTTCACCAGCGCGCGGCCGAATGCCTGCGTCCCTGCGCCGTCCTTCTTGGCGAGGTGCAGGCCGATATCGTCCATCTTCACGATCAGGCCGACGACGCCATAGACGCCGGCGGTGATGAGGATGGCGACGACCACCAGGATCAGCGCCTGTTCCCACACCGGTTCGGTCGCGACGGTGCCCAGCGAAATCGCCATGATCTCGCCCGACAGGATGAAGTCGGTGCGGATCGCGCTGGAGACTTTCTGATTTTCCAGTTCGGCGCTGCTGTGCGCCTTCACCGCTTCCTCGGCGACGTCATGGCCGCCCTGAACCGCTTCCAGCAGCTTTTCCACCGCCTCGAAACAGAGGAAGGCGCCGCCCAGCATCAGCAGCGGTGGCAGCAGCCATGGCGCAAAGGCGCTCATCAACAGTGCGGCGGGCAGTAGGAAGAGCAGCTTGTTGCGCAGTGATCCCTTGGCGATCTTCCAGATGATCGGCAGTTCGCGGTCCGGGGTCAGGCCCATCACATATTTGGGGGTGACGGCGGCGTCGTCGATGACGACACCTGCGGCCTTCGTACCGGCCCGACCCGCCGCTGCGGCTACATCGTCCAGCGAGGTCGCGGTCAGCTTGGCAATGCCCGCCACATCGTCGAGCAGCGCGATCAGACCCGAAGGCATAACAATATTTCCCCTGTTGCGGACGCAGGGTGCGCCCGATGCGCTTCATAGAGGGCGCGCAGCAGGGGAGCAAGAAACTGCTGGGGTTCAATAATTTCCCGGCGGATCGCTGGCCGGGAAGCTTTCGTCCGATTGTTCGTCCACCTTGTCCCAGTCGTCGGGCGCGATGCCCTGTTGCGGGCCGGCCTCCCGAATGAAGCCGGTCGACCCGACGGATCCCTCGTCTGCGCCCGAGCCCATCCAGTCGCGCCAGCCCTTGACGGCAAAGGCGCCCAGGCCCGTGACGATGGCCAGTTTCAACAGCCCTTTCATGTCTTTTTCTCTTGCCCATGGTGGAGATGGACCCAGTCGGCCCGGTCATGGCCCACCGCCTCGGCGGTCAGGCGAATCTCGCCTTCCTCGTCCGACCCACCAGACTCGTCCTCCGGCGCGCTGGCGTGCGGGAGCGACCAGCGTTCGCGCAGGGCAACGTCAATCATCAGGCCCCATGCCCCGGCATCGCCCGCTGCGCGCATGGCTGCATCCGGTTCCTTGATAAGGGCGAGGATGCTGGCGGCGTCCTCTACCCGAGCCGGCCATTGGTCGGGTTGGCTGGCCGCCAGATGGCGTGCCAGCCGTTCGATGAGGGAACGGTCTTCCATGCCGGATCGAACGCATGTCCGGCATCGCCGTTCCCCATTTTCATGTCGATGGCGAACCGATGTGAACGTTGCGTGCGACAGCGAGTTGGACAGCTGTTGGCCGATGAAGGAGCGCGATCATGCCGCAGGGTGACAAAAGCAGCTATACCGACAAGCAGAAGCGCAAGGCGCAACATATCGAACAAAGCTATGAGGAACGTGGCGTCAGCCACAAGGAAGCGCAGGCGCGTGCCTGGGCGACGGTGAACAAGGATTCGGGCGGCGGCAACAAGTCCGGGTCGGGGCGGGGTAAGCCGGACAGCCATGCGTCGGCGCGCAAGGGCAGTGTGGCGTCCGCCCGGCGATCCGCCGCCGACCGGTCGGCGGCGGGGAAGAAGGGGTGGGAAACACGGCGGAAGCGGGCCGGGCATTAACCTTATGTGGCGTAAATGCGACTCTGTCGCAAAATAGTACGCTCGGCGCCGAAACTGCGATGAGCTAATATTGCGAAACATTATTATTATCTTTATCGGCCACCCTGTGACGGACGCTGCCGCAATTGGGGGATGGCCCCCGGCCTGAAGGCGGCGCCGCCGAATTTCTCTTGGGGGCTGCATCATGATCCGGAAATTGTCTCTTCTGCTCGGCGCGTCGGTCGCCGCCTTCGCCGCCATGCCGGCTGCCGCGCAGCTGTCCGATCGGGCACCTGCCGAAGCCCCTGGTGATGAGGGCGAGATCATCGTCACCGGCAAATATATCGTGCCCGACAAGATCGACACGGCGACCGGCCTTGGCCTGACGGTGCGCGAAACGCCGCAGTCGGTGACGATCCTGACCGCCCAGCGCATCCTCGACCAGAATCTGGTCACTGCCGCCGATGTGCTGCGCAACGCCGTGGGCATTTCGGTCAACAATCTGGATGACCTGCGCAACCAGTTTTACGCGCGCGGCTTCGAAGTCCGCAATTTCCAGTATGACGGCATTCCGCTGGCCTGGACGCTGGCGGGCGGTGCAGGCGAAACCAGCACCGATACGTCCATCTATGAACGGGTCGAAGTCGTGCGCGGCGCGACCGGCCTGTTGACGGGCGCGGGCGATCCGTCGGCGTCGGTCAATTTCGTGCGCAAGCATGCCGACGCCGTCGATCCGACCGGCTATATCAACGCCAGCTATGGCAGCTGGGATCGCTATCGCGTGTCGGCTGACGTGGGCGGGGCGATCACCGCCGATGGCCGCGTCCGCGTGCGTCTGGTGGGCCGGTATGAGCAGGGCGACAGCTATATCGACCGCTACAGCGACAAGCGGATCGTGCTGTACGGCGTGGTCGACGCCGACGTGACCGACACGACGCTGCTGCGTGCGGGCATCAGCCATCAGGATACCGGGCGGGATTCGCCGTCCTGGGGCAATCTGCCGACCTTCTACACCGACGGCACCCTGACCAACTGGGACCGGTCGAAGAGCACGACCGGCGACTGGACCTATTGGGATACGATCAACCAGAATATCTTCGCCACGCTGCGGCAGGAAATCGGCGACAACTGGACGATTACCGCCAATTACAACCGGCTGAAGAACTCCGAGCGCGCGCAGCTTCTCTATCTGTCGGGTGCGGTCGACAAGGCGACCGGCAACATTCAGTTCGCCTATCCCTATAAGGACCATGGCAGCAGC
Organism: Sphingobium sp. WCS2017Hpa-17; assembly: GCF_031843765.1. Lineage (NCBI taxonomy): Bacteria > Pseudomonadati > Pseudomonadota > Alphaproteobacteria > Sphingomonadales > Sphingobiaceae > Sphingobium > Sphingobium sp. WCS2017Hpa-17. Next base: position 659,217 of record NZ_JAVTIV010000001.1, read on the forward strand.
GTCCAGAATGCCTATGACGTCCAGATCAAGGGCAGCGTCAACGTCTTTGGTCGCGATCATGAGATCGTGGTGGGCGGCATGAAGAGCATTCAGAAGCGCTTCACCGACAGCTATAGCGCGCTGGTCTTCCCCGCCGGTCCGAATTTCGTCAACGAAACCGGGGTAGGGTATGAAAATCCCGGCTTTTCCAACACCGCCTTCCGCGCGGTCGAGGAAAAGATCACGCAGAGCGGCGTCTATGGCGCGCTGCGCCTGAACCTGGCTGACCAGTTCAAGCTGATCGGCGGCGGCCGTCTGGCGACCTGGAAGCAGCAGGGGCTCAGCTATGGCGTCACCAGCGACTATGGCGACAAGAATGTGTTCATTCCCTATGTCGGCGCGTTGTTCGACGTCACGCCGGCTCATCGCCTCTATGCCAGTTATACCAAGATCTTCCAGCCGCAGAGCGCGCTTGACGCCAATCTGCGCCAGCTCGACCCGCTGGAGGGCAATGCCTATGAAGTCGGCATGAAGAGCGCCTTCTTCGACGACAAGCTGCAAACCTCCATCGCGCTGTTCCGCATCGAGCAGGACAATCTGGCCCAGCTGGACCTGACCGCCCCACCGATCACGCCGCCCGGCGGTCTGCCGCAGCAGCCCTCGATCGCGATCGACGGCACCCGCAGCACCGGCTTCGAATTCGAAATCAACGGCAGCCCGGTCGAAAACTGGAACATCAACTTCGGCTACAGCCAGTTCAAGGCGAAGGATTCGGACGGCAACGCCGTGTCGGTCAACCAGCCGCGCAAGCTGCTCAAGCTGTTCACCACCTACACCTTCCCGGATATCCTGTCGGGCTTCACCTTCGGCGGCGGCGTGAATTATCGCAGCAAGGCCTATTCGGCAGGGCTCAACACGATCACCGGCGCGCCGTTCAACTTCCAGCAGAACGGCTATGCACTGGTCAGCCTGATGGCGCGTCTGGCGGTGAACGAGCAGTTTTCGGTCCAGGCCAATCTCGAAAACCTGACCGACAAGACTTATTTCGCGCAAATCGGTTTCTACGACCAGTATCGCTATGGCGCGCCGCGCAACTTCACGATCAGCGCCAACTATAAATTCTGATCATCGCGTCATTCTAAAAGGATAATCGAGGGCGTCCTTCCATAGTGGAGGGCGCCCTTTTCCTTTGGTTGCAGCCGCTTGCCGGTTTCGGCATGGTCCGGCCAGTTCCAGTTGGAGGTGCGGCATGCGTTGTCTGCTATCGGTTGTCCTGTACGCCGTGCTTATGCCTTCGGCCTGGGCGGCGGGAGGCCCGGAGCCGGTGCAGGCGGAGATGAGGGGGCTGTTCGACGCCGACCAGAAGGCGCGCGAGCAAGGCTTTGCCGGCGACTGGGACCGGATCGAAGCGGAGGATGCGCAGCGGCGGGCGCGGGTGGCCGAACTGATCGCGGCGGATGCGCTGCGCAGCGGGGATGATTTCTACCACGCCGCCTATATCTATCAGCATGGCGACCGGCCGGCGGATTATCTCAAGGCGCATGCGCTGGCGATGGCGGCGATCGCACGCGGGCGGTCCGACGCGACATGGATCGCCGCCGCGACGCTGGATCGCTATCTGAAAGCGATCGGCCAGTCGCAGATTTTCGGCACGCAATTCAGCATGCGGGACGGGAAGGCGACGCAGGAGCCTTATGACAGAGCGCTGATCCCCGATGCCCTGCGCGGCGTGATAGGCGTGCCGCCTCTGCGGGAGCAGGAAGAGGAGCGGGCGAGGCTGGAGCGCAAGGTCGCGCCGGGATTGCGCTGAGGGAGGTGGGATGCCGGATCAGGGGTGGGATGGCGAACAACGACCGCTTGCGGGCGTTCAAAGCGACATCAATTGCGCGGTGGCAACTTGTCGTGAGGAGGCTCTTCATGCGGCCCGGTGATGCGAAATCTTTCAATCGCTTCCCATGCTCTTGGGGCGATCGCGACCTTGAACGGGTGGCTGAGCAGCCAACGGAAACGGGCGGATTTACGGGCCTCTGCGACAATGCGCTCAAGAAGTTCGGTGGAGGGGTTCTCCAAAATGCTCTCTAAAGGACCGCATCCGAGACTTCCAAGAAATTGCGGGTGATCCGATCGCGAAGCACCGAGAATCACATAGGCTAGGGCTTTTTCGGGATCGTCATGGTAGCATGTGATGATCTCATCGAAAGCGTCGGCAGATTTCCCGGCACATTCGTTGCCACCGTTGTCATGGTGTTCGGCGTAGACATCAAGGTGTCGACACATCTGGTCTGCATCTGGCCGAGCAAGCGCCTTCTCAAGTTCGCCAATGTAAATTTTATCGCTCATATTAAAAGAGTAGCCATTGGCTTGCCCAAAGCAAAGCCAGCTTCTCTCCGATCTGGCACTATGAGCTGTCAGTCGTTTAGAGCGCGATGACATGAGATTGACCCACTCCGTCATTGCGAGCGTAGCGAAGCAATCCAGTGTCGTGCGCTTGGATTGCTTCGCTACGCTCGCAATGGCGATTCAGCGATAAGTCATCGCGCTCTAGCTACCCATCTCACACCCAACAAAAAAGCCGCCCGTTGCGGGGCGGCTTTCTCGTTTGATCCGATGAGGAAAATCAGGCTTCTTCAGCCGTCTCTTCTTCATCGTTGCTGACCGAGGCGATTTCGCCCGGTTCGGCGTTGGGATCATAATCTTCGGTGAAGCCAGCCTCGTCCTTTTCGAACAGGTCGGCCATCACGTCCACGCCCTGCGACTGAAGCTCGGCTTCTTCCGGCGAACGGGCGACGTTGACGGTGATCGTCACGGCGACTTCGGGGTGCAGCGCGACCTTGACGTCGAACACGCCGAGCGTCTTGATCGGGCGTTCCAGCACGACCATCGCCTTGGTGACGTTGGTCACGCCATCGGCGTGCAGCGCTTCGACGACGTCACGGACGGCGACCGAACCGTACAGGTGGCCGGCGTTCGACGACTGGCGGATCAGGACGATCTGCTTGCCGTTGACGCCTTCGGCAGCCGATTCGGCGTCCGAACGACGGGCCGCATTGTCGGCTTCGATCTTCGCGCGGTTGGCTTCGAAGACCTTCTTGTTGGCGTTGTTCGAACGAAGCGCCTTCTTGTTGGGCAGCAGGAAGTTACGTGCGTAACCATCCTTCACGGTGACGACGTCGCCGATCGCGCCCAGCTTCTCGATGCGTTCGAGGAGAATGATTTCCATGGGTCTTTCCCCTTACTTCACGATGTAGGGCAGCAGGCCCAGGTGACGGGCGCGCTTGATGGCCTGAGCCAGTTCGCGCTGCTTCTTGGCCGAAACGGCCGTGATGCGGCTGGGGACGATCTTGCCGCGCTCGGACACGAAGCCCTGAAGCAGACGGACGTCCTTATAATCGATCTTCGGCGCATCCTTGGCGGCGAAGGGGCAGCTCTTGCGGCGGCGGAAAAACGGGCGTGCCATGTTTCAGATCTCCTTATTCAGCAGCCGGAGCGGCTTCTTCGCGGTCGCGGCGCGGGCCACGGTCTTCGCGATCGCCACGGGGACCACGATCGCCACGGGGGCCACGGTCACCACGCTCGGGGCGGTCCTGCTTGCGCATCATCACCGACGGGCCGGTTTCCAGTTCATCGACCTTGATGGTCATGTAACGGATGATGTCTTCGTTGATCTGCGTCTGGCGCTCCAGTTCCGCAACGACGTCACCGGGGGCGTCGATGTTCAGCAGCACATAGTGCGCCTTGCGGTTCTTGGCGATCTTGTATGCGAGCGAACGCAGGCCCCAGGTCTCGACCTTGGTCACCTTGCCGTTGTTTTCCTCGACGATCTTCGTGGCGGTTTCCGCCAGTGCGTCTACCTGCGCCTGTGCCAGATCCTGGCGCGCAAGGAAGACGTGCTCGTAAAGAGCCATGTCATGCCTCATCTGTTGGCCGATCGCTGACGCCCACCCCATGTGGAACGCCCCTCCGGCTGTCGTCTCAATGCTTCGCGGTGACGCCGAGTCACCCCGGAGCCGATGCGAAGGCGCGCCTATGGCCGAAATGGGCGGGAAAGGCAAGGGCGCATCACTGCGGCGCGAGCGCGCAATAATGCCGCCCGGCCGGTGCTTGCCCACGGCCTGCTTTTCTTCTTAAATCGGGCGATAGAGAATAGTCCAGGAGAGTTCATGGCCTTCGCGATCGCCGCGCTGTCGCTGATATTGCTGATGATCGCCGCCTATCGTGGGATGAGCGTCATCGTCATGGCGCCGCTGCTGGCGATGCTGGCGGTGTTCCTGACCGATCCGGCCGCGGTGCCCGCCGCCTTTTCCGGCCTGTTCATGGAGCGCGTGGCGAGCTTCCTGAAACTCTATTTCCCCGTTTTTCTGCTTGGCGCACTGTTCGGCAAGCTGGTGGAGATTTCCGGCTTTTCCCGCGCGATCGTGACGGCGGTGATCGGCTTCATCGGCGCGGGGCGGGCGATCCCGGCGATCATGGCGGTGACGGCCTTGCTCACCTATGGCGGGGTGTCGGTGTTCGTCGCGGTATTTGCCGTCTATCCTTTCGCGGCCGAGATGTTTCGGCGGGCCGACATTCCCAAGCGGCTGGTGCCGGCCACCATCGGCCTTGGCGCGCTGACCTTCACCATGGATGCGCTGCCCGGTACGCCGCAGATCCAGAATATCATCCCGACCAGCTTTTTCGGCACCACCACATGGGCGGCGCCGGTGCTGGGGCTGATCGGGTCGGTCTTCATCGCGGCGACGGGGCTGGCCTATCTGGGCTGGCGGCGGCGGGCGATGCTGGTGGCGGGGGAGGGCTATGGCGCGCCCGAGACGCTGGTCAACGAGCCGGAGCAGCGGGACGAGAATGATCGCGTCCATCCGCTGATCGCGCTGTTGCCGCTGCTGGTGGTGGGCGTGGGCAATCTGTTGCTGACGCTGGCCATTCCGCGCTGGGTGGCTGGGCCGGAGGTGACGCTGTCGCTGCCCGGCATGGCGGAACCGGTCGCGGTCAAGGTGGCGCAGGTTTCCGCGCTCTGGGCGGTGGAGGGCGCGTTGCTGGCGGGCATCGGTACGATCCTGCTCTTCGCCTTCCGCCCGGTGGCGCAGCGTTTTGCCGACGGGTCGAAGGCAGCAGTCGGCGGCGCGTTGCTGGCGGGGATGAATACGGCGGTGGAATATGGGTTCGGCGCGGTGATTGCGGCGCTGCCCGGCTTCCTGATCGTCAAGGATGCGCTGCGCGCCATTCCCAATCCGCTGGTCAATGAAGCGATCACGGTGACGTCGCTGGCGGGGATCACCGGATCGGCGTCGGGCGGCCTGTCGATCGCGCTGGCGGCGATGGCCGAGCAGTTCGCGGCGGCGGGCGACGCGGCCGGCATCCCGCGCGAGGTGCTGCACCGGATCGCGTCGATGGCGAGCGGGGGAATGGACAGCCTGCCGCATAATGGCGCGGTCATCACTTTGCTGGCGGTGACGGGCCTGACCCATCGGCAGGCCTATAAGGATGTCTTCGCGCTGACGCTGATCAAGACGCTGACCGTCTTCGTGGTAATCGCGGTCTATTATCTGACCGGTCTGGTATAGGCGTGAAAACACCCCGGAAGCGAGGCTCCGGGGTGTTTTCAGTTTGTAGGGGGTGGCTTAACGGATCGCGTTGCCGACGACCGCGCCGATCAGGCCGCTGGTGATCGCGATCAGCACCGCGTCATTGCCCGAACGCACCCACTGCTGGCCGCGCGGCGGGGCCGACAGGCGATAGTCGCGATAATTGCTGATCACCCGATAATTGCTGGCGCGATTGCGGTCGAAACGCTGGCCCTTGGCCCAGCGATGGCTGTTGTAGCGGGGGGTGTCCTTGCGCACGACGGTCTGCTTCTTGACGACGGTGCGGCCATTGGGCTTCTGCTTCACGACCTTGCGGGTTTCGACCTGGCGATGCTGGGGGGCATGGCTCTGGGCCTGCGCCTGGGCGGTGACGATGGGGCTGGCGACCAGAGTGGTGGTGGCCAGGGCCATGAGGATCTTCTTGAACATGTTGTGCTCCTTCTGCCTTGTTACGGGCGCCATTCCGTGGCGTCGAAGACAGAGATAGGCGGCGCTTGTCGCGCAGATGTGTCGCGCAGGGCCCAAGATTGTCGGAAATTGTAACAAATTGAAATTTAAGCTGAACTGTTGTTCAGGAAGGACAGAATCGTGCGGGAATTGCGCGCGCGTGTATCAAAAAGCCCCGCAGCATGGGCTGCGAGGCTTGCGCTTCGATGATGAGGGCGATCAGTTCGGCAGCGGCGTCGCCGTCACTACCATGCGGGCGAGCAGGATGGGCCTGTCCTTGCCCTCGACGACCGGGGCGGCGCCGTTGGCGGGCGCTGCGGCCATGGCGGAAAGGCTGAGGCCGAGGACCAGCGCGCTGCTGGCGAGGCTGAGGGCGATGGTCTTCATGGGATTTCCTTCCGCGCCGTCTGGGGTGACAGTATGGAAGGGGCATTAGGAGAGGGATGTCGCAGGACTGTGCCGGGGGGTGGGGGCTTTTGTCGGAAAATGTAACGGGGGTATTAGGAATTCATCATAGCTGAGCCCCTCCCTTCTAGGGAGGGGTTGGGGTGGGTGCGAGCGAAGCGAGCCTGCCGCCGGTCGAGGGTATTGCGCCGCTGCGCGGCGTACCCACCCCCGGCCCCTCCCTAGTAGGGAGGGGAGAAAGAAGGCGCGCCTTGCCGCGCGACAAGCCTACTCATGCCGCAAAGCATCGATTGGGTTGAGCGCGGCCGCGCGCCTCGCCGGGAAATAGCCGAACACTACGCCGATCGCCGCCGAGAAGAGGAAGGCGATGGCGTTGACCTTTACATCGAACAGGAAGGGCACCTGCATCAGCGGGGCGATGGCGACCGAAGCAATGAGGGCCAGAAACAGACCGATGAGGCCGCCCAGGCAGGACAGCACGATCGCCTCGACCAGAAACTGCATCAGCACTTCGCGCGCGACCGCGCCGATGGCGAGGCGGATGCCGATTTCGCGGGTTCGCTCCGTCACCGACACCAGCATGATGTTCATGATGCCGATGCCGCCGACCAGCAGCGATATCGCCGCCACCGCGCCGACGATCTGGGTCAGGATGGTGGTCGTGCCGGTCAGCGTGTCGCTGATCTGCTTGGTGTCGAAGACGTTGAAATTATCCTCCTGCCCGTCCTTGATCTTGCGCCGTTCGCGCATCAGTTCCTCAAGGCTGGCCTGTACCGTGCTGGTGTCATAGGCGTCGTCGACCGCGACCATGATCTGCGAAATGTCGCGGTCACCGGTGAAGCGGCGCTGCACGAACTTGATCGGCATGACCACGACATCGTCCTGATCGCCAAAGCCGCCCTGTCCGCGCGTGGCAAGCACGCCGACGACCTGACAGGATACGCCCTTGATCCGCATCCGCTGCCCGACCGGCTCGGCGCCCTGGAACAGGTTGGTGCGCACCGTATTGCCGATGATGCAGACGGATTTGCCCGCTTCCTCTTCCTCCGGCAGGAACAGGCGGCCGTCCGCCACCTTCCACGACTGCACCTCCGAATAGGCGGACGTCGTGCCGTAGACGGTGGTGGACCAGTTATTGCCTTCATAGATGGCGGTGCCGCTGGACTGTACCACCGGGGCGACGGCGCGCACGCCGGTTAGCTGGTTTTCGATGGCGGTGAGGTCGCGTTCCTTGAAATCGGGCGGACGCGGGCCGCCGCCGCCGCGACCGAAGCCCTGTCCGGGGCGCAGTTGCAACACATTGGCGCCGAGCGAACTGATTTGTTCGCGCACGGCCGCTGTGGCGCCGTTGCCCAGCGTCACCATGGTGACGACCGCCGCCACGCCGATGATGATGCCCAGCGTGGTCAGGAAACTGCGCAGCTTGTGCCGGTTGATCGCGCGGAAGGCGAGGATGACGGTGGTGCCTAGCATCCGGCTGTTCCTTCTTTCCCAACGCCGTCATCCCAGCGGAGGCTGGGTTCTCTCTTCTTTTCTGCAATCGCTGTGGAAGAAAGAAGAAAGCGGGATCCCAGCTTTCGCTGGGATGACGAAAATGGGTGGGTGATGCTCCTCACGCCGCCACTCCCGCTTCGATGCTTTCGACCAGACCGTCGCGGAAATGCACGATGGTGCGCGCGAAGGCGGCCATGTCCGGCTCATGCGTCACCATCAGTACCGTGATGCCGCTATTCCTGTTGAGGTCGGTCAGCAATTCCATGATCTCGATCGACCGTTGCGAATCGAGGTTGCCGGTCGGTTCGTCCGCCACCAGCACGTCGGGCTGGGTCACGATGGCGCGGGCGATGGCGACGCGCTGCTGCTGGCCGCCGGACAGTTCGGCGGGCGTATGGTCCCACCAGTCCTTCAGCCCTACCTTGTCGAGCGCGGCCATGCCCATCTCGTAGCGCAGCTTCTTGTCCTCGCCGCGATAGAGCAGGGGCAACTCCACATTCTCCAGCGCGGTCGTGCGCGACAGCAGGTTGAAGCCCTGAAACACGAAGCCGAGATAGCGGCGGCGCAGCAGCGCGCGCTGATCGCGGTCGAGCACCTCCACATGATGGCCCTTGAACAGATAGGTGCCGCCAGAAGGCACGTCGAGGCAGCCCAATATGTTCATCGTGGTCGACTTGCCCGACCCGGACGGCCCCATGACGGCGACGAAATCGCCCTGCTGGATGTCGAGATCGACACCCTTGAGCGCCTGAAACGCGGTCGGTCCTTCGCCATAGACCTTGGTCACGCCGCGCAGGGATATGATGGGGTCAGCACCCATAGCGATCAGGTTCCGCTCTGGCGACCAGTGCCGCGCGACTGGGCTGGTGCGGCCTGACCACCAGACGGCGCGACGGGCGCGGTTTCCGGCGCGGCATCGCCCGAATTGCCGAGCTTGCCGACGCTGGCGGGCGTGCCATCGGCGGCCGGGTTGGCGTTGCGGCGGTCGCTCTTCGTATCGGCGCCCGCTTCGGCCTTTTCGTCTTCGGCCGGAGCCTGCTGCCCTGCCGCCAGCTGGCCGGTGATGACGCGCATACCGGATTTCAGATCGCCGCCGGTGATCGCGGTGCGCGATCCGTCGCTGGCGCCCACGGTCACCTGCAGCGCCTTGGGATTGCCATCCTCGTCCACGACATAGACGGTCTGGCTGCTGCCGGCACCGAATTTGACCTGGCGATTGGCGCCGCCACGCCGCATGCGGCCGGGGCCGGGCAGGACGCTGGTGATGCCGCCGCCCTTCCCGGTGGTGCTGGGCTTGAAGCGCAGCGCGCTGTTGGGGACCAGCAGCACGTCATGCAGTTCCTGCGTCACGATATCCGCCGTCGCGGTCATGCCGGGGCGCAGCGTTTCGTCCTTATTGTCAACCGACAGCACCGCCGTATAGGCGACCACCGTGCCGGTGGTGCTCGTCGTGGTCGTGCTGGACGAAGAGGAACTGCTGCTGCTCGATGCGTTCGATCCGACATTCACCCGCGTGACCTTCGCCGGGAAAGTGCGGCCGGGGAAGGCATCCACGGCGAAATTGGCGCTCTGGCCTTCCTTTACCTGACCCACGTCCGCTTCATCCACCGACACTTCGACCTCCATTTGGGTGAGGTCTTCGGCCAGCGTGAAGAGCACCGGCGCGTTCAGCGAGGCCGCGACGGTCTGGCCCGGCTCGATATCGCGCGACAGCACCACGCCGTTCACGGGAGATACGATCTGGGCGATCGACAGGTTGGTCTGAGCGGAGGACAGGCCTGCCTGCGACACCCGCACCTGCGCCTGCGCGGACCGCAAACTAGCAAGCGCGCCCTGATAGTCGGCGCGGGCCGAATCCATCTCGGTCTTGGCCGGCACGCGGCCGCCCGACAGTTTGAACACGCTCTCCTGCCGGTCGAGCGTGGCCTTCGCCAGCGCGACCTGCGCCTGAGCCTGCGCGACGCTGGCCTGCGATGATGCCACCTGCGCCTGATTCTGATTGACCGTGTCGACCAGCCGGCGGGTGTCCAGTTCGGCCAGCCTCTGCCCTTTGGTCACGCGATCGTTCACATCGACATAGACCGCGGTGATCTTGCCCGACTGTTCGGACCCGACATCGACCTGATTGATCGGCTTGAGGTTCCCGGTGGCGGAGACGCTGACGGTCAGGTCGCCTTGCCGCACTTCGAGGGTCGCGTAACTGGGCTTGTCCTCGCCCGAAAAACATCTGGCGACGAGCAGGATGAGGACCAGCAGGACGACGCCCGCGCCACCCCGCACCACCCATTTGCGCCACGGTTTCTGCGGCTTTTCGCCGAGGAAGTCGCTGAGATCCTTGTCCGGGGTCACATCATTGCTCATTTGGGCGATTATCCATGTTCTGCCAGCCGCCACCCAGCGCATTGTAAAGCTGGGCGATGGCCAGAACCTCGTCGGATTGCGCTGAAGCCAGGCTGTTGCGCGCGTTCAGTAAAGTGGTCTCGCTGGTCGAGAGCGTCTGAAAGTCGATCAGGCCGACCTGATACTGGCTGCGCGCCAGTATCGCGGCATTGTTCGACGCTTCATAGGCGGTGGCGAACTCGACCTTGCGGAGGCGCGCGCTCTGGAGCGAGGCCATCGCATTTTCGACATCCTCCAGCGCGCCCAGCACGCTCTGCTTGTAGGCGGCGAAGGCGGCGTCGGTCGCCGCCTTTTGCGACCGGACCTGCGAGCGCAGCCGGCCGCCGTCGAAAATGGTCTGCGCCACATTGCCGAAGACGCCGCCGGTAATCAGGCTGAACAGGTCTTTGAAGGCGTTGGATGTGGTGCCGATGTTGCCGCTGATCCCGAGCGAGGGATAGAGCTGCGCTTGCGCCACGCCGATCCGTGCCGTCGCGGCGGCCAGAGCACGTTCGGCGCTGCGCACATCAGGCCGCTGGCGCAGCGTGTCGGCCGGGATGCCGGTGGCGATCTGCGTATTGGCGACGGGAATGGGGGCGGGCGTTTCCAGCGCGCGGGTCGCTTCACCCGGCGCCTGCCCAGTCAGCACGGCGATGCGGTTCAGACTTCCGCGCAGGCTGGCCTCCAACTGGGGCACGGTCGCGTTCGTCTGGGCCAGTTGTGCCTTGGCCTGCTGCTCATCCAGCGAGGAGACGAGGCCGGCCTGCAAGCGCCAGCCGGCAATGTCGTAATTATCCTTCTGCACCGCCTGCGTTTCGCGCGCGACGGTCAGTTGCTGTTGCGCCAGCCGCGCCTGAACATAGTTGGTGACCAGTTCGGCTATGATGGTCATCCGCACATTGGCAAGGTCATAGCCCGACGCGGCGAGGTCCGCGCGCGCAGCTTCCGACGTGCGGGACAATTCGCCGAACAGGTCGATCTGCCAACTCGCATTGGCGCGGGCGGAATAGCTGCTGGACCAGTTGCTCGCGCCGCCGCTGATCGGGTTGCCGCTGCTGTCGAGGCGACCACCGGCATCCTGGCTGCTATAGTTGCGCCCGCCTGTCGCCGATCCGCTGACTTGCGGCAGGAAGCTGGCATTGGCCTGGCGTAGACTCTCGCGCGCCTGCCGCAACCGGGCCTGCGCCTGCACGATGTCCAGATTGTTGGCGATCGCATTGTCGATGAGGCTGCTGAGCGCCGGGTCGTTGAGCCGCGTCCACCATATTGCCAGATCGGCGTCGCTCAACGCGGCATTATCACCCTGACTATAGGCGGCCGGCACGCCCAGCGCGCTCGTTTGCGGCGCGTGATAATTCGGCCCCGCTGCGCAGGCGGATAGCATGAGCGCCGTCCCGCTGATCCATGCAAAGCGATATCGCACCTTTTCCTAGCACTCCGTCATCGTTAAAGGGGCCGCCACGCGCCATCTCGCAAGACGATGGCAGACGTCCATGGTCTGACTGCCGCAGCCCTATGTACGTCTCAATGACATTTATGTCTCAAAGTGTAACGATTTTATATTTCAGCGCTTTTCGGCAGGCGCGCTGCGTTGGAGATAATCATGCGGGCATTTCTTTTTCCGGGGCAGGGCAGCCAGTCGGTGGGCATGGGCAAGGCTTTGGCAGACGCCAGCCCGGCGGCGAAGGCATTGTTTCAGGAGGTCGATGACGCCCTGTCGCAGCATTTGTTCCGCATCATGGTGGAAGGGCCGGACAGCGATCTGACCCTGACCGAGAACGCCCAGCCCGCAATCATGGCCAATGCCATCGCCACGCTGCGCGTGATGCAGACGGAAGGCGGCTTTTCGCTGGCCGACAAAGGCGATTATGTCGCGGGCCACTCGCTCGGTGAATATAGTGCTCTGTGCGCGGTCGAAGCGTTCGATATCGCCACGACGGCACGCCTGCTGAAGCTGCGCGGGCGGGCGATGCAGGCGGCCGTGCCGGTAGGCGAGGGCGCGATGGCTGCGCTGCTGGGCGCCGACATCGAAAAGGCACAGGCATTGGCTGATGCGGCTGCGCAAGGCGAAGTCTGCACTGTCGCCAACGACAATGACCCCTCGCAGGTGGTGATTTCCGGCCATCGCGGCGCGATCGAGCGTGCGGTGGCGCTGGTGAAGGATCATGGCATCAAGCGCGGCGTGCTGCTGCCGGTGTCTGCGCCGTTCCACTGCCCGCTGATGCAGCCCGCCGCCGAAGCGATGCAGGAAGCGCTGGCCAAGGCCGCGATCAACGCGCCGCTCCTGCCGGTCTATGCCAATGTGCTGGCCGCCCCGATCGCCGATCCGGAAGAGATCAAGGCGCGTCTGGTCGAGCAGGTGACGGGCCGGGTGCGCTGGCGCGAATCCGTTGCGGCGATGTGGGATGCGGGCGTGACCGAGTTCGTCGAAGTCGGCGGCAAGGTGCTCGGCCCGATGGTCAAGCGCATTGCGCCGGACGCGACCGTGCGCAGCATCGTGACGATGGACGATATCGAAGCGGCGCTGGCGGCCTTCTGACATGAACACCGCGCCCGTCCTGACGCAGCGCGACGGGGCCGTCCTGACGGTCACGCTCAACCAGCCGGATCGACGGAACCCGATTTCCGATCCGGCCATGGTCGATGCGTTGTGCGCCATCTTCGAGGCGGCGGATCGCGACCTGTCCATCCATGTCGCGATCCTGACGGGGGCCGGCAGCGCCTTCTCGTCGGGCGGCGATCTCAATGCGATGCGGCCCGACGCCGGCGGCCTGCGCGCAGGCCTGCCGGCGCAGACCCGGCGCAACTATCGCGCGGGCATCCAGCGTCTGCCGCTGCTGTTCCAGGCGCTCGAATTGCCGGTAATTGCAGCGGTTAATGGTCCGGCGATCGGTGCCGGCCTCGACCTTGCCTGCATGTGCGACCTGCGTATCGCGGCGCAATCGGCACGCTTTGCCGAAAGTTTCGTGAAGCTGGGCATCGTGTCCGGCGACGGTGGCGCCTGGTTGCTGCCGCGTATCGTCGGCGTTTCGAAGGCGAGCCAATTGTCGCTGACGGGCGAGACGATCGACGCGACGGAAGCGCTCAGGATCGGGCTGGTCGGGGATGTCGTGGCAGACGCAGACCTGATGGCGACGGCGCGGGCGCAGGCCGACGCCATTGCCACCAACCCGCCCCATGCCACGCGCATGACCAAGCGGCTGCTGCGCGCTGCGCAGACGGCTGACCTATCACAGATATTGGAAATGGCGGGTGCGATGCAGGCGCTCGCCCATGCGACGGCCGATCATGACGAAGCGATCAACGCCTTCTTCGATCGCCGGCCGCCGACATTCAAGGGAGACTGACATGTTCGATCTGACAGGCATGACCGCGCTGGTGACCGGCGCTTCGGGGGGGATCGGTTCCTCGATCGCCAGGGCGCTGGCGGCGCACGGTGCGACGCTCGCGCTTTCGGGTAGCAATGAGGAGAAGCTCAAGGCCTTTGCTGCCGAGCTTGGGGGCGATCACAAGACGATCGTTTGCAACCTCAGCGACCCGGCCTCGGTCGATGCGCTGGTGCCGCAGGCGATCGAAGCGCTGGGCGGCAAGGTCGACATCCTCGTCAACAATGCCGGCATCACCCGCGACAACCTGATCCTGCGCATGAAGGATGAGGAATGGCGCGATGTCATTTCGGTCAATCTGGAAGCCGCCTTCCGCCTCGTCCGCGCGGCGGCCAAGCCGATGATGAAGGCCCGCTTCGGTCGCATCATCTCCATCACCTCGGTCGTGGGCGTCACCGGCAACCCCGGTCAGGCCAATTACTGCGCGTCCAAGGCGGGCATCATCGGCATGTCCAAGTCGCTGGGTCAGGAACTGGCGAGCCGCGGCATCACCGTCAACTGCGTGGCGCCGGGCTTCATCCGTTCGGCCATGACCGATGCGCTGAACGATGCGCAGAAGGGTGCGATCCTGACCAAGATCCCGGCGGGCGACCTGGGCAGCGGCGACGATATCGGCGCGGCGGTCGTCTATCTGGCGAGCAAGGAAGCGGGCTATGTCACTGGCCAGACGCTGCATGTGAATGGCGGCATGGCGATGATCTGATCGCGTCACGCGACAGGATGGAAAAGGGCCGGGCGCTGCGCGTTCCGGCCCTTTTCAATATCCCGCCCGTTTCAGCACCTGCTTGACCATCGCGATGGTTTTCACCTTCGCCATCGTGTCCGGTCCGTCGCGCCGGCCGCAATCACATTCATATTGTTTGAACAGGCGTTCGGCCGGTTTGACCGGGGCCAGTGCTTTCTGGCCCGGCTTCCAGTCGTCCAATATCCGGATGCCATACATGGTGCCGCTAACGTCATAATGGCGGATGTCCCACGCCAGCAGGACGATCAGTTCGCGCGCCTTGTCGCGGTCCGCATTGGCAAAGCCGATGGCGAGGATGCGGGGCGCGCCGCCTTCCTGTTCGCCCACGGTGACCTGAACCGGTGACTGGGCCATCCGTTCGTCCAGCATCACCAGTTGCCGCTCTTCCTCGCCCGCAGCACCGGTAAGGTAATCGGCAAAAACCCAGGGCCGGCCATTCCATGTGGCGGGCGTGACGTTCACCGCGTCCGCCGGCAGGCCCAATCGTTGCGCCGCCCGATGCTGGGTGCTGGCGGCATGGGCGGCGTCCTGCTGCGCCATCGCCTGCGGCGTCATGCCTAGCGCCAGCAACAGCGCGGCTACATATCTCACGCTCAAATCCTCCGCAGCTTCAGGCCACAGGGCGTGAACGCGCCATCCAGCAGGATGGTCCGCCGTACTGCCAGTGCCAGCACGGCGACGGCGGCGATCAGGTTGATGGGTACATGAGTCAGTTCCGACAGCGAGCGGCCGAACAGCGGCGCGAGCCAGGCATAGGCCAGCCATGTCGGCTCCCACGGCAGCGCGCCGCGCCGCTTCATGTCCGCCGCCAGAAAGGCGATGGCGACGCCCAGCAGCACGAAATCATAATCGAGCACATAGGGGGTGCAGAGCAGCGCCGCGCTGAGTGCGGCCGCCCCGCGTACCTCCATCGACCCGCGCCGGGCCGCCAGCGCCGCCGCTGCGATCGCGATCGCGGTGACGATGCCCTGCACGGCATAGGCGAATGGGATGGTACCGCCCCATTGGCGGATGGCGGAGAAGGGGCTTTGTATCTTTTCCCAGCCGGTCGCGCCGGCCTCTATGATGATATGCTGGGTCAGCGGCAGGGAGTCGCGGAACGCCTGCCACACCGGCCAGCCCCAGATGGCGAGCGTCAGCAGGCACAGCGCTGTGACGGTCAGGCCTGCCGCGATGAACGCGCGCCAGTTCCCCCGCGCCAGAATCAGGATCGGGATCAGCACGGCGAATTGCGGCTTGTAGACCAGCGCGCCGAGCAGCATGCCCGCCACCCACGGCTTGCGGTCGAGCAGAAACATGCCCGCGCCGAGCAGGCTGGCGGTCAGGAAGGCATTCTGGCCATGGCCCAGACACACCAGCACCACCGGCGCGCCCAGCGCCACCAGAATCGCGTCGCGATCGCCCGGCAGGATGCGTCGGATCAGGCACAGCGCCAGCAGCAGCGTCATTCCCTGCCAGATCAGCAGCGCCACGACATAAGGAAATTGGGCGAGCAGCGTGGCGATGATCAGGAAGGGTGGGGGATAGTGCCAGCCATAGAAGGGAATGGCGGGATCATGATGGACCTGTTTCTGCACTGCATGCTGGGTGGGCCAGTTCCATGCCTCCGGCGCGCGGCCATGATCGGCCATCCAGCCCGCCGTCCAGACGTTGGAAAAGTCGGTGCCGAGCGGCCGACCGAGCGAATCCACCGTGCCATGCGCGGTCGCGAACAGGTAAAAAAGGCCGATGACGGTCGCGGCCAGCACCAAAATCGCGGTCAGCCGAACGCGCGCGCGGGTGACCAAAGAATCGGGGGAGGGGAGGGGCGCCATGCCCCTGTCCCTCGCACGAAGTCGCTGAAATTTTGGTAAATAGGCCGTAACCATGCCGCAAAAGGGCGGTTTTTATTGCCGCTTGGTTGCGATAGCGAATGAAGGGGCTTGGCGGCCTTCCCTCTTGCCTCTATCGGGGCTTGGCACTAGGGCAATGCCTTAACGGTTATTCAGAACCACCAACGATACCCAGTAAGAAGGACCACTCATGAGTGAGACCGCGGATCGCGTAAAGAAAATCGTCGTCGAGCATCTGGGCGTTGAAGCCGAAAAGGTGACCGAGGACGCAAGCTTCATCGACGATCTGGGCGCTGACAGCCTGGACATCGTCGAACTCGTCATGGCGTTCGAAGAAGAATTCGGCGTCGAAATCCCTGACGATGCGGCCGAGAAGATCGCCACCGTCAAGGATGCGATCGATTATATCGATAGCAAGCAGTAAGGCGTCTTTCGGCCTGATCCCGTATGGGGAAGGCCGGAATTGCGCATAAGAGACGGCTCCTCCTGTCCGGCCAGCGCCGAGCGTGGGGAGCCTTTTCGTATCTGGCGCGTGGCTTGAAAGCGCGCTTTAAATGGCTAGATGGGCGGCACAAAGCCCATGAGAGATTTCGGAGCTAGGATATGCGTCGTGTCGTCGTAACCGGCCTTGGCATGGTGAGCCCGCTGGGCGGGAATGTCGAAACCAGCTGGAAGAACATCATTGCGTCCAAATCGGGCGCGGCGACGATCGCCCGCTTCGACGCCAGCGAATATAAATGTCGCATCGCCTGCGAAGTGAAGCCAGCCGATCATGAATATGGCTATGATGCGTCGCTGGACGTGGATCACAAGATCCAGCGTCAGGTCGATCCCTTCATCGTCTACGGCATTTCCGCTGCCAGCGAAGCGCTGCGCGACGCGGGTCTCGACAATATGTCGGAAGAAGAGCGTCTGCGCGCCGGTTGCTCGATCGGTTCGGGCATTGGCGGCCTGCCGGGCATCGAAAGCGAATCGCTGGTGCTGGCCAACAAGGGGCCGGGCCGCGTCAGCCCACACTTCGTCCATGGTCGCCTCATCAACCTGATCTCCGGTCAGGTGTCGATCAAGTACGGCCTGATGGGGCCGAACCACGCAGTCGTGACCGCCTGCTCGACCGGCGCTCACTCGATCGGCGACGCCGCGCGCATGATCGCGATGGACGATGCCGACGTCATGCTGGCGGGCGGCGCGGAAAGCGCGATCTGCCCGATCGGCATCGCCGGCTTCGCGCAGGCACGCGCGCTTTCGACCGGCTTCAACGACACGCCGGAAAAGGCGAGCCGCCCCTATGACGTCAACCGCGACGGCTTCGTCATGGGCGAAGGCGCGGGCGTGGTCGTGCTCGAAGAATATGAGCATGCCAAGAAGCGCGGCGCGAAAATCTATGCCGAAGTGATCGGCTATGGCCTGTCGGGCGACGCCTATCATGTCACTGCCCCGCATCCGGAAGGCTCGGGCGGTTTCCGCTCGATGCAGATGGCGCTCAAGAAGTCGGGCCTCAGCCTTGAGGACATCGACTATGTGAACGCGCATGGCACCTCGACCCCGCTGGGCGACGAGCTGGAGCTGGGCGCGGTCAAGCGTCTGTTTGGCGACAACCTGTCCACCATGTCGATGTCGTCCACCAAGTCGGCGATCGGCCATTTGCTGGGTGGCGCGGGCGCGGTGGAAAGCATCTTCTGCATCCTCGCGATGCGCGACCAGATCGTGCCGCCGACGCTCAACCTCGACGAGCCGAGCGAAAGCTGCAAGGGCGTGGATCTGGTCCCGCACGTGGCGAAGGAGCGCAAGGTGCGCGCCGTGCTGAACAATTCGTTCGGCTTTGGTGGCACCAATGCTTCGCTCATCATGAAGGCAATTTGATCCTGTGTCGCGCGCGTCGTCCTGCGGCGCGCGCGGTCACACTATGGGCTGAACGGGCATGGCAAGACGATCCGGCAATCCGATGCGCCGCCTTGGCTGCATCGTCCTTCTGATCGGCCTCCTCGTCGCGGCCTTCATCGGCTTTCGCTTTGTCTATGGCTGGAGCGAGAAGGGGCCAGCGACGCAGGATATCAGCGTCGTCGTGCCGGAGGGGTCGACCCTGTCCGACGCCGCTGTGCTGCTGAAACAGGCCGGTGCGGTGCGTTCCGCCGACGCCTTCCTGACGCGGGCCAAGGTGTTCGGCGCGGGCAAGTCGATCAAGGCGGGCGAGTTCACCATCCCCGCCGGCGCCAGCAACAGCGACATCCTCTCCATCCTTCAGGGCGGCAAGACGCTGACTCGCCTGATCACCATCCCCGAAGGCATGCCCTCCATTCTGGTCTATGAGCGGCTGATGGCCAACGACCAGTTGACCGGCGATATCAAGGTGCCGGAGGAAGGCAGCGTGCTGCCCGACAGCTATGCCTTCGACAAGGGCGAGCCGCGCGCCGCGGTGCTCAAGCGCATGCAGGATGCCATGGACAAGGCGCTGGCCAAATTATGGGCCGAGCGCGCGCAGAATCTGGTCGTGAAGACGCCGCGCGAAGCGATCATCCTCGCCAGCATCGTGGAAAAGGAAACCGGCGTTCCGGCGGAGCGGCCGATGGTGGCCGGCGTTTATGCCAATCGACTGCGCACCAACATGATGTTGCAGGCCGATCCGACGATCATCTACCCGATCACCAAGGGCAAGCCGCTCGGCCGCCGCATCCGCAAGTCGGAAATCGCGGCGGTGAACGATTACAACACCTATGCGATGGTCGGCCTGCCCAAGGGGCCGATCGCCAATCCGGGGCGCCTGTCCATCCTGGCGGTGCTGAACCCCGCGCAGACCAAGGCGCTCTACTTCGTCGCCGATGGCAAGGGCGGCCATATCTTCGCCGACACTTACCAGCAGCATAATGAAAATGTGCGCAAATGGTTCGAAATCCGCCGCGCGCGGGGGGAATTGTAAGCGCCTGCGGGTGGGCTAGTTGATGACGCCTTTCGCCCGCTGTGCCGTGGCATAGCGCCATTGCACGATCGCGATGACGAAGATCAGGATCGGGAAGGCGGTCGCCACCACCACGCCCTTGATCGCGATGACGGGTGTGGCGACGAAGACATAGCCGAACTGCACCACCACCGCGATCAGCGAGAGCAGGAAGAGCGGCACCGCCACCCGCTTGCGCAGCAGCAGAAACAGCGCGCCGCCGAAACCAGCCAGCACGGCGATGCCATAGTCCAGCCACAGCCAGGCGGGCATGGCCGCGAAAATCTTCGCACCGCCGGGGTCCGTCCTGGCCAGTGCGTTCAGGTCCATCAGATATTGCATGACGAAGGAGGCGATACCCATCAGGTTCCAGAGCAGGAACGCGATGGCGATAAGGATGAAGGAACGCGGTGCCGACATGATGACTCCCTCCCGATATGGCGGCCCGATGGTACGGAGCCGTTATGATCCCATCCTACGCTTGCTTGTCCGTCGGTGGAAGCCCGTGCGATGAGCGCGCCGATCATCGTCACCGCGCTGCTGGGAGCGGCTGATTTCGCCTGGGCGGATTGCCTGCGTCGCGCGCATTTCCCGCCGGAGCGCAATGTCCTGCCGGCGCATCTGACTCTGTTCCATCACCTTCCGCCCTCCGCGCTGGAGGAGGTGTCCGCACGCCTCAAACGGCTCTGCGCAGCGCCGCCGCCGCCCGCGCGGCTGACGGAGGTTATGTTGCTGGGACGGGGCGTGGCGTTCCGTGTGGACAGTCCGACATTGATGGCGATGCGCGACGATCTGGCCGATGCTTTTGCCGGCTTGCTGACGCCGCAGGATGAAGCCCGCCCGCGGCTGCACATCACCATCCAGAACAAGGTCGCGCCGGCCGAGGCGAAGGCGCTCGCGGCAACGCTGCGCGAGGATTTCCGCCCGCGCCCGCTGGCGATCGCGGGGCTGGCCGCCTGGCACTATCGCGGCGGGCCATGGGAACTGGCGATGAAGGCGATGTTCAGGGGGTAACGCAACAGCCGTTCGTTTCGAGCGTAGTCGAGAAACGGATAGCGCAACGCTTCACGTTTCTCGACACGCTCGAAACGAACGGGCTTGTGTCTTTACGCCAGCCCGACTTCCTTCAACGGCACGCTGGCATCGCCCAGTTGCGCCACGTCCAGCGTCGCGCCGGCGATCACATGGGCGCGGCCCTGCACATAGTCCTTGACCATGTTGACGCAATCCAGCGCGATCACCTTGCCGCCCTTCAGATAGACGATCGAGAAGCTGCGGCTGGCCGGATCGCCGCGCGTGATGGTCTGGTCGAAGCCGGTGGACAGCCCCACCGTCTGCAACTTCAGGTCATATTGGTTCGACCAGAACCAGGGTACGGCGTCATAGGCTTCTTCCTTGCCCATGATATGCGCCACCGCGACCTTCGCCTGGTCATTGGCATTCTGCACCGATTCCAGCCGCATCTGCGCGCCGCCGGCAAAGCGGTTGGCATGGGCCGCGCAATCGCCCACGGCATAGATGTCGGGCAGGCTGGTGCGGCAATATTCGTCCACATCCACGCCATTGCCGCCGGCCGCGCCCGCCGCGATCAACGGGCCGGTTTCCGGGATGATGCCGATACCCACGATCACCATGTCGGTTGCGATCCGCTCGCCATCCTGCATCAGTACGGCCGTGGCCTTGCCGTCAGTCACCTCGATACAGTCCATCCGCGCGCCGGTGCGCAGGTCGACGCCATGGGCGCGATGCTCCGCTTCGTAAAAGCGCGACAGGTCTTCGCCCGCTACGCGCGCGAGCACCCGGTCCAGCGCTTCCAGCAACACGACCGTCTTGCCGAACTTCGACAGCACCGCCGCCGCTTCCAGCCCGATATAGCCGCCGCCGATGATGGTCACATGGTTGATTGAGTCGAGCTTCGCCATCATCGCGTCGACATCGTCGCGGCGGCGCACGGCATGGACATTATGCGCGTCCGCGCCATTACAGGTCAGCATGCGCGGGCTGCCGCCGGTACACCAGATCAGCTTGCCATAGCCGATCTCGCCGTCGGCCACGGTGACGAACTTGCCCTCCGGATCGACGCTCTTGACGCGCTTGCCCAGCAGCATGTCGATCTTGCGCTCTTCCCAGAAGCTGGCGGGGCGGATCAGGATGCGGTCGAAGCTCTTGTCGCCGGCAAAATATTCCTTGGACAGCGGCGGACGCTCATAGGGCGGATAGGCCTCGTCGCCGATCATCGCGATCGTGCCTTCGAAACCCGCCTGACGCAGCGCGATCCCCGCCTGCGCGCCTGCATGCCCGGCGCCCACGATCAGAACGTCGTAATAACTCATGCCGCCACTATCCTCTTCTGCCCGTTTGCGACGCTGCTTGGCGCGCTTTATCGGGGGAGGCAAGTCCTTTGCGGCCTGCGTCTCCGATCTCCGGGTCACAGATGCGGCAACAATCCGTCGCGTGTCTTCGCATCTGCTTCCAGCGCGGCGTCCAGCAGGGCGATATGCGAGAGGCATTTCTCGCGATCGCTGCCTTCACCGCGGAACGTCGCCTGCACCCGCTCCAGAGTCAGTCCCGAAGCGGCCATGGTCTTTTCGACGATCGGACCGGGAATCGAGAAGGTGCTCCCCGTCGCCGGCAGCGGTTTGGGATTGTCCGGCAGGGACAGGATGACAGATGCGATGACGGGACGCGCGGCTTCCCGCTGGTCCGCAGGTATGAGCGCAACGTCGCCCAGCCGACCATTGGCGGCGATCGTGGCACAGGCTTGCCAATGCTCGCCCTTGAGATGCCGCTCATCCTTCAGCCGTTGCCGCTGATAGGTGACCAGCGGTTTGCCGCCGGCCTGTCGCGCCAGCAGCCCATATCGTTCGCGGATCAGCCCTTCCATCGTGTCACGATATTGCGCACGGCTGCGCCCCAGATCCAGCCCGATGCGCCAGTTGCTTTCGAACAGTTGATAGACCAGCGGCACATCGCGCCTCAGTGAGTCGAGAGTCACATCGGGGCCGAAGCTCGCCTGCATCGCAGCCTTCAGGTCCGCATCCAGATCGCCCAGACCACCGGGTGTGTGTGGCGTGACGGACAAGGGCGGTTGCGGGCTGCCGGTGCTCGTTTCGGGTACGATCGGCGAATATCGGCTATTGTCGGGTGCCTTGTCACCCACGCAGCGGGCCACGGCGGCTATCAGTTGAATGACCACGACGACCATGAATATGGCCCCCTTGGTCGATCGGGGCGTTTCTTTCCGGCTTTCCCATATCGCGATCCGGTGCCAGTTCAGCCGCTGCTCCAGTTCCGGATAGTCGCGGCGGATCGTGGCGATCAGTTCATCTATCTTGTCACCCTGCCACCATAAGGCTCGGCCTTGCCCAGGCCGTGTCGGTTTGGACAATTGCTTCCACGCACTGTGCAACGGATGCCCTTTATCCTGTACCGCGTGCGCGAAGCGGTCCGATGCCAGACGGCGGTTGATATAGTCGATCGCGGGCGGCGTATCGATCTGGCCTTCCTTCGCGCTCCAGCCGAACATTGTGGCAGCATGGGCCAGCAAGGGGTGCGACCGGGGCCAGCTTCCCGCCAATATGTTGGACAGCCAGGATTCGATTCGGCCGTGCAGGTCGATCTCGCCGGCCTGCGCTTCGTCATGCAGCCGATCGAGCAGCGCCGCGCCGGCATCGACTTCGGCCTGCGTCATCGGTTCGCCCTGCGTGTCGGCGTCGGGATCGGGATAGAGCAGGGCATGGAGTGCATGGTCGGCCCGGCTCTGGTCAAACATCTCCGTGGCGGCAGGATGCGGCACGATGGCCGGACTGGTCCATTCGGGCAGGTGAAGGTCGGCTGCGTCATAATCCGCGCCGGGCATCCGGCAGTCGGGCGCTAGGGGCGGGGCCTGCCAGTTCGTTGCCTCTTCGGCTGCCGGTATGACGATGTCTCCCGCCTGTCCCCGTTCTGCTGTCAGACTGGGCGGTGTCAGCGGCAACGACGCGGACGGGATCATGATTTCTACGCCCATCGTCGCGTCTGCGCGCGGCAAATCCTGCGGCGACTGTGCCGCCAGAGCCAGCGCCAGGTCGCGCGCCTCGCGCAACGCGGCGAAGCCGTCGCGATCCTGATCCGGGTCGATCGCGCGCAGCCTTGCGGCATAGGCGCGGCGGATCGCCTTGCCGTCCTGCGTTGCGTCTATCCCCAGATGCCGCCAGATGGTGTCCGGGCTCACAGCCCATGTTCCTTTTCGACCAGGTCCAGATTCTGGATCAGCAGCCGGCGCTCTTCGGTGATGAGGCGTCCGTCCTGCGTTTCCAGTGCCGACTGGAAGCGGGTGATCCAATGGCCGATCGCTTCGCGCCGCTCGCCGATAAAAGCCTCATAGCCTTTGCGCGCACGGGCCAGCGCGGCGACATTCTCCATGGCTTCGCGCGGGTGGAATTTCAGCGCTGCGAGCCGGGTGCGCCGCTCCGCCATGTCCTTTTCCGACCGCCGGTCGCTTTCGTCCACGATCACCAGATTGCGGGTCTGGCCCGTTTCCGGCACCAGCACATCGACCTCCAGCAATCCACTGCTGTCATAGCTGAAGCGGCATTCGACCATGGCCTCACCTGCCGGGCGGGGCGGTACCGGGATGCTGATCGACCCCAGCTTGACGTTGGACGAGACTTCGCGCGCCTCACCCTGGTAGATGCCGAATTCGATATGGCGCTGATTGTCGGACATGGTCCGATAGCTTTCCATGCGGCTGACCGGGATCGCCGTGTTCCGCTCGATGATCGGGGAGAAAAGCCCGTGATGATAATGGCCCCGTGCGTCGCGTTCCGAATGATTGACGCCCAGCGTGAAGGGGCAGACGTCGGTCAGCCGAATCTCGTCCAGCGCAGCGTCTTTTTCCAGCAGGCCAGCCTGTACCGCCGCACCCAGCGCCACGGCATGGTCGGGATGGACGCTGCTGTTGGGGAAGCGGCCGAACATGCGTGTGATCGCCTTGCGCACGATCGGCATGCGCGTGGCGCCGCCGACCAGCACGACCTCGCTCAACGTCTTCACGTCGATTTGGGAATCGCGCAGCGACCGCAGCACCGGATCGCGCAGGCGGGTCAGCAGGCCCTGCGCCTGTTCCTCCAGCGCCTGCGCGGTGATGGTGGCGGTGCGTCGTTCCTCGCCCACCACCAGTATGAATTCGGCTGCGTCCGCTACCGACAAAGCGCGCTTCACCTGCTCGGCCGCCGCGCGCAGCCGGGCTTCCACCAATAGCGGTTCCCGTGTCGCCAGAGCGCCGTCGGGGTCGATGGCCGGACGCGCGATCGCGACGATCGCGTCGTTGAAATCGTCGCCGCCCAGATGATTGTCGCCCGATGAAGCGCGCACTTCCACGATGCCGTCGAACATCTCCACGATCGACACGTCGAACGTGCCGCCGCCCAGATCGAACACGAGAAAGGGTTCGTGCTCTTCGCGACTATGGACGCCAAAAGCGAGCGCGGCGGCGGTCGGTTCGTTGATCAGGCGCCGGACGGTCAGTCCGGCCAGCTCACCCGCCTGCCGCGTCGCCTTGCGCTGGCGGTCGTTGAAATAGGCGGGGACGGTGATGACGGCTTCAGTGATGGGCTCACCGCAAAAGGCGTCCGCATCCGCCTTGAGCGCGCGCAGGATGCAGGCGGACAATTCCTCTGCGGCATAATCCTGCTTGCCCAGCGTCGCGCGTCGCTGCGTGCCCATATAGCGTTTGAAGCTGGTAACGGTGCGATCCGGATCCGTGGTCTGCCGGTCGCGTGCCGCCGCGCCGACATGGACCGTGCC
Source organism: Sphingobium sp. WCS2017Hpa-17 (assembly GCF_031843765.1). NCBI lineage: Bacteria > Pseudomonadati > Pseudomonadota > Alphaproteobacteria > Sphingomonadales > Sphingobiaceae > Sphingobium > Sphingobium sp. WCS2017Hpa-17. Next base: position 684,188 of record NZ_JAVTIV010000001.1, read on the forward strand.
GTCTGCGTCGATGCTGACGGCGGAGGGCGTAAGCCATTCCCCCAACGCATTGGGAACAAGATGCGCCGCGCCATCCTTCCAGACAGCGGCTGCGCTGTTGGTCGTACCAAGATCAATACCGAGAATCATGCAGTCCCCCCAACGCGCAGATTGGCGCGGCGAGGGGGTAAAATCCACAGGGCATTGATCCGAGGTGGAAATTTTACAATGGTCGGGAAATGGTAGCGGAGGAGGGACTTGAACCCCCGACACGCGGATTATGATTCCGCTGCTCTAACCAGCTGAGCTACTCCGCCCCAAAGGGCCTCGCCGGGCGGCAAGCCCTGCGGTGAGGCGGCGCTATACGCAGGGGATGCGGGGTGGTCAACAGGGCTTTGCAGAAAAGTTGCCCGATCATTTTCGGCGGACCTCCCAGCCGGCCGGCAGTGCCGTGGGATAGGTCGCCAGCGCGTCGTCATCCACGGCTTCCACTGCCTCGCTGACCAGCGGGCCCAGCTTGGCCATGTCGGGATTATGGCCGGCGCCCGGCGCGATCAGCCAGTCGGTGGGATGGCCGGCGGCGGCGAACAGGGCGCTGGCCTGGCTCATATCGACCCGGTCGTCGGCGGTACCGTGGATCATCACCAGCGGCGTCCTGATCTTGGTCGCGGCGTCCAGATTGTTCCATTTGTCGGGCAGCAGGGCGCTCATCCCGCCCGGCGTGGATTCGGACAATTTGTCGAAGGTGGACAGGGTGACGACGCCGGCCACCGGCATCGTCGCCGCGACATGCAGCGCCACCGCACCGCCTAGCGAATGGCCGACCAGAAAGATGCGCGCGTTCGATCCGATCAGGTTGCGGGCCTGCGCGATGAAGCGGCGGCCATCATCCACCATGCTCGCCTGGGTCGGGCTGCCCGGATTGCCGCCGAAGCCGCGATAGGACACCACGATCACATGGTCGCCCCGGCCGATCAGATGTTCGGCGTAGCGTGCGGCAACGCCTTGGTTTGATCCGCGACCGTGGAAGAAGAGGATCACGTCGCGGTCCATTGGGTCGCCGGGCCAGTAATAGCCGGTCAGGGACAGGCCGTCCGCCGTCGCCACGGGGAAGGCCTGCGGGCGGACATGGGTCCATTGGGCGACGTCGATCCTGGTATCGCTGGCCTTGTAAATCTGGTCGCGCACCGCACCTGCGCAACCGGTCAGGGTCAGCGACATCGCAATCAGGCAGGATGTCAAAGTCCGGCGGAAACGGCTCATCCTATACTGTCTCCTCAAACGGCTGCGCGCAGAAACGAAATGGTGCGGCTTTTCCACCATATATCATGAACGGGCGGGAAACCTTTTTCCGTCTCGCCATTTTTGCCTTGCAATCGCCACAGCGCGGCGCACACATATTGCAATGCACAACCGGCCGCTGGCCGAGGGAGGATCGTCCACTTGCCCTTCCATGAAATGTTTGAACCGGATGGTTCGATACGCCCTTGCTATGACGAGGTGCAGAAATGGGTGGAGCGAACGGGCATAGCCGGACTCAATCGCCGCATGGATGAGGCGGAGGCGATCTTCCGCCGCATCGGCATCACCTTCGCCGTCTATGGCGAGGGCGGCGATCCCGAACGACTGATCCCGTTCGACCTGCTGCCGCGCATCTTCACAGCGAACGAATGGCGTATCCTGGACAAGGGCATCCGCCAGCGGGCGCGGGCATTGAACGCCTTCCTGCACGACGTCTATCATCGCGGCGAGATTGTGAAGGCCGGCATCATGCCCGCCGACATCATCTACCGCAACAGCGCCTATCTGGCGGAAATGGCCGACTTCACCCCGCCGGGGAAGGTCTACAGCCATATCGTCGGGATCGACATCGTACGGACCGGACCGGGCAGTTTCGAGGTGCTGGAAGATAATTGCCGCACCCCGTCCGGCGTGTCCTACATGCTCGAAAATCGCGAGATCATGACGCGCATGTTCCCCGAACTGTTCGCGCAGGGGATCGTCGCGCCGGTGGATGATTATCCCGCCGAATTGCTGAAAAGCCTGAAGGAAGTCGCGCCGCCGGCGTGCAAGGGCGATCCGGTCGTGGTCGTGCTGACGCCCGGCTCGCTCAACAGCGCCTATTATGAGCATAGCTTCCTCGCCGACCTGATGGGCGTGGAACTGGTCGAGCCGGCGGACCTGTTCGTGGACAATGACCGGGTGTGGATGAAGACGACGCTGGGGCCAAAGGCGGTGGACGTCATCTATCGCCGGATCGACGACGAATATATCGATCCGCTGGTCTTCCGTCCGGACAGTCTGCTGGGCGTGCCGGGCATCTTCAACGTCTATCGCAATGGCGGCGTGACGCTGGCGTCGGCGCCCGGATCGGGCATCGCCGACGACAAGGCGGTCTATATCTATGTGCCGGAGATGATCCGCTTCTATCTGGGCGAAAAGCCGATTCTGGATAACATCCAGACCTGGCAGTGCGGCAAGCCTGACGAACTGCAATATGTGCTGGAGAACCTCCACGAGCTGGTCGCCAAGGAAGTCCATGGTTCGGGCGGCTACGGCATGCTGATCGGCCCCAAGTCCACCAAGGACGAGGTCGAAGCCTATGCCGCGCGGATCAGGGCGAACCCTGGCGAATTCATCGCCCAGCCTACGCTCGACCTGTCGACCGTGCCGACGCTCGGCCCGGCGGCGGTGGTCGGCCGCCACGCCGACTTCCGTCCCTATTGTCTGGTCGGCAAGCAGATCCGCCTCGTTCCCGGCGGCCTGACCCGCGTCGCGCTGACCGAAGGGTCGCTGGTGGTGAACTCCAGTCAGGGCGGTGGGGTGAAGGACACCTGGGTGTTGCAGGATTGATGATGGGCCACCAACCAGCATCTCCTGCGTTCGCCCTGAGCCTGTCGAAGGGCTGTTCTTTTCTTGAAGTGAAGGGCGGGGCTTCGACAAGCTCAGCCCGAACGGATAATATTCTGCGGGAAAATCCCACATGCTGAGCCGGACCGCCGAAAATCTCTTCTGGATGGCGCGCTATATGGAGCGGGCGGAGGCGACCGCGCGGCTGCTGACCATGGGGCAGCGGATGGCGATCCTGCCGGGCGCGCATCATCGCGACGAATGGCGCTCGGTCGTGCGCGCCACCGGCTCGGGCCATCAATTCCCCGAAGGCCAGCAGGTGACGGAAAGCGACGTCGTCTCCTTCCTGATGCTGGACCCCGACAATCCCTCCTCGATCCGCTCCTGCCTGCTGAAAGCCCGCGCCAACGCCAAGTCGGCCCGCACCATGCTCACGCAGGACATGTGGGAAGCGCTGAACGAAGGCTGGCGCAAGTTGGACAGCTATGATGTCGGCGAAGCGCGCCAGCAGCTCCCCGCGCTGATCGACTGGGTGAAGACCCGCGTCATGACCTTCCGCGGCGCCGCCCATTCGGGCCAGTTGCGCAATGAAGGGCACGACTTCCTGCGCACCGGTTCCGCGCTGGAGCGGGCGCAGATGACGCTGCGCCTGCTGGACGTCAAATATTATGTCCTGCTCCCCGAAACCGAAGTGATCGGCGGCAATCGCGATCATTATCAATGGACGTCGGTGCTGCATGCGCTCTCGGGCAGCCGCGCCTATCATCATGTCTATGGCGGCACCTACACGCCCTGGCAGATCACCGATTTCCTGATGCTGAACCGCCTGTTCCCGCGCAGCGTCGCCTATTGCTACGACCAGCTGGCCTATCGGCTCAATCGCCTCGCGGGCTGGCATGATGCGCGCGCCGCCTGCAACGACACGGTGCAGGAAATGGTGACCGCGCTGGAGAAGCTGGACAGCGGCGAAATCTTCCGCTTCGGCCTGCATGAAACAGTGCAGCACGGCCTGTCCATGACCAACCGGCTGGGCGCGGAAATCGCGCAGGCCTATCATTTCGGCTGAGGGGAAGCGGGAGGCGCGTCCATGAAATTGCTCGTTCGCCACCAGACCGTCTATCGCTACGCGGCCAGCGCCGGCCGGGTCGCGATGCGGCTGAAGCTGATGCCGGTCGATACGCCCGCGCAGAGCGTGCTGGAATGGCAGGTCAGCGTGAATGGCGAGCCGATCACCGGCTTCCACCCCAACAGCTATGGCGAGCGGGAGGCGATCTGGATTCGCCACGACCGGCTCGACCATGCGACCATCGTGGCCGAAGGGCTGGTCGACACGCGCGAAAGCCATGGCGTCGTCGGTCACCTGCACAGCCGGGTCGATCCGCGCTACTTCCTGCGCGACACCCGCCTGACCCGCGCGTCGGACGGGATCGCCGCCATGGCCCGCGACCTGCCCGAACAGGACGGCCCGCTCGCCACGCTCCACGCCCTGTCCGCCGCTGTCAGCGACGCGGTCCACTATCGCGCCGGCGTCACCACGTCGAACACCACCGCCGCGCAAGCCTTCGCGCTGGGCGCCGGCGTGTGTCAGGACCATGCGCAGGTCTTCATTGCCGCCGCCCGCACGATAGGCATCCCGGCGAGATATGTGTCCGGCTATCTGCTGGCGGGGGAGGGGGATGCGCTCCACGAAACCCATGGCTGGGCCGAAGCCTTCGTGCCGCAGCTCGGCTGGATCGGCTTCGACCCGTCCAACCGCGTCTGCGTCACCGAACGCTATCTGCGCGTCGCCAGCGGACTGGATGCCGATGAAGCCGCGCCGATCCGTGGCTCCGTCACGGTCGCGGGCGACATATGGATTGACGCCGACGTCCGTATCGCGCAGGCGGAGGACGGAGTTGAGGAACGGCAGCTGCAAAGGCAGCAACAACAAAGCACCCCGCCGCCCGACTCTGCGGGTTGAACAACGCGATAGCCTGTATCCGACTCAGGCATCGCGGCAGAGAAAAGCAGGAGGCCAGGGGGGCCGTGACTTATTGTGTGGCCGTGCGCGTGGACCAGGGACTGGTCATGCTGTCCGACACCCGCACCAATGCGGGCATGGACAATATCGCGCGTTTCCGGAAAAGCTTCACCTATCATGTGCCCGGTGAGCGCGCGATCACGCTGATGTGTTCGGGCAACCTGTCCATCACCCAGGGGGTGAAGGCGACGCTGAGCAAGGCGATCAAGGAATCGCAGCTCGACCCCGATGTCGAAACCATCCTCAATTGCGACACCATGTATCGCGTGGCGCAGATCGTGGGCGATGCCATGCAGAAGATGCAGCAACGCTATCGCTCCAACATCGAAATGGGCGGTTCCGCCTCCAGCGCGTCGATCATGATCGCGGGCCAGCGCAAGGGCGGCAAGCCGCGCCTCTACCTCATCTATTCCGCCGGCAATTTCATCGAGGCGACCGAAGACACGCCCTTCTTCCAGATTGGCGAACATAAATATGGCAAGCCCATTCTGGACCGCATCATCCAACGCGAAACCAGCCTGGAAGACGCGACCAAGGCGGTGCTGGTATCGATGGATTCGACGCTGCGTTCTAACCTGTCCGTCGGCATGCCGCTCGACCTGACGGTGATCCCCACCGACGCCTACGACTTCCGCGTCCGCACCCGGATCGAGGCGGATAATGAGGAATTCCTGATGATCTCCCAGGGCTGGAGCGCGGCCCTGCGCAAGGGCTTCGAGGATTTGCCTAACGTGCTGGATTGAGGGGGGAGGGCGGTTTGCGCAATTTCTCGCCGTTTGAGTTCGTTATGCGTCCGCCTGAAAGCGGACACTTTCGGGAAGTTTGAGGGGGTGCCTTACCCGATGTCGGTCCTATAGTCCGTAACACTGCTTTGCGAACTCAGCCGCCTTGGCGCGCACAGTAGGCATATCTAGTGTTCCGCCATATCGGACAGCGCCAAATCCATCGACCCAACCGCCCACGCTATCTGCTTCAAGAACCTGTAGTAGCGTGGAAGGCGTCATGGAGCGCTCGAGCCACACTACGCTCTGATTGGCTCTTGCGCCGGTCTTGCCCGGCACGGCAAGAAACTCTTTGTTGTCGAGTTCCAGATATGAACGCTTCTGGTTCTCCCCTATCATGCCGCTCGTCGTTGGATCAGTCACGATGCCAAATACAAAATGCACTTGCTTCTTATAGCAGTTAAACAGGATTCGGATTGTTGCGCTTGCCTTGTTCTGTTCGAGCTTGAGATAAGGGGTCATGTTAGCGAGTTTAATTTCAGCGGTGGGAAGTTCGACACCGTTATTTGCGAACCGAAGCTCGAGTGCTTCTGAGGGTGAAAGCCAAATTACGCCGTCGCGATTAGCGAATGTAGAAAGAGTGAAGGCTTTTGCGTCCACGCCCATTTGATCGAGATAGGCGACGACAAGTCCGCTGACTTGCTGCGCGGTTTCGCCTGAGACGCCAGCATCATCATTCGAATAGAACTGATGCACCCCTAGCCTGCCCGTATATTGGTCAATATATCGTCCAGTTCCACCGGCAAAGGCATAGACGCAGGCGCTTGCACAGATCGTCTTTGGGTTTACCGTTGGATCGTATTTGGGCTGAAAACCGCCGACCGTTGTGGAGAACTCCAAGGCTCTGATAGCGTGCCCTAGCTTCATTCCTTCCACCAGCGAACCACCGGGTGAGTTGAATGACACTGTTGCAGCTTCGACATTGTGTTGATGGACAAATGCGAGAAACTTCTCGGTCGTGCCCTCAGTGATGTCGCCGGAAGCGTAAATGCGTTCTTCGCCATTTGTCAGCTTCGCGGCCATGCGATCGATTCGGTCTAGCTTCATCACGAACGACATCGGCTCCGCGCTGGCAGACGCGTGAAACCCAACGGCCGCTAAGATCGCGACCGCCCAATATCCTATTTTCCGCAAGCTACTTCCCCCAATTCGATCTCAACGCGGTAGTTCAAAAATCGTCTATAAAGCCAGCTTGACCGGCGCGAGCATTTGCTGATGCGCCATAGTTATTACCAAGCCCGCCAATTCATCTTCGCCAGCCAGGGATCGACGGCCAGTTCGCCCTCATCATTATCGCTACCCGGCACCATCATGATCTTTTTGCCTGACGGATGCGTGAGGAAGACAGGATTGTAGGAACCGCCCTCGGGCCGATCCCAATAGCGGTGTGTCTGGACGAGCAGATAGCCGCGATACGGCCCGGTCCGCATCACGCGCAAAGCCCAGCCTGGACACACGGCCTTGATAACGTTCAGCTTGAGGTCGAATTGGTGGACGTAGCCCGAGTTCGGTGAAGCATCGGTGCTATTGAAATAGACGTAGCCGCCATCGAGCGAGAACAGGGGGTGCGAGAGGCCTGCGAGGTTACGCGCGTAGTCGCCATTCCATTTGGAGACGAGCAAGCGCCGCTGAATGTTGCCCTTGGTGCTGTAGAGGACGAGCGCCTGCGCGCCAAAGCCGTTTTCGTCTTCCTCGCCATTGGGAACAACCGAAACGGTGTAGAGGCCATCAGGTGACTGTGCGGTGTCCTGCCCTTGAGCGGTACCAGCCACCAACATCGCTACCGCGATGACCGCCACCTTCCATTTCATGCTTGCCCCCGATCTATTCGGAATCAATCTAGCACAACGATGCGACGCGGGAAGCGAGTCCTTGCTGTTATCGCTCGGCCATATGCCGCAGGGCGCGCCAATGGCTGCCTCTAGTCGGCAACCCACTGTATATCAGTGATCACAGCGACCGGACTCCGAACCGGACGTTCCGCAATCGCCGCCTTCATCCCCCCCCCAAAAAATCCTGCTACCAATGTAGGATAATCTCTGATCTGTCCTGCCAAATGGAACCCCTGCGCCTCGTCCCCATGCCCGCACCCTTGGCCCCGCAACCGGGCCGCCAAGCCGTGACCTACAAGGCGCGTCACCAGCGCGGTGCTGCGACCCGATCGGCGCGTTTCCGGTGCGCCGACGTGACCCAGTTGTCGCGTCACGGGCGCTTTGCTGTCGCATCCCCGGTGCAAAACCCCGTAAATGGCGCGCATCGACACTGTGAACTTCCGGCCCGTGACCCCGGTGGCGCGTCATGGTGACCGCAATCGCCCCTTCGCAGCGGCGCTTGGGGCGTCCCAAGCAAATCCTTCGCTTGCACCCGCGTCCCCGCCGCCTATCTCTGTCGCCCACCCGAATCGCAGTTTGAAAGCCTGACATGACCGCCACCCATTCCACCCGCATGCTCATCCTCGGTTCCGGCCCGGCCGGTCTGTCCGCCGCCATCTATGGCGCGCGCGCGGGTCTGGCGCCGATCGTGGTGCAGGGAATGCAGCCCGGCGGGCAGCTGACCATCACCACCGACGTCGAAAATTATCCCGGCTTCAAGGATGTGATCCAGGGCCCCTGGCTGATGGAGCAGATGCAGGCGCAGGCCGAACATGTCGGCGCGCAGATGATGTACGACCAGATCGTCGACATCGACCTGTCGCAGCGCCCCTTCCGCCTGACCGGCGACAGCGGCACGCTTTACGTCGCCGACACGCTCGTCATCTGCACCGGCGCGCAGGCCAAATGGCTGGGCGTTGAGGGCGAGGAGCATTTGCAGGGCAAGGGCGTATCGGCCTGCGCCACCTGCGACGGCTTCTTCTATCGCGGCAAGAAGGTGGTGGTGATCGGCGGCGGCAACACCGCGGTCGAAGAGGCGCTCTATCTCACCAACCACAGCCATGACGTGACGCTGATCCACCGCCGCGACAGCCTGCGCGCCGAAAAAATCCTGCAAGCGCGCCTCCACGCCCATCCGAACATCAAGGTGCTGTGGAACAAGGCGGTGGACAAGTTCGTCGGCGGCGGCACGCCCGAAGGTCTGGTCGGTGTGGACCTGATCGACACGGTGACGGGCGAAAAGTCGCATGTGACGACCGACGGCGGCTTCGTCGCGATCGGCCATCATCCCGCGACCGAATTGTTCGACGGCAAGCTGCCGCTCGACGAAGGCTATATCGTGGTGGAGAAGGGCACGACCCGTACCGCCATCCCCGGCGTCTTCGCGGCGGGCGACGTCACCGACAAGATTTATCGTCAGGCGGTGACGGCGGCCGGCATGGGCTGCATGGCCGCGCTCGACGTCGAGAAGTTCCTGGCGGAACAGGATTTCGAGGAACTGGTGGAGGCCTGAGCCTCCATGGGGCGGGTCGGCTTTTAGCCGACCTTCGCCTGGGCAAAGGCGACCAGCGACCCGAACGTCTCGAACGTGTCGCCGTCGATATCCTCATCCTCGATCAGGATATCGAACCGGTCCTCGATTTCGGTCAGCAGGCCCGCGACCGCCATCGAATCCAGTTCGGGAAGGGCGCCGAACAGCGGGGTGTCCGCGTCGAACGCATCGACCCTGTCCTGCGACAGGCCGAGCACGTCGCGCAGCAACGCCCGCATCAGGCTGTCTACATGGGCTGTCCGGTCGACCGGCTGAGAATTTTGCGCCTGCATAATGGCCGCCTCACTAATGGTTCGCTGCCTAACCTACAAGCGCGGAAATGGCAGTACGGGCAGCGGGCAGCCAGGCGGAAGCAAAGCGGGGATTGAAGGCGTCGATCTGATAAAGAGGAATGCGCTGTTCCATCCAGTCGGTCTTGTAGCCATTGTCGCCGGTGCCATAGTCGATCAGGCGGACCCGGTCCCCGTCGATGGCGCGCTCGAACATGGCATGGCTCAGCAAGGTGCCGGGGGAGGCGCGGTCATGGGTGGCATCGTGGCTCAGCTTGTGGATCAGCGCGACGCCATTCTCCACCGTCCACAATTGCGTCGCCACCGCCCGTCCATCCAGTTGCGCAAAGCCCAGCCGCAACGTCCCCGCCGCGCTCTCCCGCTCGGCCAGATCGCGGAGGAAGTCCAGCCCCGGCTCTGCCTCTTTCCAGCTGCGATCATGCACATCGACATAGTCCCGCCACAGATCGTCGGTCAGGCGGCGGGCAATCGACAAGGTGAAAGGGCTGCCGCGCCCCTTGCGCTTGACCAGACTGCGCAATTTGCCCGGCCGCGACGCCCAGTAATCGGCGAAGCTGCGTCCCCCCACCGGCAGCAGATGGCGCCCGCCCATGGCCCGGAGCACCGCGAACCAGCCGGCGCGACGCAGCGCCTGCATCATCGGCGCGCTATCCTCCAGCGGATAGAGGTCGATCTGGGCGCAGGTCGCCAGCAAGTGGCGGGCGATGCTTTCCAGCAGGCGTTGCTGCATCGCCGGATCGGGATCGCCGGTAAAGACGGGCGCCCAGCTGAAACTATACCAGTTGGCCAGCGCGCTGGCGTGGCGGGGGGAGGGGGCCAGCAGGAAAAGCCAGGCTTCCCGGCCATCCTCCGCCGCCGTCAGGACGCGGACGGGCGTGTCGGCCATGCAATGGGCGTGGAGCGCGGCATACCAGTCCAGCCGGTCGAACAGGCCGGGCACATGGGCGCGGTCCAGCCGGTCGGCCAGCACCTGCCGAACCTCGTCCAGGCTGTGATATTCCCTTACGCCCCGCAACCGACTATCTCCGCCCCCAGTCACCGGTTCCCTATAGGATAAAAACATCGCCATGGAGTTAAGCATCTGTGACTAACCATTTCCCGATGATCGACGGGGCGCAGGTGCAGCCGATCGACCATTTGCTGTTGCGCGGCGATCCGGCCCGCGTGGCGCTGGATGGCCGGTCGGGTAGCTACAGCTATGCGGAGCTGGAAGAAACGCTGGGCCGGCTGGCGGGGTGGCTGGCCGGGTTCGGACTGGAGAACGGCGCGCGAGTCGCCAGTTGGGTCGCCAAGGGGCCAGTGGCCGCGCTGATGCCATTGGCGGCGCCGCGGGCGGGGCTGGTCCATGTGCCGATCAACCCGTTGCTCAAACATGCCCAGGTTGCACATATATTGGCGGATAGCGGCGCGATGCTGCTGATCGGTACGGCGGCGCGACTCGACAGTCTGTTGCCGGGCGATGTGCCGGCGGGATGCCAGTTGCACCGTGAGGATGACGCGGCGTGCGCAATGAGCGGTGGCGCGGCGATCGGCCCGTCTGAGGCGGCGCCTGACGATCTGGCGGCGATCCTCTACACCAGCGGTTCGACCGGCCGGCCCAAGGGCGTGATGCTCAGCCATGCCAATCTCTGGCTGGGTGCCGTCGCGGTGGCTGATTATCTCAAATTGACGCCGCAGGATCGCACCGCCTGCGTCCTGCCGTTTAGCTTCGACTATGGGCAGAATCAGCTGCTTTCGACCTGGTTTTCGGGCGGCTGTGTCTATCCGCTCGATTATCTGACTCCGCGTGATGTGATGAAGCTGATCGACCGGCGCGACATCACGACGCTGGCCGGCGTGCCGCCGCTCTGGGTGCAACTGACCGAACTGGACTGGCCGGAGGCTGTGGCGGGGAAGTTGCGGCGGCTGACGAATAGCGGGGGCGCGCTCACTCGGCCGCTGGTGGCGAAGCTGCGCGCGCTGTTTCCGCAGGCGGATCTCTATCCCATGTATGGCCTGACGGAGGCGTTCCGGTCCACCTATCTGCCGCCCGCACTGGTCGACATCCACCCTGATTCCATGGGCAGCGCCATTCCCTTTGCCGAGATATTGGTGGTTCGGCCGGACGGCAGCCTGGCCGAGGATGAGGAGCCGGGCGAACTGGTCCATTGCGGGCCGTTGGTGGCGCAGGGCTATTGGCGCGATGCGGCGCGCACGGCGGAGCGGTTCAAGCCGGCCCCGGCGGCATCCCGCTATGGCGGCATGGCGGTCTGGTCGGGCGACACGGTGCGGCGGGACGCGCAGGGGCTGCTCTATTTTGTCGGTCGCGATGATGCGATGATCAAGTCGGCCGGCAACCGGATCAGCCCGACCGAGATAGAGGAAGCGGCCGTCGCCGTACCCGGCGTGGCCGAAGCGGTGGCGTTTGGGGTGAAGGACGATCGGCTGGGGCAGGCGGTGCGCCTGTTGCTGCGGTCGGCCGACCCGGACGTCGTGCAGGCCGTCGCGGCCCATCTGAAAAGCGAGTTACCCAATTTCATGCAGCCCAAGGATATCGTCGTGCTTTCTGATTTCCCCCGCAACCTCAATGGCAAGATCGACCGGGTCGCTCTGGCGGCGGAGCATGGCGCATGAAGCCGATGGGACCGATCCCCGCCTGGTTTGCCGAAGAGGAAGGCATGTTGATCATCGGCGGCTGCGGCGCGGCTAGTCTGGTGGACGAGGCAGGCGATACGCCGCTGTTCGTCTATGACATGGACATTGTCGCGGCACAGGTGCGCCGCTTCCGGGAGGCGATGCCCGATGCGCTGCACCTTCATTATGCGATCAAGGCAAACCCCTATGCGCCGTTGATGGCGCGCATGGCGGGGCAGGTCGATGGCTTCGACATCGCGTCGGGCGGCGAACTGGCCATGGCGCTCGAAGCCGGAATGCCGCCGAATCGGATCAGCTTCGCCGGGCCGGGCAAGCGGGACGACGAACTGGAAGCCGCGATCTTCGCCGGCGTGACGATCAATCTGGAATCGGAAGGGGAAGGGCGCCGCGCGCTGGCCGTCGCCGACCGGATCGGCAAGCGGCCGCGTGTGGCTGTGCGGGTCAATCCGGATTTCGACCTGAAAGGATCGGGCATGCGCATGGGCGGCGGGGCCAAGCCTTTCGGTGTGGATGCCGATCGGGCGGCGGCGCTGGCGCGGGCGATGATCGAAGCGGGCGCGGACTGGCAGGGCTGGCACATCTTCGCCGGTAGCCAGAATCTCGATCCGCTGGCGATCATCGAGACGCAGGCAGCGACGATCGCGCTGGCGGCGCGCCTGTCCGATGCGGTGGGGGCTACTCCGCCGCTGGTCAATCTGGGCGGCGGCTTTGGTCTGGCCTATTTCCCCGGCGATAACCGGTTGGACATTCGTCCGATCGGCGTGGCGCTGGACAGCGAATTGAGCAGCCTGCCGGATATATTGCGGGGCACCGCCTTTGCGATCGAACTGGGCCGTTGGCTGGTGGGAGAGGCCGGCGTCTATCTGACCCGCGTGATCGACGTGAAGGTCAGCCAGGGTGAGACTTTCGTGGTGGTAGATGGCGGCCTGCATCATCAACTGGCGGCCAGCGGTAATTTCGGCACGGTCGTGCGGCGCAACTATCCGATTGCCGTTGCGAACCGCTTCGGCGCGCCGCCCACTGCCGATCCTGTGACGGTGGTGGGGTGCCTTTGTACCCCGATAGACAGGCTGGGCGACAAGGTGGCTCTCCCCTCTGTGAAGGAAGGTGACCTGATCGCCATCTTCCTTGCCGGGGCCTATGGCGCCTCTGCAAGTCCTGCGGCTTTTCTTGGCCACCCAAGTCCTCGCGAACTTTTACTTGGCTGATTTGCACAGGACTTAACTCCTAACGGTATCTTTACCCTTTCACGCCATGAAGGTGGTCGGAGCCATATGCCGATCGGTCGCCTGTCCTTCGTTGGCGGTCGTTGGCGCATGGCCGCACGAAGGGATGAGATTATGCGTTTTGTGTCGGTTTCCAGGCTTTTGATGGGTGCGTCACTGCCCGCCGTCGCCTTGTCGGGCTGCGCCTCCGCGCCGTCCGGGCCGCAATTGCCGCCTGCCTCCTTCGTGTCGACGCAGGAGGGGCCGGGCGAGGAATATGTCATCGGCCCGCTCGATGACCTGACCATCTTCGTGTGGCGCAATCCCGAATTGGGCGCGAAGGTGCAGGTGCGCCCCGACGGCCGCATCACCACGCCGCTGATCACCGACATGCCGGCCGTGGGCAAGACGCCCAAGATGCTGGCTGACGATATCAAACTGGCGCTGACCCAATATATCGAAAATCCGCTGGTGTCGGTGATCGTCAACAATTTCAGCGGCACGTTCAGCCAGCAGATCAGGATCGTGGGCGCGACGGAAAAGCCGGCGTCCATTCCCTATCGCGCGAACATGACTGTGCTGGACGCGATGATCGCGGTTGGCGGCCTGTCCGAATATGCGGCCGGCAACAAGGCCCGACTTGTCCGCTTCGACAAGGAGACGGGCAAGCAGAAGGAATATCAGGTGCGCCTGGGCGACCTGCTGAAGAAGGGGGATACGCGCGCCAATGTGCTGCTGTCGCCCGGTGACGTCATCATCATTCCTGAAAGCATGTTCTGATCATGGCCGGTCTTTACGACGAACTGCTGGTCCTGTTGCACGGCATCTGGAGCCGCCGCTGGGTGGCGCTTGCCGTCGCCTGGGGCGTGTGCATGCTGGGCTGGCTGGGCGTAGCGCTCATCCCCAACAGCTATCAGTCCAAGGCGCGGGTCTATGTGAACACCCAGTCGCTGCTGGAGGACAAGGTGGGTATCACCCAGGTCCAGTCCCAGCAGGATCTGGACCGGGTGCGCAGCACGCTGGCCAGCGCCGAGAATCTGGAAAAGGTCGTGCGCGACACGGACCTGTCCCAGTCGGTGTCCGGTCCGCGCGATATTGCCGCCAAGATCACGACGCTTCGTGAAAATATCACCGTCATGGCCCAGGCCGATCCCAGCATGATCGACATCAGCGCCATCTCGGCCGATTCGGGCCTGTCGGATGGCGCCAATGCGCGCATCGCCCAACAGGTGGTGCAGAAGCTGATCGACATTTTCCAGGAAGAAAATCTCTCCGGCGACCGCAACCAGACCAAACAGAGCCTGGCCTTCCTGGACCAGCAGATCGCCGCGCGCGGCAAGCAACTGGAAGCGGCCGATCAGCGCCGCGTCGAATTTGCGCAGCGCTATATCGGCCTGCTGCCCGGTGCCGGCTCCATCAGCCAGCGCATGGACGCGGCCCGTGCGGAAATCAGCAACATCGATTCGCAGCTTGTGCAGGCGCAAAGTGCTTTGAGCGCCATGAACGGCCAGTTGGCGGGTACGCCGGCGACCTTGCCGGGCATGACCGCATCGGGCGGCGTGTCGCCGCTGGCGCAGGCACAATCCAATCTGGCATCAATGCGGGCGCGTGGCTGGACCGCCAACCATCCCGACGTCATCGCAGCCCAGCGTGAGGTCGATGCCCTGCGCAAGGCGGGTGGCGGCGCGGCTGCCGCAGCCGGCAGCACGCCCAACCCCGCCTATCTGTCGATCAAGTCGATGCAGGCCGATCGTGCCGCCACGGTGCAGGCGCTCAGCACGCGCAAGGCGCAGTTGCAGGGCGACCTCAACACCATGATGTCGCGTCAGGTGAATGAGCCGGGCGTCGCGTCGGAGCAGGAAAAGATCGAGAGCGACTATGCCGCGCTCAAGGCGCAATATGACAAGTTGGCCGCCGACCGTGAGGAAATCCGCCTGCGGGGCGATGTGAAGACCGAGACGGGTTCCGTCCAGTTCCGCGTCATCCAGCCGCCCAGCACGCCGACCGCACCGTCAGCGCCGAACCGGCCGCTGCTGCTGCTCGGCGTCCTGATCGTGGGCGTGGGGGCAGGCATTGGCGTCGCCTTCGCGCTTGGTCAGCTCAAGGGCACGTTCCCGACCGCCGCGCGGCTGGAAAAGGCGATCGGCCTGCCGGTCGTCGGGTCGATCAGCCAGACGGTGAACGCGGCGCAGGTCGCGATCGACCGGCAGCGCATGAAATGGTTTGCCGGCGTGAGCGGGGGGCTGGCGGCCGTCTGCCTGCTGCTGATCGTCGTCGAATTCGTCCAGCGCGGTATGGCGTGAAGGAGCCAGGGAAAATGAACCAGCACAGCTCCATCAAGGGCCGGGGATCGCTGATCGAGCGGGCGACGGAAATCTATGATTTCAACGCTGCGCTGCGCGGTCGCGCCGCGCCGGCCGTCGATCCGACCGATCTGCCGCCCGCGCCTGCTGTCACGCCGCCTGCTGCGCCGGCACCGGCGGCATTCGTCGCTGATGCACCGGTCGCGCCAACGCCCTTTACGCCGCGCGCGCCGGACTGGACCGGGCCGGTGCAGCCGATCGACCGGATCAAGCTGGCCGAAGCCGGCTTCCTGCGCCCCGACAGTGCGGTCACGACGATGAGCGAGGAGTTTCGCCTGCTCAAGCGCGACCTGCTGTCGCAACTGCGCACCAATCCGCGCGGCAATCGCATCCTTGTCTGCTCCGCCCATAGCGGAGAGGGCAAGACTTTCTGCGCGATCAACCTGGCGCTCAGCCTGGCGGCGGAGAAGGATCGCGAGATCCTGCTGGTCGATGCCGATTTCGGCAAGCCCGGCATCCCCGCGCAGCTAGGGTTGGAAGGGGGGCGTGGCCTGATGGACGCACTCGCCGATCCGCTGGTCGCGATCGAGGATTGCGTCATCCGCACCGACATGCCGTCGCTATCCGTGCTGCCGGCCGGACAGCGCAGCCATGACGATACCGAATATCTCGCCTCGGCCCGCACCGAACAACTGCTGAAGCGCCTGACCGATGGCCGGCCGGAGCGGATCATCATCTTCGATTCGCCGCCACTGCTGGCGGCTTCGCCTGCCGCCGTGCTGGCCAGCCATGCCGCCATCGCGCTGCTGGTCGTACGCGCCGACAAAACGTCCGAAAGCGCGCTGCGCGACGCGACGGGCATGTTGAAGGGCGGGGCGCAGGTACAGCTTTTGCTCAATGCCGTTCGCTTCAACAGCGGCGGTCGCCGTTTCGGCAGCTATTATGCCAAGGGGGAAGCCCAGTGAAGAGTGTTCGGCTCTGGGCCGCAGGCGCCTCGTTCGCCGCGCTGGCCGTTGCAATGCCTGCTCATGCGCAGTCGTCGTCCGACGACAAGCGCCTCGACGTCGTGCCCTATATCGGCGTCGATCAGGTGGTGATGGGGCCGCTGAAGGGCGGCGGTGATGTGCTGACCTACACCAATGTCACCGCTGGCGTGACGGCGGAGGTCAAGAACCGCCGGGTCGAGGCAGTGGTCGACCTGCAATATAATCACAGCTTCGGCTGGAGCAGCCAGGCAGTCGATCAGGACGTGCTGAGCGGCGTGGCCCATGCAAATGTGAATCTGGGGTCGGGCTTTTCGCTCATGAGCGGCGGCCTCGCCACGCGCGTGCGCACCGACGGCCTGTCGGGGGCATCGACGCAGCGCGATACCTATACCAGCCAGGTCTGGTCGGGCTATGTCGGGCCGTCCTACACGACCCAATTGGGCGACTTCAACGTCAACGGCTCGTACCGGCTCGGCTATACGCGGGTCGATGACAGCGTGAACCAGAATTTTGGCGGCGCGCAACCCAACGGTTCTTTTGCTGATAGCTGGACGCACAGCCTGTTCGGGTCGGTCGGCTTTTCGCCCAATACGGTGTTGCCGGGCATCGGCCTGACCGCCAGCGCGGGCTATGATCGCGAAGAGGCCAGTCAACTCGACCAGCGGTTCGAGGATCTGTGGGGCCGGGTCGATGCGACCGTGCCGCTTACGCCCACGCTCGCCGCAGTCGGCGGTGTCGGCTATGAAAAGATCGAGATCAGCCAGCGTTCGCCCGCGCTGGATACGGACGGAACGCCGCTGATCCGCAACGGACGTTATGTGACGGATAAGAGTTCGCCACGCGCGCTGATCTATGATTTCGACGACATCATCTGGGATGCGGGTGTGTTGTGGCGGCCGAGCCGCCGCACGACGTTGCAGGCGCGGGTCGGCGAACGCTATGGCGGCATGACCTATCAGGGCAGCTTCCTGTGGCAGGGCCGGGACAGCAGCGTCGCGATCATCGTGTTCGATGGCATCGACAGCTTCGGCCGCATGATCACGGCGGACGTCGCC
Source organism: Sphingobium sp. WCS2017Hpa-17 (assembly GCF_031843765.1). Classification (NCBI taxonomy): domain Bacteria; kingdom Pseudomonadati; phylum Pseudomonadota; class Alphaproteobacteria; order Sphingomonadales; family Sphingobiaceae; genus Sphingobium; species Sphingobium sp. WCS2017Hpa-17. Next base: position 701,715 of record NZ_JAVTIV010000001.1, read on the forward strand.
GCTTTGTCGGGCAGCAGCTTCGACGTAGCGCGCAATCCGTTCACCGGCGACATCACCGGCTGCGCCTTCTCGACCACCGGCGGTGGGCAATGTTTCAACGATGCGCTGTCTGGCATCACCGACGCCAACTTCCGCTATCGCGGCGTGTCGGCGCAATATTCGCTGCGGCGCGGGCCGTGGGGCTGGGGCCTGGGCGCGGGCTATTCGCAGCGCAAGTTCATCACGCCTAATGGCCAGACCGTGCTGATCCGCGGATCGCGGGACGAGAACTGGTACGGCAACGGGTCGGTGAGCTATATGTTCAACGATCGCGACAGTATCGATCTGGTCACCTACATCAATTATTTCGATGCCAGCGGGGGGCGCCCCGATGTGCTGAACTATGGTGCCTTCACCAGCTACTACAAGGGTCTGTCCCGCCGCCTGTCGGCATCGGCCTCGCTGGGGCTGGACGGGGTGCAGGCGGACGATTTCGAAACGATCATCAGTGCGATGGGGCAGGTCGGCCTGCGCTACAGCTTCTGACGTCGGCTTGGGAGACGAGGATATGTACGATCAATATTACGGCTTGCAGGGCCGCCCGTTCCAGCTGACGCCGGACCCCCATTATTATTTCGAGAGCGCGACCCATCGCAAGGCGCTGTCCTACCTGGGCTATGGCCTGGCGCAGGGTGAGGGCTTCATCGTCATCACCGGTGATATCGGCGCGGGCAAGACCACGCTGGTCGGCCATCTCATGCAGACGATCGATCCGGCGCGGCTGACCGCCGTCAAGATCGTGTCGACGCAGGTGGAGGGCGACGACATGCTGCGCCTTGCTGCGCAGCATTTCGGCCTGTCGGTCGATGGCCAGCCCAAGGCTGCGATCCTGCATCAGGTCGAAGGCTATCTCTACGCGCAGGCGCGGGCCGGACGGCGGACGTTGCTGATCGTGGACGAGGCGCAGAACCTGCCCGTCTCTGCGATCGAGGAATTGCGGATGCTTTCCAACTTCCAGTTGGGCGGACAGTCGCTGTTACAGATATTCCTACTGGGCCAGCCGGAATTTCGCGATCTCATCAAGTCGCCCGAACTGGAGCAGTTGCGCCAGCGCGTGATCGCGACCCATCATCTGGAACCGATGATGGCCAATGAGGTCGAACCTTATATTCTCCATCGTCTGGCAATTGCCGGCTGGAACGGCAACCCTGCCTTTACGCCCGGTGCCTTCGCCGCGCTGTATGCGGCGACCGGTGGTGTGCCGCGCCGCCTTAATGCACTGGCCAGCCGCGTACTGCTGCTGGGCGCGATCGAGCAATTGCACCTGATCGATGAAGAGGTGGTCGGCGCGGTCGTCGCCGATATGGGGCTGGACACGGACGTTGCACCCGAACCGGTTGCGCCCTCCGCGCTCGACACGGTCGAGGAAGTCGAAACGTCTGAACCGGTTGCGGTTCAGGATGACGAGGTTGAGGACGAACCGGTTGCCGTAACGGCGGTTGAAGAGGAAGAGGCGGCAGAGGATATCGCGCCCTTCGCCTATCAGCCTGTGTTCGAAGAGCCGGTCGCAGAAGAAAGCGTCGAGGACGATGCCATCGAACTGGACGCCGCCTGGGCACAGCCCGACTGGCAGGTCGAGGATGACGAACCGGTCGCGGAGGCGATCGATCCGGTAGAGGAAGAAGAAACGCCGGTGTTCGAATCGAGCAGCGTCGCCGCCTTTGCCCGTCCCAACTTCCCGGCCTTCGCGCCGCCGCGTCCGGTGGCATTCGAGGCGGAACCGGAGCCGGAGCCAGTTGCGGTCGAATCCTGGCAGGAGGAGATCGAAGATGCGCCTGTGGCCGAGCAGGAAGAGCCTGCGCAGGACGAGGTAACGGAAGTCGAGGACTTTACCGAGATCGAACCGGTGGCCGAAAACGAGGAAGAAGCGGAGCCTCTTGCTGCCATTGAAACGCCTGATGTCGATGCCCTGCGCGCCGACATGTTGGGCGAGATCGAGGCGCTGCGGGCAGAGATCGCCTCGCTGCGCGCGATGCAGGCCCATGCACCCTTCGCGCAGCCTGTCCCGGCCCAGTCGGAAGTCGATCCCGAAGCGCTCAAGGCTTGCTTCACCCTGATCGAGGAACGACTGGCGGCGCTGGAATTCCGGGCCGAGGAGCAGGACACGGCGCTGCGCCGGGTGCTGACCCTGCTGGTCGACTGGGTCGAGCGTGAGGAACGGATGGCGGAGCTTCAGGAAGGCGTTGCCGCCTGACCGGTTGTGGCCGTGATTGAGTGAAGTTGGAGTGTCATGCAGAACGCCCTGTCTGTCGATGTCGAGGACTGGTTCCAGGTCGGCGCGTTCGAGCGCACGCTGAAACGTGCCGATTGGGACGGCCTGACCCATCGGGTCGAAGGCAATACCGACGCGGTGCTGGACCTGTTCGCGCAGGCCGAAGTCAAGGCGACCTTCTTCACGCTGGGCTGGGTGGCGGAACGCTATCCCGCATTGATGCGACGCATCGCAGAGGCGGGGCACGAAGTTGCCAGTCATGGCTATGACCATGCCCGCGTCTTCACCTTCACACCGGAAGAATTCCGCGCCGATTTGCGCAAGTCGCGAACCATATTGGAGGATGCGAGCGGGCATGCGGTGATGGGCTATCGCGCGCCGAGCTTCTCCATCGACCCGCGCGCACCTTGGGCGCACCCCATCCTGGCGGAGGAGGGCTATCGCTATTCCTCCAGCGTCGCGCCGATCCGGCATGATCATTATGGCTGGCCGGATTCGCCGCGTTTTGCGTGGAAACCGGTCAAGGGATCGCCGCTGGTCGAACTGCCGGTTACGACCGCCAAATGGGGCAAGCGCACTTTGGCGGCGGGCGGCGGGGGCTTTTTCCGTCTGTTGCCCTATGGTTTTTCCCGCTGGGCGATCCGGCAGGTCAACGAACAGGCTGGTCGCCCGGCGATCATCTATTTCCATCCGTGGGAAATCGACCCGGACCAGCCGCGTGTGGCGGAAGCGCCGCTGCGGTCGCGGCTGCGCCATTATAGCAACCTGTCGGTGATGGCGGATAAACTGCGCCGGTTGACGCGCGATTTCGCCTGGACCCGTGTCGATGCGCTGGCCGATGCGGAAGCGGCGCGGGCGTCATGATGATCGGCAATGCCGCCGATCTGGCGGTCACGATGCTGGATGTCGGCGATGCGTCGCAGGCACAGGCGGCCGACGCCTTCGTCGCCGGCCATGCGGAGGGAACGCCCTTTCATCGCACCGCCTGGCTGCGCGCTATCACGGCGGCGACGGGGCATCGCGCGCTGCTGCTGGCGGCGGTTGCGCCGTCGGGCGATATCAAAGGCTTGCTGCCGCTGCATCATGTGAAGAGTCGGCTGTTCGGTGAAGCATTGGTGTCGGCCGGCTTTGCCGTCGATGGCGGCCTGCTGGTCGCCGATGACCGGGCACTGGCGCCGCTGGCTGCCGCTGCGCAGCAACTGGCGCAGGATAGGGGCGGGGTGTCGGTGGAATTGCGCGGTGGACCGGCGCCGGGTGGCGAGTGGCGTCGGCGTGATGGTGAATATGTCGGTTTCGTCCGGCCGATCGCTGCCGATGACGAGGCCGAATTGCTGGCGGTTCCGCGCAAGCACCGCGCCGAATTGCGTAAGGCGCTCACCAATTCGGCGCTTAGCGTGGAGGTCGGACGGACCAACCGGCTGCTGCGCGATCATTATCATGTCTATGCCACTAGCGTCCGCAATCTCGGTACGCCGGTTTTCCCCGCGAAACTGTTCCGGTCGGTGTTGCAGCATTTCGGTGAGGATGCCGATTTGCTGGTGGTACGGGATGGCGACCGGCCGGTGTCGGCGGTTCTCTCCCTCTATCATCAGGGGCGGGTCATGCCCTATTGGGGGGGCGGCGTTGCCGATGCGCGCCGGCTGCGCTCTAACGAACTCATGTATTATCGGCTGATGGGCCATGGCCGCACGCGCGGCATGAGCTATTTCGATTTCGGCCGATCAAAACTGGGCAGCGGGCAGGCGGCGTGGAAGAAGAGCTTCGGGTTCGATCCAGCGCCGCGCGTCTATCATGAGTGGTCGGCGGATGGTGCGGGGCGCGACGTCAATCCGACCAGCGCCAAATATCAGCGGCGGATCGACCTGTGGAAGCGATTGCCATTGCCCGTCGCCAACCTGCTGGGGCCGATGATTTCGCGCGGTCTTGGCTGAAATACATACCAAATATTCAACCCTCTCCCATAGGATCGGGGCAGGGTCGCAAGGGAAACGTCCATGAATGCAATTACCGGTCTGGGCGTCATCATCGACGAAGCGCGGCTGTCCGATAGCGCGACGGTCGCGGAACTGGATGCTTGGGTGCTGGCGCACCCGGACTCGACGCCATTCCACCGGCCCGGCTGGATCATGGGAGTGGAAGCCGGCACCGGTCAGAAGGCCAAGATGCTGGTCGCCCGCCTGTTCGGGCGTGATATTGTCGGTGTGCTGCCGCTGACGTCGGTGCGATCCGCCCTGTTCGGCCGCGCGCTGGTCAGCAGTGGCTTCGCTGTCGACGGCGGCATGCTGACGACCGATCGCAAGGCCGGGCTGGCGCTGGCGGACGCGGCCTGGACGATGGCGGAGCGGCTGGGGTGCGACACGCTGGAATTGCGCGGCGGTGAAGCGCCCCGTGGCGCGGCCTGGCAGGAAAAGGCGGACGCTTATCTCGGCTTTTCCCGGCCTCTCGCGGCTGACGACGAAGCGGAACTGAAGGCCGTGCCCAAGCGGCACCGGGCCGAAATCCGCAAGGGGATCGGCAACGATCTGCGCTTCGAAATGGGGCGCGACAAGCGGCTGCGCGACATTCATTATCGGCTGTATGCGCATAGCGTCCATAATCTGGGTACGCCGGTCTTTCCGCGCGCTCTGTTCGAGGAAGTCATGAACCGCTTCGGCGACGATGCCGACATCGCCATGGTGTCGAAGGATGGCGTGCCGCTGTCGGCCGTCATCAGCCTCTATCATCGTGGCGCGTGCATGCCCTATTGGCATGGCGCGGCCGATGGCGCGCGGGCGATGCGATCCAATGAATTTCTCTATTTCAGCCTGATGCGCGCCGCGCGTGAGCGGGGCTGCATCGTCTTCGATTTCGGCCGGTCGAAAGTCGGCACCGGTCCGGCTGCCTGGAAGAAGACATGGGGTTTCGAGGGTGAACCGCTCGGCTATCATCTGCGCACCGCGCCGGGCAAGGAAACCCGCGACGTCAACCCGCTCTCGCCCCAATATCGGCGCAAGGTCGAACTGTGGAAGAAACTGCCGGAGCCGATCGCCAACCTGATCGGCCCGCATATCGCGCGGGGTCTGGGATGAGCGGCGATATCCTTTTCCTCTGTCATCGCATTCCTTTTCCCCCAGACCGGGGCGACAAGATCCGATCCTATCATCTGCTGAAGCGGCTGGCAGAGGTCGCACCGGTCCATGTCGGATGCTTCGCCGATGACGATCGCGACATGGGTTTTGCTGGCGAGATGGCGCAGGTCGCGACTAGCCAGTGCGTGCTCATGCGCGACCGGTCGAAGGTCGTCGCCGGGCTGACCGGCCTCGCCAGGCGGCAGTCGCTGCTCATCTCGCTGTTCGATCATCCCGGCCTGCATCGCTGGGTGGCGCAGACCATGGCGGAGCGGCCGATCCGGGCTGTCGTCGCCTATTCCGCGCAGATGGCGCATTTCGTACCGATCCTGTCGCCGGACGTGCGTTTCCTGATGGATTTCGTCGATTTCGATTCCGCCAAATATGCGACCTATGGCGCACAGGGCAGCGGCCCTATGGGCTGGATCAATCGGCGCGAAGGGCGTGTGCTGCTCGATTTCGAGCGGCGGACGGCGGCCCGCGCCGATGTCAGCAGCTTCGTCAGCGAGGCTGAAGCGGCGCTGTTCCGCGAAGCCTGCGGACTTGGTGCCGATCGGGTGGTGGGACTCGAAAATGGCGTCGCGCTCGATTATTTCGATCCGGCTGTCTCGTTCCTGTCGGTCGAACGGGGGGAGGGGCCACTGCTCGTCTTCACCGGCCAGATGGATTATCGCCCCAATGTCGAGGCGGTGGAGAGTTTCGCGCGCCAGACATTGCCCGCCATCCGCACGGTACATCCCGATGCGCGCTTCGCCATTGTCGGGCGCAACCCGGCCAGGTCGGTAGAGGCATTGGCGCAACTATCCGGCGTGATCGTGACAGGGGGTGTGCCGGATGTGCGCGGCTGGCTGGCGGCGGCGGATGTCGTCGTCGCGCCGCTCCGTATTGCGCGCGGCATCCAGAACAAGGTGCTGGAGGCAATGGCTATGGGCCGGCCGGTGGTCGCCTCCCCACAGGCCGCCGAAGGCATCGACGCCACCGATGAAGCGCATTTTCTGGTCGCGGCCAATCCGGCGGAGGAAGCGGCGAAGATCGTCGCGCTGCTGGCCGATCCTGCACGGGCGCAGCGGCTAGGCCGCGCCGCGCGGATGCGGATGGAGGAACGCTATCGCTGGTCCGCGACGCTGAGCCATCTGCCCGACCTGCTGTTCGGACGGACTGCCGCCGGCGTACAGGCCGCGTGACCGATCGCGCCCTCCCGATGGACCGGTTGCCACTCACCGATCTGGCTGGCTGGCGTGGTCATCTGATCGCGTTGGGCGTCGTCGTCTTCGCGATTCTGGCGCTGTTCTTCGCTGATGTGCACTCCATGGTGTCGATCTGGTGGAATGCTTCTACCTTCGGCCATTGCCTCTTCATTCCTTTCCTCATTGCTTGGCTGGTGCAGCAGCGCATGCCCGGCCTGCGCCAGTTGGAGCCGGTTGCCTGGGCGCCGGGCCTGTTATGGCTGGGGCTGGGGGCCTTCGCCTGGTTGCTGGGCGCGGCGGCCGGCGTAGCGATGGTGCGGCATGGCGCGCTGGTGCTGATGTTGCAGGGCGCGACCATCGCGCTGCTGGGGCCGGCGGTGGCGCGGGCGTTGCTCTTTCCGCTCTTCTACGCCTTCTTCATGGTGCCCTTTGGTGAGGAGATCGTCCCGCCGCTGCAATTGCTGACGGCGCGGCTGGCCATGCTGCTGCTCGACCTGTCGGGTGTGCCGGCGCATATGGAGGGCATCTTCATCACCACCCCGACCGGCTATTTCGAGGTGGCGGAGGCCTGTTCGGGCGCCAAGTTCCTGATCGCCATGACCGCCTATGGCGCGCTGGTCTGCAATGTCTGTTTTCGGAACTGGGGGCGGCGCGCCGTATTCATGACCGGGGCACTCTGCCTGTCGGTGCTGGCCAATGGCGTGCGCGCCTTTGCCACCATATTGGTCGCGCATCTGACGACGGTGGATGCGGCCGTGGGTTTCGACCATGTCGTCTATGGCTGGGTCTTTTTCGCGATCGTCATGATCGTGGTGATGGCGGCGGCCTGGCCCTTCTTCGATCGCAAGCCCGGCGACCCCTGGTTCGATCCGCGCGCTTTGCAGGGCACGGTGCACCGGCCGCGCGGGGCAGGCATGATCGCGGGTGCGGCGCTGGCGATGATCGTCGCCGCGCCGCTCTGGCTCGCAGCCACCGCCGCTGCCGCCGATCCGCTGCCGCCGGTGTTGCACATGCCGAATATTCCCGGCTGGACCCGCACCGCTGCGCCGCAAGCCTATCCGTGGAAGCCGCGCTTCGATGGCGCGGACCATTTCGTGACCGGGCGCTATGCCAACGCACGCGGACAGGTGGTCGACCTCGCCATCGCAGCTTATGCCGCGCAGGGTGAGGATCGCAAGCTGGTGGGCTTCGGACAGGGCGCGGCCGATCCCGACAGCGAATGGGTCTGGTCCTCGCCCGCGCGTGCGCCGCGCGATGCGCGGGGGGAGCAGATTACCGCGCCCGGCCCGGTCGTGCGCCATGTGGTGAGTTTCTATCGCGTCGGCCATGGTGGCACGACTGGCAGCCGACCCGCGATCAAGATGGCGACGATGAAAGCACGGTTGCTGGGGCAGGATCAGCGCGCCGTGGCGATCATCGTGTCGGCGGAGGAGGCGGAAGGACGACCGTCCGATGCGGCCATCCACGCTTTCCTGACTGATCTGGGCGATGTGCAGCTTTTGGCTGACCGCAGCGTCGGTATACGCTAGAGCCTATTCGCATGTGCGGTATAGCGGGGATCTTCCATCTCGAAACGGCCAAGCCCGTGGACCCGGCACGGGTGTGCGCGATGCTGGACGTCATGCCGCATCGCGGCCCGGACGGCAGCGGCATCTGGACCGCGCCGGGTGTGGGGCTGGGCCATCTGCGTCTGTCGATCATCGATCTTGAAGCCGGCGCGCAGCCGATGCTGACCGAGGATGAAAGCCTGACGGTCGTGTTCAACGGCGAAATCTATAATTTCGCCGAGGTTCGCGCCGAACTGGAGGCGAAGGGCCATGTTTTTCGCACCCATAGCGACACCGAAGTCATCCTGCACGGCTATCGCCAGTGGGGCGAGGATTGCGTGCAGCGCTTCAACGGCATGTTCGCCTTCGCCCTGTTCGATGCGCGGGCGCAGGCGCTTTGGCTGGTGCGTGATCGCATGGGGGTCAAGCCACTCCATTATGCGCTGCTGTCGGACGGCAGCCTGATCTTCGGTTCGGAATTGAAGAGCCTGCTCGCCCATCCGCTGCTGCGCCGCGCGCCGGACCTGTCGGCGGTCGAGGATTATATGGCCTATGGTTATGTGCCCGACGATGCCTGTCTGGTCGCGGGCGTGCGCAAGCTGGGCGCGGGCGAGACGCTCAGGCTGGTGCGTGGCCGGTCCCTGCCGCAGCCGCAACGCTATTGGGATGTCAGCTTCGCCGACCGGACCAAGGCAAAGCCGGAGGCGTTGGAAGAAGAACTGGTCGCATTGATGCGTCAGGCGGTGCGATCGCGCATGGTTGCGGACGTGCCGCTGGGGGCCTTCCTGTCGGGCGGGGTCGATAGCAGCAGCGTCGTCGCATTGATGGCGGAGGCGTCCAGCCAGGCCGTCAAGACCTGCACCATCGGCTTCGACGTCGCCAGCCTGGACGAGACGGCCTTTGCCGATCGCATCGCGCGCCGTTTCGCCACCGATCATCGCACCCGCATCGTATCACCGGATGATTATGGGTTGATCGACCGGCTGGCCTTTCATTTCGACGAGCCGTTTGCCGATGCCTCTGCGCTGCCGACTTTCCGGGTATGCGAACTGGCGCGCGAGCAGGTGACGGTGGCGCTGTCGGGCGATGGCGCGGACGAAGCCTTTGCCGGTTATCGCCGTCATCGGTTCCAGATGCAGGGCGAGCGTTTTCGATCCCTGATGCCGGCTTCGGTCCGCCAGCCCTTGTTCGGGACGCTCGGCAAATATTATCCCAAGGCGGACTGGGCGCCGCGCGCGCTGCGGGCCAAGTCGACCTTCCTGGAACTGGCCGGGGAAGGCGGCGAAGCCTATGCCGCGTCGGTCGGCGTAACCCCGCACGCGCTGCGCCAGCGCCTATTCAGTCAGGAAATGAAGAGCCGGCTTGGCGCCTATCGGGCGGAGGATCGCTATATCAAGGCGATGGCCGATGCCCCGGCGCGCGATCCGCTCGACCGGGCGCAATATGCCGATATCCGCATCTGGTTGCCGGGCGATATCCTGACCAAGACCGACCGGATGAGCATGGCCGTCAGCCTGGAGGCGCGCGAGCCGCTGCTGGACCATCGGCTGGTCGAGTTCGCTGCGCGACTGCCCGTGGCGCAGCGCATTCGCGGCAATAGCGGCAAATATCTGCTGAAGAAGGCGATGGAGCCGTTCCTGCCGCAGGATATCCTCTATCGCCAGAAAATGGGTTTCGTCACGCCGATCAGCGCCTGGTTCCGCGGCGCACTGGCGGGCGAGGCGACGGCGATCGCCGGCGGATCGGCGCTGGCCAAGACCGGCTGGTTCGATACGTCCATGCTGGCGAAGGTCGCGGCCGATCACCGGTCGGGCGTCTCCGATCATGGCCGGCTGCTTTGGCAGTTGCTGATGCTGGACAAGTCGCTGACCCGGCTGTTCGGGAGTTGATTGCCCCCCCTTGCAACGCATCGTCCGCAGTGCCAACGGGGCGCATGACGATGAACAGGGCGCAACGGTGACAGTCTCCAAGGAAATCGTGCGGCTACGGCTTTATGCGCTGTGTCTGGCTGGGGACATGGCGGGCCTGTTCTGCGCCTTTCTGGCCGCCAACTGGTTCGTGCTGGGGGCGCTCTGGGGGGAACCGGGCAAGCCCCATGGCCTGGTGATGTTCGCCATGATCGCGCCGCTTTATGCGCTGCTGGCGGTGCAGGGCGGCGCCTATGGCATCAATACGCTCGACCGGGTTCGGCGTGGCATCGTGCGGGCGCTCTGGGCGCTGGCGCAGGCCGCCTTGCTGATGCTGCTGATCGTCTATCTGGGCAAGATCGCCGAGCAGCTGTCGCGTCTGACCTTCATCACCGGGCTGGGCCTGAGCGCAGTCGCGGTGTCGCTAGTGCGGCTGGCTGTCGCACGGCTGGCGGTGCGAGTGCTGGGAGACGTGCCGCATCTGACCGCCGTGATCCTGGATGGCGTGGCGATCGAAACGGGGCCGCACATGGACGTGATCGACGCCGATGCCGCCAATCTTCATCCCGAACGGCATGACGCGGACATGGCGGCGCGTTTGGCGGCGGCGGTCGGCATGGCGGAGCGGGTGATCGTCGCCTGTCCGCTGGACCGGATGACCGACTGGTCGGCAGCGCTCAAGTCGCTGTCGGCGCGGGTTGAGATTGTCGTGCCGGAACTGCTGCGCTTTGCGCCCGCGCGGATCGACGAATTTGACGGCCAGCCGACGATCATCGTCGCGGGCGGTCCGCTGCATTTCCGCGATCGCCTGATCAAGCGATTGTTCGACCTGCTCGTCGCCACGGTCGCCACGATCCTGTTGTCGCCCATATTGATTGCCGCAGCGCTGGCCGTGCGACTGACCAGCCCCGGCCCAGCGCTGTTCCGTCAGCCGCGCATCGGCAAGGATGCGCGCCCCTTCGCCATATACAAATTCCGGTCGATGCGCAGCGAGGCGAGCGATCATAAGGCCGCGACGCTGACGAAGCGAGACGATGATCGCGTCACCCGCGTCGGTGCCTTCCTGCGGAAGACCAGCATCGATGAACTGCCGCAACTGTTCAACGTGCTGAAGGGCGACATGAGTATCGTCGGACCGCGCCCCCATGCCGCCGCCGCCAAGGCGGGCGACAGCCTTTATTGGGAGGTCGATGCGCGCTATTGGGAGCGGCATTGCATCAAGCCGGGCATGACCGGACTGGCGCAGGTGCGCGGCCATCGCGGCTCCACCGACCATCATCAGGATCTGATCGACCGGCTTCAGTCCGACCTGGAATATGTCAGCGACTGGTCGATCTGGCGCGATCTGCGGATCATCGTCGCCACGCTGGGCGTGCTGGTCCATCACAAGGCCTATTGAGCGATGGCGATCAACCTGATCCTTGCCGCGATTTTGCTGCTTTGCCTGACCGTGGTGGCATGGCCGTTCCTCTTTTATCCGTTGATCCTGCGTCTGCTATCGACACGGCCCGAAGCGCCCGTCGAAGGATCGACGCCAAGCGCCTCTTTGCTCTTCTGCGCCTATAATGAGGCGGCGGCGATGCCGGAGAAGCTGGCCAATCTGGCGATGCTGAAGGCGCGGCATCCGACTCTCGAAATTCTCGCTTTCGATGATGGATCGTCGGATGGCACGGGCGACCTGATCGCGGCGCAGGGCAGCCTCGTGACGCTGATCTGTGGCCCCGGCCGCAGCGGCAAGGCGCATGGCATGAAGCAACTGGCGGCGCGGGCGACCGGCGACGTACTAATCTTCACCGATGCCAATGTGTTGCTGGACGCGGACGCGATCGACAATCTGTTGGTGCGCTATGCCGACCCGCAGGTGGGCGGCGTGCTGGGTTCGCTCCACTATATCGGTGCGGAAGACAGCGCGACCGCTTCGGTCGGCTCACTTTACTGGCGGATCGAGGAGAAGTTGAAGGACGAGGAATCGCGCACCGGCAATGTGCTGGGCGCGGATGGCTCCATCTTCTCGATCCGGCGCAGCCTTTATCCCGATTTCCCAGACAGCGTGCTGGACGATCTGACCGTGTCCATGGCCGTGGTCTTTGCCGGCCAGCGGCTCGTCAAGGCGAAGGATGTGATCGCGCGCGAACGGCTGGTGACCGCCCGTAAGGACGAATATCGGCGCAAGGTGCGGATCGCCGCGCGCGCATGGCACACTCATGCCCATCTGCGCCCGCAATTGCGGCGCATGGGCGTGCTCGACCGGTTCAAATATGCCTCGCGCAAGATCGTTCGGTGGTTCGGCGGGCTGTTCATCCTGACGGGCGCGATCGCGGCTGGCGCATTGGCGATGCGCTTGTCGCCGGCGCTCTATCTGGCGGGCGCTTTGGGCGTGGCGCTGATCATCTGGATCGGCGTGCGGGCGAAGAGCGGTCCCTTCGCCGCGCTGGTCGACATATTGATCGCCTATGTCGCCACCTTGCAGGGCGTGGCCAAGGCGATGACGGGGCGGACCGTCACTGTGTGGAACCCCGCCCAGTCACGCTAAGCCGGGCCTATTGCCCCTTTACATAGACCCGCTTGCCGCCGATCCAGGTTTCCAGCACCTGCGTCTGACGGATGTCGGCGGGGCGGGAGGCGGAAATGTCCCGGTCGATCAGCAGGAAGTCGGCGCGCTGGCCGGGGACCAGACTGCCGAACTTCTTCTCCGCAAAACCGGCATAGGCCGCCTGACGCGTGAAGCCGTCCAGCGCGGATTCGAACCCGATCCGCTGTTCCGGCTTCCAGCCGCCGGCCGGTTCGCCCTTGGCATCTTCACGGCTCATCGCCACGGCAATGCCGGCGAAGGGATTGGGGCTTTCCACCGGCACGTCGGAGCCCAAGGCAAGGGGAACGCGATTGTCCAGCATCGTCTTCCACGCATAGGCGCCGTCGAGCCGTGCTTCGCCAAGACGCGCAGTCGCCATGCGCCAGTCGGACGCTTCATGGACAGGCTGCATCGATGCGATCGCGCCCAGCGGGCCAAAGCGCGGCAGGTCGGTCGGGCTGATGATCTGCGCATGTTCGACACGCCAGCGCCGGTCGCCCTTATAGGTGTCGTTCAGTTCCTCGATCGCGTTCAGCAATTCATGATTGGCGGCGTCGCCGATCGCGTGGACCGCGACCTGGAAATGATCCATCGCGGCGCGGCTCATATAGTTGCGCAGTTGGGTGTCGGGGATCATCGGCAGACCGCGCTGGCCGGGCGCATCGGCATAGTCGGCACGCAGCCATGCCCCGCGCGATCCCAGTGCGCCGTCGAGCAACAGCTTCACGCCGCCCATCCGCAGATGATCGTCATAGAGCCAGGGCGTGGGCTCCGGCCCGGCAATGAGGATCATATTGTCGATGCCATAGGCATAGGACATGATCCGCACGCGCAACGCGCCGCGATCGGCCGACCGGCGGAAGGCCTGCCAATCCTCGATGCTGGTCCCCATGTCGGCAATGCCGGTGATACCCACGGCCAGAAGCGCGCGCTGCGCCTTTTCCAGCGCCGTGTCGCGATCCCTGGGAGCTGGCGGCGGCACAACCCGCTGGATCAGGTCCATTGCCTTGTCCACGAACACGCCGGCCGGCTTGCCGCCCGCCATTTCGATCCGGCCGCCCATGGGCGCCTTGGTCGCTGCCGTGATGCCGGCTGCGCGGATGGCAGCGCTGTTGGCCCAGCCGGCATGGCCGTCCACCCGCTCCAGCCACACCGGCATGTCACCGACGGCGGCATCCAGCTCGGCGGCGGTGGGGAACCGGCCGAGGCCCCATTGTTCCTGATTCCAGCCGGTGCCGATGATCCATTTGCGGCTGTCATTGGCCTGGGCATAGGCGCGGATCTTGGTCTGCGCTTCCGCCAGCGATCGTGTGTCCGACAGGTCGAGCGTGATGAGCGACAGGCCATAGCCCATGACATGGCCATGGGCGTCGATCAGGCCGGGGATCAGCGTCTTGCCACCGGCATCCATCTTGAACGACAGCGCCTTGGGCCGTTCGGGCCATGGCTGGCCCTTCTTCGGCTTCTTGGGCTTATATTCCGGCTCTTTGTACCGCTCGGTCAGCAGCTTTTCGACCTTGCCATCATCGTCGATCTGCAAGGCGACGAAGCGCACGACCTTGCCATTGGCGTCGACCGCGATGCCGTTCACATTGTCGATCACGCCGGATGCAATCGCGGGCATGGAAAGGGGCAGAGTGATCGCGGCGATGGCCGTCAGCCATGTCGCCTTCATGCGCGGGTGATCCGCCGCACGAGCGCGCTGGTATCCTGCCGGCTGCCGCCCAGCGCCTGCACATCCGCATAGAATTGGTCCACCATCGCCGTCACCGGCAGGGTCGCACCATTGGCGCGCGCCTCTTCCAGCGCCAGCCCCAGATCCTTGCGCATCCAATCGACCGCGAAACCGAAGTCGAAACTGTCCTCTGCCATCGTCTTCCAGCGATTTTCCATCTGCCAGCTTTGCGCCGCGCCGCCGGAAATCGCCTCGAACACCTTGTCCAGATCCAGTTCGGCGGCTTGCGCAAAACGCAGCGCTTCCGACAGTCCCTGCAAGACGCCGCCGATGCAAATCTGGTTCACCATCTTGGTGGTCTGACCCGCGCCCGCAGTGCCGACATGCACGATCCGCGCGGCATAGGCCTGCATCACCAGCTTCGCGGCCGCGACCGCCGGTTCGCTGCCGCCGCACATGATCGACAGCTTGCCATTTTCGGCGCCGGCCTGTCCGCCCGATACGGGTGCGTCGACGCTATGGATGCCACGGCTTTCGCCTTCGACGAACAATTGCCGCGCGATCCGGGCCGACACGGTGGTATGGTCGATGAACAGACTGCCTTCCTTCATCGTCCGGAACGCGCCTTCGGAACCCAGCGTGATTTGCGACAGGTCGTCGTCATTGCCGACGCAACTGATGACGATATCGGCCTCTTCTGCGGCCTTGGCCGGCGTGATCGCCACCGCGCCGCCATAGGCCTCCGCCCACAGTTTCGCCTTGCCGATGGAGCGATTATAGACGGTCAGGCTATGTCCCGCCTTGGCCAGATGTCCTGCCATGGGGCCGCCCATGACGCCCAGCCCGATAAAAGCGATATTAGCCATAAGCCTCGTACATTTAGTGCGTGCGTCCCTGCCATAGGGCCAGTTTTCCGTCAGTGCCAGTTTCTTCGCCCGCAATTTTCGTTTAGGGGCGCGGTCATGACTACGCTCGCAAAGATCGAAAGCGCTCTGCCGCTGCCCATCACCGTCGATGACATCCTGGCCGCCCGGACCCGTATTTCGGGTTCGATCGTCAAGACGCCGACGCTGATTAGCCAGACGCTCTCCAACATGCTGGGCTGCAACGTTTATCTGAAGTTTGAAAATCTCCAGTTCACCGCCGCCTACAAGGAGCGCGGCGCACTCAATCGTCTGCTGCAACTGGATGATGCGGCAAAGACCAAGGGCGTGATCGGCGCTTCGGCCGGCAACCATGCGCAGGGGTTGGCCTATCATGGCAAGCGGCTGGGCGTGCCCGTGACCATCGTCATGCCCACCACGACTCCAACGGTGAAGGTGACGCAGACGCAGGGTCATGGCGCGACCGTGGTGCAATATGGCGAGAAGTTCGACGACGCCTACGCCCATGCCCGCCTGCTGGAAGTCGAGCAGGGCCTGACCTTCGTGCATCCGTTCGATGAGCCGGACATCATGGCCGGGCAGGGCACGGTCGCGCTGGAAATGCTGGAGGATGCTCCGGAAATCGACACTTTGGTCATCCCGATCGGTGGCGGCGGCCTGTTTTCCGGCATGGCAACGGCGGCGCGCGCGATGAAGCCGGATATCCGCTTGGTCGGCGTGCAGGCCGAACTTTATCCGTCCATGTATGATTTCATCAAGGGCGCGGACCTCGCCTGCGATGGCGACACGCTGGCGGAAGGCATCGCGGTCAAGCAGCCCGGCGATATCACCCGCCGCGTGGTCGAGCGGCTGGCGGACGATATCCTGCTGGTCACCGAACGGCGGCTGGAGGAAGCGGTCAGCCTGCTGCTTCAGATAGAAAAGACGGTGGTGGAAGGCGCCGGTGCTGCGGGGCTCGCCGCGCTCCTGACCTATCGCGAGCAATTTGTCGGGCGCAATGTCGGGCTGGTGCTGACCGGCGGCAATATCGACACGCGCCTGCTGGCCAATGTCCTGCTGCGCGATCTGGCGCGTTCGGGCCGTCTGGCGCGTCTGCGCATCATCCTTCAGGATCGCCCCGGCGCGCTGTTCCATGTCGCCCGCATCTTCGATCAGGAAGCGGTCAACATCCTGGAACTGGCGCATCAGCGCATCTTCACCAACCTGCCGGCCAAGGGGCTCAGCCTCGACGTCGAATGCGAGACGCGGGATCGGGCCCACCTCCAGCGCCTGATCGCAGCATTGGGCGACGCAGGCTATGAGGTCGCGCCGATCGAGGTTGCCTAGGAGCGGGCGATCGTCACCGTTTTTTCGTGGTAAACGCTCTTTTCAGAGGGGCGGCGGGACGGCATATATCTGAAACATGATCGAACCCCGCCGTCACCATGAATGGGAGCCTGGAGCGTGACTGCCGCTTTTCGTTTTCCCCGCTTCTTCGTGACCAATCCCAGCCCATGCCCTTATCTGCCGGGCAAGAGCGAGCGGAAGGTGTTCACCGAACTGAATGGCGAGAATGCCGCAGAACTCAACGATGCGTTGGGCCGCATTGGTTTTCGCCGCAGCCAGAATGTCGCCTATCGCCCCAGTTGCGCGGACTGTTCCGCCTGCGTATCGGTGCGTGTCGTCGCTAGCGAATTCCAGCCCAATGCGACGCAGCGCAAGCTGATTCGGCGTAACAGCGATCTCATTGCGACCGCTTGCAAGCCATGGTCCACCGAGGAGCAGTTCGCGCTGCTCCAGCGCTATCTGGTTGCCCGCCATCCCGGCGGTGGCATGACCGAGATGGATGAGATGGACTTCGCCGACATGGTCGAGCAGACGCCGGTTGACAGCTATATCATCGAATATCGCGAACCCGGCGTCGATGGCCGCCCCGGCAAGCTGATCGGCGCCTGCCTGACCGACCGGCAGGGCGATGGCCTGTCAATGATCTACAGCTTCTTCGACACGACGCTGGAGCATCGGCCAGGGCTGGGCAACTATATCATCCTGGACCATATCACCCGCGCGGCTGGGGCCGGGCTGCCCTATGTCTATCTGGGCTATTGGGTCGAAGGGTCGCAGCGGATGCAATATAAGGTCCGCTATCGCCCGCTGGAAAAGCTCAGTCGGGCTGGTTGGGTGCGCTTCGATCCGCACGAGCAGGCGCAGGCCATTCGCGGCGTCCAGCAGCGTGATGAGCCGCCGCTGCCGGTCGAACTGGTCAGCATGTTCCGCAAATAACGGTGGATCGGTTCGACTTTAGTCTAAGTCATTGAATAATATTGGCCATGCTCTTCATTGGACTTGGTCAATTTGTTTAACTTTCTTTGCTAGTCCCTCTTCATGCGCGGAGAGAAAGGCATCGGATCAGGAGCGGCTCATGGACCGCTTTGCTGATCGGCGGTTTCACGACGCTCGGTTGACGCCGGGCGACGATGTCGTCGCGCAACAACTGTTTCTGTACCGCAACGACCTTCTATTTTCGCCGGTTTTCGACCGGGTGTCGCCGCCGTTGCTGCGTTGGGTCGCGGATCATCGGGGTCGGCTGATCGCGATCGAGCGGGAAAGCAGCCGTTTCCGTCCCCGATTCGCGGCCGATCCAATCGGCTTCGGTTGGCGCAGCCTGTTGTCGGATGCGGACAGGCGCACCTTGCTGGCAACGGCCCGTTCGAGCGATCGGCCGCAGGCACTGACGCTGTCGCTGCGCTGCGCCGATGGCCATGCACGCTGGTGCATGATCCGCATGGCCTGCGTGGAGGGAGCAGGGCAGCCGCGCTGGTACGGCACGGTCGAGGATGTCCATGAACGGCATGATCGCGATTCGCGCGCGTTGGCGGCGGCGTTGGCCGAAAGCCGCGAACATTATCGTTCGTCGGTGGACCTCAGCCCACAAGTGCCCTGGACCGCCAGTCCCAGGGGCAGCATCGAGGAAGTGGGGCCGCGCTGGTTCGACCTGACCGGCATGGCGCCGGAAAAGGCGCTGGGTACCGGCTGGCTGGGAGCGCTGCATCCCGATGACATGCAGCGCACCGTTGCCATATGGAGCGGCCATCTGGCCAGCGGCGCGCCGGTCGACATCGACTACCGCATTCGCCTGCGCGACGGTGGCTATCGCTGGATGCGGGCGCGGGCATCGGCGCGCCGTGATCCCTCCGGCGCGATCCTGCGTTGGTACGGAACGCTGGAGGATGTCCATGCCGAGCGACTGGCGCAGACGGCCCTCACGGACAGCGAGGAGCGCTTCCGTCTGGCAGTGCAGTCAGCACGGCTCGGCATATGGGATTTCGACTGCATCACCGGTTCACGTACCTGGTCGGACGAGTTTCGCCGGATGCTGGGGCTGGACGAGCATCAGCCTGCGACCACCGAACTGGCATTGTCGCTGGTGCATCCCGGCGATCGCGACCGGCTGAAATATATGCTTGAGGCGGTCGCGGCCGGCACGCTGCCGCCGCATTTCGAAGCGACGCTGCGGGTGCATCGCGCTGACACCGGCGCGCTGCGGTGGATTCGCAGCACCGGGTGGATGACGCGAACGGACGCCGGCCGTCCCTTGCGCATCATCGTCACCTTCCGTGACATCACTGAAGAACATGATGCGGACGAGCGTATTCGCTGGGCCGCAACCCATGATCCGATGACGCGCCTGCCCAATCGGACGTTATGGCAGGCTTCACTGGAGGAAATGGCAGCGCGGGCGCAGGCGGAGGAACGCACCTTCGGCCTGCTCCTGCTGGACATAGATGACCTCAAGCGCACCAATGATTCCATGGGTCATGATGCCGGCGATGCGCTGCTCTGCGCTTTTGCCCAGCGCTTGGCATCAGTGGCGCCGGCCGATGCCGTGCTCGGGCGGCTGGGCGGCGACGAGTTCGGACTGGCGGCGCCCTCGCTGACCAATAGCGCGGCGCTGGAGCGGTTGAGCGCGACGCTGATCGACAATGTTCGCACGCCCCATGTCCATCAGGGGCGCTCGTTGGAATGTGGTGTCAGCATCGGCGGCGCCGTATTCGGCGTGCATGCCGACCGGGCGGAAGATCTGCTCAAGGCCGCCGATCTGGCGCTCTATGCCTCGAAAGGGGCGGGGCGCGGGCGACTGACCCTGTTCCAGTCCACCCTGCGCGCGCAGGCGCAGCAGCGCAGTTCGATGATCCGCATGGCGCGGCAGGTGGTGGCCGAACGGCTGGCCACGCCCTTCTACCAGCCGCGGATCGACATGCGCAGCGGCCATGTGCTGGGCTATGAAGCGCTGCTCCGCTGGCATCATCCGCGCATGGGCGTGCAACTGCCCGGTACGATCGCCGCTGCCTTCGACCATGCGGAAATATCGGTGGCGTTGACCGGGCAGATGCTGGATGCGGTGCTGGTCGATCTGCAATGCTGGCTGCGGTCGGGCCTCGATCCGGGGCGGGTCGCGATCAATGCGGCGGCGGCCGATTTTGCCAGTGGCGATTTTGCTGATCGGGTGCTCAGCCTGCTGGATCGCGCCAATGTCCCAACGGCCCATTTCGAGATCGAGGTGACGGAAAGCGTGTTTCTGGGCCGTGGCGCCGATCAGGTGGGCCATACGCTCCAGCATTTTTCGGATGCCGGCGTGCGGGTGGCGCTGGACGATTTCGGCACGGGCTTCGCATCCCTCACCCATCTCAAGCAATATCCGGTGGATGTGCTGAAGATCGATCGTAGCTTCGTCAGCCATATCGAGCAGGATGCAGGGGACGCCGCCATCGTCGATGCGATCGTGAAGCTGGGCGGCAGCTTCGGCATGGAAGTGGTGGCCGAGGGTGTGGAAACCGCCGCGCAGGCCGATTTCCTGCTGCGTCAGGGCTGTATCGTCGGGCAGGGCTTTCATCTCGGCCGGCCGCAGCCCGTTACCGCTTTTTCGCCTCCGAAAGCCGGTTCGCAGCGATAGGCCGGACCCGAAGGTCCGGCCCGACCCGGCGTCGTGACTCGCCGGGCCTTATTCTTACTTGCAGCGGCAACTCCGCACCGTGCGGCGCGGCGCCGCCTTGCGATAGGGCACCGTTTCCGTGACATAAGTGGTGGTCGTCGTGGTCGTGACGGCAGGCTGCACGGTCACGGTCGTCACGATCGGCGCCGGATAATAATAGCCGTTGGCGATATAGCCGCCGCCCTGGCTGACCGACACCGGGCCGGGGCCAGCCGACCAGTGCGGTGCACCGGTATAGGGCGGCGCGTCATAATCGACGCCGGCACCCCGCACATCGCCCTCAAAGCGGCCATCATAGGTGCCGCTCACCTGCCGGCCGTCGTCCGTCGTCCAGGTGCCGGTCCAGCGGCCTTCATATTCGTTCGAGGTTGTCACGCCATCGTCGGCGGCGCCATAGCCATAATCATAGCCGGCGCCCGGACGGCGCGGCGGCGGCGGGGCATTGCGGCGCGGGCCATCCTCTGCCTTGTCGATCGCCATGCCGGCGACGGCGCCGACACCCGCGCCGATCAGCGTACCGGCGGTACGGTTGCCGCGCCCGGCGATCCGATTGCCGGCGACACCGCCAATGACTGCGCCGATCGCGGCACCGCCCACGCCATTGTCGCGGCGCGGTTCGTCATAATAGCCGTCATCGCCATCGGGGCCATAGCCGCCCTCATAGCGGCCCCAATCCACATCGCTGCGCGAATCATAGACCCGGCCGTAACGGTCCGTCATGACCGCATCGTCATAATAGCGCGACCAGCCATAGCCATAGGCCGGCGCAGGCAGTCCATAGGCGCCATAATTGGCGATGGAATAATTGGGGCTGACCCAATAGCGGGGCAGGACATAACCATAGACCGGGCGCTGATAGCCGTTCCAGCCACCCGGTGCGCGCCAGCCGGCATACCAGCGGCCATTATAGCGCGATCCCCAGCGATGCCCGCCATTCCACTGGCCGTTCCAGCCGCCCGGCCGGGGCATGTGCGTGCCGGGGCGCGGGCCGGGATGCGGCATGGCGCCACCGGGACGCGGACCGCTCCAGCCCTTGCCCATCACGGGCAGGGCAGCGCCTGCGCCGCTGGCGGCCATCGCCGGTGCCGCAACGCAGGCCAGCGCCGCGCTGGCCCCCAGAAGGAAAAGCGTTGGCGTTCGCATGGTTAACACTCCCTGTTGTACATGGCGTGCGGACCGGATGCGCAGGCCGAAATCCTAACGCATCATTTAGCATGCTGATCCGCCGCTATCCATGATTCCTGCCCCGAAATCCTGTCCCGAAACGGGGCGGAAAGCGGAAGCGGGTGGCCGTGATGACGGAAAAGACGGTTAACGGCTTAGCCGATTCGCCCGGCAATGCGCGCGGCCAGCGCTTCCAGTCCGCGCGCGTCCTCCGAGTCGAACCGGGCGGGGCTGGGGCTGTCGAGGTCAATCACGCCGACCAGCCGGCCTTCGTGCAGCACCGGCACGACGATCTCCGACGCACTGGCCGCATCGCAGGCGATATGGCCGGGGAAGGCGTGGACATCCGCCACCAACTGAGTTTCGCGGGTCGCTGCGGCCGTACCGCACACGCCACGCCCGACCGGAATGCGAATGCAGGCGGGCTTGCCCTGGAACGGCCCCAGCACCAGTTCATCCTTCACCATGCGATAGAAGCCGGCCCAGTTGAGGTCGGGTAGGAACTGCCAGAGCAGGGCAGATATATTGGCCATGTTGGCGACCGGATCAGGCTCCGACGCGGTCAGCGCATCGGCGGCCGAAAGCAGGTCGGCATAGAGGGTGGGCTTGTCGGCGGCAGTGGCGGCGAAATCATACATGGTGCCCATATAGGCACGCGTTCGCGCCGCGGCCAGTGCGACAAGACTCCATTAACCAAAGTTGGGTATCGCCATCGAACGGCCTGATTGTTCGAGGGTGAAGATGTATTTAGACGCGGCGCATAGCCTGACCAACCTGCGCGGGGATGCGCGCGCGGTCGATGTGTCCATCATCATGCCCTGCCTGGACGAGGCGATCAGCCTGCCGCATTGCATCGCCAATGCGCGCCGTGCGCTGGACCTGATCGAGGCGGAGCATGGCCTGTTCGGCGAGATCGTCATCGCCGACAATGGATCGACCGACGGCAGCCAGCAACTGGCGACGGATCTGGGCGCGCGTGTCGTGCCGGTCGCACGGCGTGGCTATGGCGCGGCGCTGATCGGCGGGTGTGAGGGGGCCTATGGCCGCTATCTGCTGATGGGCGACGCCGATGGCAGCTACGACTTTACCAATGGCGTGGCGATGATCGGCGAATTGCTGGCCGGTGCGGACCTGTGCATGGGGTCGCGGTTCAAGGGCGGGATTGCGCCGGGCGCCATGCCCTGGAAGAACCGCTATATCGGCAATCCGGTGCTGACCGGCATTCTCAACCTCTTCTTCCGGTCGGGCATCAGCGACGCGCATTGTGGACTGCGCGCGATCACGCGCGATTGCTTCGTGTCGCTCGGCCTGTCGGGCACCGGCATGGAATTTGCCAGTGAAATGGTGATCAAGGCCAGCCTGCGCCGGTTCCGCCTGACCGAAGTGCCGGCCACCCTGTCGGTGGACCTGCGCGACCGCGCGCCACATCTGCGCCCCTGGCGCGATGGCTGGCGGCACCTGCGCTATCTGCTGATGCTCAGCCCGACATGGGTGTTCGGCGTGCCGGCGGTGCTGGCGATGGGCGTGTCGGCATTGATCCTGATGGTTGCGATCGGTTTCTGGCTCGGCCTCTTTCAAGGGGAAACACCGTTCGGGATCAGCTGGGCGATTGCCAGCGGCTTCCTGTTCACGACCGGCCATCTCGCGCTGCTGATGGCCTTTGCCGGCCATCTCCATGGCGTGACCATGGGCTATCGCAAGCTACGACCGGTGGTCGGGCGGCTGGGTCGGAAGATCAGCCTGGAAACGATGCTGGCGGCCGGTGCCGTGCAAATGCTGGCGGCGGCCGCGATCTTCGCCGCAACCGGTTGGTACTGGTCGAATCATGGCTTTGTTGCCCTGCCAAATCCGCTGCCGCTGGTGCTGGCAGGTGTGCTCGGCGCGACCGGTGCACAGACGATTTTCGGCGGCTTCCTGCTGGCGATATTGGCCGGGCATGACGCCCGCTTTCTGGGTGATGCGCGGCGCTGCGGATTGGCGCTGTCGGCCGAACACGGCGCTTAGTCCATGGCGCGTCGGGACTGGCGCAGGCTGGCGGCCGAAGGCCTGCGCTTCTGCCTTGTTGGCGGGCTGATGGTTCTGCTCAACAACCTAATCGTGGTCACGCTGACCGAAATTCTGCATTTTTATTATTTGCTGTCGATCGTTCTTTGCACTCTGGGCATGACGCTGGTTTCCTTTCTGCTCAACCGACAATGGACTTTTCGCAAATCCGGGGCGATGGCTGGAAGTGAACTCATCCGTTATATGCTCTGTGTTCTTGCTAATCTGGGCGTGGTGATACTGCTGACATGGATGCTGGTGCGTTTGGGCCTGCCCTATTACTGGTCCAATCTGATCGTTGCTGCCGTCATGGCGCCCACCAATTTCCTGGTGCATCGTATCTGGAGCTTCGCCATGGATCCTGCCATTGTTCCCCAGCCCAGATCCTGACATGAGCGCACTTGGCCTGGCGCCCTATCCTCAATGCCCCTCCGGTCAGGCCGCGCGCTGTCGCTTTGGTCCTGACCCTCTACTCAGGACGGAAGTGTCGGGGCGGGGAGGCGGACCGATCGGGATATTCCGTTGTCAGACTTGCGGCCATGGCGTCACCCGTCCGGCCATGGATGATGTCGCCCCCCTGTATGAAGGCCGGGAGAGCCAGGATTTTCAGCGGGGCGATTCCCGCCTCGCACGCTGGATCAAGCGCACGGCCTTTGATCGGCTGGCTCGCCACCTGTTGCGCCGGATCGGTCCGCGCCCGCACCGGGTGGTGGACTTCGCTTGCGGTAATGGGCTCATCACGCGCTGCATGGCCGATGTGCTGGAGCCGGGTGCCGACGTCGTCGGCCTGGATTTTTTCGACGATCCGCCTGAACCGATGGAGCGGGCGCGCTATGGCTCCTTCGCTGCGCTGCCAGGCCTCGCTGGAACGGCCGACCTGGTTCTGTGCTTTCATGCGTTGGAGCATGATGACGATCCCCATCGCTTCATCGGGCGCCTGACCGGCCTGCTGGCGCCGGGCGGGCGGCTGGTGGTGGAAGTGCCCAATGTCGATTGCGTCTGGACGCCCTGGTTCGGTGCCGATTGCGAAAACTGGTATCTGCCCTTTCATCGCGTCCATTTCTCCCGCCAAAGTCTGCGGGAACTCATGGAAGCCCAGGGATTGGCAATATTGGCTGAGGAAAATGTCTGCGCTGCCACAATGGGGCATTCGATCGCCAATCGCTGCGGTCGGCCCTATTCGGGGTTTTTCTTCCTTGTCGGTGTGGCCTTGCGGCCGATCCAGTGGCTGGCGGAGAAAGTCACCGGGCGACCCAGTGCCTTGCGGATCATCGCGGTTCAGCCGGCATAGCTGGCCGAAACTGCGCGCAGCGAGCTTTCAATCGACAGGCGGTCGGCATTGGCGGCGTACCAGGCGGCCGTTGCCTGACGTAACTCTGCCCCCTGTCCCACGGCCATCAGCAGTGTATCCGCCAGCGCCTGTGCGGTCGGGGGATCGGCAATGAAGCCGTTATGGCCCGGTTCGATCAGTTCGACCGCGGCATTGTCTGGCGCGGCAACAACGATTGCGGGCACATGGCGGGCCGAGGCTTCCACCACGACCAGCCCATAGCCTTCCCGTTCCGAAGGCTGCACGATGCACAGTGCTTCGCGCATCGCCTGCTCCAGTATTTCGGCCTCTACGAAGCCCGGCAGGGTGATGTAATCGGACAGTTCCAACGCGGTGATCCGGGCCTCAACACGGGGACGATCCGGTCCGTTGCCGAACAGGATCGCGCGCAGTTCGGGCACGGACTGGCGCGCGATCGCGATCGCCTCCACCAACAAAGGCACCCGTTTTTCCACGATCATGCGACCGGCGTAGACGATCGTGGGCGGGATGCGTGCCGGCAAGGAATCGCCGGTCGCTGGCGCGAGCGCCAGCCCAGGCAAATAATCGATTGATCCGTTGAGGCGTAAGTCGTGCAGTCGCGCTTCATGCAGGCGGCTGAAGACATGGGCGCGCTGCCGCACCCGTGCGCACAGCGATTGCACCGTCCAGCCGATCCATCCCAGCCGGCCCAGATAATCGCGCCAATAGTCGCGGCTCCATATCTCGAACCAGTCGCAGACGATGTGATAGCCGCAGACGCGCCGCAGCAATCCGGCGGCGAGCAACGCGAAATAGGGGAAGGAACAGAGATGCACCACATCATAGCGCCGGCCGTGGCGGGCCAGATGAGTCAGCACGCCCCAGCCGAACCCCAGGGGCGGCGCGATTCGGCGCTTGCCATCCTGATACAGGGCGGCGCGCGGCGACACCGGGATGATGGTGACGCCGGGCAGGGCTGGCGGCGCGTCGGCGTCCCACTGCGTCATGGTGAGATAAGTGACCTGATGCCCGTCCGCTGCCAGCCGCTCCGCCAGCGCGCGGTACCAGCGCTCAGCCCCGCCGATCGTCCAGGGGAAAAGGCAGTCATAGACGATGCAGATATGCATTAGCGGCGCGTCTCCGGGCAGATCACCTTCAGGCGGTGGAAATGGCTGTCATCGCCCGGTCTGGCATCGATCCGTTGCCGGATCGCGCTCAGGCTCTGCGCATCGACGAAGGCGGCGCGCCGCGTCCGGCACAGGGTAGCCACCCGCTCTGTCGTCAGACTGCCGGCCAGCAATCGCAAGGGGCGATTGGACAGGTCCGGCCGGTTGATGACGAGGTCACTGCCGAAAGCGACCGCGCCTTCGTCGATGACGGCAATGTCCGCAGGCAGGCGGTCGATCCGGGCCGATACCTGCGCATAAGGCAGCGTCAGCCAGGCGGCCATCACCATATGCAGCGGCAGCAGCAGGCCGAAGCTGGCGGCGTTGCTCCATGCCCAGAGCCGCGCGCCGGGCCAATGCCTGCGCAGCGCGATCCACCCTTGTGCGCCCAGCAGGCAGAAACTGCCGATCACGCCGTGGAGATAGCGATAGCCCCAGCCATGCCCCTGAAAGGCGAGCAGAACGCCGATCAGCAGGATATGCAGGGCGATGCCGATGGCAAGCGGCCGGACCAGAGGCGCACGCCAGGCGAGGGTGATGCCAGCGGCGGCCAGCGGCAACAGCAACAGATGTTGCCAGGCGACGAAGCGCAACAGGTTCATCGCCATCAACCACAGGCTGACCGGGCCGATGCCATGCAGCATATCCGCCACGCGATCGGCATAGTCCAGCCGATCACCGGTGCTGGACAGGGCGGCCATCGGTCCGCCGGCCAGTTGCGCGATCATATTGGGCCAAGTCAGCCAGAACAGGCAGATGACGGCATAAGCGGTCGCGTAGAGGATCGCCAGCGGCCAGCGCCGCTGGATCAGCAGGCCGGTCAGGATCGGAAAGACGAACAGGGGATGGAAGAGCGGCTGGTGCAGGCCGGTGGCGAGAAAGCCGACAAGGATCGCACCGGCGTGGCTCCAGCCGCCGCGCAGGAAGAGCCATAGCCAGACGAGGTTGAGCCCCAGATGTCCGGCCATGGCATGGGCGGTCATGCCCTGAACGATGACTTGCGACGATCCTGCATAGAGCAGCAGCGCGACCGTTCGCGCTTCGGCGTTACCGGGCCAGATCCGCTCTGTGATCCGCCACAGCGCCAGCGCACCGATGGCGGTGAAGGCGGGGCTGGCCAGTCCGGCGTCACCGATCATCGCCATGGTTGCGCGCGCGAGCGCGTTGATCGGCAGATAGCTGGATATCCACGCCTGCCGGTCGGCGATCGGCAGCATGAAAAACTGGTTGAGCGCATCGGCCATCGGCCGCCAGTCGGGCGCGATCGGCCAGAACAGCCGCCCTTGGGCGAAGACCGTCGCATCGAAGCTCGCCATCTGCTCGTCGCGCGTGAGGTCATAGGCTTGCAACAGCCAATGATGTCCGGCCCAGCAGACCAAGGCGAGAATGAGTGCGAATAGCCAAGGGTGGCGGGCAGCAGCAGTCATCCATCGCGATGGATGGATGCTGCCAGTGGGTTTGAGGCCATAGCGCAGCAGCAAGGCGATCAGCATCGCGACAGCCAGATCCTGCCGGACGAAGAGGAAGGCGCTGAACTGCCTTTTGTCATGCACCGGATCGATCAGTACGCCGATCAGCCCGATCGCCAGCAAGATGGCGATCAGCAACGGCAACCGCGCGCTGGCACGTTTCAGCCATGCCGTGATGGCGCCTTCGTCCCCCATGATCTTCTGGCCCCCCGGCGTCATGCTAATCCATCCGTACCTTGCCGCGCCCCTGCTTCACCGAACTCCGTGCCTTTTTTTCATCGACGCGCCGCGCCTTGGCGGCCTTGCCCGGCTTGGTCGCGATGCGTCGGGCGTCGCGGACATGGGCCTTGGCGATCATCTCGCTCAGTCGATCGCGCGCATCCTTTCGGTTCGCTTCCTGCGTGCGAAAGCGGGACGCCTGAATGACGATCTCGTTCGCCGACGTCAGCCGCGACCCGGCCAGTTCCTTCAGTTTGCGATAGGCATAAGGTGGCAAGCCCAGTCTGAACAGGTCGACCCGCAACTGGACGGCCGTTGCCACCTTGTTGACATTCTGACCGCCCGGACCGCCGCCGGTGATGAAGCGCTCCTCCAGCGCCTCATCGGGAATATCAAATCCCGGCATCGTCCAGCAGGTCCGGGCCGAAGCCGGCCGCCGCGAAAGTGTCGGGCAGGGGGGCCGTCGCCGCCGCAGCCGGCTTGTCCCCGCGCGCGATGCTCAGGAACCGGCTGTGCAGCAGCATCTTGCCCTCGCCATTGCCATAGACCGGATCGCCAACGATGCCGAAGCCCAGACCATGCAGGGTGTGAACGCGGATCTGATGGGTGCGGCCGGTCTGCGGCGTGAAGGCGATCAGCGCGCGGCCATCCTTTTCCGCGATCTTGCGCCAGTGAGTAATGGCATTCTTGCCAGCCTTGGCCGGGATCATGCGCCAGCCCTGCGCTTCGCTGCTGATTTTCTTCAGCGCCAGTTCGATCGTGCCGCTGTCTTCCGCCGGCACGCCATCGACCACGGCGACATAGCGTTTTTCGACCGTGCCGGCCTCGAACGCGGCGGCGAAGCGCTTGTGCGCCTTGGGGTTACGGGCGAGCAGCAGGCAGCCGCTGGTGTCGCGGTCCAGCCTGTGGACCGGCAGCGGCCAGCGCTGGAAGCCGAAGGTCAGCGAAGCGAGGTGATTTTCCAGCGCCAGCGATCCGTCGCGCGGCGCATCGACCGGCAGGCCGGCCGGCTTGTCGAGGATCAGCGCCTCGCCATCAATGAACAGGACTTTGTCGTCAAACAGGGACAAGAGGGGTATCCGATCGGAGTAAAAAAGAGTGGGTCAATTGACGCGCGCGCGGCTTCCTATAGGCGGTGGGGACGATGGACAACAGGGGGCATGATGCAGGCAAGGCGCAATTTCGGCTCGATTGGGTCGATGTGGCGCGCGGGATCGGCATCATTGCGGTGGTGATCGGCCATGTATGGACGCGCGGGGGCGTGCGCGACGCCATGTATAGTTTCCATATGCCGCTCTTCTTCCTGCTGTCCGGCATGTTGTCCCGGCCCCATCCCATCGCTTCCTTTACCCGGCGGCAGATAGTCGGGCAGATGCGCCCCTACGCGGCGTTTCTGACCCTGCTGATCCTGATCGACCAGATTGTCGAGCCGCTGAAGGGCGGACGGCCCATATTCCACCAATGGCCCGAGGATATGGTGCCGATCCTGCTGGGCGGCTTCTGGTTGCGGGGGCCTTATACCATTTTCTGGTTCGTCCCCTGCCTTCTGATCGCGCGCCTGTTGTTCAACGCCGTGCTGCTGTGCTGGCCCGACGTGCTGGACCGGCGCTGGGCTTTCGTCCTTCTGCCAACCGTCATCCTTGCCTATGGGATGGGATATTTGACCGAGGCGTCCCCGCTGGGTTTGCTGAGCGTCCCGATGGCGTTCGTCCTGCTGTGGGCGGGGGCGGTCTGGCCGCGGGTGCGCTGGTCCAACAGGATGATCCTTCCGCTGGCCCTGCTGGCCTTGGTCGGGCTGGCGGAGATCGCGCCGACGCTGAACATGAAGGTCGCGGACTATGGCTGGCCGTTGGTGTCGATCGGGTCGGCGGTGGCGACATGCCTGTTGCTGTTCCGCCTGTCGGCCCGGATTGCGCCCTTTGCCGGGCCTGTCGCGGCGCTGGGGCGGGCGTCGCTGGTCATCATGTACCTGCATGTCGCGTTGATCCATTATGGATCGCCCTATCTGGCCAAGCCCTGGCTGCTCATGCTGGCGCTGGCGCTGCCTTTCGGCCTCCACGCCCTGATCCGCCGGTCGCGCGTCGCGACCCGCATCCTGCTCTAGCTGTCGCGGATCAGCGACATGCGATCATCCACCCCGGCGCGGGCGACGATGCTGTAGGCGGCCTGCGCGATGACCTGCGCCTGTGTCAGCGCAGCGCCATCCTTCTCACGCTGGGCCGATGCGACCGGATCGGCGACGGCGGACGCTGCCGGCGAGGCATAATAGCTGGATTGCGCCAGACGCTCGCCCAGCGTCGTGCGGACGGGTGTTTCCGAAGCGGTGCTGGCGGTTACCTGCCGTGGGCCGGTCGATGCCGTATAGGTCAGCGGTTCGCTCGCGACGGGAGCGGATATGACCACGGGGCTGGTCGTGGGGGCGGTCGGTTCCGTCGCGTCGGTCGTTGGCGTCGGGGCAGGGGTGGACGTGCTATTCTGTGCCGCGGCGGCAGCCGCCACGGCTTCGACGGTGGTTTCCGTCGCCTTCTTGATCTGTCCCCAGGCATTGCCCAGGCCGTTGCCGATCGCGCCGATCATTAAAATATCTCCCGTCCCCGCCGTTCTCATCCGTCATAGGGCTTTCCATGGCCTCAATGGAAAGGGTTGGCGGCCTGTTAAGCCTCAATGCACATGTCGCAGCTTGTCCGGGTTGCGCATGATGTAGATGGCGCGCACCATGCCATCCTCGATATCCAGCGCTGTGGTCTGCACCTCGCCATCCGCCTCCCGAGTCACAAATCCGGGCAGGCCGTTGATCAGGCAGGTGCGCAGCAGGGTCGATCCATGTTTCAGGAAATTGACCGCCAGCGCCCGATGCAGTTGCATGACCTGACCAAAGCCCAGCGCCGGGCGGACGGTCGCGGGGCGCTTGCCGCCGCCATCGCTGTGCAGGCTGACATCGGCGGCTAGCAACGCGCCGAGGCCGGTCATGTCACCGCTGCGCGAGGCGGTGAAGAAGGCGGTGGCAATGTCCATGCCGCGTTGCTTTTCCACTTGAAAGCGCGGGCGGGCGTCGCGGACATGGGTGCGGGCGCGCGCGGCCAGTTGGCGACAGGCGGCAGGATCGCGCTGGATCGTGACCGCGACTTCCTCGAACCCCAGGCCGAAGACGTCATGCAGCAGGAAAGCAGCGCGCTCCAGCGGAGACAGCCGTTCCAGCGCCAGCATCAGCGGCAGGGTGACGTCTTCCTCCTCGTCCGCCTCCTCGAACAGCGGTTCGGGCAGCCAGGGACCGACATAGGTTTCGCGGCGCACCCGCGCGGATTTCAACTGGTCGAGGCAGAGGCGCGTCACCGTGCGGCGCAGAAAGGCCTCCGGCTCCCGAATGTCGGTGCGGTCGGTGCCCATCCAGCGGATGAAGGCATCCTGCACCACATCCTCCGCATCGGCGACGGAGCCGAGCATGCGATAGGCCACGCGGATCAGGCGGGGACGCAGCGGGTCGAAACTGGCGGCTGCGTCCATCTGCGTCCCCTGTTCCATCAGGCGGCTGCCTGCATCGGCATGTCGTACCAGAGGTTGAAGCCGATCGCGATCCGGTTCCAGCCGTTGATGATGTTGATCATCAGGGTCAGATTGACCTGCTCTTCTTCGGTAAACTCCCAGTTGAGCGCTTCCTTAGCGGTTTCATGGGTATGGCCCTGCGACAGGGTGGTCAGCGCTTCGGTCCAGGCCAGCGCGGCCCGTTCGCGGTCGGTATAGCAGGGGGCTTCGCGCCAGGCGGTGAGCAGATAGAGGCGCTGTTCGCTCTCCCCCTTCGCACGGGCTTCATAGCTGTGCATGTTGATGCAGTTGGCGCAGCCGTTGATCTGCGACGCGCGCAGCTTCACCAGTTCGATCAGGCTGGATTCCAGACTGTCGCCGATCGTGGTGGAAAGGGCGGTCCAGCTCTTCATCAGTTGGGGCGCGGCGGCATAGGGGTTGATCTTGTCGGTCATGATGCAGTCCTTTCGCTTGGGTCTGCTGACATGACGAGATGGCTTTGGCGGATGTGACATGGCGGCTGAATTTTTTCGTCGCCAACCTCTGGACAGAGGGCATCGCCGACCGCTAGCGGGCGCCCTCTATGTCAGTCATTGCCACCATCATGAACACGGCCACGGGCCAGCCCATCCAGAAAATGAAGTTCGAGCGTATGCCCAAGCCATGGGTGTCGCTGAACCTTGAAAATGGCGAACTGGTCACCGCCGACCGCGTCGTCGTCGGCAAGCCCGCGCCGGGCAAATTCATCACGCCGGTCGAAGTCTGGGTCACGCCCAAGACGCCGGGATAAGCGCGCCATCGGGCGCAACAGGAAAAGGGGCTGGCGCATAGTCCCGATGCGCCAGCCCCTTACGACTGTTTCAAAGCCCTGATGCGACCCAAGGCTCTTCTCCTGCCGCGCCGGTTAGACGGCGCGGTCAGCGATCAACCGTGCAGCTTGATCGCGGTTTCAGCGATGCGGCGGCCCTGATAGCGGGCGCCGTCCAGTTCCTCTTCGCTGGGCTGGCGGCTGCCGTCGCTGTCGGCCAGCGTGGTCGCGCCATAGGGCGATCCGCCGCGTACCTTGTCCACACCCATCTGGCCGGCAAAGCCATAGTCGAGGCCGACGATGGTCATGCCGAAATGCAGCAGGTTGGTGATGATCGAGAAGAGCGTGACTTCCTGACCGCCATGCTGCGACGCGGTCGAGGTGAAGGCGCCGCCGACCTTGCCATTCAGCGCGCCGCGCGCCCAAAGGCCGCCGGCCTGGTCGAGGAAAGCCGCCATCTGGCTCGACATGCGGCCAAAGCGCGTGCCGGTGCCGACGACGATCGCGTCATAGTCGGCGAGTTCCGCGACGGTCGCGACAGGCGCGTCCTGATCCAGCTTGAAATGCGCGTTCTGCGCGACTTCCAGCGGTGCGGTTTCGGGCACGCGCTTGATGTCGACGGTGGCGCCGGCGGAAGCAGCGCCTTCGGCCACGGCCTTTGCCATGGTTTCGATATGACCGTAGGAAGAATAATAGAGAACCAGAACCTTAGCCATGATGCGTCTCCTGTTTCAAAGGGTGGAAAAGGGGTGGCCGCTCACCGGGGTTGAGGGGATGGTGAGCGGCCCGGCCCGTCCGAGGGGAGGGGGATGGACGGGCCAATTAAAGCATCGCGCGCAAAAGTGGGTACCGGTTTTGCGCAATGAGCGATGCGACAACAAGATCTCAGATGCTGTCCACCAGAACGATTTCGGCGTCCTCGACAGCCTTGATGGTGATCGGCGCGCCGCTGATGATCGCCGCGCCGTCGCGGGCCTCGAAGGGCTGGCCGTCAATTTCCACCCGTCCCGTCGCCGCGACCAGATAGAGGTGACGACCTTCCGGCGTGGCATAGGTCACGCTCTCACCCGCCTTGACCGTCCCGCCCAGCAGGCGGGCGTCGGCGCGGATGCGCAGCGCTTCCTTGTCATCGTCATAGCCGCTGGCCAGAACCTGTAGCTTGCCGGAGCGATCGCCCTTGGGAAAAGGCTTTGCGCCCCAACTGGGCTGGCCGCCCCGCGCACGGGGGATGACCCAGATCTGGAACAGGGTGGTGGTTTCATCCTCCAGATTATATTCGGCGTGGCGGATGCCGGTGCCGGCCGACATCACCTGAACGTCACCCGCTTGCGTGCGGCCCTTGTTGCCCAGGCTGTCCTGATGCGTGATCGCGCCGGTGCGGACATAGGTGATGATTTCCATGTCGGCATGGGGGTGCGGCGGGAAGCCCGAACGCGGGCCGATCTCATCGTCATTCCAGACCCGGATCGCGCCCCAGTGGACACGGTCTTCGTCATGATAGTCGGCGAAGGAAAAATGATGGCGCGCATTCAGCCAGCCATGATCGGCATGGCCAAGCGACGCGAAGGGGCGGCGCTCGATGCGGCTCGCTGTGGTCGTGGTCATACTAAAGTGCCTTTCGGTGCGGAGGCGGATGCTTCCGCTTGCTTTCCGCCAATCTAGCCATCAGGATCGTTTCTTAAACCGGCAGCTTTGAAACGGATTGTTTCCCAATGCGACTACCTGATTTTGAAGCCTGGGCGATGTTCGCCGCCGTGGTGGAACATCGCAGTTTCACCGACGCGGCCAAGGCGCTCAGCGTGTCCAAGGCGACCGTGTCCAAGGCGGTGACGCGACTGGAGGAGCATCTGGACACCAGCCTGTTCAACCGTACCAGTCGCCGTCTGGCACTGACCGAAAGCGGCAAGCGGCTGGCCGATCACGCCCAGCGGATATTGGTCGAAGGGCAGGCGGCGGAAGAGGCCGCAAGAGACGAGACGGCGGAATTGTCGGGCGTGGTGCGGCTAGGAGCGCCAATGACCTTCGGCCTGTTGCGCGTCGCGCCGCTGGTGGCGCAGTTTACCAAGGAACATCCGCTG
Source organism: Sphingobium sp. WCS2017Hpa-17 (assembly GCF_031843765.1). Classification (NCBI taxonomy): domain Bacteria; kingdom Pseudomonadati; phylum Pseudomonadota; class Alphaproteobacteria; order Sphingomonadales; family Sphingobiaceae; genus Sphingobium; species Sphingobium sp. WCS2017Hpa-17. The sequence continues at coordinate 735,577 of NZ_JAVTIV010000001.1, forward strand.
GTCGATGTCGACCTGCACCTGTCCGATGCGAAGATCGACATCGTCGAAATGGGGCTGGATGCGACCATACGCATTGCGGACATGCCAGACAGTTCGCTCCGCGCGCGGCGGCTGGCGGATGTGACGATGCACGTCATCGCCTCGCCCGCCTATCTGGACGAGCGCGGACGGCCGCAGCACCCTTCGGATTTGGGGAGTCACGACTGTCTCTGCTATTCCAACGTGACGGCGCCGGACGTGTGGCGCTTTGCCGGGCCGGGGCAGCAGAATGTGGTTGTTCAGGTGCGCAGCCGCATCACCGTCAATAGCGGGGAGGCGATGTTGCCCGCCCTGCGCATCGGCGTGGGCGTGGCCCGCCTGCCCGATTTCATCATCGGAGACGCTCTGGCGAAGGGCGAGGTGGAGGAAATCCTCACCGACTGGCGCCCCGCGCCCTTCGGCCTGCATCTGGTGACGCCGCCATCGCGTCTGCGTCCGGCGCGTGTCGATGCGCTGCTCGACTTCCTGACGAAGCATCACGGCTGTTAACCTGGATCAGGCCCGTAGTAACATTTCCTTCAGCATGATCGCGCCATGACGCCGTTGCGTGCGGCGCCAAAAGACCTCGTTTCGCAGGTGAATCCAGCTTGACTCCGGGCGGGCCGTTACGGCCTCAACCCTTTGTAAACAGATTCGAATTGGTGCGACTCGTGGATTCCTGCCGGTTAGCGAAAAATTAACCTTTGTCCTTCAGAAGTTTTTTGGTTAATGAATTGGAGCAGAAGCCGTTCTGGTGGGGTGAACGGGACTGCGACTGACTAAGGGGCTTCACATGCGCGTGCTGCTGATCGAGGACGAACCTACCACTGCCAAGGCGATCGAGCTGATGCTCACGACCGAGGGGTTTAATGTCTACACGACCGACCTGGGTGAGGAAGGCCTCGATCTGGGCAAGCTGTATGATTATGATATCATCTGCCTGGACCTGAACCTGCCGGACATGCACGGCTATGACGTGCTCAAGAAGCTGCGCGCGGCCAAGGTGCAGACGCCGGTGCTGATCCTGTCGGGCGTTTCGGAAATGGACAGCAAGGTCCGCTCCTTCGGCTTCGGCGCGGACGACTATGTGACCAAGCCCTTCCATCGCGAAGAGCTGATCGCCCGCATCCACGCCGTGGTGCGCCGGTCCAAGGGGCATAGCCAGTCGGTCATCCGCACCGGCAAGCTGTCGGTCAATCTGGACGCCAAGACCGTGGAAGTGGACGGCAACCGCGTCCATCTGACCGGCAAGGAATATGCGATGCTGGAGCTGCTTTCGCTCCGCAAGGGCACGACGCTGACCAAGGAAATGTTCCTGAACCACCTGTATGGCGGGATGGACGAGCCGGAACTCAAGATCATCGACGTGTTCATCTGCAAGCTGCGCAAGAAGCTGGCGCTGGCGTGCAGCGGCGACAATTATATCGAGACGGTCTGGGGCCGCGGCTATGTGCTGCGCGATCCGGACGAAATCCTGGAGGAACAGGCCAAGGTCGCCTGATCCGATACGCATTGCCCAGGGGGGTGGAAAGGCCGGCGTCCGAAAGGATCGCCGGCCTTTTCCGTTGGCGCGGCTGCGGCTAAGGCAGGCGCATGGATGATCTTTTTGCCGACCGCACCATCAGCGAACAGACGCTGGGCCGCAGCGATATTGCGCCGCTGGCGAAGGGATTGCCCCACCATCTGGTTGATTGCGACCTGGAGGAGGCTGACCTGTCGGGGCTGGACCTGTCACGCTGGACATTCGAGCGATGCCAGTTGCGCCGCACCGACCTGACCGGGGCCAAGCTGGACGGATCGCGCTGGTTGTCCTGCCGGGGTGGCTTTGCGACCTTTGCCGGCGCGGACCTGCGCGAGGCGGAATTGACCGCCTGCGACTTCAACAATGGCGCGTTTCGGCGCGCCAAGCTGTTTGGCGCCAAATTCGAGCGGTGCAAGCTGACCGGCGCCGACCTGACCGATGCGAGCGCGCTGGACATGGAGTTCAAGGAGACGCTGCTCGTCAATGCACGACTGCCGGGCTTTTCCTTCCGCAAGCAGGTGGTGACGGCGGTGGATTTCAGTCAGGCGGATCTGGCCAAATGCGATTTTCGCGGCACTTTGTTCGACGGGTGCAGCCTGCGCGACGCTACGCTGGACGGATGCCGGTTCGACGGAGCGGATCTGCGCGGGGCCGACATCAGCGGGTTGCGGCTGGTCAATGCCGGGCTGTTCCGGGGCGCGACGATATCGCGCGAGCAGGCCGGGCAATTGCTGGGCGAACTGGGCCTGAATGTGCGCTGATGTGCGCTGAAACGGGGAATGGGCCAGCGGCCTGAAAGGCTGCCGGCCCATTCATCAGGCGGAGGGGCTTTGGCCAGGCGGTGTGGAACGTGACCGCTTGTCCGCATGCCCCGGCGGGGTCAATCAGTCCGCCTGATCGGGGGTGTCGTTGCTACTGGTGCCACCGGTCGAAGAGCTTTGACCGCTGACCTGACCAGACAGCGAGCCGCTGGCGTCGATCGAGGCGGCATTGTTGACGGCGCCCGTTGCTTGCCCAGCCGCATTGCCAGCGGCCGAACCGGCGCGGTCCTTCACCGCAGAGACGCGATCGCGGCTGTTGTCCACCGCCGTGCCGGCCCGGTCGCGAGCGCTGGCCACAGTGGTCGTGGCCCGATCACGAGCGGCGCTTGCCGTATCGGTAGCCCGGTCGCGGACGGTGCCGGCCGTGTCGGTGGCGCGGTCCCGGACCGAGCCGACGGCGTTGCGCGCATCATTGGTGCCGAGCGTGTCGACGGCCAGACCGCCATCAGCCGAACCGCTGGCCGAACCGGATGCGTTGGCGCTGCGGCTCTTGCCCTTGCGGGTGGCGGAACCGCTGGCGGCGTCATCGGCCCGGCCACGGCTCGACCCGCTGGCGCCGACACGGCCATTGTCGAGATCGACGCTGCGGTCGAGGCTGCCTGCGCCGCCTAGCGAGCCGCCGAGCGGGCCAGAGAGGCCGCCGCTGCCGCTACCACCCAGCGCGCCGCCGAGCGAACCGCCCAGACCACCGCCGCCGCCGCCGCCCAGAAGCTGTGCCGAAGCAGGCGCCGTCGACAGGGCGGCGAAGCAGGCTGCGGCGATCAGATACTTGGCTTTCATCTCATGTCTCCTTCATCAATGTCGTTGTGATGAAAGGAGAACGGGAAGGGCGATCGCTTTAATCCCGGCGCCGATGAAATATTTTCAAACTACTGATAATCAGTCGTTATTTCTGCAATTTTCGCAAATAACTGGCGGCTGTCCCTTGCGGCTGGCGCCGGCTTCGGCGCGCAGGGCGGCCAGCGTGCCGCGCGTGAACAGCCGGCCGGCGACCAGCGGCGCGGCGAAGCTGGTGCCGCGTACCGCTGTCTTGCCGCCCTGTGTGTCGGCCGCCTGCATGTCCGCGCCGGGCGCCGCGAAATCGACATGGAGCGCGCGTCCCGCTTCAGGCAGGGGGCGCCCGCGTCCGTCTATGCCGGTGACGGCGATCACGCCGGGATAGGAGGCGGGGTAGGCTGGCGGGGCGGCCGGGCCGTCATTGCCCACCGCCGCTACGACCGTCACGCCCCTATCCCGCGCCAGCCGGATCGCGCCGTCGAGCAAAGGGTTGGCCGGGCCGACCAGACTGACCGTCACCACGCGCACGCCGCGCGCCGCCATCCATCCCAGCGCACGGACGATGGAGAAGGCCCCGCCGCCGGCCGGATCGTCACCATAGACGTCCGCCACCAGAAGCGGTGCGCCCGGTGCGCCGCCGCGCACCAACCCGTCGCCGCTGATGAGCGAGGCGACGGCGGTGCCATGGGGGCTGGCGCGCGGCGCCCCCTGCGCAAAGCCGCGCTGCTCGATGGCAGGCCCAAGCGAAGGATGGCGGCCCACGCCACCATCGATCAGGCCGGCGATCCGGCCATCAATCCGGCCGCCACCGGCCAGCGCCGTACCTGAAAGAGCCAGCGCCGGGCCGCTGGGGAAATAGAGATTGTCCGCGCTCGCCTGCGCGCGGGGTGCGATCTTGCGCACGTCACGCAGCGCGCGCGCGAGGCTCTTGTCCTTGGGCGGGGTCAGGCGGGCGACGGGCAGGTCGATGCCCTCCACCGTCTCGCTCTCCACCCCATAGCCGGCCGCGCGCAGGGCCGTGAGGGCCGCATCATCGGCACCAGTCAACAGAATCACGCCGCGCCGCGCCGGTTCGCGCCGGTCGTCCAGTTCGATTTGATTGCCATGCCGGCGCAGCAGGTCGCTGATCCGCGCGGCGCGCGCTGCGGCCAATCGGTCGGCAAGCCGGGCGGGGCTGAGCCTGTCCAGTCCGGTTGCATCCACCGCCGAACCAACTCGCTCTCCGACCTGATCCAGCGTATCGGGCACGACCTGACCGACCGTGCCCAACCCGCCGCCACCGGGCAGCAACTGGGCCTGCGCATCCGACATGTTGGCGGGCGCCAGCAGGATCAGGCCCGCCATCATCCATGGGCGCGTCAGCTTCATGTCCGTCTCACCGATCCTTTCGCGTGCAAAATCATCCATTGCGAAAAAATGTCCATTCGTCACTCATGTCCGGGATGAAACGGATGGGCTGGCGCGTTTCATCCTTCGAACAAGCGACGGAGTATCGATGTCATTCGAACGCGACCTGCTGGCGATCCTGCCCCGGCTGCGGCGCTTTGCCGCCAGCCTGTCGCGGGATCGCGCCGATGGCGATGATCTGTGCCAGGCCGCGCTGGAGCGCGGCCTCAAGGCACGCGATCAATGGCAGCCGGGCACTCGTCTGGACAGCTGGATGTATCGGATCATGCGCAACCTGTGGATTGACGAAGCTCGCGCCCGCCAGCGCGCGGCAAAGACCTTCGCCCCGGAAGAGGCGGGGCTGACCGTCGGCCATGCCGGCGACCGCGATGTGGAGGCGCATATGATGTTATCCGACGTCGACCGGGCGATGCAGGCCCTGCCCGAAGAACAGCGCGAGGCGATCGCACTCGTGCTGGTGGAGGGGCTTTCCTACAAGGAAGCGGCGGCGGTGCTGGACATCCCTATGGGCACGCTGACATCGCGGCTGGTCCGGGGACGCGGCGCATTACTGGAATTGATGGGAGAAGCGGCATGACGGATATCGACGAAGCCATGCTGATTGCGCTGGTCGACGGCGAACTGGACGAGGTGAATCGGCGCCGGGTGGAACGGGCCGCAGCGGGCGACCCCGCGCTGGCCGAGCGGCTGGCGCAGCATCGCCGGCTGCGGGAGCGGCTGGCGGGCCATTACGCTCCGCTGGCGCAGGAGCCTGTCCCCGAACGGTTGCGCAGCCTGCTGGAGGAAAACGAGACGGTGGTGCCGATGACACGGCCGGCCCGTCGCTGGGGTGGCTGGGCGATGGGCGGCGCGATTGCGGCCAGTCTGGTGCTGAGCCTTGGTGTTGGTCGCTTTTCCGGCGGAGAGGCCGGGCCGGTCGGCATGAAGGACGGCGTTATGGTTGCTCAAGGGCCATTGGCCACCGCGCTCGATAGCCAGTTGGCGTCGGCGCAGGATGGCGCGGCAATCCGCATCGGCCTGACCTTCCAGCGCAAGGGTGGCGGCTGGTGCCGCAGCTTCGACGGCGCGATGGCGGGCGTGGCCTGTCGTGAGGATGCCGGCTGGCAGGTGCAGCAGATGCTGCCGGGGGCGGGGCAGGAAACGGCTTACCGTCAGGCGTCCTCCGCCGACGCGCGGGTGATGGCGACGGTCGATGCGCTGATCGCCGGTGTGCCGGCCGATGCCGCTGGCGAGAAGAAGGCGGCAGCGAACGGGTGGCAGTGAGAGGCTGAATTTCTCCGAGAGCCGTTCGCCCTGAGCCTGTCGAAGGGCGCCGCATGCGTGCTTCGACAAGCTCAGCACGAACGGAACAGGGGTTACTACCGTTTGGGCGCCGGTTTCACCTTGGCCGGCTGGCGCGCGATCGCGCGGTTCAATCGAAACAGCACCAGTCCAGCGCCCAGCGTGAGATGCGCGCACCAGGCGACCGCGCCATAGCCAGCGCCCAGGCCGGTCATGTCGATCGCCAATGCCGCCATCAACAGAGCGAAGCCGGCATGACGTAGCATGCGGCTGGTCCCCGCATCCAGCTTGCGCCCGACGAAATCGGGCTGGTGCCGGACCATAGCGGCGCAGAGGCAAGCGAAGCCGGTGATGCAAAGCGCGATGGCGATGATGTGGGTCATGCGGTGGCCAGTTCTTCCTTGATCGCGCGGGCGCGGCGGGGCTTTGCGGTGGTAGCGCGAGCCGCCTTGTGCGCGGCATAGCCAAAGCCGACCGCCAGCATCAGCATGGCAATGTCGAAAGCGACGAACAACCAGTCGCCCGAACGCAGCCCATTGATGCTGTTGCGTGGTACCGTCAGCGCGTTGACCACCGGGACGGCGCCGAACAGGCCCGCGGCCAGCGTCAGGCTTTCCACCCAGGCCCGCTTTTCAGGGCGTGCAATGGCCCAGATCAGCGTCGCGCCCCAGGCGATGAACAGGCTGTGGATTTCCCAGTCCGCCCGCTCCGCCATGCCCAGCGGCAGCAGGCGGTTGGCCAGAAAATAGGTGGCGATGCCCGCCGGCAGGCCAGCAATGGCCGCGATATTCATGCGACTGACCAGACGGAAGCCGAAATGCGGGCGGGCGGGATCGGGCAGTTTGGCGCGGCGCTTGACGGTCCACAGGACAAGGCCGCTGCCGACCATGATCGTGCCGCCGACACCGGACAGGAAATAGAGCCAGCGCAGGCCCCAGCCGGCAAAGCGGCCTGCATGCAGGCCGATCATCACGCTCTGCGTCGCCATTGCGCCGCCCTGCGTCGGGCTTTCCTCCAGCAGGTCGCCGGTCGTGCCGGAAAAGACCATGCTTTCGCCGCGCGAACCAATGGCACCGCTGGACGCGCGGGTCAGGGTGATGGTGCTGTTCTGGTCACCGGGCAGGGCGATGCGCACCGATCCGATCTCCGCGCCGTTCCACCGCTGGCGGGCGACCTCCATCAACGGCCTCACCGGGACCAGCGGCGCGCCGATGTCGGACCGTTCCATTTCCTTGCGACCGGGAAACACTTCCTCGAAAAAGGCGTCGGGCTTGCTGTAATTGGCGGCAATGCCCCAGGGCATGTACATGGTCGCCAGCGTGACCAGCCCGGTATAGGTGATCATCAGATAGAAAGGCAGGGCGAAGACCGCCGTGACATTATGCGCGTCCAGCCAGCTGCGCTGCCCCTTGCCGAAGCGCAGCATGAAGAAATCGGCAAAAATCTTCTTGTGGGTTACGATGCCGCTGAAAATCGCGATCAGCATGAACATCGCAGCAACGCCGACCAGGTAGCGTGCCCAATAAACCGGCATATAGTGCAGGTCGAAATGGAAGCGGTAGAGGAAGAAGCCGCCCTGCGTCTCGCGTGCGGTGACGGGCTGGCCCTGTCCGTCCAGCGTGGCGCTGGTGTCGCCACGCCGACCGCGCCGCTTGCGGGGTTCCTCGCCCTCCACCTTGCGTGGTTGCCAAAAGGTGCTGACCGTGGGGCTGCGCGCGGAGGGAGGCGAAATGAACCAGCTTTCCGCATCCGGCTGGGTGCGGTGTAGATAGGTGATGGCCGCCTGCGTCGCGGCTTCGCGATCGGGCGCAGCGGTGACTTCCGGCTTCATCCAGCGGCTGATTTCCTCCTGGAAATAGGCAGCGGTGCCGGTGACGAACATGGCGAAGAGCAGCCAGCCCAGCAGCAGTCCGGTCCAGGTGTGGAGCCAGGCCATGGACTGGCGGAAACCATCCTTCATGCCCGGCCTCCCAACTGGAGCGACAAAGCAAGCAGGGTGCCGAGCAGCGCGGTGCTGCCGATCATCCAGACCCAGACCTTGGCGGTCGATCGGGCATGGAAGATCGCCATGGCGATCAGGGCGAAGATGAGGAAAGAGGTGAGGGTCGCCGCAACGCTGGCCTCTGCGCGGGATAGCGGCAGATGGCGGGCCAGCAGGGCGGTGACGATGGACGTCAGGGCATAATTGAGCGGAATCGCCGCCAGAACGCGGCTGGCGACGGCCAGCCTGTAGCGTGGTGCGGGGGAAGCCCTGGAAGCCATGACGATAAGTCCACTCTGCGCATATTAATGATAATAACTCGCAGGAGCGGGTAGGCGAGGGGCGCGCGGATGTCCATCCGAAAATTGGCCGTTGGGTAAGAGCGTGGTGCGGCTGAGACGGTAGCGCCGTCAATTTCCTGATCCGTTGCGGGGCGGCGGTTCAAATCCCGCCGCTCCCTGCACGGATCAGGCATGGGCCACGGCATGGCCCGCGCAGCAGGCGGCACGGCTGCTTTCGACATAGTCAGGGTCGTGCCACCAATAATGCTGGTGCGCGTCCGCCAGCATCGGCCGCATCGGCGTGAGCGTGGCTTGCGGCTTCGCAGCGGCGAAGGGGGCCATCAACTGGTCGGGCGTATGGACGACGCCATTCGCGATCACCTGTCGCACATTGGCCACGGCGTCGATGTCCTTCAGGGGATCGCCCTCGACCAGGATAAGGTCGGCCAGCATGCCCCGCTCGATCCGTCCCACCGGCTCGCCCAGAAACTCGCCCGACCAACGTGTCGTCATCATCAGCGCGTCATGGGGACTGATGCCGAACTTCACCATGCCGCGCAGGTTGAGGTGCAGGCTGATCGCGGTCAGGTCGATCGGCGCATCGGTACCGGAAATGGGATGCCAGCCCGCTTCCAGCATCAGCTTGATCTGCGCCACCTGCCGCTCCAGCGAGGCGAGCATCGGGGCGCCGCCTTCGCCGGTCATGGCCTTCACCCGGCCGGTCAGCTTGGCAAATTCCCAGGCGGGATAAAGGGTAGTGATGCGCGAATCGCGGGTAAAGCCGTCATCCAGCCCCAGCAACGCGGTCGCGGCGAACAACGTCGGCGTGCGCCCGGCCTTGGCCGCAGCGAACAGGTCATTCACATCATGATAGCCGCCGCCGAGCGACGTGATCGTGCGGGAATAGCCGTAGCGGTTGGTCGCGCCGGTATGTTCCATGCAGTCCATGCCGCTGTGCAGCGCGGGATAATGATAATGGGACGACAGGTGCATACCCATGCGGTGGGAGGCGTCGACCACCTCCTTCTGGGTATCATGGCGCAACCGGACATAGGTTTTCACCATGTCGTAATCCAGCGCTTTGGCGCGCTCCAGTTCCAGCGCCATCTGGCCCGGTTCGGTGACGGGGCGCATGAAATTATAGAAGATGCGTCCGCCGTCGATCGCTTCGCCGGTGGCATAGTGGCGCGCGGCGATCCGCTTGCCGCTCTGGATCGCCTCCCGATCCTCGACCATATGATAGGCGGGGCAGCCCGGCGATCGGGTGGCGGTGACGCCCATCGCCAGCCACAGCCGCCCCATGCGATCGCCATAGCCATAGCCTGCCATCTGCCGGTGCGTGTGCATGTCGATCAGGCCCGGCATCAGCGTCAGGTCCGGCGCGTCGATGATCTTCGCATTGGCGTTGGATGCGCCGGCGCCGCGTGGCGTGACGGCGCTGATCTGGTTGCCGTCCAGCACGACGTCGACATTGGTCTTATAGTCGGCCGAGAGCGCATCCCAGACCTTGCCGGCGCGGATGACGGTGCGGCCCGCCGGTTTGGCATTGGCCCATGTCAGCCGACAGGGAATCGTCTGCGCCGCTCCGCCGCTAACCGGGACGAGGCGCAGCTTGCCATTGCTGAGATAGAGAAGTTTGCTGCTGTCGCCACTCCAGCTTGGCGCGTCGGTGACATCGGTCGTGATCTGCTTGGGGGCAGCGGTGAAGCTGCCGTCGGGCGCGACCGGCGCGATCCACAGCGTGCTGGCGAAAACGAACGCCAACTTCGTACCGTCGGGCGACCAGATCGGCCCATCATGCCCGCGCGTGCCGAGCGACTTGCCTTCGAAGACGGGGCGGTAGGTACCCTTGCCGCTGGCGAGATCGACCGTCAATATCTGGCTGGCGCCTTCGCGGTAGCGGCCAGTTACGGGCTTGAACGCGGCATAGGCGATGCTCTTGCCACCGAGGCCGAAGCTGGGCCGGCCCGGTTCCCAGATCGCATCGAACCGCTTGGTGACGACGCCGCTGACAACCTCCACCGTGTGCAATGCGCCGTCCTGATCCAGGAAGGCGATCTGCTTGCCATCCTGCGACCAACTGCCCCAGGCGACCGCCTTGTCGGGAATATTGGTGAGTTGCCGTTCCTTGGCCGTAGCGACCTCATGCAGCCATAGGTCGAGCGTGCCCCCCCGGTCGGATGAGTAAGCGATGCTCTTGCCATCGGGCGACCAGGCGGGATCGCATTTATGGAAGGCATCGGTGATGATCGCCTTGGGTGCGCCGCCGATCGGCATCAGATAAATGTCGTTGAGCGCCGCGAAGACGATGCTCTTGCCATCGGGGGACAGCATCGGCGCGGCGATGCCGACGACGGGCTTTGCCGTGGTGGAGGTGAAGTCGCGGGTCTTCTTGCGATAATCGGGCGTGGTGACGGGTATCTGGGTGGAAAAGGGGATGATCGACGCCTTGCCGCTCTTCAGACTACGCAGCTTGCCACCCGACCCATAGAGGATGGCCCCATCCTTCGTGAAGGCAGGCCGGAAGGGATAGAGATCCTCGCCAACCACGATATCCTTGTCGCCCAGCACCAGCGTCAGCGATCCCGGCTGAACGCGGGTATAGGCGATCGTGCCGTCCGGCGCGAAAGCCGGCGCCATGATGGCCGATGGATTATAGCGGTCGGGCGAGGGCGGAACCGATGCGACATCGCGCACCGTGCCGCTGGCGACGTCCGCCACCACCAGTTTCGTGCCGCCCGCGACATAGGCGATCCGCTTGCCATCCGGCGACCAGGCCGGTTCGCTGTCATTCGTGTCTCCCTTGGAGAAGGGCGTCACCTTGCCGCTCGCCACATCGAGCAGGTAAATGGCATAGCGCCCTTCCGCCCGGTCGCTGGCGAAGGCAATCGTCTTGCCGTCCGGCGACCAGCGCGGCTCGCGATCGTCGAGCAGCCCGTCCGTATGCTGGCGCATGTCGCTGCCATCCGCCGCCACCGACCAGATATGGAAATTGCCGCTGCGATAGGATTGGAAAGCGATACGCTTGCCATCCGGCGACCAGTCCGGCTGGGCAAGGTCGTCAAAATCGCCGGTCAGCCGCTTCAGGGGCCCGCCGCCGACCGGCATCGTCCACAATATGCCGAGCAGGTCGAAGGCGATGCGGCTGCCGTCCGGGGAGAGGGCAAGGGCGACATTGGTGCAGTCCTCGACCGTCACCGCTGTCTCCTTGCCGGCGGCGGGGGCGCCGGGGGATTGCGCCGCCGATCCCGTTGCCACCGATGCTGCGCTGCCGGCGGCCAGCAAGCCGATCCCGCCCGCCGCGATCGCCTCGCGGCGGCTGACGCCCTTGATCTTCGTCATCGTCAGAACTCCAGGTTGAACCGGCCATAATAGAAGCCGCCGCTGATGCCGTAGGGGGCATATGCATTGTAGAGGCTACCGGAGAGTCGGTTCACCGGCTTCAGCTTGTTGGGATAGGTGTTGAGCAGATTGTTCGCGCCGACCGACAGCTTGACGCCCTTGGACAGCTTGTAGCCCAGTTCCAGGTCAAGAATGGTCTTGGGCTTCAACTCTTCGTCGGCATAGCTTGACACACAGGTCGCCGATACGGCCGTGCAGGATGTCCAGTCAGCGGTATGCAGGACCGGCAGCGCCGCCCTCTGCGTAACCTTGCCGAAGCGTGTGGCGCGCAGGTTCGCGTTGAAATCGCCGGTTTCCCAAAGGAAGTTGGCAATGAACTTGTTGCGCGGCGTGCCTTCGCTGAGGTCGCCCTGCCGGTCGCGCGCGACGAAGGAGACGCCGCTGCCACCCGTCGGCGGCGGGTCGATATGAGTGAAGACGGTCTTGTTGAAATTGGCCGACAGCGACGTCGTCAGATTGCCAAGATCGCCGAGATTGGCGCGATGGGTGGCGACGATATCCAGGCCGCGGGTCCGCGTGTCGGCGGCGTTGGAAAAGATGAGCGCGCCGAAGTTGCCAGCATAGCCATTGGCATTCAGAATATCGACGACGGCCGTGCCGGACAGCGTGCCGCTGAGCAGGATACGGTCTTTGACCTTGATCTGATAGGCATCGACGGTGAGGTTGAAGTTGGGGAGCGGCGTCAGCACCAGCCCGGCCGAGAAGCTGGTCGACTTTTCGGGCCTGAGCGCAACGGCGCCAAGTGCCCGCGCCGCTGCGCTGTCGACTGGCAGGGCGACCACCGGACGCAGCTGGCTGACGCCGTCGATGACCACGCCGATCGTGCTGGACGAGTTATAATGTTGTTGCTGGAGCGTGGGGGCGCGGAAGCCGGTGCTGGCCGTCCCACGGATCGCTATACCTCTTACCGGTTCTATGCGCAGCGACGCCTTGCCGGTATCGGTGGTGCCGAAGTCGGAATAATCCTCATGCCGCCCGGCCAGGCCGAATTCGACGCCTTCGACGATCTTGCCCTCGATATTGCCATAGGCGCTCCAGTTGTCGCGGCTCCAGCTACCCGATCCTTCGGGGGTGAAGCCGATGACGCCCTGTGACCCGATGCCGCTGGCATAAGTGCCGCCGCGCCAGCCGCCGACCGGGAAAATATAGCCGCCATTGTCGTAGGATACCGAATCGCCGGGGCTGATGACGAACTTGTTCTTCTTATACTCGGCGCCCACTGCGACGGAGAGCGGCCCGGCCAGACCGATATCGAATTCCTTGCTCAGGTCCAGATTGCTGACCCATTCGTCAAAGCGCAGCTTGCCGAGATAGAAGTTGGTCGGGCTGGCCGTCCCAAGCGACGGGTTGAGCGACGTGGTCTGGGCATATTTGACCTCATCCTGCCCATAGCTGGTGCTCAGGTCGAAATGGACGCCGCCGCCGACTTCACCGCGCAGGCCGCCTGCAAACTGGAAATCCTGGTCATAGACGTGGATGCGCGGGATATAGCCTTCCGGATAAATCTCGATGATATTGTTGGCGGCTTGCGGCGTGCGATAGGTCAGCCAGCCGGCGGCATGACGCTTGGAATAGGTGCCGAAGCTGTAAAGCTCCAGACTGTCGCCCACCGGCAGCATCGCATCATAGCCCACATTGCCGCCGATCACCTGCGGCTGGCCATATTTGGCGCGGATGCGGTCCGGATCGGCATTGCGCGGGTCGCCGGACGGATAGAATTGGCCGGTGATCGGGCTGCTCTTGGTAATCGTATTGTCCTGTAGCACGCCATCACCCGACAGGTGGATATAGCCGCCGTCCGGGCCGATCGCGAAGCCCTTGTCGACCTGCCAGCGACCTTGCCAGCCGCCATTGTCGGCCGTGCTGCCCAGCGTCAGCGCCGCGCCGCCGGCCGTGTCATTCTTCAGGATGATGTTGACGACGCCGGCAATCGCGTCCGACCCATATTGCGCCGACGCGCCGTCGCGCAGCACTTCGATCCGCTGGATCGCATTGCCGGGGATCAGGTCGAGGTCCGGCGGCGACTGGCCGTTCTGGACCGATCCGTTGATGAACAGGGTGGCGGTATTGTGGCGGCGCTTGCCATTGACCAGCACCAGCAACTGGTCGCCGCCCAGACCGCGCAGCGACAGGGTGCGGACTGCCCAGCTGGCGCCCGCGCCATTGTTGGACACGTTGATTGAAGGGACCAGCGTGCCGAGCAGGTCGCGTACCGACTGTTTGCCGCTCGTCTCCAGATCCTTCTCGCCCAGCACGTCGATCGGCGCGAGGCTTTCTGCCACGGTGCGGGTCGTCGTGCGCGTGCCGGTGACGATGATCGGCGTGGCATCTTCGATCGGTTCCGGGGCCGGGGTCATGCTCATTGCGGCCGGCGCGGCGCCGGGCAGGCTGGCCTGGGCGAATTGCAGCGCCAGCGGGCTGCGGCGCGCTGCGCTGCGGCTGGCGGGCGCTGCGAGCGCAATCACGCCGGCACCGGCGGGGGTGGAGGTGAGGTCGGTACCGGCCAGCAGCCTGGCCAGCGCATCCTGGGTCGACAGCCAGCCCTGGATACGGCGGCTGCGGATGGTGGCGACTTCGTCATAGGGGAAAAGGATGCGCACGCCCGACTGGGCGGACAACTGGCGCAATGCGCCGCTGAGCGGCTGAACATGAATGTCGAATTTGTGCCGTTGTGTCAGCGTGACGTCTGTTGTTGCGGCTGCGAGAAGTTGAGTGGGCGACACGAGGCATATGGCGAGGCTAATCCCCGCCAGGGCATGGCGAATACGCATTGTCTGTTCCCCTGCTGAGACGGCATTTCGTGCCGTTCTATTCCTTCAAACGGACAAACTCATGTGTTCCGCTATCGCGAATTACAGAATTACGACATAAAATGATTCTGATAGACTTATGAGAAGCACAGGATGTCGTGCGGGTCTGTTCCATGACGACGCAATGTTGCGTCGCAAAATGTCAGCCGCCGGTCTGCAAAATCCAGCGCTCGGTGCCCTCCAGCCCGATAGCGGTCAGCCGGCCCGACAGGAAAGCGCCGGTGTCGATGCCGATCCGTCCGGCCCGTTCGTCCACATCGGGGCTGATGCTGTGGCCATGCACGATCATATGGCTGTGTGCGCCGCGATGGTCGAGAAATTCGCGCCTGATCCAGCGCAGGTCAGCCGGGCTTTGTGCATCCATCGGCACGCCGGGGCGGATGCCGGCATGGGCGAACAGATAATCGCCCATGGCGATGCTGTCGGGCAGGGCATCCAGAAAATCGACATGGGCGCGCGGCACATGTCTGACCATCCACGCGACGATTTCCGCATCGGTCATGACTCGGAACAGGGCGGGGTCCAACCCGTAGCTGGCCAACGTAGCCTCCCCCTCCATGCGGCGGAAAACCGGCACTACGCGCATATCGCCGCGCGCCGCCAGGATGAAGACCTCCTCATGATTGCCCTTTAGGCAGCGCACATCACCACCAGACGCCATCAGCGCCATCACCCGTTCGACTACGAGCCGCGAATCGGGGCCACGGTCGATCAGGTCGCCCAGCAGGATCAGGCTGATCGGCTTACGATCGCGATCGCCATCATCCTGAGCAATCATCGCCAGCAACTGGTCGAGCAGGTCGGCACAACCATGCACGTCGCCGATCGCATAAACCCGCCGGTCCGCCCCCGTATCGGGCAGTGGCGCGGCATCGCGCCTTGTCCTGCGCCAGAATGTCATGCCGGCGATAGTCGCACTACAGACGGGGGAGAGTCACGCCCTGCTGGCCCATATATTTGCCGGCCCGGTCGGCATAGCTGACTTCGCAAGGCTCATTGCCCTGAAGGAACAGGAACTGGCATGCGCCCTCATTGGCGTAGATCTTGGCGGGCAGGGGCGTGGTGTTGGAAAATTCCAGCGTCACATGCCCTTCCCAGCCCGGCTCCAGCGGGGTCACGTTCACGATGATGCCGCAACGGGCATAGGTGGACTTGCCGAGGCAAATGACCAGCACGTCGCGGGGCACGCGGAAATATTCGACCGTGCGGGCCAATGCGAAGCTGTTGGGCGGGATGATGCAGCATTCGGTCTTGCGATCGACGAAATTCTTCGGATCGAAATCCTTGGGATCGACGATCGTGCTGTCGACATTGGTGAAAATCTTGAACTCGTCCGCCACCCGCGCGTCATAGCCATAGGAGGACAGGCCGTAGCTGATGCAGCCCTCGCGCCGCTGGCTCTCCACGAACGGCTCGATCATGCCGGTGCTCAGCGCCTGTTCGCGGATCCACTTGTCGGAAAGAATGGCCATGTCGTTTTCAGCTCTTTGTCATGGGGCCGATGCCCAGGTCCGCGGGACCGAAGGCATGGGGGAGGAGGTCTGCAACCTTGAGGTCGAGGATACGGTCGCCGCTGGGTGTGGCGCAATAGATGGACAGGACGCGGCCGGCCATCTGCTCGGTTTCGTTCATGATCTGGCGGCAGCGGCCACAGGGGGTAACGAGCGCTTCCTCGCCCGCGTCCATGGCGCCGCCGACGACCGCAATTTCCGTTACGTCACCGAAACGACCCTGCGCATTGACGGTGGCGAGCGCGACCGTTTCGGCACAGAGAGACAGGCCATAGCTGGCATTTTCGAAGTTGCAGCCGGTGACGATGCTACCATCGGTCAGGCGCACGGCGGCGCCCACGGCAAAGCGGCTATAGGGCGCATGGGCGTTGGCCATCGCTTCGCGTGCTGCCGCGATTAACTGTCCAACTCGTTGTTCATTATCGTGCATCAGGGCGCCACCACATTCCATCGGACCGGACCATCGACGCCGTCGATATGCCGCATGTCGCTGGCTGTCCACATCACCCAGGGCCGCGTGGAATAATCGGGCGGAAAGAAGTTGCCGTCCAGCCACAAGGTCCGATTGATGCCGGAGCCGATATCGTAAGCCTTGTCGAAATCCTCGGTCACGTTGAGCAGCACGGTCTTCCCCGCATGCCCCTCCACCAGATTGACCAGCGTGTTGAGTTCCGACAGCAGCAGGTCGCGGTTCGGCCGGGCGGTGCAGGCGGGCGTGAAGGCGAGGCGGATGACCGGGGGCAGCGCGGCATTGTCGCGCGGCACGGTGGTCATGAAGCGGGTCGCCTGATCGCTGGCGAGGCGGCAGGGGGTGAATTCGATCAGCGCGCCATAGCGCATGCCGGCCGCCCGCGCCCCGCGCCAGTTGGCGGCGAAGGCGGGGTCGCGATGATCGGCGGCGTCGCCCGCGCGGATATAGGCAAAGTCCGCCCCCTGCGCCGCCAGCGTGCCCCAGTCGATCGGGCCATTATCGGCGCTGATGCTAACGCCCTGTACCGGATATTGATCGCGATCAGGCGCCCAGGCGCGCGCATAGAGCCACAGCGCCAAGGCCAGCGCCGCGACCACCGCCAGTCCCGCACCGATGCGGACCAGCAGGCCACCCAAAGTCACAACCCTGATCGTCTTACCCCTTGATATGCAGTACGCAGATGAGCGTGAAAAGTCGGCGCGCGGTGTCGAAATCGACCTCGATCTTGCCCTCCAGCCGTTCCTTCAGCACCTCCGCCGCGTCGTTGTGGATGCCGCGTCGGGCCATGTCCACCGTCTCGATCTGTTGCGGGGAGGCGTTGCTGATCGCCTGATAATAGCTGTCGCAAATGGCGAAATATTC
This sequence comes from Sphingobium sp. WCS2017Hpa-17, assembly GCF_031843765.1. Taxonomy (NCBI): domain Bacteria; kingdom Pseudomonadati; phylum Pseudomonadota; class Alphaproteobacteria; order Sphingomonadales; family Sphingobiaceae; genus Sphingobium; species Sphingobium sp. WCS2017Hpa-17. The sequence continues at coordinate 752,721 of NZ_JAVTIV010000001.1, forward strand.
GCGGATCGGCCGGCGGAACCGGCCGAGGCCCAGGATGATCGCCTCCAGCGGCGTGTCATCCTCCCGGTTGATCTCGATTGCCAGCCGCCCATCCTCGACCCGCAGCATCACCTTGTAGGGGCCAGCATAACCGTCGGCATGGACCCGCTGCGGCGCGAAATGATTATCCTCCAGCAGGTCGAAGATCGCGATGCGCCGTTCCTGCTCCACGTCGGCGTTGCGCCACAGGATCGTGCGCTGGTCCAGCTGGATGTCTATGATGCGCGGATCGGCCATGATGCAGGATTTAGTCAGTGCGGTGGCGCGCGCCGAAAAGCAAGCGGGACTTATCCACAGATGGTTTCCGTTCTGGCCCTTGCGCGCCGCGCGTCGGCGGAGGAAAGAGGGGCCATGGTCGAATTGCTGAAAATCAACCCCGCTGAAAGCAGCGGAACCGAACTGCCGCGCAATGTCGAGGCGGAGGCCGCGCTGCTGGGCGCGATCATGATCGACAACCGCATCGCCGAAGATGTGCAGTTGAAACTAAAGGCCGAACATTATTTCGAGCCGCTGCACGGCCGCATCTACGACGCGATCATGCGCCTGCTGGACAAGGACATGGTCGCCAATCCGGTGACGCTCAAGCCCATGCTGGAGCAGGATCCGGCGCTGAAGGAGTTGGGCGGCGCGGCCTATCTGGCGCAGTTGACCGGCAATGGCGCGGCACTGATCGGTGCGCGCGATTTCGCGACGCAGATCTATGATCTTGCCCTGCTGCGCCAGCTTGTCAGCGTCGGGCGGGAACTGGTTGAAAATGCGATGGATACTAGCGAGGATGTCAATCCCCGCGAGCAGATAGAGGCGGCGGAAGTCGCGCTGTACAAAGTGTCCGAAGGTGAGGGCGAGTCCGGGTCGGTCAAGAGCTTCCTGACGGCTTCGACCGCCGCTGTACAGGTGGCGGAACGCGCGCTCAACAGCGGCGGCCATGTGTCGGGGATCACCACCGGGATCAACAGCCTGAACGCCAAGATCGGTGGTCTGCATAATTCCGACTTGATGATCCTCGCCGGCCGTCCGGGCATGGGCAAGACGTCGCTGGCCACCAACATCGCCTATAATGCCGCGTCACGCTGGCTGCGGGACAATGCGGATGGCATCCCGGCCGAAAAGAATATGGGGGCGAAGACGGCTTTCTTCTCGCTCGAAATGTCGGCCGACCAGCTGGCAACGCGCGTTCTGGCCGAACAGTCGGGCATTTCCGGCGAAGCGCTGCGCATGGGCAAGATTAGCCGGGCGGACTTCCAGAACCTGTCCCGCGCCGCCCGCGACTTGCAGGAATTGCCGCTGTTCATCGACGATACGCCGGGCCTGACGATCGCGGCGCTGCGCACCCGCGCGCGGCGGTTGAAGCGGCGGCATGATATCGGCTTCATCGTCGTCGACTATCTTCAGTTGCTTCAGGGTACCGGACGCGGCAACGAAAATCGCGTGAACGAAATTTCTGAAATTTCCCGTGGTCTGAAGACGTTGGCGAAGGAACTTCATGTGCCGGTGCTAGCGCTGTCGCAGCTCAGCCGCGCCGTGGAGCAGCGGGAGGATAAGCGCCCCCAACTGTCCGACCTGCGCGAGTCCGGTTCGATCGAGCAGGACGCCGACATGGTCTGGTTCGTGTTCCGCGAGGATTATTACGAAGCCGCCAAGGAACCCAAGCCCGACGACGAGGCCGCCTATGCCGCGTGGAAGGAAAATATGGAGCGCATCTATGGCTTGGCCGAAGTGATCGTCGCCAAACAGCGCCACGGCTCCACGGGCCGCATTCGCATGAAGTTCGACGCCAAGATCACGCGCTTCTCTGATGTGGCGGATGATAGCTATCAGGATCTGGATTACGAATAATCCGATTTCCGCTCGTTTCCAGCTTCACATAGTCCGTTCGCCCTGAGCCTGTCGAAGGGCTGTTCTTCTTCTTTCAATGCTGGAAAGAAGAAGGGGCTTCGACAGGCTCAGCCCGAACGGGGAGAGGGTGGCCCCAATTTTCAGGCGCCCTTCACCGCCTTTGCGCGCGCGGCCACCCGCTTCTCCAGCATCGACAGCGGCATGGCGCCTTCCTCAAGGATGGCGTGGAACTGCTTGATATCGAACTCCTTGCCCAGCGACGCCTGCGCGTCCTGACGCGCCTTGTTCCAGACGCCATGGCCGACCTTGTAGCTGGTCGCCTGACCCGGCTGGGTGCAGTAGCGCTCGACTTCGCGCTGGCAGCGGGGACGGGCGAAGCCGGTCTTTTCGACCATATAGTCGGTCGCCTGCTTCACATCCCATTTCTTGGCATGAATGCCGGTATCGACCACCAGGCGCGCCGCGCGGAACAGGAAGGACTGGAGATAGCCGGCCCGGTCGATCGGCGTCGCATAGCCGCCCAGCTCGTCCGCTAGCTGCTCGGCATAGAGCGCCCAGCCTTCTGTATAGGCGCTCATGAAAGCGGTCTTGCGCAGCATCGGCACGTCGCCCGCATTTTGCGCGGTCGAAATCTGGAGGTGATGGCCCGGTACGCCTTCATGATAGGTCAGGGACGGCAAGCCATATTTCGGCCAGTCGCCGACATCCTTAAGGTTGATGAAGTAGATGGCCGGGCGTGATCCATCCAGCGCGGCGCGATTATAATAGCCGTTGGATGCGCCGTCCTGAATTTCGACCGGCACCGCGCGGATTTCCAGCGCGGTGTCAGGAATCGTGGTGAAGGCGTTGGGAAGTTTAGCCTTCATCGCATCGACGTCGCGATTGAGCTGGGCGAGCAGGGCGGCGCGGCCCTCCGCACTGTCGGGATAAAGCTGCGCCGGATCGACGTTGAGCGCGGCGAGACGCTCGCCGATTGATCCGCTGGTGCGGCCGGCGCCCTTCAGGATCACATCCAGTTGGGCGGAGAGGTCCGCCACCTGCTCCAGCCCCATGGCGTGAATCTGGTCGGCGCTCAGGTCCGTTGTAGTCGCGCTCTTGAGCGCGGCGGCGTAGATTTCGTCGCCGCGCGGGGTGCGCCATATCCCGTCCCCGGCCGCCGTCTTGCCGCGCAGCGCTTCGATCGCCGCGATTTGTTCGTCCAGCGCGGGGTAGATCGACTTTTCGACCACGGCTGCGGCTTGGCTCTGCCAGTCGCCGGCCAGCCCCTTGGCGGCGGCGCGCTTGACAAGCGACTGGACCATCGAACTGTCGGCGGCGGGCTGGCTGCGTAGCTTCTTCATCTGGCCCAGTGTCAGGTCGAGCGACCAGCCCGGTGCCAGATAGCCGCGCGCGGCCTCATCCCGCTGGAGCGCGGTATCGGTGCGCAGGTTACGGGCGAATGCCTCCAGCCGCGCGACATAGGCATCGCAATCGGCCGTCGCATTGATGGTATGGGCGGTGTTGAGGAAGTCGGGCGTGGAGAAATAGCTGCCGCCTTGCTGGAAGATGCGATAGGGGCGCACCGCGCTGTTGAGGCCGAATGTGGCGGGGGCGACCGTCTGCTGGTCCAGCGCATAAAGAATGACGTCGAGGTTCAGGCGCTGCGCGTCGGACAGGCTGGCGGTCTTGTAGCCCTCCAGTTCCTTGATCGCGCTCTGTGTCGCGGCCAGCCGCTTCACCATTGCCGACTTGCTATTATCGTCCAACTGGCTCTTCGCGCCGGCACGGCCGCCCTTGTCGAGGCCGAGGCTTGTGACGAACGCGGGCGAAAGATCCAGTTGCCGATCGAAGATGGCGGCGAAGGTCGCGGAAAGTCGGGCATCGTCGGCGCCAGCCGCTTGGGCAAGGGCACGGGGCGTTGTAGCGGCGATGGCGGCGGCGCCACTGGTGACGAGGAATTGACGGCGATCCATGGGCGACTCCCTTATGTCTTTGACAATAGGGAGGAGTGTATTGCGCGGCTGGCACGATCCGTCCAGCCGCTTGCAATATTGTTACGGTATCGCGATCTTTTCGATCGGTGCGGAAGCGCGCGTCAGAATGCGGGCAAGTTCGCCGGGTCTTCCGGATCTGCCACCGGGATCGGCGTTACGGGCGAATGGATGCCACATTCCACCTTGTCCCAGCCGCGCCAGCGGCCCGCGCGGGGGTCTTCGCCCGGCTTCACCTTCGACGTGCAGGGTTCGCAACCGATCGACAGATAGCCCTGCGCCTCCAGCGGGTGGCGGGGGAGGTTCTCGCGATCGAAATAGGCTTCCAGCTCGGTCTTGGTCCAGTCGCCCAGCGGGTTGAGCTTCAGCCGACCGTTCTCCACCTCGAACCGGGGCAGGTTCTGGCGTGTCACCGACTGGAAGGCCTTTCGGCCGGAAATCCAGGCATCAAGGCCGTCCTTGGCACGCTTCATCGGCTCGACCTTGCGGATTTCGCAGCAGCCGTCCGGGTCATAGGACCAGCGCAGGCCCGTCTCGTCCTTCTTCGCGATGACGTCTGCGATCGGCGCGACCGTGCGACTGTCGGTGAAGCCGAAGCGGGCGATGAGCGTGTCGCGATAATTCAGCGTTTCGGCGAACATCTTGAGCGTGTCGACGAAGATGACGGGGACGTTCTTGTCCGCCTTGGCCACCAGATCGAGCAGCACCGCGCTTTCCGTGCCGAAGGAGGAGACGACGGCGACATTGCCGGCGAGTTTCTCCGCAAACACGGTCTTGAGCATGGTGATCGTATCGACGCCCTCGAACCGCGCGTTGAGCGCGTCGGCATCCGCTTGCGTAAAGGCGGGACGGGTGTCGATAACATCGATCTGGCGGGCAGGTTCAGCCATCAATTTTCTCCGGATGCCGCTTAGCCCAGACGGGGCTGCGGCCATCGATCGCCTTTTGATAGACGTCGTCATAGCGGGTGAGCGCACGCTCTACGGCCGCGTCATCCAGCGGCTTTGCGGGGTGGAAACTGTCGAAACCACAGCGGCGCATGGCGTTGATCTGATCGACCAGCACATCGCCCACGGCGCGCAATTCGCCCTGATAGCCCGATTCCCGCAGGATGCGGGCGGCCGAATAGCCGCGCCCGTCGCCATAGGCAGGAAAATTCACCTCGACCAACGAGAGCCGGTCGAGATAGGGTAGCAATTCGCGCGCATCCTCGCCCGGTTCAACGCGGACGGCGGTGGCGTTGGTCTGGCCGGTAAAGGCTTCGACTGTCACGGAGGGTTCCTGCGCGGCTTCGCCATCGCGGAAGGACAGGAACTCAACCATAGATCGCCTCCTTGAAGGGCTTCATGCCAAGACGGCGGTAAGTGTCGAGGAAGCGTTCGCCGCTTTCCCGTTGCGCCAGATAGAGGTACGTGACCTTTTCGATCGCATCGACTACGCCGTCCTCGGAAAAGCCCGGCCCGGTGATCTGGCCCAGCGACGTGTCTTCCGCGCCCGATCCGCCCAGCGAGAGCTGGAAATTCTCCACGCCTTTCCGATCGACGCCCAATATGCCGATATGGCCGGCATGATGATGGCCGCAGGCGTTTATGCAGCCGCTGATCTTCAGCTTCAGTTCGCCCAGTTCCGCCTGACGCTCGGCCGCGGCGAAGCGCTGCGCGATCTTCTGCGCCAGCGGGATCGATCGCGCATTGGCGAGCGCGCAATAATCCAGGCCGGGGCAGGCGATGATATCGGTAATGAGGTCCAGATTGGCTTCGGCCAGACCCGCTTCCTCCAGCTTCTGCCAGATGGCGTAGAGATCGGCCTTCTTCACATGCGGCAGGACGAGATTCTGCGCATGGGTGACGCGCAGTTCGTCTAGTGAATATTGCTCGGCCAGCGTCGCGACGAGGTCGATCTGTTCCGCCGATGCGTCGCCGGGGATGCCGGTCAGCGGCTTCAGGCTGATATTGACGATCGCATAGCCGGGCGCCTTGTGCGCCGCGACCTGACGGTCCACCCACAGGGCGAAGGCCGGATCGGCACGGTCGATATCCTCGCTCAGGCCCGTTTCATAGGCCGGGTTGGCGAAGAAGGCGCGGATGCGGTCCAGTTCCTCGGTCGGCGGGTTGAGGCCGAGTTGCTTCATATGCGCAAACTCCTCCTCGACCTGGCGCTTATAGTCCTCGACGCCGATTTCGTGGACCAGGATCTTGATCCGTGCCTTGTACTTGTTGTCGCGGCGGCCGTAGCGATTATACACGCGCAGGCAGGCTTCGAGATAGGAGATGATCTCGTCCTCCGCCACGAAATCTCGGATTTGCGGCGCGACCATCGGGGTGCGGCCCATGCCGCCACCGGCATAGACTTCGGCACCGATCACCCCGTCGCGTTCCACCAGCTTCAGGCCGATATCGTGTAGTTTCATCGCGGCGCGATCATCGTCGCTGGCAATCACGCAAATCTTGAACTTGCGCGGCAGATAAGTGAATTCCGGGTGGAAGCTCGACCATTGGCGCAGCAGCTCGGCCCAGGGGCGGGGGTCAGCCACCTCGTCGGCGCTCACGCCCGCATATTGGTCGGACGAGATATTGCGGATGCAGTTGCCGCTGGTCTGGATCGCGTGCATTTCCACCGTCGCCAGTTCGGCGAGAATGTCGGGCGCATCGGCCAGCTTGATCCAGTTATATTGCAGGTTTTGGCGCGTGGTGAAGTGGCCATAGCCCTTATCGTACTTGGCCGCGATCTCGCCCAGTTTGCGCATCTGCTTGCCGCTGAGCGTGCCATAGGGAATGGCGACGCGCAGCATATAGGCGTGCAATTGGAGATAGAGGCCGTTCATAAGCCGCAGCGGCTTGAACTGGTCCTCGGTCAGCGCGCCGGTCAGGCGGCGCTGTACCTGATCTCGAAATTCCTCGACACGAGCGTCGACGATGGACTGGTCATAGCTGTCATAGCGATACATGGTCAGATCACCCAGTTGCCGGCGTCGGCATCATTCGGTTTGAGATTGAGGTCGGGGCGCACCGTCGGGCCGAGCGCGCGGATGCGGTCTTTGATATGGGCCGGGCGCACGCCCTCGTCCGTGAGCGTAGCGTCGATCACATAGGCGCCCACGACGCGCAGCGCGGCTTCCTCAGTGCGGGCAAGATCGTCGCCATGGTCGCCCACATCGGCGCTGTCGCCCACCTGCCGCGACCAGCCATCGCCCGCCCACCAGATGACGTCGCCGCTCACCAGGTCATTGCCCGTCAATATCTTCATTCTACCCTTGTCCCATCCGGTCCGGTCGTTGCCGGGCCTTCGATATTCAGTGCCATATCGCGATAGGCGATCAGGCTGTCCTGTGCCAGCGCATGCGCCGTCACTTCACCGACAACGATCAGCGCCGGGCTGACCACATTTTCCCGCACTACCATGTCGCCCAGATCGGTGAGCAGGGTGCGCAACGTCCGCATGTCCGCGCGCGTGCCATTTTCCAGCACCGCCACGGGCAAAGCAGGCGACACACCGTCGGCAATCAGCTTTTCGGCGATATCGGCCGCGGTCGCGACGCCCATATAGATGACGAGCGTGCGTCCCTTACCTGCCAAGCCCGACCAGTCCTGATCCGTCAGCCCCTTGCACTGGCCGGCGACGAAGCTGACCGCGCTCGACGCCGCGCGATGGGTGAGGGGAAGCTGGGCGGCGGCCGCGCTGCCGATCGCGGCGCTGATGCCAGGCACGACGTCCACCGGCACGCCGGCGGCGCGGCAGGCTTCGACTTCCTCGCCCCCCCGGCCGAAGATGAAAGGATCGCCGCCCTTCAGGCGCACGACATTACGGCCTTCGCGGGCAAGATCGACCAGCAGGGTGTTAATCGCGTCCTGCGGCATGGAATGGCGGCTACGCTGCTTGGCGACGGAGATCAGTTCTGCATCGGTCGAGGCGAGCGCCAATATTGCGTCCGACACCAGCCCGTCATGCACGATCACATCCGCTGCGCCGATCAGGCGCGCGGCCTTGATCGTCAGCAGGTCCGGATCGCCGGGGCCTGCGCCTACCAGATGAACTGTCGAGGGTGCTGTATCAGCCATGATGGCCAGATGGCGAAAGCGGCGGGGAAGTTCAATTCAGAATGGGTATGCAGGGGGTTAGGAAATGTTTTTGCGTCAATCACCCATTGCGGCAACGTCAATATCCTTGAGGCCCACGCCGATGGAGGCGCGCGGCGTCTCGATCTCCGCCGAAACGACCGGATAGGCGCAATAGTCGGCGGCATAATAGGCGCTGGGCCGGTGATTGCCGGATATGCCGGTGCCACCGAAGGGAGCGGAGGAGGAGGCGCCGTTGGTCGGGCGGTTCCAGTTGATGAGGCCGGCACGGATATTGGCCCAGAATTGATTATATTGTTCGGGCGATCCCCCGATCAGCGAGGCAGACAGGCCGTAGCGCGTATTGTTCGCCTCCGCGATGGCATCGCCGAAATCCGACACGCGGATCACTTGGAGCAGCGGGCCGAACAGTTCGACGTCAGGCCGTTCCTTCATGGCGGTAACGTCGATGATGGCGGGCGACAGGAAGGGCAGGCCCTTGTGCGGCCGCACCATATGTTTGATCGGCCGGCCGCCGTTGCTCATCAGATAGAGGAAGCTTTCGGTCAGTCCGTCGGCCACCTGATTGTCGATCACCGGCCCCATATAGGGAGCGGGATCGGCATGGGGATGATCGACGATCAGCCGGTCGGCCAGTTTTTTGACCTCGCTCACCAGCCGGTCGGCGATGCTGTCGCGCACGATGAGGCGGCTGGCGGCGGTGCAGCGCTGCCCGCTGGTCATGAAGGCGGACTGGACCACCAAAGTCGCCGCCGCGCTGATTTCCGGCGTGTCCCAGACGATGACCGGATTATTGCCACCCATTTCGAGCGCAAGGATCTTCGAGGGTTGCGCCGCGAACTGTCGGTTGATTGCTATGCCGGTCTGTGCCGATCCGGTGAAGAGGATGCCACCTACATCGGGATGGGCGGCCAGCGCCTTGCCCACGTCAGCGCCGCCGATCAGCAGGCGCATTGCCTCCACCGGCACGCCGGCCTCATGGTAGAGTTTGACCAGCATTTCGCCGACGGCCGGCGTCTTTTCCGATGGTTTGAAGACCACCGCATTGCCGGCGAGCAGCGCGGGAATGATATGGCCGTTGGGTAGGTGGGCCGGGAAATTATAGGGGCCGAGCACCGCCATCACGCCGTGGGGCTTGTGCCGGACCGACTGGCGCGCACCAAGCGCAGCTTCCAGCCGCCGCTGCCCGGTCCGTTCGGAATAGGCGGCGACGCTGATGTCGATCTTGCCGATGACGGCGGCGACCTCGTTGCGGGCGTCCCATAACGGCTTGCCGGTTTCCCGCGCAATAAGGTCCGCGAGCGCATCCTCATTCCTGCGCACGACATTGACGAAACGCCGCAGGGTTTCGATGCGATAGGCGATCGGCTGGGCCGCCCATTTGGGCCAGGCGGCACGGGCGCGCGCGACCTCTGTATCAACGTCGCCGGGTTCACCCTGCCAAAGCAGGGTGCCGGTGGCAGGTTCATGGGATGTAAGTGGCGCGACCATTTGGGGAGCGGTATGGCGGAAATTGGTTAAGGAAAGAAGAGAGGCGCGCGCTCAAACAATCGCATTTGCGCTCAATGCTTCGCCCATGCGGCGAATGGCGGCGACCTTGGCGTGGAGCAGGGACCAGTCGTCTTGCCCGTCGATCGCGCTCCAGATCGCCTCGACCTCGTCGATGTGCATGGAGCAGGGGCTGTCGTCGGACCAGTAGATGTGATCTTTTGCGCCCGATATGGCTGTGAAATGCGCAATGGCTTCGTGGAAGGGCGTCCATGCCGCATCGCTATAGGCTGCCGTATTGCGAGGCTTGCCGCCGCGCCAATCGTGAAAGAATCGGTCGATCAGGGTACCGGTCGTCACCATGGCGCGGACGGCCGCTTCGATCATCGGGCCGGGATCGGCGCCCGGCTCGACGCCCAGTCGCCAGCAGAACCGACGCTGCATCGCCTCTGCATAAAGAGTCGGGAATCGTTCGAGCTCCTCGATCAGTGGCGGGGCATCTGTCAGCGCGCGCAGCGATATGGCCAGTTGGGCGACATCCCAATGAATGGCTTCCGCCTGCCGACCAAAGGCGTACAGGCCTTGATGATCGAAATAAGCGGCCGTGAAATTGGCGTCCCACAAGGGGGTGAAGCGCCAGGGGCCGTAATCGAAGCTCTCGCCCGTCACGTTGATATTATCGCTGTTGAGTACGCCATGGACGAATCCTGCCACCATATAGCTGGCGGCAAGATCGGCGGTGCGCTCCACCACCCGGCCCAGCAGTTGCGCGGGCGGATTGTCGCCGGGCGTCTCGTCATACAGGCGAGTGAGGGCATACTCGGTCAGTTTGTCCAACAGCGCCTTGTCGTCGTGGAAGGCCGCGCGTTGGAAGCTGCCGATGCGGATATGCGAATGGCTGAGACGCACCATCACCGCTCCGCGCGTGGGAGACGGTTCGTCATTACGCTCCAGAGCCTCGCCCGTCTCGATGATGGAGAAGGTCTTCGACGTATTCACGCCCAGCGCTTCCAGCATCTCGGTCGCCAATATCTCGCGCACGCCACCCTTCAGCGTCAGCCGTCCGTCGCCGAAACGACTATAGGGTGTCTGGCCAGATCCCTTGGTGCCCAGGTCGAGCAGCCGGTTCCTATCGTCGCGCAACTGCGCGAACAGGAAGCCGCGTCCGTCGCCGATATCGGGGTTATAATGGCGGAACTGATGGCCGTGATACCGCAGCGCCAGTGGCCGGGGCAGGCTGTCCTCCAGCGGCGCGAAGCGGCCGAAATGGGCGATCCACTCGTCATCGCGGAGGCCATCGAGGCCCACCGAGGCGGCGGCGCGGTCGTTGCGATAGCGCAGGATTGTCTGCGGGAAGTCCGCCGCCGTGACTGGATCGCCGAGCATCAGCGTGTCGATTTCGGCGGCGGGACGATATTTGGCGGCTTGCGGCGTTTCGATCATATGGTGATATGGGGGAAGGTCACCTGAAGGATCAAGCTTGAGCGGCTATAAGGACGGATATTGGTGGTCACCCGATGGGCTGCGGCTCCATTATCGGGACTATGAGGGCTCCGATGACGGTCGCCCGCCCTTGCTCTGCCTGCCGGGGCTGACCCGCAATGCGCGCGATTTCGAGCCATTGGCCGGACGGCTGGCGGGGGAATGGCGGCTGATCTGTCCGGATATGCGTGGGCGTGCCGAAAGCGCCTATGCCAAGGACGCGATGACCTATGTGCCGCTGACCTATTTGCAGGATATCAGCCGGTTGCTGGCCGACCTTGCCATCACCCGCTTCGTTGCGGTGGGGACGTCGCTGGGCGGGATCATCACCATGTTGATCGCCGCGACGCACAAGGAGTGGCTGGCCGGCGCGCTGCTCAATGACGTCGGTCCCGCGCTGGACGAGGGCGGGCTGGATCGCATAAGATCTTATGTCGGCGTCGGTCAGTCGCATCCGACCTGGGTCCATGCCGCCCGCGCGCTGGCGGAGGCCAATGCGGACGTCTATCCTGATTATGATCTGGAACAATGGCTGGCCATGGCAAAGCGCCTTTATCGCCTGAACAGCGGGGGGCGTGTCGTGCTGGACTATGACATGAAGATTGCCGAACCGATCCGCGCCATGGGCAGCGAGGCGGGGGTCGACATGTGGCCGGTGATGCAGGCGTTCCAGAGCATCCCGACGTTGTTGCTAAGGGGCGAGCGATCCGACTTGCTGTCCGCCGCGTCGGCGCAGCGCATGGCGGACGGGATCGGTGTCAGTGCCGAACTGGCGATCGTGCCGGGCGTAGGCCATGCGCCGGCGCTGGACGAGCCGGCAAGCGTGGCGGCGATCGATCGTCTGCTGGCGCGGGTGCTGCATGGATAAGCCACCACATATCCTGCATGTCCATGGCAGTTTTACCCTGGGCGGCAAGGAAGCACGCGCCGTGCGCCTGATGAATCTTTGGGGAGACAAGGCGCGCCACAGCGTCGCCAGCGCCGATCCGCAGGCGATGGGTGCGCGTGATGCGATCGACCCGTCGATCAGCGTTGATTATCCCGATAGCCCATCCTTTGCAGGCAAGCCGGGGCTGGCGCGCTATCGGGTCATCACCGCCTTTCTCAAGCAGTTCGACCTCATCCTCACCTATAATTGGGGATCGATGGACGCAGTCATGGCGCATCGTCTGGCGGGGGTCTCGGCCGGCCTTCCCCCGCTGATCCATCATGAGGATGGCTTCAACGCGGATGAAGCCGATGGGTTGAAGACGAAACGCAACCTGTTCCGCCGGCTCGCCCTGCAACGCGCCTATGGCATGGTGGTGCCTTCGGTCCGGCTGGAGGGGATTGCCCGTTCCGTCTGGAAGCAGCCGACTGAGCGGCTGCATCTGATCCGCAATGGGATCGACGTCGATCGCTATGCGCAGCCGCCTGCGCCTGACGCGATTCCGGGTCTGGTCCGGTCGCCGGGCAAATTGCTGGTCGGTACACTGGCAGGATTGCGTGCCGTAAAGAATATCCCGCGCCTCGTCCGGGCCGTTGCCGCGCACGGCGACAGGCTGCAACTGGTCGTGGTGGGTGAGGGGCCGGAGCGCGATGCGATCCTGGCAGAGGCCGCCGCCCATGGCTTGACTGATATCCATATGGCGGGCTTCATGGACCGCCCATGGCGCTTCGTTGGCTTGTTCGACATTTTTGCCCTGTCTTCGGACAGCGAGCAATTCCCCATCTCGCTGGTGGAGGCGATGGCGGCCGGCGTGCCGGCGGCGTCGATGGATGTGGGCGACGTCGCGAACATGGTCGCGGCAGAAAACCGGCCCTTCGTCGTCGGTGCCGAGGCGGAACTGGCGGACGCGCTCGGCAAGCTGGCAGATGATGCCGATCTGCGTGTGCGGCTGGGGTCTGCGAACCGCCAGCGCGCTGCCCGCGACTATGTCGAACGCGATATGGTAAATGCTTATGCGCGCCTCTATGGGGAGGCTCTGGCCAGCCCCATGATTTTGCGCTAGGGCGCGCGAAATTCGTCATAGACAGCCAAAGCTGCTATAGGGTCGCTTTTTACCCGGTCGAGGGGGCCGGGTGCATGTGCAGGAGATGTCGTTGTTCAAGGGGTTGAAGCCTATCGTCTATGGTGGCCGCGAAGTCTGGCCGATAGTCGAGGGTGGCAAGGGCGTTGCCGTATCCAACCACAGCAGCTCCGGCGCCTGGGCGGCCGCTGGCGGCATTGGCACCGTATCGGCTGTGAACGCCGACAGCTATGACAGCTTCGGCAATGTCATCCCCCAAATCTATCATGGCCGCACTCGTCGCGACCGGCATGAAGAACTGATCGCTTATGCCATCGACGGCGCCGTCGAGCAGGTGAAGCGCGCGTTCGAGATTGCGGGCGGCAAGGGCGCGATCAACATCAACGTCCTGTGGGAAATGGGCGGCGCGCAGCGTGTGCTGCACGGCGTGCTGGACAAGACGCGCGGCATGGTGGCGGGCGTCACCTGCGGCGCCGGCATGCCCTATAAGCTGAGCGAAATCGCGGCATCCTATAATGTCAGCTATCTACCGATCGTGTCCTCCGGCCGCGCTTTCCGCGCGCTGTGGAAGCGCGCCTATTCCAAGGCGGCGGAATGGCTGGCGGCAGTGGTCTATGAAGATCCCTGGCTGGCGGGCGGCCATAACGGCCTGTCCAACGCGGAAGATCCGCGCGCACCGCAAGACCCCTATCCCCGCGTCCGCGACCTGCGCGCCACCATGCGCGAAGGCGGCATTTCGGACGATGTGCCGATCGTGATGGCCGGCGGCGTCTGGGCGCTCAAGGACTGGAACGACTGGATCGACAATCCCGAACTGGGATCGATCATGTTCCAGTTCGGTACCCGTCCGCTGCTGACGCAGGAAAGCCCGATCCCGCAGGACTGGAAGGACCGGTTGATGCAGTTGGAGCCGGGTGACGTGCTGCTGCACAAATTCTCGCCTACCGGCTTCTACAGCTCGGCGATCCGCAATCCCTTCCTGCGTTCGCTCGAAGCGCGGTCGGATCGCCAGATCCCGTTCAGCACCGAACAGGCGGGCGACCATACCCACCAGCTCGATGTGGGTGTGAAGGGCAAGAATTTCTGGGTGACGCTGGGCGATCTTCAGCGGGCACGCGAATGGTTCGGCGCGGGCTTCACCTCCGCGCTCAAAACGCCCGACAACACGCTCGTCTTCGTGACCGAAGAGGAGAAAGCGGAAATCCGCAAGGACCAGACCGACTGCATGGGTTGCCTGTCGCAGTGCAGCTTCTCCAGCTGGATGGACAGCGAAACCAACTCGACCGGTCGACTGGCCGATCCGCGCAGCTTCTGCATCCAGAAGTCGTTGCAGGAATCGGTCCATGGCGGCGATCTGGACAAGAATCTGCTGTTCGCGGGCCATGCCGCCTATCGGTTCAAGCAGGATCCCTTCTACTCGAACGGGTTCGTGCCGACCGTGAAGCAACTGGTCGACCGCATCCTGACGGGCGACTGATGGCCACCGAACTTCCAGGGTTGGCGGTGCTGCATTATGGCGCTGCGGATTTTGACATCGAGCGGCCGGGGCAATTCGTGCTCTGCGCCGTTTCGGGTGCGCGAATCGATCTCCATGATCTCAAATATTGGAGCGCCGAGTTTCAGGAAGCTTATCGCGGCCCGCAGGAAGCGACTCGGTCCTTCCTTCAGCATCGCGGCCCCGATTTCCGGTAAAATAACAGCCGTTATCATTCTCGATAAGCGGCGATTGGCGTGATAAGCGCACGGAATGATCGTTCAAGGGGTGATGAATGTCGATTCATCGCCTGTCTGGCGCATTCCGCCGTAACTTTACTATTCCAGCTCGGTAAAAACTGATGTAATCTTTCCTCAGAAGCGACGAAGATCGCTCCATGTGGAAGGATGTGTGCTGATGTCTCGTATTGACGTCTTTGGTGATCGTATCTGCATCGTGTCGAGCCTGCTGATCGTGGGCTGGTTCCTTTACAGCACGATTTTCTGAACCTCTCTGCGGCTGGCGGGCGCCGTGGCGACCTGCTTCGCCTGATTGTTGCGTGCTGGCGCCATAAAGCGATCTGGCTGCGTGCGCTGATTATCCGTATCGCAGGAGAGGCTGATGTTCAGTCATGTCATGGTCGGCGCCAACGATATGGAGGCATCCAAGGCTTTTTACGATGCGACCTTCGGGGCGATGAGTGTCAAGCCGGGCTTCTATGATGACAAGGGGCGGATCATCTATCTGCATGATGGCGCGATCTTCATGATTACGACCCCGATCGACGGGGCGCCGGCCTGCCATGCCAATGGCGGGACGATCGGCCTTGCCATGGCATCGCCCGCGCAGACGGATGCCTGGCATGCGGCAGGCGTGGGTGCAGGTGGTAGCAGTTGCGAGGATCCGCCGGGCGTGCGGGAAGGCGGCTTTGGGAAGCTTTACCTTGCCTATTTGCGCGATCCTGCCGGCAACAAACTGTGCGGGCTGCACCGGATCACTTGATCTACATTTGGCCAAGCAGGGCTGGCGATTGCCCAAGCAAAGCTATGTCGACTTTCCTGACAGCATGGATAGATATCGTCGCGAGCATTTCGCTCCGCGGCTTTTGATGGATGTCAGCTTGCTCCGCGTCACCAACGGCTAAAGCGCACGGTGCCGAAGCGACCACGCCAGGTTTCGTGTTCCCTTTCATGGAGAAGACGATGACCCGCACGACCCCACGCCGCCGTCCGTCTGACGCGGCTTTTCCGACCCAGGCAATCTACCTGCCGCATAGCAGTTGGACCCGCGCTGAGCGCAAGCCAGCCGCGAACCAGACGATCGTGCCGACCGACTTCTGGGCGCGGCTGGGGATTTAGCTCCCCAGCCCGTTGACCGGGACGGCCAATACCCCTTCCGCCTCAAAACTGGCGATGGGGTAGGCGCAATAGTCGGCGGCATAATAAGCGCTGGGGCGATGATTGCCTGAAGCGCCAAGGCCACCGAATGGCATGTTGCCCGCGGCGCCGGTGGTCGGCCGGTTGCGGTTGACCACTCCGGCGCGGCTTTCTTCCACGACGCGTTGCCATAACCTTTCATCCTGCGCGATCAGCCCGGCCGACAGGCCGAAGCTGGTGGCGTTGGCGGCGGCGATCGCGGCGTCGAAATCGGGTACGCGGATGACGGTCAGTACCGGCGCGAAAATCTCAGCGTCGGGTGCGGTCACGCCGGTCATGTCGAGCAGAGCAGGCGTGACGAAGGCGGCGCTGCGGTCGATTACCCCTTCAAATGGGCGGATGGGGCGTGCGCCGCGTGCGACGAGGTCGCTGACGGCGCGATGGGCGGCAGCCGCCGCCTGATCCGATATGAGTGGACCCATGAAGGCATCGCCCGTTTCATTCCAAGCAGCGATTGGCAAGCGCGCTGCCAGGGCGGCGGTCGCCTCCACGATGGCATCGCCGGTCGCGCCTTCCGGCACGATCAGGCGGCGGGCGCAGGAGCAGCGCTGGCCGGTGGTGATGAAGGCCGAATTGACGATGATCGACGCGGCCTCTTCCGGGCTGTCCCAGGCGATCAGGGGATTATTGCCGCCCAGTTCCAGCGCCATGACGACATGGGGGCGATCGACCAGCGCGCGGCGCAGCGCCGCGCCTGCGCCCGCCGATCCGGTAAAGAGCAGGCCGTCAATGTCGCCGGCGACCAGTGTTTCGCCAGTCGAGCGGCCGCCTTGGACCACGGTCAGCAATCCGTCCGGCAGGCCCGCCGCCGTCCAGGCATCGGCCATGGCGGCACCGGTGGCCGGGGTGATTTCGGACGGTTTGAAGACGATGGCGTTGCCGGCGATCAGGGCCGGGACGATATGGCCGTTGGGCAGGTGGCCGGGGAAATTATAGGGGCCAAGCACCCCCATCACGCCATGGCCGCGATGGCGCAGCACCGCGCGGCCGAAGGGCATGTCGGCAGAGCGCTCACCGGTGCGTTCGGCATGGGCCTTGATCGACACATCGACCTTGGCGATCATCGATCCGATTTCGGCGTCGCTTTCCCACAGTAGCTTGCCTGTCTCACGCGAGATGAGTTCAGCCAGCGCGGCGCGGCGTTCACTCAGTATGGCGGCGTAGCGGCGGGCGATGGCGACGCGGTCGTCCACGCTCAGTGCGCGCCAGCCCGGCAGGGCGGTACGCGCGGTGGCGATGGCGCGATGGCAATCATCCGCGCTCGCGACCGGGCCTTCCCAGACCAGTTCACGCGAGGCAGGATCGAAGGACTGCAACATGGCGTTCACCGGTTCGCCTCCTTCTGGGCGCCCAATTCCGCACTGGTCATGGCGAAGATGCCGGTGGCGTTGCCGGTGTCGAACGCGAGGTCGAGCCGGCCCGTTTCCGGGTCGATATCGCGGCTGATGAATTCGTAGAAGGAACCGGGCACCGAACGGAGTTCGCCGTCGGCGAAAAGTCGCTCCACACTGTCGGCGCGGAAGGCGGTCTGGCGCACGCGGCCGGTCGCGGAGACTTCCAGCTTATCCTTCATCGGCCTGTCCTCCGTCTTCAGCCGTTCGGCCAGCGCCGCGACGTCCGCGACCCGGTCGGTTGCATGGTTGAAGCCATTGCCTTCCGTTGCGATCCAGGCCGCTTCGTTGGAGCGGGACAGCAGCAGTTGATAATCCTCGAAACTTGGCGGCTCATGCTGCCGGTCGAAGGCGGACAGAATCACCGGTAGGGCGGTAATTGCGACAGCGAGTTGGACAGGTAAATCGCGCTCATAATGCGCGAGCATCGCCTTGGTCGCTTCGTCCAGCGGGTCGCGGCTGGAGTCGAAGATGCGGGCGGCGGCGTCGGCAAATTCATCGTCGAACCGGTCGACATGCAGTTCGGACAGGAAGAATTGCGGGATCGCTTCGGGGAAGTCGCGGTGGCGATAGGCGCGGCCGGTCATCCGCAGGCGTTCGAGCGGATAGAGCGCGGCCATTTCATAGCCCAAAGGCAGGAAGATGCGGGTGAAAGCATCCTCGCCGCCTGGAAGCGCACCGGTCGGGGCGGCGGGGAAGCGGATGGAGCGCAGCGCGCCATGATCGAACACGACCTTTCCGCCACGGGCCAGCGTGTCGGCGACATAGGCGCTGCCGCTGGGGACGCGGCGCAGAAGATCGTCGAACAGGGCGACGTTCATGGCCATGGCGAAGGCGGCGCGGGAGACAGTGTCGCCACGCTGCGCCAGCAGGGCGGGGTCGATGGCCAGCATGTCCAGCGTCTGCCGGCCAGTCTCCTCGCCCAGCGTCGCCATGACGAGTGTCTCTATCGTACCCATATTCTCATTCGACATGATATGCTCCCGATGACAGCGCCCTTATCGCAGGATAAGCATGATTTTCAAAATGGCGACCTGTCATCTGTTGATGCGAGTTTGGAATGAGTGTGTCCCGCAAATGGTTGCCGCCCATGAATGCGCTGATCGCGTTCGAGGCGGCGGTGCGTCATGGTGGTTTTTCCCGCGCCGGAGAGGAGATCGGCCTGACCCAGAGTGCGGTCAGCCGGCAGATCGCGCAACTGGAGGACTGGTTGCAGACGCCCCTGTTTGATCGGATCGGGCGACGGGTGCGGCTGAACGAGGCAGGGCGGGCTTATGCCGATGACCTGTTGCCGGCACTGGACAGCATCCGGCGGGCGACCGCGCGAGCGTCGGCGCGACCGTCGCAGACCGCGCTGCGGGTTGCGACCTTGCCGAGCTTCGGCATGCGTTGGCTGGCACCGCGCCTGCCGCAACTGACGGCACGGCATCCCGATCTGGTGATCGACTTTGCCGCCCGGTCGCAGCCCTTCGATTTCGGGCATGAGGATTTCGATGCGGCTGTCCATTTCGGTGTCGCGGCCGATTGGCCCGGTGTGGCGATGGATTTTCTGTTCCGCGAAGAGGCGGTGCCGGTCTGTGCGCCCGGATGGCTGGCGGCGCATCCATTGCGCGAACCCGCGGATCTGCTGCATGCACCGTTGCTCAGCCAGATATCGCGGCGGGATGCCTGGGCGCGGTGGTTGACGATGGCTGGGGTGGATGCAAGCGGGCTGGCGCAGGGGCCGGCCTATGAGCATTTCCTGATGCTGGCGCAGGCCTGTGCGGCTGGCGCCGGCGTGGCGCTGATCCCCAGTTTCCTGATCCGCCCTGAACTGGAGGCGGGCACGCTGGTCATTCCCTTCGCCCGGCCGTTATCGACCGAGCAGGCCTATTATCTGGTCTATCCGGCCGGTGCGCTGGGGACGGGGCCGCTGGCGCAGTTCCGCAACTGGATGGTGGAGCAGGCGCGGGGATAAGGGCCTATGCCTTTCCGATATAGGGAAACCCGTTCGCCCCGAGCTTGTCGAAGGGTCTCTCTTCTTCACACAGAAAGGGGCTTG
Organism: Sphingobium sp. WCS2017Hpa-17; assembly: GCF_031843765.1. Classification (NCBI taxonomy): domain Bacteria; kingdom Pseudomonadati; phylum Pseudomonadota; class Alphaproteobacteria; order Sphingomonadales; family Sphingobiaceae; genus Sphingobium; species Sphingobium sp. WCS2017Hpa-17. Next base: position 771,963 of record NZ_JAVTIV010000001.1, read on the forward strand.
GACAGGCTCAGCCCGAACGGAGAGAGGTTGGGCTGAATTTACGCAGGTCGCGAAACATTCAGCCCCGAAGCCTTCACATCTTCTTGGGCATGCAGTCGCCGCCGGCCGCTTTGATTGCGCCGCACAGGCGAGCGGCGTCGCTGCTGCTGGCGATGGGGCCGGCCTGGAGCCGGGTCACGGCACCGGCCTTGACCAAATAGGGCTGATAGGCGGAAAGGCCGCCGACCTTGCGGCTGAGCTGGCTCCACAGAGCGCGGGCGCGACCATCCTCGCTGAAGGCGCCGAGTTGGACCCGCCATCCGCCCGACGCGGCCGGGGTGGGAGCCGCGGCGGCCTGACGCACCGGTGCTGGCGTGGGCGCGGCAGGCGCTGGTTTCGGCTTAGCGACGGCCGCCTGCACCGGCGGCTTTGCCGGGGCGGGGGTCGGTCTAGGTGCCGGCGGGGTGCTGATGGAGGGCGGGAGTTCGGTGGTGCGGACCGCCGATCCGTTGCGTGCTGGCGCAGGGGCGGGCGTCGCCACGGCGAGGGCAGCGCTGTTGTCGCCCTTTTCCATGCTAGCGGCCATGGCGAGGCCCTGTTTGCGTTGATCCTCCGGGATATATTTGTCCATTTGTTCCAGGCTGGTCGCGGCCTGCGGCAGGCCGGACGCCGACGCGCGGGTCATCAGCGCATAGGCGCGGACCCAGTCCTTGCCGATCGTGTCGCCGTTGAACAGGGTGGTGCCGACGATATATTGCGCCCGTGCTTCGCCCCGCATGGAGGCGCGTTGCAGATAGGGCATGGCGCCGGCCCGGTCGCCCTGCTGGAACATCAGCAGGCCCAGATTGTCCTCGGCCCGCATATGGCCCTGTACCGCAGCCTTGCGATACCAGTCGATGGCGATGTTGGCATCGGGCTGGACGCCGCGACCCAGCTTATAAGCCTGACCCAGATTGAATTGCGCATCGGGATCGCCGGACTGGGCGAGAGGGCGCCATTCGGCAATCGCCTTGGCATAGTCGCCCTGCTGCCAGGCATCGACCCCGGCCTTTACGTCTGCCTGTGCCGGCAAGGTCATACCCAGCATAGCGACCAGCGCTGCTGTTCCCAAAACATGCTTCATATGCACAGGCTCCAGTGCGTAAAAATAATCAAGGACCGCAATGGCAAAATAAGGTTAAGCCGATATTAGCGTAATGGCAAAAGGCTGGATAGCAGCTTAACTATGGCGGATCGCGCCGCCCATGAAGTTTCGCGTGCGATTAACCAATTTTTAGCGGCAGTCGTGGCAATCCGTCCCGGAACTGGATTTTTCCTGGGGGGAATGCGTGCGGATTTTGGCCATGGCATCGCAAAAAGGCGGATCGGGCAAGACGACCTTGTCGGGTCATCTGGCCGTGCAGGCGCAGCGTGCCGGGGCCGGACCGGTGGTCCTGATCGACATCGATCCGCAGGGATCGTTGGCCGACTGGTGGAACGAGCGTGAGGCGGAGTTTCCAGCCTTTGCGCAGACCACGGTGGCGCGTCTGGCCGCCGATCTGGAGATATTGCGTCAGCAGGGGTTCAAGCTGGCTGTCATCGACACGCCGCCGGCCATCACCATGGCGATCCAGAGCGTCATTTCCGTTGCCGAACTGATCGTCGTGCCGACCCGTCCCAGCCCGCACGACCTGCGCGCCGTGGGAGCGACGGTCGACCTGTGCGAACGGGCCGGCAAGCCGCTGATCTTCGTGGTCAACGCCGCCACACCCAAGGCGCGCATCACCTCCGAAGCCGCCGTCGCGCTCTCGCAGCATGGCACGGTCGCGCCGGTGACGTTGCACCACCGCACCGATTTCGCCGCGTCGATGATCGACGGGCGCACCGTGATGGAAGTCGATCCCAAGGGCCGTTCCGCCGCCGAGGTGGAAGCGCTGTGGTCCTATGTGTCGGACCGGCTGGAGAAGAATTTCCGCCGCACGGTCTTTTCCGTGCCCCAGGGCAGCGTCGGCACCATGGGTGCCGCCCGTCCCGCCGGTGGTGGCTTCGGCCGCCGCGTGAGCCAGTAAGGGAGCAGGACAGATGGCCGAACCCAAACCGCTTGCGTCGCTGACCTCCGGCCTGCTCGCCCGCAAGGGCGCAGCCCAGCCGGCAATGCGTCGCCCGATGCTCGGCTTTGGCCGAGCGCCGATGTCGGCCGTGCAGCAGGACGATCTGGGCTGGAACGACATGGGATTCGATGTCGAGCCGGTGCATGAACCGGTGGAAGAGCCGGCCGCGCCGATCGGCCTGACGCCGATGACCCCGGTGGTGCCGGTGCCGCCGGTGGTGGAAGAGCGCAAGGTGCTGGCCAAGCGGCTGGCGGCCAAGCCGGCGAAAGCCAAGGCCGAGAAGGTCATGGTCGAACCGGTCGGGCGCGGTCGCAAGGCGGCCTTCACGTTGCGTCTGGATGCGCAGCGGCATCTGAAACTGCGCCTGGCCTGCGCGATCACGGGTCGTTCGGCCCAGCAGATCGTGACCAAGGCGCTGGACGATTTTCTCAATGACCTGCCGGAAATCGACCGGCTGACTCAGCAGCTGCCGCATATGCGCGACGGCCAGTGAATGAAGGGTGGGTAAGTTCATGAAACGCAAGACATTCGCAAAGGCGGCACTGTCATCCCTGCTGGTCGCCACGACCATGGTTGGTTGCACCGGTGCGGCATTCCGTCCGTCGGCATCGGCCGTGCAGCCCAAGGGTGATGCAGGCAAGCTGGCCGCTGCCGCCGCAAAGGCGCTGGCCGATCGCAACGGCGCGAAGGCGGTGGAAGCCGCCGAGGCGGCGGTGCAGCTCGCGCCGCAAAATGCCGCCTATCGGCAGATATTGGGCCGTGCCTACGTGCTGGCCGGTCGTTTCGCATCGGCGCAGACGGCGCTGAGCGATGCGATGACGCTGGGCAATACGGATGCCAGTACTGTCGTCAGCCTGGCGCTGGTGCAGGTGGCGCAGGGCCGGCCCGACGATGCGCGCAATCTGCTGGTCGCGCATGCCGGCACTGTGCCTGCCAGCGACTATGGTCTTGCGATGGCGATGGCGGGCGACCCGGCCGAGGGTGTGCGGATCCTGTCCGAGGCGATCCACGATCCGTCCGCGACCGTGCGCACGCGCCAGAATCTGGGCTATGCCTATGCACTGGCTGGCCGCTGGAAGGATGCCCGCATGATCGTGGGCATGGACATGCAGCCGCTCGACGCGAACAAGCGTATTTCCGACTGGGCGCAGATGGCCGATCCGTCGATGGCGCCGATGCGTGTGGCTGCGCTGATGGGTGTTACGATCAACGAAGGGGATGCCGGTCAGCCGGTCGCTCTGGCGCTGGCGCCTGCTGCCGCCGATGTGCCGGTGCAGATGGCGGAGGCTGCGCCCGAAGCCGCGCCGTTGCCGGCCGCAGAAGCTGCGGCGCCGGTCGAGATGGCGCAGGCCGTGCCGGCTCCGCAGCCGGTTGTCGAGGCTGCCCCCGTTATCAAGGCGGCGCCCGCTCCGGTGCGCGTCGCTGCGCGCGACTTCATCGTCGAGGATCGCAACGGCAAGCCGGTAGTGGCGGCCAAGAGCCGTGCCAAGGCGCAGCCTGTGCCTGCCGCCACCACGCCCGTCGCGCGAATGCAGCAGGCCGCCTTCATCAAGCCGGTCGCCAACGGCGCCAGCAACTGGGTGGTGCAGTTGGGCGCTTATGACAATGCAGCGATCGCCAAGGAAAAATGGCAGGGCATGGCTGGTCGCAACAGCACGCTGGCGGCCTTCCCGGTATTGACCAGCCAGGCGACGGTGAATGGCAAGGCCTATCACCGCCTCGCCATCAGCGGCTTTGGCAGCCGGGCGGATGCGATGGTGGCGTGCCGGACGATCCGTGCCCAGCGTGGTCAGTGCTTCGTGCGGGAAGGTGCCGCTGGCGCGACGCCGCAGCGCTGGGCCGTGGCCAGCCGGGGACGCCAGTTCGCATCGCGCTGAACCTTATCTCCCAAGTGTGACCTATCGCGCGCGAGGCCCACAGGCTTCGCGCGCTTTTTCTTGGGCGCAAGGCAAGGTGTTGCGGCGTGAGCCGGGTGCTGCGCGTGTCGATGTGGGTGGAAGAAGGTGGCTCCCCGAGTAGGATTCGAACCTACGGCCATTCGATTAACAGTCGAATGCTCTACCGCTGAGCTATCGGGGAACAGCCGGCTTTCGCCGGGCAGGCCGCGCCTATGCCTCGACGCCGCTGGAATGGCAAGAGCCTTGAATGGTTAAATTCTGAAAAAATGTCGCATCAAAGCAATGTGATGGAATTGGCGCGCGACAAGGGGTGGCCGATGCATCGCAAGTCGCTGAGTCTGTAAGGAGATCGGCGCTGTCCGCCGGAAAAATGTGGCTCCCCGAGTAGGATTCGAACCTACGGCCATTCGATTAACAGTCGAATGCTCTACCGCTGAGCTATCGGGGAGCAACCCGCTTTCGCTGGGCAGGCCGCGCCTATAGCAGCGGTTTTCCGAAGATGGCAAGCGCCAAATGACGGAATTTTTACGCGATGAACTGTTCGGCGGCGATCCGGTCGTCCAGCGTATGTTCGGGGTCGAACAACAGGGTCAGCGGCGTTGCGCGGTCGATGCCGATGTCGACCTGCGCCACATCGCGCACTTCGCGCTGGTCGGCTACGGCGCTGACCGGGCGTTTTACCGGGTCGAGGACGGTGAAGCGGATGGCGGTATTTTCGGGCAGGATGGCGCCGCGCCAGCGACGCGGGCGGAAGGGGCTGATTGGGGTGAGGGCGACGAGGGCGGAACCGAGCGGCAGGATCGGGCCGTGGGCGGAGAGATTATAGGCGGTGGAGCCGGCCGGGGTGGCCACCAGCACGCCGTCGCAGACCAGTTCGGGCAGGACGGGGCGACCGTTCACCTGCACCTCCAGCTTGGCGGTCTGGCGGGTTTCGCGCAGCAGCGAGACTTCGTTGATGGCAGGGATAGAGAAACGTTCGCCATCGACCGTGTCCACCGTCATGCGCAGCGGATTGACCTTGAAGCTCTTGGCCTTTTCCAGCCGCTGGTCCAGCCGTTCAAGCCGCCATTCGTTCATCAGGAAACCGACGGTGCCCAGGTTCATGCCGAAAATGGGGATGATCCGCCGCCCTTCCAGCATGGAGTGCAACGTCTGGAGCATGAAGCCGTCGCCGCCCAGCGCGATGATCATGTCGGCCTGATCGAACGGCACGAAGTCATAGGCGGCGCGGAGCCGCTCCTCCGCCGCGCGGGCTGCCTGGGTGGGGGACGCGACCAGCGCGCGCCGAGGTTCGCTGCTCATCCGCCGGTCACGCTCATATGGCGTTGCGTGGCGGCGCGCGATCCGGCGCCGATGCGGAAATCATGCGCGGCGGGCTTCAGCCGCAGCGCGCGGTCGATCAGCGGGTGAACCGCTGCAAGCCCGCCTTCGCGCAGGGCTGTCTTGAAGTCGACATGATCCTCATGCCCCAGGCACATGAAGATCTTCCCCTCGCAGGTCATGCGGATGCGATTGCAATCGGCGCAGAAATTCTGCGTCATCGGGGTAATGAGGCCGAGCCGGATGTTCAGGCCCTCCACGGCATGATAGCGGGCGGGGCCGCCGGTGCGGTGGGCGATAGGCGTGAGTGCGTGATGCGCGCGAATCATGGCGGCCACTTGCGTCAGCGGCAGATAATGGTCGGTACGGTCTTCGCCGGTGTCGCCGAGCGGCATGGTTTCGATCAGGGTCAGGTCGAACCCCTGTTCCCCGCACCATCGCAGCATCGGCAGGATTTCGTCGTCGTTGACGCCTTTCAGCGCGACCATGTTGATCTTGATCGCGAGGCCGGCGGCACGGGCGGCGTCCAGACCGGCCAGTACCTGTTCGATCCGGCCGCCGCGCGTCACATGGGCGAAGCGGGCAGGATCGCGGCTGTCCAGGCTGACGTTGATGCGCCGCACGCCGGCATCGGCCAGCATGTCGGCATGTTCCGTCAGTCGTGTGCCATTGGTCGTCAGCGTCAGTTCGTTGAGGCCATGGCCCAGATGCCGGCCGATGCGGCGGACCAGATCGCCAATGTCGCGGCGCATCAGCGGCTCGCCACCGGTCAGGCGGATCTTGTCGATGCCGCGCGCGATGAAGAGATCGGCCAGCAGCGCGATTTCCTCCAGCGTCAGTACCTGATTCTTGGGCAGGAACTGCATCCGTTCCGCCATGCAATAGCGGCAGCGCAGATCGCAGCGATCAGTGACCGATATGCGCAGATAGCTGATCCGGCGGCCAAGGCCGTCGGTCAACGGCGCGCGCAAAGGGTCGGCCATAACCATGCCGACTAGCTAGGCGATGGACAGGGTCGGTGCAAGAGCCACCCCGGTTGCAAGTCACGGAAGTTGCAGGCGGGGCAAGAGGTCGGTAACGCCTGTCTGATAAAGACGTCGCGATGCGCGATGCCGGGGACATGATTTGACAAGCGGGGATCAGAGCGCAGAGAGCCAGCGCAGCCTGTTCATCCTGTCGCCGGGCGACCGGGACGGGCTGATCCAGATTGCGCAGAGCCTTGGCTGGCGCGCGATCGGGGCGCGGCGGCACAAGGATGCGCCGCAACGGTATCTGCATAGCGAGGCGCAGATTGCGCTGGTCGACCTGCGTGGCGGCGGCGACGTCGGCAATTTGCTGGCGCCGCTGGTGCCGGCGATGGAAGCGGGCGGCGGAGCGATCCTGATCCTGATCGACGAACGCCATCTGGATCAGGTGCCGGCATTGCTGGCGGTGGGGGCGACCCATTATCTGGCCGGGCCGGTAACCGACATGCGCCTGAATGCGGCGCTGGCGTCGGCGCATCGGCTGGTCGAGCGGCTGGGCGGCGGTGTCGCGCATAGTCAGCGGGCGCAGCGAATCCGACGTGGCGACGCGCTCTATTGGGCGCTGGGGCGTGACGGCCTGCTGCGGTTGAGCGAGAGTCTGGCGCAGCATCTGGGCGTCGATGAAGCACGGATTGCGCCGGCGGCATTGGTACGGCGTTTGCCACGGGTGGAACGGCGCACGGTGCTGGCGGCGCTCAAAACCATGCGGCTGTCGGGCCGCCCGGCGGTGCTGGCGCACGGATTGCCCGACCGGCCGGGGCAGCGACTGGTGCATCATCTGCGGGAGGCCGATGGCGCCATTGCCGCCGACGTCGAATGGCTGTCCGATGGGCAGGCGCAGGATGGTGGCAGCCGCGATCACCTGACAGGCTTGCGTTCGCGGCAGGCGGCGCTCGACTGGCTGGACCGGCGGGCGGGGTTGCCGACGACGATATTGCTGCTGTCGATCAGCCAGTTCGACCGGATGAACGCGGCCTATGGGCAGGTGGTGGGCGACGCGCTGCTGGGACGAATCGCCCGGCGGATCGAGCGGATGGTGGACGATGTCGCGCCGGGCACCATGGTCGCACGCATTGCGGGGACGGAATTTCTGGTCGGGCTGACCGGCGAAGTTGCGGGTAGCGACCGGGCCACCTTCCTGGCGCGGCAACTGATCGGCGCGGTCGGGCAGCCGTTCAGCGCCGGGGATCACCTCATTCGCCTGATCGCCCGGTGCGGCATTGCGCAGGCGCGGGCGGAGGATGACGTGACGCAGTTGCTGCGCCGCGCTGGCACAGCCTTGTCCGACGCGCGGCAGGCGGGTGGCGAGGGCATCCGCATATTGTCCGCCGAAAAACAGAGCCGGCAAGTGGATGCCGACCGGTTGGAAACCGACCTGCGGCTGGCGCTGGACCGGGGCGAGATCAGCATCGTGTTCCAGCCGCAATATCCGGTCGATTCCGACAAAATCAGCGGCGTGGAGGCGCTGGCCCGGTGGAACCATGCGCATTATGGGCCGCTGGGCGCGGGCATATTGTTCGCCACGGCGGAGCGGTCCGACTATATGTTGCCATTGTCGGCGCACATTCAGGCGGAGGCGTTGCGGCAGGCGGCGGCTTGGCCAAGGGCGCTCGCCGACCTGCGTCTGTCGATCAACGTCACGGCGGCGGATATCGCCCAGCCGGGCTTCATGGCGGACCTGCTGGGGCTGGTGGATCGCAGCGGCTTTCCCCGGTCGCGGCTGACGGTGGAGATTACCGAGAGCGGGCTGATCGAGGATGTCGACGCGGCAGCGGCGTTGCTGACGGCGCTGCGGGCCGAGGGGCTGGGGGTCGCGATCGACGATTTCGGCACGGGCTATTCCAGTCTGGCCTATCTCAAGAACCTGCCGCTCGATTATCTGAAGATCGACAGCGGACTGGCGCAGGATATCGCCGGGACCGCGCGGGACCGGATCATCGTGCGCGGGGTGATCCACATGGCCAAGTCGCTGGGGCTGAAGGTGATTGCCGAAGGCGTCGAGACGGAAGAGCAACTGGCCCTGCTGTCGCGGGAAGGCTGCGACTATTATCAGGGATTCCTGCGGTCGGCGGGTGTGTCTTCCGCCGACCTTATCAATCTGGTGCTGGCGGGTTAGAGGCTGAGCAGCGGCCAGAGCGCGATGATTAGCCCTACGAGGCTGGCCATGAAGATGATGGTGCGGACGACCGGGACACCGGCGGCATAGAGCGGCAAGTAGACGACCCGCGCGCCGAGCCAGATCCAGCCGCCCAGCGCGGTCCATTCGCTGGTCTTGCCAGCCAGTACCACGCCGATCAACGCGACGATCGCGATCGGCAGGGTTTCCTTATAATTGGATTCGGCGCGGGACAGGCGGGCGGCGGGCGGGTTCAGCGGTGGCAGGTGTGCGTCGCGGGCGCTCATATTCCATGTGGCGCCATATTGCTTCGTCTTCACATGCGCGGCGGCGAAGATGTGGACGAGGAGCAGGATCATGCCCCAGGCGATGATGGTCAGTTCTACAGGCATGATGACGTCCTCCCGCTGCACTTGTAGCAAGGCGGGAGGATGTAGGACAGGGCCGTGCTTTTCGTTTCTCGACAGGCTCGAAACGAACGGGGTGGCTTAGAGTGTGAAGCCGACCCGTGCGATCAGGCTGGCGCCGGCATGCACATTGTTGGGCGCGTCTATGTCCGTGTCGGCGTAGCGCAGGCCGGCGGACCAACGGCCCTGATACCAGTCGAGCGCGACGCCATGGTCCCAATAGTCGCCATCCGGACGCAGGCGCGCGGCGCGCAGGGGATCGCGCACATCGCCCGAGGAGCGGCCGATATTGCCGGACAGGGTGAAGGGCGTGCCGGGGATGCCGACCGCGGCGCTGGTCGAGAGATAGAGATTGTCGCCGCCGATCGCCGATTGGCGCGGGGCGTAGCGGGCACCGAAATCGAGATTGGCCGGGCCGAGCGTGAAGCCGGCGATCGCGCCGACTTCGCCATAGCCCTGGTTCGAGGCGCCGGGGAAGAGGTGGTAGCGGCCTTCGGCGGTCAGGCGGAAGCCGCCCAGATCCTTGGCATAAGTGGCGCCGAGATCCAGCACGGCGTCAGCGCCGCCATGGCGGTTGCTGCCCCAGAGCGTCGTGGCCGTGCCGTCGAGGCTGAGGCCTTGCGCGACAGGCACGGAGACGGAGCCGCGCAGTACCGGATCGCCATCGCTCCAGCTGAGGCCGCGACGGCGTTCGTCGCTGGCGGCTTCGAACGTGGCGGTGATGCCGGATGCGTTTTGGGCGGTGGCGGCGTGGGCATGGCCGGCAAGCAAAAGCGCTCCCAGCCATGCCGAGCGGCGAAGACGATCAGTTGGATGCAAGATTACGTACCGAGTCCAGTTCAGCCAGAAGGGGTGCGCGGTCGGCCTGAGCGACTGCAACGAGATGCGCTTCGATCTTTTCCTGATGCTGGGCAAGGTTGCGCGCGCCCGAATTGCGACCGGGCGTGCAGGCACCGGCCTCGCTGCCCGAAAATGTCTTGTCGGTGGCGATGGTGCGGGCGAGCGCCGGGCCATGATCCAGCTTGCGATCGACCATGACGGTCGCGGTCCACTGGCAGCGCTGGGCGTCCATGCGGTTGGGGGTCTTTGCGCCGATCGTCTTGGTGCGCATTTCGGTGCGTGCGGTGTAGGTCGCGCCGAGTTGCTGGCCGTGATGATCGATGGTGACGCTGTGCGATGCGGCTGCCGCCGCCAGCGCGATGAGGGTGATGCTCATGTTCATTCTCCTGCTGTGACGCCGGACTTTGCCGCCCGGTCGTCATGCATGGATTTAGGTTTCCACTGTTGCTGTCGCGTTTCCCGACGATGAGGAATGGCGACATGGAGGTCGGATCGGAAGGTCATCGTGGCGCGTCACCGGCGAAGTTCACAGCGTCGCTGGGCCAGTGTTTTCGGCGTTTTTCGGGGGAGGCGGAACAGGCGTGCGACGGTAAAGCGTCTGTGACGCGACACTAGGGTGTCGGTTGGAACATCGCGACGCGGCACATACGCGCCGGATAGGCCATGGGCAGGTCAGGGATTTTGCGGGGGCGGAGCTGGTGCATTCTACAGCATAGATCAGAGAATTGCATAATAGGACAGCGGAAGCTCGCTGCGCTCGCTACCCACCCCCAACCCTTCCTTAAAAGGGAGGGGGCTAAGCTATTTTTACCCCGCCGCCTTCATCAACCCCTTTGACAGTTGCAGCGCACCGTTGAGGCGGGCCTGCGGGTCGGCCCATGCGCGGTCCAGCACGATCTTGCTGTCCGGGCGCAGGCGGGCGACGCCGTTGAGTTTCTGAATATAGGCGACGAGGTTCGCGGGCTTGGGGAAGCGATCCTCGAAGAAGCTGACCAGCGCGCCCTTTGGCCCGACGTCGATTTTCGATATGTTGGCGATCAGGCAGTTCTGCTTGATCTCTATGATCTTGAGCAGGTTTTGCGTGGGCAATGGCAGCTTGCCGAAACGGTCGATCAGTTCGGCGGCGAAGGATTCGAGGCCATTGCGGTCTTCCAGTTCGTTGATACGGCGATAGAGGCCCATGCGGAGGTCAAGGTCCGGCACATAATCGTCCGGGATGAGAATGGGTGCATCGACGCTGATCTGGGGTGAGAAGCTGTCGCTGCGTTTTTCGATACCGACCCCGCCCGCCTTGGCGTCCATGATCGCCTCCTCCAGCATCGACTGGTAGAGTTCGAAGCCGACTTCCTTGATATGGCCCGACTGTTCGTCGCCCACGAGGTTGCCCGCGCCGCGAATGTCGAGATCGTGGGAGGCCAGTTGGAAGCCTGCGCCCAGCGTGTCGAGGTCAGAGAGAACCTTGAGCCGTTTTTCCGCCGTCTCCGTGATGATGCGGTTGGCGGGCGTGGTGAAATAGGCATAGGCGCGCGTCTTCGACCGGCCCACGCGGCCGCGCAGCTGATAGAGTTGCGCGAGGCCGAAGCGGTCGGCGCGGTGGATGATGAGCGTGTTGGCGCTGGGGATGTCGAGGCCGGATTCCACGATGGTGGTGGAGAGCAGCACATCGTAGCGCTTGTCGTAGAAGGCGGACATGCGTTCCTCGACATCGGTGGCGCTCATCTGGCCATGGGCGACGATGGGTTTGATCTCGGGGACTTCGGTGCGCAGGAACTCCTCGACCTCGGTGAGGTCGGCGATGCGGGGCACGACGAAGAAGCTCTGCCCGCCGCGATAATGTTCGCGCAGCAAAGCCTCCCGGATCACGACGCCGTCCCAGGGCATGATGTAGGTGCGGACCGCGAGGCGATCGACCGGCGGGGTCTGAATGACGCTGAGTTCGCGCAGACCCGACATTGCCATTTGCAGCGTGCGAGGGATTGGCGTGGCGGTGAGCGTCAGGACATGGACGTCGGTCTTGAGCGACTTCAGCCGTTCCTTGTGGGTGACGCCGAACCGCTGTTCCTCATCCACGATGACGAGGCCGAGGCGCTTGAATTCCAGCCCTTTGGCCAGCAGCGCATGGGTGCCGACCACGATGTCAATCGTACCGTCGGCGAGGCCTGCCTTGGTCGCCTTCGCTTCCTTGTCGGGGACGAGGCGGGACAGGCGGCCGATATTGACGGGGAAGCCGCGGAAACGCTCCTCGAAATTCATGTGATGCTGGCGCGCGAGCAAGGTGGTGGGGCAGATGACCACGACCTGCATCCCCGCCATCGCTGCCACGAAGGCGGCGCGCAGGGCCACCTCGGTCTTGCCGAAGCCGACGTCGCCGCAGACGAGGCGGTCCATCGGCTTGCCCGATCCCAGATCCTCCACCACGTCGGTGATGGCGCGGTCCTGATCCTCGGTTTCCTGATAGGGGAAGCGGTCGACGAAGGCGGGGTAGCCGGCCTGATCGGGTTCAGCGACGGTGGCGGCGCGCAGGGCGCGTTCGGCGGCGGTCTTGAGCAATTCACCCGCGATTTCGCGGATGCGCTCCTTCATCTTCGCCTTGCGCCGCTGCCAGGCTTCGCCGCCCAGCTTGTCGAGGCTTACACCTTCGCTGTCGCTGCCGTAGCGGGAGAGGACTTCAAGATTTTCGACCGGGACGTAGAGCTTGTCGCCGCCGGCATAGGTGAGGGCGACGCAATCATGCGGGGCCTTTGCCACCGGGATCTGGGTCAGCCCTTCATAGCGGCCGATGCCGTGATCCATATGGACGACGAGGTCGCCGGGCGAGAGGGTGGCCAGTTCCTGAAGGAAGGCGTCGGCGCTTTTCTTGCGCTTGGCGCGGCGGACGAGGCGGTCGCCCAGCATATCCTGTTCGGTGAGGACGGCGACGTCGGGCGCGGTGAAGCCATGGTCGAGTGGCAGGACGGTCAGGGTGACGCTGCCACCCGCCGCGATGCCCAGCGCTTCCTGCCAGTTATCGGCGGCGGCGAGGCGGGAGACGCCATGATCGGCGAGCAGGCCGGACAGGCGTTCGCGCGCGCCGCCGGAATAGCTGGCGATAACGACCTTCTTCTTCTGGCGGCGCAGGTCGGCGATATGCTTGCCGACGGCTTCGTAGATGTTCGTGTTCTGCGCGCGTTCGGGGGCGAAGTCGCGGGGACCGTCTACCGCGAAATCGAGGACGGTGGCGCTTTCGGGTTCGTGGAAGGGCGTGGTGCCGTGCATCGGCAGGATCGCGACGGCGGCGTCCCATTCGGCGGCGTCGAGATAAAGGGAATCGGGCTTTAGCGGGCGATAGGAGCCGGGGTCGGACGATTTCGCCTGCACGCGGTTGGCGTGATAGTCGCGGATCGCCTCGAACCGGCTCTCCGCTGCGCCTGCGACGCCATGGTCGCGGATGAGGACAGTGCCCTCGCCGAGGTGATCGGTCAGCGGGACCAGCTTTTCCTCGAACAAAGGCAGCCAATGTTCCATGCCGGCCAGGCGGCGGCCGTCGCTGACCGCCTGATAGAGCGGGTCGCCGGTCGCGGTCGCGCCGAATGTTTCGCGGTAGCGGCCACGGAAGCGCTTGATCGTGTCTTCGTCCAGCAGGGCTTCGGACGCGGGGAGGAGGGTGAAGCCGTCGACATTCTCGATCGTGCGCTGATCGGACGGGTCGAAGCGGCGGACGGTTTCGATCTCGTCGCCGAAGAAGTCGAGACGCAGCGGCATCTCCTCGCCGCCGGGGAACAGGTCCACGATGCCGCCCCGGATCGCGAACTCGCCCCGGTCATGCACTGTGTCGGTGCGGACATAGCCGTTCGCTTGCAGCATTTCGGCCAGCTTCTGGATGGCGATCCGTTCCTTGGGCGCGAGTTTGGCGACCAGTTGGCGGACGCGGAAGGGCGTCAAAGTGCGCTGGGTCATGGCGGCCAGCGTGGTGACGACCAGTTGCGGGCCTTTGGGCTTTGCCTGCAACGCGTGGAGGCCCGCGAGGCGCGCGGAGGCCGCGCGTAGCGAGGGGCTAGCCCGGTCATAGGGCAGGCAGTCCCAGGCGGGGATTTCGATGATCTCGATCTCCGGCGCGAAATAATGCGCAGTGTCGGCGACCGCGCGCATCAGCTGCTCGTCGGACGCGATGAAGACGGCGCGGCCGCCTGCAGCCCCGGCGGCGCGGGCGATGTCGGCCAGCAGCCAGGGCTGGAAGCCCGCGGGCACGCCGGACAGGGTGAGCGGCGCCTTCGCCTTCAGGATTTTCTGGAGATCGGTCATCTTATGTAATCAGTTCTCGATCTTCACGAAATCGAGTTTGAGGAATTTGTCCATCATCGGGCCTTTCCATTCGTCGGGGACGGGGATGGTGCCGAGCGCCCAGCCGATGATGTCGGCATCCTGCTCCTCCATGAACCGTTCGAACCAGGCGATCTCTTCCGCGTTCCATGTCGTGTAATAGCGTTCGAAAAATCCGCCGACCGTATAGTCCGCTTCCCGCGTGCCGCGATGCCAGGCCCGGAATTTGATGCGGCGCATCTGGGGATTGTCGTTCACAATTTGTTCCTTTTGCGGGCATGGCAAAATGGCCGATCGGGGATTTGTATGACTGCCCCGGCTAGGTTAGAGCGCAGCAGATAGCCATGCGACCCGATATTCTCAATCCGCTCTTTGCCGAAATATCCCTGTTCAAGGGGATCGGCCCCACGCTCGCCCGTCCGCTGGAGCGGCTGGGGCTGGCGCGCGCGGTCGACGTCGCCTTTCATATTCCGGTCAGTTGGGTGGACCGGCACCTGACCGACGAACTGGACATGGCCGACGCGGGACGGGTGATCGGCACGATGCTGACCCCGGTGGATTACAAGGCCAGCAGCAGCCCGCGCGCGCCGTTCCGGGTGCAGGCGATCGACAAGCGGGCGAATGTCGTGTCCCTCGTCTATTTCGGGAAGAATAGCGGCTGGCCGCGCAAGCTGTTGCCGCTCAATGAACCCAAATTCGTGTCGGGGAAGCTGGAGGCCTATGACGACAATCTTCAGATGGTACACCCGGACTATGTGCTGCCGCCCGAAGAAGCGGACACGGTGCCGGCGCGCGAATCGGTCTATGGCCTGTCGGAAGGGCTGACCAACAACCGGATGCGGGACATTGCGGCGCAGGCGCTGACGCGGGCGCCGGATTTGCCGGAATGGATCGAGCCGAGCCTGCTGGCGCGCAAGGCATGGCCCGCGTGGCGCGAGGCGCTGGGGCGGGTGCATGCCGATCCGTCGGATGCCAAGGCGCGCGAGCGGCTGGCCTATGACGAGATTTTTGCCGGGCAACTGGCACTGATGCTGGTGCGGCAATCGTCGCGGCGGCGGCGAGGCGTGCCGATAGAGGGCGACGGGCGGCTGCGCGATATGCTCAAGCTGCCCTTTGCGCCGACGGGTGCGCAGCGGCGGTCGATCGGCGAGATTGAGGGCGATATGGCGCAGGCGACGCCGATGCTGCGCCTGCTTCAGGGCGATGTCGGGTCGGGCAAGACTTTGGTGGCGCTGATGGCGCTGCTGAACGCGGTCGAGGCGGGGATGCAGGGCGCGATGCTGGCGCCGACCGAAATCCTGGCGCGGCAACATTATGAGACGCTGCGGAAAATGGCGTCGGGCCTGCCGATCGAGATTGCGATCCTGACGGGCCGTGAGAAGGGCAAGGTGCGCGAGGCCACGCTGATGGGGCTGGCGGACGGGAGCATCGACATTCTCGTCGGTACGCACGCCATCTTTCAGGAAGCGGTACAATATAAGGCGCTGGGTCTGGCGGTGATCGACGAACAACATCGCTTCGGCGTGGCGCAGCGGATGTTGCTGGCGAGCAAGGCGGAGCGGTCGCCGCACCTGCTGGTGATGACCGCGACGCCGATCCCGCGTACGCTGACGCTGACCTATTATGGCGAGATGGAGGTTTCCCGGCTGGACGAGATGCCGCCGGGGCGTCAGCCGATCCAGACGTTGGTGATGGCCGCCACGCGGCTGGACGAGGTGGTGGAGGCGCTGGCCCGCCATGTCGAGGGTGGGGGGCAGGCCTATTGGGTGTGCCCGCTGGTCGAGGAAAGCGAGACGAGCGATCAGGCCGCGGCGGAGATGCGGGCCGAGACGCTGCGCCAGCGCTTTGGCGAGCGGGTTGGGCTGGTGCATGGCAAGATGAAGGGGGCGGACAAGGATGCGGCGATGGATGCCTTTGCCGCCAATCGGACGCAGATACTGGTCGCGACCACGGTGATCGAAGTGGGCGTGGATGTGCCCAACAGCAGCCTCATCATCATCGAGGGGGCGGACCGGTTTGGGTTGGCGCAGTTGCACCAGTTGCGCGGCCGGGTGGGGCGCGGCGAAAAGCCGTCGACCTGCCTGCTGCTGCGCGGCAATGCGCTGGGCGAGACGTCACGCGCGCGGCTGGCGCTGATGCGGGAGACGAATGACGGGTTCCGCATTGCCGAAGAGGATCTGAAGCTGCGCGGCGCGGGCGAAGTGCTGGGCACACGCCAGTCGGGCGAGGCGGAACTGAAGGTCGCGACGCCGGAGCATGTCGCGGCGCTGGTGGACAGCGCGCGGGATGATGCGCATCTGCTGATCGAGCGGGACGGCGGGCTGGACAGCGCACGGGGGCAGGCGGCGCGAACGTGTTTGTATCTGTTCGAGAAGGACGCGGCTGTGGGGTTGTTGCGGGGGGGGTGATTTTTCCTTCTCCCCTTGGGGGAGAAGGATATGGAGCCTTGCCGCGTAGCGGCTAGGCGGAGTTGGATGAGGGGGATGCGTGCGTTCGATGGGTCGCTGCCCCCCTCACCCAGCTACGACTAGGCAGCAGGCTGCCAAGTCTGCGCAGCCCTCTCCCCCACGGGGGAGAGGGGTAAAGGGAAAACATCTCGCATCTGCGAAACAAAATCGCGGATGGTCGCGTTGCCCAACGCATGACCGATATTAGCCTGACCCACATCACGCCGATGGCGGTGATGTCGATCGCCATTTCGGTGGCTGCCGCTTTCCTGATCCATTGGGCGCTTTACTGGATTGCGCTGCGGATCGCGAAACATTCGAAACTGGAGCCGGTGCTGTTGCCCGCCCTCTATCAGCCGACGCGATGGCTGGTGGTGTTGCTGGCGCTGGGGGCGGGACTCAAGTCCGTCGAACTGGGCGATCGGCTAGAGGATGTCTGGTCGATCGGCGCGCGGATGATCTTTGCGTTGCTGGTCGGCTGGCTGGTGTTCCGGCTGATGCGCGTCGGCAAGGCGATGCTGGAGGTGCGCGCGGACATCAGTGTCGAGGATAATCTGAAGGCGCGGCGGCGGCGGACCAAAGTCAGCATCCTCTATCGCATCTGCCAGTGCATCGTCGGGTTCCTCGTGATCGCGATGATGCTGATCGCGATTCCGGGCGTGCGGACGATCGGCGTGTCGCTGATGGCGTCGGCGGGTCTGGCGGCGCTGGCGGTCGGCGCGGCGGCGCAGCCGGCGCTCAAGAACCTGATTGCGGGCGTCCAGATGGCCTTTTCCGAACCGATCCGGCTGGACGATGTCGTCATCATCGAAGGGGAATGGGGGCGGATCGAGGAGATCAAGCTGACCTATGTCATCGTGCGCATCTGGGACGATCGGCGGATGGTGGTGCCGGTATCCTATTTTCTGGAGAAGCCGTTCCAGAACTGGACGACGAAGACGTCCGACCTGCTGGGGACCGTGTTCCTCTATGTCGATCCGACCGCCGATATCGAGCGGATACGCACGCGCTTTGTCGAGGCGGTGAAGGCGAACGGGCGCTGGGACGGACGGGTCGCGATCTTGCAAGTGACGGATCATCGCGCCGATGCGCTGGAGCTGCGCGGATTGCTGTCGGCGCGCAATGCGGGGATCGCGTTCGACCTGCGCTGCGAGGTGCGGGAGGCGATGCTGACATTCCTGCGCACGGAGATGCCCGAAGCGCTGGTGCGCGGGCGTCAGAAGCTGGAAACGGAGGAGGGCTTTACCAGCCCGGCAATCACCATGCCGTCCGGCGCGGCGGGATGAGCCCCAGCATCGCATCGTAGATTTGCGGCGTGATCGGTTCCAGAAACTCCATGCCGAGCCGGCCATCCTCCACCCAGCGGATTTCGGCCGCATAATCCTTCACGATTGGCAGCCAGACGCTGACCTGTTCGTGCGCCATGAAGCTGCTGTCGCTGCGGCACATCAGGCCGAGTGCGGAGATATTGATGATGCGGATGCCATGGGTGCGGCCTCCCGTCGTAATGTGGCTGAGCATGTCCACCAGATCGCGGCTTGCGCGACGCTGATCGACCGCGGGGTCGCGGGAGCGCAGCACATGGCCGAGATTGGCGAAGACGGACATGTTGCCCGCTTTACGCCTGCGAAAATGGACGCTTTACCAAAAGAGAGCGTTAACCACCGGCTAACGCTCTTTCCCTTTTCGCGGGGTCAGGCGACGATCAGGCCGTGCTTTTTCGCGCCGAAGCTGAGCTTGTCGCCGGGCTTTACGGTGACGGCGGGATCGGTGACGACCTCGCCATTCAGCTTGATGGCATTTTCGCCCAGCTTGCGACGCACTTCCTTGTTCGACGTCGCAAAGCCCAGGCCGGTGACGGCCTGCACCACGGTCAGGCCTTCTGCCCCCAGGCTGACGGTCGGGAGGTTGGCGTCGGACGCGCCTTCCTCGAAGGTCTTGCGCGCGGTTTCGGCCGAGGCCTGCGCGGCGTCGAGGCCACGGCAAAGCGCGGTCGCTTCGTTGGCGAGGATCTTCTTCGCCTCGTTGATTTCCGCACCTTCCAGCGCGGCGAGACGGTTCACCTCGTCCATCGGCAGGTCGGTGAAGAGGCGCAGGCGATTGGCGACGTCGGCGTCGGCGGTGTTCCGCCAGAATTGCCAATAGTCGTAATGCGAGAGCTGATCTTCATTCAGCCAGACGGCGCCGCCCACGGTCTTGCCCATCTTCGTGCCGTCGGCATTGGTGAGCAAAGGCGTGGTGAGGCCGAATACCTGTGTGCTGTCGACGCGGCGCGCGAGTTCGACGCCGTTGACGATATTGCCCCACTGGTCCGAGCCACCCATTTGCAGGCGGCAGGCCGAGCGGCGCGACAGTTCCAGAAAGTCGTAAGCCTGAAGGATCATGTAGTTGAATTCGAGGAAGCTGAGCGACTGTTCGCGGTCGAGACGCATCTTCACCGAATCGAAGCTGAGCATCCGGTTCACCGAGAAATGCTGGCCGATGTCGCGCAGGAACGGGATATATTCCAGTTTGTCCAGCCATTCGGCATTGTCGAGCATGATCGCGTCGGTCGGGCCGTCACCGAAGGTCAGGAAGCGTTCGAACACGCGCTTGATGCTCGCGACATTGTCCGCGATGATATCGGTCGTCAGCAGCTTGCGCGCTTCGTCCTTGAAGCTGGGATCGCCGATCTTGCCGGTGCCGCCGCCCATCAGGACGATCGGCTTATGCCCCGCCTTCTGCAACTGGCGCAGCATCATGATCGACACCAGATGGCCGACATGCAGCGACGGCGCGGTCGGATCGAAGCCGATATAGCCCGGCACCACCTGCTTGCCGGCAAGGGCGTCGAGCCCCTCCGCATCGGTCATCTGGTGGATGTAGCCGCGCGCTTCGAGCAGGCGCAGGAGATCGGACTGATAATTGCTCATGGCGCGGGCCTGTAGCATTGCGACCGGGCGACGAAAAGACTGCGCGTTGACTTGGATGCATGAAGCGCTTAGCCCGGCGCCATGGCCAGAAACGTCATCCTGTTCCGGAGCTATTACCGCCGCTGACATAAGCGGTGGGTTTCTTGTCGTCCTTTCAACCGCTGCGCCAATCAGCGGTTGATCCGGAAAAATCCCCGACCAACGATTTGCGCGGCTCTCTTCAAAAGAAGCGAGGCTTTGCGTGATCCTGTTTTCCCCTTCTGTCCGGCCCTCGGTGGGCATTATCGGCCTTGGCGCCTTCGGGCGGTTGATGGCGGAGTATCTGGCGGCGCATGTTGCGGTGCTGGCCCATGATGCGCGGGCGGTGGAGATGCCGGTGGGTGTCGAAGCGGTATCGCTGGAGGAGGTGAGCAGGTGCGACATCGTTGTACTGGCGGTGCCGGTGGCGGCGATGCGGGCGGTTTGCCGGGAGATTGCGCCGTTGCTGAAACCCGGCGCATTGGTGATGGACGTGGGGTCGGTGAAGGTCGAGCCGGCGGCGATATTGCGGGAAGAGTTGCCGGCGCATGTCGATCTGATCGCCAGTCATCCGCTGTTCGGGCCGCAGAGCGTGGGGCAGGGGATGGCGGGGCTGAAGATCGTGCTGTGCCCGTTGCGCGGCGGCAGGGCGCGGCAGGTGGGGGCCTTTCTGCGTAGGGCGTTCGGGCTGGTGGTGCTGTTCGCGACGCCTGAGGAGCATGATCGCGAGGCAGCCTTTACGCAGGGGCTGACGCATCTGATCGCCAAGGCGATGCTGCGGATGGAGCATCTGCCCGACCGGATCACGACGCGCAGTTTCGACCTGTTGCGGCAGGCGGTGGAGATGGTGCGCCATGATGCGGTGGGGGTGAGCCGGGCGATCGAGCAGGCCAATCCATTCTCGGCGGAGGCGCGGGCCTGTTTCTTTGCGGAGATGGAGGCGGTGCGGCTGGAGTGCGAGGCGCCTTCCCTTCCGAAGGTTCGGGCTGAGCTTGTCGAAGCCCAGCACTTTTCATAAGGAAGTACGGCCCTTCGACAGGCTCAGGGCGAACGGGAGGGGAAGTCATCCCGTTCATCTCTGCTTTGATAAGGATCGTCCGTGACCAACGCCCCCCTGCTCGCCATCGGCCTGATGTCCGGCACATCGCGCGACGGGATCGACGCGGCGCTGATCGAGACGGATGGCGAGGGCGTGGTCATGCCGGTCGCGTTCCATGCCATGGAATATGATGACGGGTTCCGGCTGCGGCTGGCCGAGGCGTGCCAGCGGGCGATGGCGATGGAAAAGCCGGGTTTCGAGCCGCTGATCGCGTCGGTCGAGGCGGAACTGACCGAGCGGCATGTGCAGGCGGTGGCGGACCTGCTGGGGCGCAGCGGGCACGTGGCCGAAGATATGGGCGTGATCGGCTTTCATGGCCATACCGTCGCGCATCGGCCGGAATGGGGATGGACCTGGCAGATTGGCGACGGCGCCGGGCTGGCCGGCGGGTTCGGGATTCCGGTTGTGGCGGACCTGCGCAGCGCCGATGTCACGGCGGGCGGGCAGGGTGCGCCGTTGCTGCCGGTCTATCACCGGGCGCTGGCCGACGGGCTGAGCAAGCCGGCGGCGATCCTTAATCTGGGCGGGGTGGCGAACATCACCTTCATCGGGGCGGACGGGACGCTGATCGCATGCGACACCGGCATGGCGAGCGGGCTGATCGACAACTGGATGCAGACGCATGGGGACGCCGCCTATGACGCGGGCGGCGCCACGGCTGCGCGGGGAACGGTGGATGAGGGCCGGCTGGCGGCGATGATGGCCGATCCGTGGTTCGCGGTGCCGCCGCCCAAGAGCATCGATCGAGAGCAGTTCAGTATTGAAGCGGTGCGGGGGCTTTCGCTGGCGGATGGGGCGGCAACGCTGACGGCGTTCACGGCGGCCGCGGTGGCACGGGCGATCGGGCATCTGCCGGAGCGACCGGCGCAAATCCATGTCGCGGGCGGCGGGCGGCATAATGATACGCTGATGGCGATGCTGGCGGAACGGACCGGGGCGCAGATACTGAGCGTCGATGGGCTTGGCTGGGATGGTGATGCGCTGGAGGCGCAGGGGTTCGCCTATATGGCGGTGCGGCATCTGAAAGGATTGCCGATCAGCTTTCCGGGGACGACCGGGGCGCCGACGCCGATGACCGGCGGGGTTCTGTTCCGGGCTTAACTTCGCACATTTCCCGCAGATATCGACATTTTATTACGCCGTACCGATCCTATCGAAAAGACCCAGCCGCATGATAGCAGCTTGGTGGGATGTAGGACAGAAGCGCCTGGGAATCATCAGGCCGGTTTGTAAGAGGCGTTCCCCGACCGGCGCCGGAGAACGAAAAGGATAGGTTCTGACATAAGTGGCGCTCACGGCACGCCGATGACCCCTTCGGACTGAACCGGATATTGGCGCAGTAGCGCGTTGGACAGGTCGGCCGCGATGTTGCCCGGCGTCGCGGAATTGCGGACCGTTACGGCGGACCCGCGCCACAGTATGTCCGTCTCGCCACGCTTGCGCAGTGTCATGTCGAGTTGCGTGCGCTCCAACGCCACATTGCGGGACTTACCTGTGGGTACCGCGATCTTGACCGCCGATCCGACGCCGTTCATCAGGCCGCCATTCTGGACCTTCGGGCCGGTGGTGGCGACTTTTGCGTCCACGGTCCCGACCTCCGTCACCGAAACCGCCAGTTCCATCCTGAAGGCGGCATGGCCTGCGCCGTCCAGCAACGTGAAGCCCTTGTCCGCCAAGGCGCTGGCGGCGGCGTCGCGGAAAAGATCCTGTCCGGCGTCGATCTCTTTCGCGTCGACCGCCATCGTGCCTTCCGAAGGCGGCGTGGCGGCGAGCGAGAGGGCTGGCGCCAGCGCCATGAGCGCGATGATCGGCCATCGGGTGAACATGGCGAACTTTCTCCAGATAAAGGGTCCGGCGGGATATAAGTCGTTGAACGCCAAGCCGCTAGCGCTTGCGCGTCAATTCCCGCATGGCGGCGTCTATGCCCTCGATCGTCAGGGGATACATGCGATCGTTCATCAGGTCGCGGATGATTTTCGTCGACTGGCTATAGCCCCAATGGGCCTGCGATGCGGGGTTGAGCCAGACGGCGGCGGGATAGGTGCGGGTGATGCGATCGAGCCAGACAGCGCCGGCTTCCTCATTCATATGTTCGACCGATCCGCCGGGATGGCTGATCTCATAGGGACTCATCGCCGCGTCGCCGACGAAGATCAGCTTATAGTCATGGCCATATTTGTGGAGGATATCCCATGTCGGAATGCGTTCCGAAAAGCGGCGGCGATTATCCTTCCACACGCCTTCGTACAGGCAGTTATGGAAGTAGAAAAATTCCATATTCTTGAATTCGCCGGTGGCGGCGGAAAACAGCTCCTCGCACAGCGTGATGAACGGGTCCATTGAGCCGCCGACGTCGAGGAAGAGCAGCAGCTTGACCGCATTATGCCGCTCCGGCCGCATGCGGATGTCGAGCCAGCCCTGCCGCGCGGTGCCGCGAACGGTTTCATCGAGGTCGAGCTCGTCCGCCGCGCCTTCCCGCGCGAAGCGGCGCAGGCGGCGCAGCGCGACCTTGATGTTGCGGGTGCCGAGTTGTTTCGTGCTGTCGAGATTGGCAAATTCGCGCTTTTCCCAGACCTTGATGGCGCGTTTGTGCCGGCTTTCGCCGCCGATGCGCACCCCTTCCGGATTATAGCCGCCATGGCCGAAGGGGGAGGTGCCGCCGGTGCCGATCCACTTGTTGCCGCCCTGATGCCGCTCCTTCTGCTCCTCCAGCCGTTCTTTCAGCGTCTTCATGATCTCGTCCCAGTCGCCCAGCGACTTGATCTTCTCCATATCCTCCGGGCTGAGATATTTTTCGGCGATGAGGCGCAGCCATTCTTCAGGGATGTCGGCTTCGACGCCATCCTGGCTCAGCACGCCCTTGAATACCCGCGCGAAAACCTGATCGAAGCGGTCGAGCAGCCCTTCATCCTTCACATAGGTGGCGCGGGCGAGATAGTAGAAATCCTCCGGCCGGCGGGCGATGACGTCGCGGTCCAGCGCCTCCAGCAGCAGCAGATGCTCCTTGATGCTGGCATTGATGCCGGCGGCGCGGAGGGCGTCGAGGAAGTTGAGTAGCATGAATTGCTTGTCGGCCAGCAAGGGCCGGGATGCAAGCTGTCGCGGCGATCGGGGATTGTCCGAATATTAAGTGTTGCAGTGCATGGTTAATCCGTCATCATCCAGACATAATAGATTTGGCGGGGCGCACTTGGAAAACAGGGACTTGTTGGCTGACCTGGGGGAACGGTCAGGCGACATCGCATTGCAGTGCAGCGAGACGGCTGGATATCTGAGCGAACTGAACCGCCGCATCCAGGGCGATTCGGTGCATCTGGCCGATCTTCAGGCCAATATGGCCACGCTGGCGGCGAGCCAGAATGAAAGCGTCGCCGCCGCGCAGGAACTGAGCCTGACCGCGCGGCGCGCCGGACGGATCATCGCCGACGGGCATGATGTGATCGGTCTGTCGCTGGGCGAGGTGGCGGGGCTGGTCGAGCATGTCACCGGGCTGGAAGGCCATTTGCGCCAGTTCCTGACCGTGATCGAGGCAGTGGGCGACATCAGCGATGAACTGGGCGCGATTGCGCGGCAGACGCGGCTTCTGGGCGTGAACGCCGCGATCGAAGCGGCGCGGGGTGGCGCGGCGACGCAGGGCTTTGCGGTGGTGGCCGATGAAATCCGGCGGCTGGCGGGGCAGGCAGGGGAGTCCGCCGCTTCGGTCGGAGACAAGCTGGGCCAGCTGGATCGCGATGCGCGGGCGCTGATCGGGGGCGTCGAGGCGAATATCGTGCGGGGCCGTGGCGTGGGTACGCATATCGACCAGTTGCGCCTGAGCATGGCGGAGATCGCGTCGCTGGTGACGCAATTTGGCGAGCGGTCGGAGGCGATCGTGACTTGCACCGATGCCGCCGATGGGGATGTCAGCGCGTTGCGGCATGGGCTGGCGACGTTCGGCCGGTCGGCCAGCGACAGTGCCTTGCGGGTCGATGTCGCCCGCGAGCAGCTGGAGGGGCTGGAGGGCATGGCCAATGCGATGCTGAACACGGCCGCGCATGGCCCGCAGAAGACGCGCAACAGCCGCTATATCGCGCTGGCCGAGGATGGCGCGGAAGAGGTGAGCGCACTGATCGAGGAGGCTGTGCGGGCGGGGGAGATCAGTCTGGAGGCGTTGTTCGATACGGATTATCGCGCGGTGCCGGGATCAGGCCCGACCCAATATCTGAACGGCTTCACCGCCTTTGCCGACAGCCGGGTGCGGCCGGTGCTGGACCGGCGGACGAGCGAGGACAGCGCGATCGTGGGGTGCTGCCTGCTCGACATGAACGGCTATCTGCCGACCCATATCAGCACGCGCAGCCAGCCGCAGCGGCCGGGCCTGTCGGACTGGAACATGGAACATGCACGCAACCGGCAAATCTTCATGGACAGCCAGACGCGGCGGGCCTTGCAGGAGGAAGGCGACTTCTTCCTGTTCACCTATCGGCAGGATCTGGGCGAAGGCCGCTATCGCGCGCTGCGCAGCGTGTTCGTGCCGCTGCTGTTCGGCGGACGGAAGTGGGGGCTTTATGAGGTGGGCTATTTGATTTGAGGGTTGGGGAATAAGGCTGAAAACGACCAGAAGTTGCCGTTAGACCGCAGATAAAGTGTGACCCAAACCGGCCATTGCTCAGCGCGACTGATATCGACATAATCTGCCACTATGAAAAGCGAATGGCTCGATGCTTACCAAAATCCTTATGATCCCTGCCCAGCCATCAGGGCTTGGCTTGAAAGTGATGCCGAAGTAGCAATTAGGGAGTTGTGGGAGCGGCTATTCCATCAGGGGACTATCGGGACGGCCTCATATCGTGCGGTGCCGGAACTGGTTCACCTGATAGAGGCATCTGATCAACCTGATTGGAACTCATACGCATTGATCGCTTCAATCGAAGAGGCACGACTTGGTTCGGACAGTCCTTCGATGCCAATGGAATTGGATGACGGTTACGCGCAGGCTTGGGTGAGCCTGCTGCCGGTTGCCTTGCGTGACCTTAGCTCAGCTAACGATGATCCTTTGGTTCGCAGTTTAATCGCTGTAATCGCCCATGCGAAAAAACAGCATAGTCTTGCCATTATCGCGCTCTGCACCGAAGACGAACGGCAGGAAATGCTCGGAATGGGTAGTTAAGCCGACAGTCCGCAATCCACCCAACGACGCCTTACCGGCTGAGCGTCACGTCCCCGTTGGCGGCGTAGGTGGCGACGGCGGCGGCTTGGGCGGTCTGGGGGTCTTTGCCGTCCAGGATCGCGGCGATCTGGTGCGGGTTGGGGACGCGGTCGTACAGGCCGTAGAGGTCGGTCTGGCCGACCATATGGATCGACAGCTTGTAACCCGGCGCATCGGTGGCGGGGTCGAAGGCGAGGACGGTGCCGCTGTCATCGACCGGCACGATGATCGCGCCGTCGCTGCGACCGACCTGTTGCAGCATGTCGTAGCTGCCTTCGGCCGTGGTCACGGTGCCGCGGATGCACAGCGCATCCTTGCCATCGCGGGGGATGAGAACGTCCTGCGGTACTGCCTGTTCGGCGGGCTTGGCCGGGGTCAGACGGGCGTCCGCCGTGGGCGCGGCGGGGCAGGCGGCGAAGCTGGCCGGCGCGGTGGCATGCAGGCTGGCGGGATCGTCCACCGTCAGGCCGGCGAGCATGCCGTCGAGGCCCTTCAGCACTTCGGCGCGGCGCTCGGTGGGGCCGGTGATGCGGATCTTCACAATCCAGCGCCCGGCATGGATGAAGCCCGCCGCCGTCGTCAACGCACCGTCGGCTGCGTCGTCATAGACTGCGCGGATCGCGCTGTCCGCCCGGCCGGCGGCAGGGGCGCTGGCATAGGCGGTGCGGCGGGTCTTGGCGCCGAACCGCTCCATCACCGCTTTGTCGGTCATATAAGCGGCGAGCGAAGCGTCGGCATAAGTGGGCAGATAGACGTAGAGGGTCGCCTGAACGGCACCATCCTCCGACAGATATTGCGCATAATTGTCGACGGCGCGGCCGCCATTGGAGGCTTCGCCGCTCTTGGCGAGGGACAGGCCGGCGACGGTCTGGGGCAGGCTGATGCCGGCGGCGTCGGCGCGAATGGCGTCCTGCGTCGGTGTCCAGGCTTCGCCGTCTGCGGCCTGCGCGAGCGAGGGGACGGCGAGGCAGAGGGCCGTCGCCGACAGAAAAGCGGTAATGAGACTCCGGGCGCATTTGGGCATCAGCATCCCTCTCCAGATCCAGACCGTCTTGGCGCGGCCTTGAACTATGACAGGGAGGCTACAGACTAAACCGGGGGGCGCAAGAGCCTAAATCAGGCGACGGGCGGGATTTGCGCGGGATAATGGGGCAGGTCCGGGTCGTGATGCGCCCAGTCCGGCGCTGCGCCGGTCCATATCACCGCCTGCGGGCCGATCAGCGCAGGATCGTCCAGCGCGCCGGCGCGAATGAAGGTCAGATGCGGGCGCGATTCGGCCAGACTGAACAGCGGCGTGCCGCAGGTGGGGCAGAAACCGCGCTTCATGGCGTTGCCGCTGTCGGCGACACTGTCATGCCAGCGGACTTCGCCGGTCGTCGTCACATGTTCGCTGGGGAAGCAGATATTCACCGTGCCGGAGCCGCCGCCCAGATATTGGCAGAGGCGGCACCAGCACATGCGGGCGGCAAGCGCTTCGGCGTCGATCGTGATGCGGACGGCGCCGCAGAGGCAGCCAGCGGAGTGAGGCATGGTCTGTTCCCGTTGGGCGGGCCTTATTTGCCCGCCAGTTCATCCTTGAAGGCGTCCAGGCTGAGCGGGCGGCCCAGGAAATTCTGGATCAGCGCGTTGGCGTCGACCGAACCGCCCGGCTCCAACACCTGCTTGCGGTACTGCATGGCGGTGGCCTTGTCCCGGATGCCATCCGCCTTGAAGCGGGTGAACAGGTCGAGCGCGATCGCCTTGGACCAGACATAGGTATAATAGATCGCCGAATAGCCATCCAGATGGCCGAAGCTGGCATAGCTGTGCGTGTTCGGGACGGCCGGGAACATGGAGTAACGGCTGATCTGCGTGTCATACATGGTCGCCAGGTCGAAATCGGGCGCGCGATTGTAGAAGTTGAGCGACACGGCCGAATAGGCGAGCTGCCCCTTCCACCGAACCGCTTCGCCGAACTGGCGGCCGGCGTTCATCTTCTTCACCAGCTCTTCGGGGATGGGCTGGCCCTGCGCGTTGGAGGCGAAGCCCTTGAGGGTGTCATAATCCCAGGTCCATTCCTCCAGCAGTTGCGAGGGCGCTTCGATGAAGTCCCATTGCAGATTGCCCATCGACTGAAGGCTGTAGGTCTGCTTGCCGGAATAGAGGCTGTGGATCAGATGGCCGAATTCGTGGAGGAAGGTCGTGACGTCGTCATGATCCATCGGGCCGCTGCCGGGGAAGTTGCAGATGAGCGCGCCGACCGGCACCTGCTGCCCGGTGACGCCGGTGCGGATCGGGAATTGCGCGGCATGGTTATACTTGCCCTTGCGCGGGTGCATGTCGAGGTAGAAGCGGCCGATCAGCTTGCCCTGATCGTACAGTTCCCAGGCAGTGACGCTCTTGTCCCAGACCGGCGTGTTCCATGGGCGGATGTCCGCGCCGAACAGGTCGCCGACCAGTTTGAAGATGCCCTGCCGCGCCTTGTCATAGGTGAAATATTGGCGGACGACTTCGGCGTCGACGGCATATTTCTGCTTGCGCAGGAGGTTCTGCATATAGGCATTATCCCAGCCTTCCAGCCGGTCGATGCTGGGATCGACCGTTTTGGCGAAGGCGAAGAGTTCGTCATAATCCTTAGTCGCGCCTGGTTTCGCTGCTGCATTGACATCGTCGAGGAAGGCGGCGGCGCGGGTCGGATTGCCGATCATCTTGTCGGCGGTGATCAGCGTCGCATAGTCGGGCAGGCCGAGCAGCGTCGCCAGATCATGGCGTTTCTGGAGCAGCGTCTTCAGCACGGTTTCGTTCGCCGGCCAGCCGCGATTGCGGAAGGCGACCGATACTTTGCGCCGGGTGTCGCGGATCGCGGCGAAATCATTGACGGGCATGATGTCGGGATAATCATAGCTTATATGGACGAGGCCATCGGTGCCGGGCTTGTGCGCGTCGATATAATCCTGCGGCAGGCCCTTCAACTCTTCGGGCTTGAGGACGATGTCGCCCTTGTCGTCGCGGATATTCTTGGCGAAGAGCAGGCCGGTTTCGACGATCTCCTTCTGGAGTTGCGTCACCTTGGCGCGAGTCGCTGCATCCTTGTCAACGCCGGCGAGGCGATAGCTGACCAGTTGTTTGTTCAGCGCATAGGCGGTCTTCGTATCCAGTCCCTTGGTCGGGATCGCGGACAGGCGGTCGTAGATCGGGCGGGACAGGGAGACGTCGGTGACCAGCGAGGCGAGTTTCTGGACGCAGGCTTCGGCGGCAGCGCGGATTTTCTCGTCCGGGTTGGTTTCCGAAATCAGATACATTTCGCTGGAGCCGTCCGACAGGATCAGCGCCAGCCGGTCATAGGCGGTAAAGTCGGTGGCGATCGCGGCCGCGCCGGTGCGGGCTTCCAGCGCCGTCTTGGCCTTTGTCGCCAGCGTGAAGGTGGCGGTGCAACGGTTTTCCACGGCGGCGGGATCGGCCAGGGTCAGGGGCAGGGGATCGAGCAGGCCATGCACATCAGCGGCGGTCGGCGTGGTAACCGGCGCGGCCAGAGCCGTGCCGCTCAGCAGAAGAGACAGGAGCGGCAAGCGAGACAGGACAGACATGATACCCCCCGATGTTATGATGGCGGGAGACTGGCAAAGATAAGCAGGCTTCGCAAGCGCAGTCATGTTACTTGCCTGCCATCATGCTGACTTGATCAATCTTTGCTGTTCATTGCGCGCCGGGTGCAGGAACCAGATATATATTTGGCGGCTTATCGCCCCTGCCGCCGCGCCATAAAGGCGAGGCGTTCGAACAGCATGATATCCTGCTCATTCTTGAGCAGCGCGCCATGGAGGGGCGGGATCGCCTTGGTCGGGTCGCTGTTCTGGAGGACGTCGAGCGGCATATCCTCGTTCAGCAGCAGTTTCAGCCAGTCGAGCAGTTCGGACGTGCTGGGCTTTTTCTTGAGGCCGGGGACGTCGCGGATCTCGTAGAAAATATCCATCGCCTTGCCGACCAGTATCTTCTGGATGCCGGGGAAATGGACATCGACGATGGCCTGCATCGTGTCGCGGTCCGGGAATTTGATATAATGGAAGAAGCAGCGGCGCAGGAAGGCGTCGGGCAGTTCCTTTTCATTGTTCGAGGTGATGACGACAACCGGGCGCTCGGCCGCCGCGATCGTCTCGCCCGTCTCATAGACATGGAAGGCCATGCGATCGAGTTCCTGCAACAGGTCGTTGGGAAATTCGATGTCGGCCTTGTCGATCTCGTCGATCAGCAGGACGGGGAGTTTGGGGGCGGTGAACGCCTCCCACAACTTGCCCTTACGGATATAGTTGGCGATGTCATGGACCCGCTCGTCGCCGAGTTGGCCGTCGCGCAGGCGGGCGACGGCGTCATATTCATAGAGGCCCTGATGGGCTTTGGTCGTGGACTTGACGTTCCATTCGATGAGGGGAGCGTCCAGCGCTTTGGCGATTTCCTGGGCGAGGACGGTCTTGCCGGTGCCCGGTTCGCCCTTCACCAGCAAGGGACGGCGCAGCAGCACCGCGGCGTTGACCGCGACCTTCAGATCGTCGGTGGCGACATAGTCCTGCGTGCCTTCAAAGCGCATCATCCCATCCCATTCAGTTGTCGATGACAACCGGACTAGGCAATGCGGCAGGCGGGTGCAATCGGTAAAGGGGCGCTCAGGCGCTCTTGGCGCGGACGTCGGCGCGGGCGGCGAGCAGATCCCACAGGCCGCGATGCTGGTTCAAAAGCTGGCGCGCGCCGAACTGGATGGCGCGGTCGATGCCGTCATCGCCACCGATGGCGCGGGCGACGTCCAGCGTGGCGGCGCGTTCGGGCAGGGCGCAGGGATGGGGTTCAAGGCCGACACGCAGCGCGGCCTGATCCAGCACATGACGCACGGCGCGCCAGTCGAGCACCAGCGCCATCGCCGCGCCCATGGCGCAGCCGCGCCGGTCCGACTGGGCCAGCATGTCGAGCGCATGGCGTTGCTGGCTGACGGCGGTTTCGCAATCGGCCTGACCTGCCGTGCTGGGCGCGGGGCCGACGGCGACGGTCACTTGCGTGAGGTACGCGCGTTCACGGGCAAAGGCGTCGCCCGCCGCGATCAGCCATTGGCGGGCGGCATTGTCGGCGGAGCGGGTGGCGGCATGATCGATCACGCCGGGGTGGCGACCATGGAGCATGCAGAGATAATAAGCGCCGTCGGCCAGATCGGACAGCGAGAGCAGCGTATCGCGAGCCACGCCGGCGGCGGCGCGATTGGCGTAGGGATGGGCAGCCGTGCCATCGGCAGCGACCAGCGCTTCCAGGATTCGCGCTATGTCGCCAAATTGGTAGCGGGGTGCCGCTTCGCTCATGCTCTCATCCCTGTTGGTCCCGCAGGTGCGGGCTGTGACCACAGGCATAGTCTGGCGGAGTAAACGTCCGGTTTACGGAATCAGAAAGGGCGACCCTGAAAGCCGCCCTTTTCCGTCAAGAATGGTTAATTTAAATTTACCGGTGCATTTTAATTTTACTGGTCGAGGAACGACCGCATCTTGCGGCTGCGCGACGGATGCTTGAGCTTGCGCAGCGCCTTCGCTTCGATCTGGCGGATACGTTCGCGGGTCACGCTGAACTGCTGGCCGACTTCCTCAAGGGTATGATCGGTGTTCATGCCGATGCCGAAACGCATGCGCAGCACGCGTTCCTCGCGCGGGGTCAGGCTGGCGAGGACGCGGGTGACGGTTTCCTTCAGGTTCGCCTGAATCGCGGCATCGACCGGGATGATCGCGTTCTTGTCTTCGATGAAGTCGCCCAGATGGCTGTCTTCCTCGTCGCCGATCGGCGTTTCGAGGGAGATCGGCTCCTTGGCGATCTTCATCACCTTGCGCACCTTCTCCAGCGGCATGGAAAGGCGCTCGGCCATCTCCTCCGGGGTCGGTTCGCGGCCCTGCTCGTGCAGGAACTGGCGGCTGGTGCGGACCAGCTTGTTGATCGTCTCGATCATGTGGACCGGGATGCGGATGGTGCGCGCCTGATCGGCGATCGAACGGGTGATCGCCTGCCTGATCCACCAGGTCGCATAGGTGCTGAACTTATAGCCGCGACGATATTCGAACTTATCCACCGCCTTCATCAGGCCGATATTGCCTTCCTGAATAAGGTCGAGGAATTGCAGGCCGCGATTGGTGTATTTCTTGGCGATGGAGATGACGAGGCGCAGGTTCGCCTCCACCATTTCCTTCTTGGCGATGCGCGCTTCACGTTCGCCCTTCTGCACCATGTTCACGATGCGGCGGAATTCGGACAGGGACATGCCGGTCGCCTGCGCGATTTCGCTCACTTCGTTGCGGATGCGATCGACGGCGCGCCCTTCGGCAGCGGCAAAGGCGGCCCATTTCTTGTCGAGGCCCTGCACTTTTTCCAGCCAGGCGTCGTCCAGTTCATGGTTCACATAGCGGTCGAGGAAGTCCTTGCGGCTGACCTTGTGGCGCTCGGCCAGACGCAGCATCTGGCCGCCCAGCGCAGTCAGGCGGCGATTATAGGCGTACAGCTGATCGACGAGATATTCGATCTTCTGCTGGTGGAACTGGACGCTCTCGACCTCGGCGGTCAGTTGTTCGCGCAGTTCGTGATACGTGTCTTCGGCCTTCTGGCTCAGGCTGTCGCCATTGGCCATCGCGACCATGCGCGCTTCCTGCGAGGCGGAGAAGGCACGGAAGATTTCGGTGATGGTAGCGAACTTCTCAAGTGCCATCGGCTTGAGTGTCTCTTCCATCTGGGCGAGGGAAAGGGTGTTATCCTCTTCCTCTTCTTCCTCGTTGCGGCGGGCGCGGGGGGCGCCGTCCTCATCCTCGTCAGCGTCGGCGGATTCCTCCTCCGGCTCTTCCTCTTCCTTGAAGCTGGGGCCGGCGGTCTTTTCGCTGATCTCGCCGTCGTCATCCTCGGCGCCTTCTTCCAGGCTTTCCGGGGCAGGGTCTTTGGACAGCATGGCGTCGAGATCGAGAATCTCGCGCAGCTGCATTTCGCCGTTGTTGAGGGCGGTCGACCATTCGATAATGGCGTTGAAGGTGGTCGGGCTTTCGCACAGACCCAGGATCATCGTGTCGCGGCCAGCCTCGATCCGCTTGGCGATGGCGATTTCGCCTTCACGGCTGAGCAGTTCCACCGCGCCCATTTCGCGCAGATACATGCGAACGGGATCGTCGGTGCGATCGACCGTTTCCTTCTTCTTTTCGGTGACGAGCTTCGGCCCGTCATCGTCGCTCGAATCATCTTCGGCGTCCTCGGCGTCCTCACGCTCGCGCTGCTCGTCGCCGTCTTCGCTCGCTTCCTCATTTTCGACGATATTGACGCCCATCTCATTGAGGGCGGCCATGATATCCTCGATCTGCTCGGAGGACATCTGGTCCTGCGGCAGGGCGTCGTTCAGTTCGTCATAGGTGATGTAGCCGCGCTTCTTCGCGCGGGCGATCAGCTTCTTGACGGAGGCTTCGTTGAGATCGAGCAGGGGCGCATCGCCACCTTCCTCTCCATCACCTGCTCCACCATTTTTGCTGTTCGCCTTGGTCGCCATGTAATCGCCTTACTTCGTCGCCCCGAAAGAAGGGCTAACCTAAATCAAACAATGTCTTCGGACTGCGCAAGTTCCGCAACGCGACGGTCGTGATCGGCCTTCAGCATGCGCATGCGCTGCTGCTCAGCGAAATTTTCTTCGCTGACGTCGCTCTCGAACCGTTTCGTGGCTTCCACCAGTGCCGTTTCCAGCTCCGGTCCCTGCGCCATCACTCGAATGGCTTCCTCCAGATCGCGCGCAAGGCGATCAGGGTCGGTTGCCATCCTGTCGGGAGTGAGTGTGAAAGCGTCGGCCCGGAGCATCCCCTTGGCCATATTATACAACTCACCTTGCCCCAATATGGTAAGGAGGGCCTGTGTTTCAACTGTTTCTTTGCGGAAGGACATTTTTGTCAGGCGGCAAGGAGTTCCTCCTGACTGGACTTATATTCCTGAATGCGTTGGCTGTATGCACGCCGTTGAGAATGAAGCCGCTGATGGCGATCCCACTCATCCTCATTCATCCAGTTTTCCTTGTGGCGAGAAACTATGTGCCGTTCGTACTCTGCCATCTGCCGTGCCAACTCCTGATCGGTAACTATCACTTCAATAGCTTGGCTTAGATCGGCTTCCGCTGTATTAGATTCTGCGTTCTTGCTGTAAAATGTGTAGCGGAAATCATGTGTAATGTCTCGCAATTCGAGCGTTGGTACGCCTTCGTCTCCTGCAATTGCCTCAATTACAGATTCTTCCAAGGCAGGGCGCTTTAGGCTAATGGAAATTAGAAATTGCAGCCAGTTGTTTAGCAATTCTGTTTTTGGAACGTACTGCGAAAGATGCTCTCTGTGAGTATAAAGTACACTTGGCCAACGGCACAGGCCGAGGATGATTGCTCTATCAACTCCGTAATCAATGCGATCGGCAATATTATGCAATCGCTTGGATTCTTCCCGGCTGTCAGCAATGTATCCACGAACTTTATTGCGTTCCGATCGCTTCCAGCCCCAACCGAATTGTTCGAAAAAGCGGTTGCGAAGGTCGTCAGCGTATTGCTTCCGCACAAGCGGGTCTGCGATTGAAGCCACGCGCTCGTTAATGCGCTGTTGAAGGCCTGCCCGAGCTTCGGGAGTTTCAGTTGCCTCTTGGTTGAGTTCATGCTCCCAAACTCGCTGAACAAGCGGTTTTGCGAGAGCGAGGAAAGTTTCAAACTTTTCTTTCCCACCAGTTCGCACAACATCGTCGGGGTCCATGCCTGCTGGCAGTGTGACGAAAGACAGGCTGTGGCCCGGTTTCAATACAGGTAATGCACGAAGGGCCGCTCGATCGGCAGCCTTCTGCCCAGCCGCATCACCATCAAAACAAAGCAGTGGCACCTCAGTCATCTTCCAGAGGCGCTCGATCTGATGCTCAGTGAGTGCGGTGCCGAGTGGAGCAACGGTTTCGCCAAAGCCGGCTTGGGTCAGCGCGATGACGTCCATATAGCCTTCCACCACGATGACGCGGCCGGTCGAGCGGCTGGCGGGGGAGGCCTTGTCGATATTGTAGAGGGTGCGGCCCTTGTCGAACAATGGTGTGTCGGGCGAGTTCAGATATTTGGGCTCGCCTGCGCCCAATATGCGACCGCCGAACGCGATGACCCGGCCGCGAATGTCGCGAATGGGGAACATGAGGCGGCCACGGAAACGGTCGTAGCTTTCGCGCTTTTTCCCTGCGCCCTTGCCTTGCTCCAGCGCTTCCGGGTCGATCAGCAAGCCGGCCTCGACCAGCATCGGTTCGCCGAAATCCTTGAGCGCGGTTTTCAGGCGGCCGCGCCCGTCCGGCGAGAAGCCGAAGCCGAAAGCACGGCGGGTGGCGTCGGTCATGCCGCGCTTTTGCAGATAGGCGCGCGCTTCGCCGCCGTCGATGCCGGCCAGTTGCTCTTCGAAGAAAGCCTGCGCCGCGCCCATCGCGTCGTGCAGGCCCTTCGCCGCTTCGGCGCGCTTGGCGGCGCGCGGATCGGCGGCGGGGACGTCCATGCTGGCGGCGGCGGCCAGTTCCTTCACCGCCTCCATGAAGGGCAGGCCGCGCTGGTCGGTCATCCAGCGGATCGCATCGCCATGCGCGCCGCAGCCGAAGCAGTGATAGAAGCCCTTCTCGTCGTTGATCGTGAAGCTGGGCGTCTTTTCATTATGGAAGGGGCAGCAGGCCTTATATTCGCGGCCGGCCTTTGTGACCTTCACGGTCTTGCCGATGAGGGTCGACAAGGATGTCCGGGCTCTCAGCTCGTCAAGAAACTGTGGCGATAAGGACATTTCTTACATCAAAAACCTAAACGTGTTGCACACGAATCATAACATAGATGCAATCGTTGTGCAGCCATATTGATTGCGTTCCAACCTACTGAGAGTGTCAAGCGTCTCGTTTCTCGACTTCGCTCGAAACGAACGGACGTAGGCGGCTGCCCCCTCCCGCGGGCGGGAGGGGGAGAGCAGGTGGTGCTGCCCCGTCGTCGTTCACACAAGCGCCGCCTTCACCAGTCCGCTTGCCTTGCTCATGTCGATGACGCTGCCGTGGCGTTCCTTGAGCACCGCCATCACCTTGCCCATGTCCTTCACGCTCTCCGCGCCGACTTCGGCCTTGATGCCATCGATGGCGGCCTTCGTTTCTTCTTCGGTCAGTTGGGCGGGCAGGAAGCTCTCGATGACGTCCAGTTCGGTCTGCTCCTTGGCGGCGAGTTCGTCGCGGCCGCCGGTCTTGAACATGTCGATGGATTCGCGGCGCTGCTTCACCATCTTTTGCAGCACTTCGACCACTACGGCGTCATCGTCCGGCACGGTCGTCGCGGTGCGCAGTTCGATGTCGCGGTCCTTCAGCTTCGCCAGGATCAGGCGCACGGCGGCGAGGCGTTCCTTGTCGCCGGCCTTCATCGATTCAATCTGGGCGCTCTTAACCTGCTCGCGAATCATGGCGATCGAATCCTGTCTCTTTCGGAAAGAACCAGATATAGCGGCAAAAGAGATTTTTAACAGACGTTGACCTGAACGCCATGCGGGCATAGGTGACCGGCCGTTTAACCCGCACCAGACGGGTTCCCGCAAAAGCATAAAGGACCGCAGACCATGGCAGACGCCAAGACCCTCATTGTGCCCAAAGGAGCGACAGGGGTCGTGGTTTTTGCCGATGGCAGCGCGGTGTTCGGCCGCGGCTTCGGCGCGGTCGGCGACGCGGTGGGCGAACTCTGCTTCAACACCTCCATCACCGGCTATCAGGAGATCATGACCGACCCGTCCTACGCCGGTCAGATCATCAATTTCACCTTCCCCCATATCGGCAATGTCGGCACCAATCTGGACGATGTGGAGGCCTTGCACCCCCATGCGCTGGGCTGCATCGTGCGGCAGGACGTCACCGCGCCCAGTAATTTCCGCAATGTCGAACCGTTCGACCAGTGGATGAAGGAGCAGGGGCGCATTGGCCTGTCGGGCGTGGACACCCGCGCGCTGACCCGCCTGATCCGTATCAAGGGCGCGCCCAATGTCGTGATCGCCCATGATCCCGATGGCAATTTCGATATCGCGGCGCTGGCGGCGAAGGCTGCTGCCTGGCCGGGGCTGGAGGGCATGGACCTCGCCATCGAAGTCACGGGCAAGGAAAGCCGCCTGTGGAAGGATGGCGCGTGGAAGCTGGGCCATGGCTATGGTTTGAATGAGGCGGGTGATGAGCGCCCCCATGTCGTCGCAATCGACTATGGCGCGAAGAATAATATCTTCCGCAATCTGGTGACGGCCGGCGCGCGCGTGACCGTGCTGCCTGCGACCGCCTCCTATGAAGAAGTGACGGCGCTCAGCCCCGATGGCGTGTTCCTGTCCAACGGTCCGGGTGATCCGGCGGCGACCGGCGCCTATGCCGTGCCCGTCATCGCGGCGCTGCTGACCGACAATGTGCCGATCTTTGGCATTTGCCTGGGTCATCAGTTGCTGGGGCTGGCAGTGGGCGCCAAGACGATCAAGATGCATCAGGGCCATCGCGGCGCGAACCATCCGGTCAAGCGGCTGGACGACGGCCTCGTTGAAATCACGTCGATGAACCATGGCTTTGCGGTCGATGTCGATACGCTTCCTGCCAACGCGCGCTCGACCCATGTGTCGCTGTTCGACGGCAGCAATTGCGGTATCGAGCTGACCGACAAAAATGCTTTCTCGGTGCAATATCATCCAGAAGCTTCGCCGGGGCCGCAGGACAGCTTCTATCTGTTCAGGAAGTTCGTGGACGGCCTGAAAAAGCCGGTCGCGGCGTGAGCCAGAACCTGCCCCCCGTTGACGAAGCGCGTCTTGCCGCCGAGTGGGAGGCGGACAAGGACGTCCTCGCCAACCTTGCGCGCAATGGCGACGTGGCGCGCATTGCGCGGCCGGTGGACGTCAGCTTCCGGGGCAGCGAGAAGGATTTCGAGCGCGTCCTCATCCTCGCCAGCCAGTTCGGCTTCGTCGAACTGGATCGGGAGGAAGATGAGGAAGGCGACCTGTTCCTGTTCCTGGAATGTGTGCAACCGGTCGACGAAGCGTCGATCCGCGCGCTGACCAAGAAATGCCTCCAGATCGAAATCCTCTGCGGCGTCGAATATGACGGCTGGGGATGCGAGGCGCAGGCGGGGGGCGTGCATTGAGAGAGGGAGCCCGCTTGTGATGCAGGCCGATATGCCGCCTCGCTTTGACAATCTCGCGCAGGTTGAGCGTATCGATTCCTCGTCACCCAGTCTGGTCTTCGGATTTCAGGCGTATGGCGAGGAAGGCGATCTACAACGGCTTGAAAAAGCGCTGAAGGCGGCTCGTATCGAGTTCCAAAGGTTTGATTATCATACGAAAAGCGTCGTTGTGTCCCCGCCATATTCCGTCGCTGCTTCCATGGTGACCAATATGTGGAAGAAAGCCGCGGCGGGTGAGTTCGGTACGCTTCGCGTTGACATATTGCTGGTAGATAAAGATGCCGCTGCGGACGGTGTCGAAATTGATGAACTGGAAGTAGTGCGTCCTGACGAAATTCGTCGATAGCACTTAATTCCGATTTGGTTGAACTTCGTAGCTAAGGTCAAATAATCGTGCCCAAACGCACCGACATCTCCTCCATCCTCATCATCGGCGCTGGTCCGATCATCATCGGCCAGGCGTGCGAGTTCGATTATTCGGGCACGCAGGCGGTCAAGGCGTTGAAGGAAGAGGGCTATCGCATCATTCTGGTCAATTCCAACCCGGCCACGATCATGACCGACCCGGAATTTGCCGACGCCACCTATGTCGAGCCGATCACGCCCGAAATCGTGGCGAAGATCATCGAGAAGGAACGGCCGGACGCGGTGCTGCCGACCATGGGCGGGCAGACGGCGCTCAATACGGCGCTGGCGCTGTATAATGACGGTACGCTGGAGAAGTATGGCGTGCAGATGATCGGTGCGGACGCCGAGGCGATCGATAAGGCGGAGGACCGGATCAAGTTCCGCGACGCCATGGACAAGATCGGTCTCGAATCTGCCCGCTCTCGCATTGCGCATACGATGGAAGAGGCGCTGGAGGCGCTGGAATATACCGGCCTTCCCTCGATCATCCGTCCCAGCTTCACCATGGGCGGCACCGGCGGCGGCATCGCCTATAATCGCGAAGAGTTCGTCAACATCGTGCGCGGCGGTCTGGACGCGTCGCCGACGACCGAGGTGCTGATCGAGGAATCGCTGATCGGCTGGAAAGAATATGAGATGGAGGTCGTTCGGGACCGCAACGACAACTGCATCATCATCTGTTCGATCGAGAATGTCGATCCGATGGGCGTCCATACCGGCGACTCCATCACCGTCGCGCCGGCGCTGACGCTGACCGACAAGGAATATCAGATCATGCGCAACGCGAGCATCGCGGTGCTGCGTGAAATCGGTGTGGAAACGGGTGGTTCCAACGTGCAGTTCTCGGTCAATCCGAAGGACGGCCGCCTGATCGTGATCGAGATGAACCCGCGCGTGTCGCGCTCGTCCGCGCTGGCGTCGAAGGCCACCGGCTTCCCGATCGCCAAGGTCGCGGCGAAGCTGGCCGTGGGCTATACGCTCGACGAGATCGAGAATGACATCACTGGCGCGACGCCGGCGTCGTTCGAACCGACGATCGACTATGTCGTGACGAAGATCCCGCGCTTCGCCTTTGAAAAGTTCAAGGGCGCCGAGCCGCTGCTGGGCACCGCGATGAAGTCCGTCGGCGAAGTCATGGCGATCGGCCGCAACATCCATGAATCGATGCAGAAGGCGCTGCGCGGTCTGGAAACGGGCCTCTCCGGCTTCAATAACGTCGATCATCTGGTCGGCGCGCCGAAGGACGATATCGTCGCCGCGCTGGCGCAGGCGACGCCCGACCGTCTGCTGGTCGCGGCGCAGGCGCTGCGCGAGGGGCTTTCCGTTCAGGAAATCCACAATATCGCCAAGTTCGACCCCTGGTTCCTGGAGCGGATCAAGGAAATCGTCGATGCGGAAGGCGAAGTGCTGGCCAATGGCCTGCCGCAGGATGCGGACGGCATGCGCCGCCTGAAATCCATGGGCTTTTCCGACAAGCGGCTCGCCTATCTGGCGCTCAAGTCGGCCAATCTGCGCGGCATGGAGCGCGGCATCGCGCGCGGGTCGGGCCTGATCCACGAGGCGGTCAAGGCGATGACCGGCGGCGTGACCGAGGACGAGGTGCGCAAGCTGCGCCACAAGCTGGGCGTGCGCCCGGTGTTCAAGCGCATCGACACCTGCGCCGCCGAGTTCGAGGCGAAGACGCCCTATATGTACTCCACCTATGAAGCGCCGCTGTTCGGCGAGGCGGAGAATGAGGCGCAGCCCAGCGACCGCAAGAAGGTCGTGATTTTGGGCGGCGGGCCGAACCGGATCGGGCAGGGGATCGAGTTCGACTATTGCTGCGTCCATGCCTGCTTCGCGCTGAGCGAGGTCGGCTATGAAACGATCATGGTCAACTGCAACCCGGAAACCGTGTCGACCGACTATGACACGTCCGACCGTCTCTATTTCGAGCCGCTGACGGCCGAAGATGTGCTGGAAATATTGGCCGTCGAAATGTCGAAGGGGACTCTGGCGGGCGTGCTGGTGCAGTTTGGCGGGCAGACGCCACTCAAGCTGGCGCAGGCGCTGGAGGATGCGGGTATCCCGATCCTGGGCACCAGCCCGGATGCGATCGACCTGGCCGAGGATCGCGAGCGCTTTGCGGCGCTGATCGACAAGCTGAAGCTGAAGCAGCCGGCCAACGGCATCGCGCGTAGCCGGGAGGAGGCGATCGCGGTCGCCAATCGCATCGGCTATCCGGTGCTGATGCGTCCGTCCTATGTGCTGGGCGGCCGGGCGATGGAGATCGTCGACGGTCAGGCGCAGTTGGAGGAATATATCACCACGGCGGTCAAGGTGTCGGGCGACTCGCCGGTGCTGATCGACCAGTATCTGCGTGATGCGGTTGAGGTCGATGTGGACGCGCTGTGCGATGGCGACGATGTGGTCGTAGCCGGCGTGTTGCAGCATATCGAGGAAGCGGGCGTCCATTCCGGTGACAGCGCCTGTTCGCTGCCGCCCTACAGCCTGTCGGACGAGATCATCGCGGAGATCGAGCGTCAGACCGAAGTGCTGGCCCGTGCGCTGTCGGTGCGCGGCCTGATGAACATCCAGTTCGCGGTCAAGGATGGCGTCGTCTATCTGATCGAGGTCAATCCGCGCGCCAGCCGCACGGTGCCCTTCGTCGCCAAGGCGATCGGCACGCCCATCGCCAAGATCGCCAGCCGCGTGATGGCGGGCGAGAAGATCAAGGATCTGCCCAGGATCGACCGCAATGCAATCGACCATGTGGCGGTGAAGGAAGCGGTCTTCCCGTTCAACCGCTTCCCCGGCGTCGATCCGGTCCTGTCACCGGAAATGAAGAGCACCGGCGAAGTCATGGGAATCGATAGCAATTTCGCAATCGCCTTCGCCAAGGCGCAGATCGGCGCGGGCACCGTTCTGCCGACCAGCGGCACGGTGTTTATTTCGCTGAAGGACAGCGACAAGCCGGTGATCGTGCCGGCGGCGGCCAAGCTGGTCGCGATGGGCTTCAAGCTGATCGCGACGGGCGGCACCGCCGACTATCTGGCAGACCATGGCATCGCCGTGGAAAAGGTGAACAAGGTGGCCGAGGGACGTCCGCATATCGTGGACCGCATCACGGACGGCGACGTGCAGTTGATCTTCAACACGACCGAGGGCTGGCAGTCGCTCAAGGACAGCAAGGCGATCCGCACCAGCGCGCTGCGTCAGAAGGTGGCGAGCTTCACCACGGCGGCCGCCAGCGTCGCTGCGGCGGACGCGATCGAGGCTTTGCGGGGCCATGCCCTTGAAGTACGCTCGCTCCAGTCCTATTATCCTCTGTCGCACGCTTGATCCCCTGCACAGGAATGATGCTGCGGGGCGGCCCTGAGAGACGGGCCGCCAAAGGGAAGTTTTGACGAAGGATTTAAGGGAATGGCGACCGTCGAGAAGATGCCGATGCTGCAAATGGGCTATGACAAGCTCAATACGCAGCTCCGCGAACTGAAGGCCGAACGGCCTTTGATCGTGGACGCCATCGAAGAAGCGCGCGCGCATGGCGACCTGTCGGAAAATGCCGAATATCATGCGGCCAAGGAACGGCAGGGTCAGGTCGAAGCGACGATCAACGATCTGGAAGACAAGCTGTCGCGCGCGCAGGTGATCGATCCGACCACCCTGTCGGGTGACAAGATCATCTTTGGCGCCACCGTGACGTTGATGGATGAAGACGACAAGCCGGTGAAGTACCAGATTGTCGGTCAGGCCGAAGCCGACGCGAAGCTGGGCATGATCTCGTATAACAGCCCGCTGGGCCGTGCGCTGATCGGCCGTCAGGTCGGTGAGGAAGTGGAAGTGTCGGTCCCTGCGGGCGACAAATTCTACCTGGTCGACAAAATCGACTTCATCTGACCGTGCGACTGCCGGCCGGACGTCTGACCAACGGGATTGCGGCGATCACCTTCGTCGCTTTCCTGCTGCTCTATCTGACGGGGCAGGTGGATAATGCCGCTATCATCGGCGGCTTCATTCCCGCCCGGCTGGGCGATCCGGCGTTGCTGGACGGCATGGCCGCCGTGCCCGCTTTTCTGACGCC
Source organism: Sphingobium sp. WCS2017Hpa-17 (assembly GCF_031843765.1). Taxonomy (NCBI): domain Bacteria; kingdom Pseudomonadati; phylum Pseudomonadota; class Alphaproteobacteria; order Sphingomonadales; family Sphingobiaceae; genus Sphingobium; species Sphingobium sp. WCS2017Hpa-17. Next base: position 814,253 of record NZ_JAVTIV010000001.1, read on the forward strand.
GCTCAGTTGCACCTTCATCCATGCCGGCTGGCTGCATATCGGCTTCAACCTGCTGATGCTGCTCTTCTGCGGCCGGCAGGTGGAGCATGTGCTGGGCTGGGGCGGGACGTTGGCGCTCTATATCGTCGGGGCCTATGGCGCCTGTCTGGCGCAATGGGCGATCGATCCCGGCTCGACCAATCCGATGGTCGGCGCGAGCGGCGCCATTTCCGCGATCATCGCGCCTTATGCGCTGCTGTACAGCCAGCAGCAGGTCCGCGCGATCGGGCCGCTGTCGGCCAATCTGGTGCGGGTTCTGTGGCTGGCGGCCGGCTGGGTCGCGGTGCAGCTGATGATCGGTGTCGCCAGCGGTGCCGGCATGAGCGAGCTGGGGCAAATCGCCATCGCCGCGCATATCGGCGGCTTCATTGTCGGGCTGGCGATGACCCGGCCCCTGTTGCGCTGGCGCTTTCGTAAGAAGCCGCGCGTTGTGCAGTAATATTTACTGAAATCAAACGCTTCGTCATTGCGAGCGTAGCGAAGCAATCCAGTGTCGCGCCCTTGGATTGCTTCGCTACGCTCGCAATGACGGGATTTTATGCGCTCGGCAGTTCCGGCTCCAGCAGGCGATGCAGGTGCACGATCACATAGCGCATTTCGGCATCGTCGACCGTGCGCTGCGCGGCGCTGCGCCAGGCCTTTTCGGCCGAGGCATAGTCAGGGAACACGCCGACCAGATCGACCTTGCTCAGATCCTGAAATTCCAGCGTCTGCGGATTGGTTACGCGACCGCCCATCACCAGATGCATTTTGCTCATGGCGTTCTCTATTCTCCTTTGGCTGATCGCGACGCCTTAGCATCGTCGCCGGCATCAGCCAAGGAGAGGAGGGGTAAGCGTCGATTGCGTATCCCGCAATCGCGATTAGTTTTTGGGCAATCGCGCCTTGATCGCATCGCTCAGCGCATCGACCTTGGCCGCGACCAGCGCGGTTACTTCATCCGCGAGCTTGGACGCTTTGGCAGGCAGGTCGGCGGAAGCCACGCTATCGCGCGCATCGGCCGCGACGTCGCTGGCTGCATGGAGCGCATTCGCGGCCCCTTTCTTGATGCCGCCGGCGCTATCGGCAGCAGCATGAAGCGCATTGGTAGCACCCTGCTTCACCGTTTCTGCGCCTTCTGCGGCAGCCGCGCGGGCGGCCACGGCGGCTTCCAGCACGCGCGACCCGGCGGTGACGGCCAGGCCCGGCAGCGCCTTCATCACGCGGCGGCTCTTGGGGAACATCCAGGCGACGACCGCGCCCACGGCGACGGCGCCCGCCACGGCGACGATCGGATGTTCCTGGACAATCTCATTGGCGCGGGTGGCGACGCGCTGGGTCCGGTCCTTGGCATCGCCATAGGCTTCGCTCGCCTTGTCGCGGCTGGTCTGGATCAGGTCGCCGGCGCTTTCGCGGGCCTTGTCGGTGGTATCCTTGATCTTGTCCGTTGCGGTGATCGCGGCGTCATTGGCGGCCTCGCGAACGCGGGTGATCTGGGCGCGGATGTCAGCCATCATCATTCTCCGAAATATCTGGGTCTGTGTTCCTGAAACGAACGTACAGCCGTCCGAAAAGTGCCGCCAGCGGGCGGCGGAAGAGAAAGAGGCCGAAGGCGGTGGCTGCTGCGCCGATTGCGACAGGCCGCTGCTGCACGTTTGCGGCGACCTGCGCAATGCCGCCGCGGACGGCCCCGCTCGCCTTGTCCTTAGCATCCTGTTTGAGCCGGGCAGGGGTGATGCGCGTCTTGGCCTCTTCCGCCGTCAGGTGTAGGCGGCCCCTGGCGGCGTCGGCCCGGTCGCAGGCGGCGCGATAGCGGCTTTCAAGATTCATGGCGCGATCGCCTTCTTCATGCGGGTGATGCACCCCTTGGCTGCCAGCAGCAGCAGCAAGGTGACGAGCAGGCCGCCGCCCACCACGATCAATGTGCCCCATAATGGCCCCACCAATTGAGACAGGGCGATGATCAGGCCGATCAGCAGCGCCACGATGCTGGCAAAGGCCAACATCAGCGCGATGGTAGCGAAGATGGCGGCATTACGTACGCCCACGCCGACGATGCCGGCCCGCAGCTTCTGCTTTTCCGCTTCGGCGGCGGCGTAGGCGCGGCCGTCTGCATAAAGGCGCGCCAGCACCGCTTTCACGCTTTCATCATGCGCGCTGTTTTCGGGCGCGCCATCAGGCTGCCCATCGGTCGGCAGCGTTGCCGCCGTATCCGCTGGTTCGTCAGTCAATTTGCCCTCCGCCCCGCCTTGCGGGCCTGTGCGTCGGTCAGAATATGCAACCGTGCGAAGGCTTACGCCTTGTCGTCCGATCCCTTAGCAAGGCGCATCAGCACGAAGCCGACCACCGCCGCCGCACCGATCGCGACCGCCGGGCTTTTCCGCACGAAATCGCGGGCTTCACCGATCAACTGGTCGACATCCTTGGCATCCAGCGAATCCGCTGCGCCAGCGACCGATTCCGCCGCCTGACGGGCATAGTCGCCATATTGCGGGCCGAGTTTGGAATCGACCGTGCCGGCCGTGTCGGAAATCAGCTTGGCCAGGCTTTGCAGCGTGGTGCCGGTCTTGTCCTTGGCCACGCCGGCTGCGGACTTGGCGGTCTTGCCGGCCTGTTCCTTGATCGGGTCGATATGCGCCTTCCAGTCGACGGCGTTCAGCTTGTCGGCGGCGGCCTTGGCGGCCTTTTCGGCTTGCGCCTTGATCGGGGCGATCTGGGCGGTCCAGCCGTGTGACGCGGCGCCATTGCCGGGCTTCTTGGCCGGTGCCTTGCGCGTGGCGGCCTTCTTGACCGGCGCGGTCTTTACGGCAGGCGAGGAAGGGCTGGCGATCGCCGGCTTGGCGGCCTTCGCTTTGGTCGGCTTGGCGACAGGCGTCTTCTTGACGCGCTTGACGGGCGGGGTTTCCGGTGTGTCGGCCATCGTCCTCAGTCTCCCTTTCATAATCACATGGGGCCGGCGAAGCCGGCGGGCATCATGGTCCAAATGCCTCGCGACGGACTACAGTTCCGTAGCCGTTACATTTTCGAGCATCGGCATTTTTTGCGTCTGCGCAACCCCCTGCATTGCCAATGCGGGAGGTGCTGGCTAAGCGGAGCGCGCATATCAGGCCGAAAGGCCGCCGCGCAGACCGCAAGTGCAGGAGCGATCATGACCGCCATTCTCGATATTCACGCCCGCCAGATCCTCGACAGCCGGGGCAATCCCACCGTCGAAGTCGATGTCATGCTGGAAGATGGCAGCTTCGGCCGCGCCGCCGTGCCCTCGGGCGCGTCCACCGGCGCCTATGAAGCGGTCGAAAAGCGCGACGGCGACAAGAGCAAATATCTGGGCAAGGGCGTCCTTCAGGCCGTCGCCGCCGTGAATGACGAGATTGCCGGCGAACTGATCGGCCTGGACGCCGAGGATCAGGGCGAAGTCGACGCTGCGATGATCTCGCTCGACGGTACCGAGAACAAGTCGCGGCTGGGCGCCAACGCGATTCTGGGCGTGTCGCTCGCCGCGGCCAAGGCCGCCGCCGATGCGCGCGGCCTGCCGCTTTACCGCTATGTCGGTGGCGTCCAGTCGCATGTCCTGCCGGTGCCGATGATGAATATCATCAATGGCGGCGAACATGCCGACAACCCGATCGATTTTCAGGAATTCATGATCATGCCGGTCGGTGCGGAAAGCATCGCCGACGCGGTGCGCATCGGTTCGGAAATCTTCCATACGCTCAAGAAGGGCCTGCACGACAAGGGGCTGGCCACATCGGTGGGTGATGAAGGCGGCTTTGCCCCCAACATCGCATCGACCCGCGATGCGCTCGACTTCATCATGCTGTCGGTCGAAAAGGCCGGTTACAAGCCGGGCGATGATGTCGTGCTGGCGCTGGATTGCGCCGCGACCGAGTTTTTCAAGAACGGCCGTTACGAAATTTCGGGCGAAGGCCTGTCGCTGACGCCGGTGGAAATGGCCGACTATCTGGCGGCCCTGACCAACGATTATCCGATCAAGTCGATCGAAGACGGCATGAGCGAGGATGATTTCGAAGGCTGGAAGGCGCTGACCGACAAGATCGGGCACAAGGTTCAACTGGTGGGCGACGACCTGTTCGTCACCAATCCCGCGCGCCTTGCCATGGGCATCGGCAAGGGGCTGGCCAACTCGCTGCTGGTGAAGGTCAACCAGATCGGTACGCTGACCGAGACGCTGGCCGCCGTCGATCTGGCCCATCGCTCGCGCTACAGCGCGGTCATGTCGCACCGTTCGGGCGAAACCGAGGACGCGACCATCGCCGACCTCGCCGTCGCGACCAATTGCGGGCAGATCAAGACCGGTTCGCTGGCCCGTTCGGACCGGTTGGCCAAATATAACCAGCTGATCCGTATCGAGGAAGAACTGGGCGACATCGCCGTCTACGCCGGACGCTCGATCTTCCGCTAAAAAGGCAAAGAGACTCGGCCGGCCGCAAGCGACGCATTTTTCGCTTGCGGCCGGCCTTTTCCTGTGATTCTTCTGATCCATGGCGCATATCGCGAAACTTCGTCTCCTCCTGTGGTCGGCTATCGGCCCTGCGATTGCGCTGCTCCTCCTGCTGTTCTTCGCCGGCTATGTCGTGCTGGGGGCAAATGGGGTGTTGGCATGGGGCGATTATTCGCGCCAGTTGCATGTCGCGCAGGCGGAATTGAAGCAGACCCAGCATGCCCAGGCCGAATTGCGCAATCGCGTCGATCTGCTCAATCCGCGCCGCGTCGACCCGGACCTGAGCGACGAACTGATCCGCCGCCAGCTCGGTGTGATTCACCATGATGAAGTGGTCGTCCCGCTCAACTGACGGTACGGAAGGGTAAGGTCCGCGAAAGGATTTTGCGCGGAAATCCTCTCGTTCGTAATTTTGCTGCGAGCGCGTTTTGCCACTTTGTGGCCAGTCCGTTCAAACCCATCAATTTTCGGTCATAGCTATTGGTTCTGGCCGGATTCCGGGGGGTCCGCAGTTGCAAACTATGCAACTCTGCCGCTATATCGGGCTTCCTTCCATCCTACCCCCACGCAAAAGGATAATAGCCTTGGCGAAACCAACCACGCCGCGCGCTGCGAGCGCAAAGGCAAAGGCGGCTGCACCCGCCCCTGCCGGTGCGGACCATAACCGGCCGCGCCCGGCAACGCCGACCGATTACAAGGCCAGCAAGGAAGAATTGCTGGAATTCTACCGGCAGATGGTTCTCATCCGCCGCTTCGAGGAAAAGGCCGGCCAGTTGTACGGCCTGGGTTTCATCGGCGGCTTCTGCCACCTTTATATCGGCCAGGAAGCGGTCGCGGTGGGTATCCAGTCGGCGCTCAAGCCCGGCAAGGACAGCGTCATCACCGGCTATCGCGACCATGGCCACATGCTGGCCTATGGCATCGATCCCAAGGTCATCATGGCCGAACTGACCGGCCGTGAAGCGGGTATCTCGCGCGGCAAGGGCGGTTCGATGCACATGTTCAGCGTCGAACATAAATTCTTCGGCGGCCATGGCATCGTCGGTGCGCAGGTGTCGCTGGGCGCGGGCCTGGGCTTCGCGCACAAATATAATGGCGATGGCGGCGTGTGCGTCGCTTATTTCGGTGACGGCGCGGCCAACCAGGGCCAGGTCTATGAGTCGTTCAACATGGCCGAACTGTGGAAGCTGCCGATCATCTTCGTGATCGAAAACAACCAGTATGCCATGGGCACCAGCGTCAACCGCGCTTCGTCGGAAGACCAGCTCTATCGTCGCGGCGAAAGCTTCCGCATCCCCGGCCTTCAGGTCGACGGCATGGACGTGCTCGCCGTGCGCGGCGCGACCGAAGAAGCGTTGAAGTGGGTGCAGGAGGGCAATGGCCCGATCCTGCTGGAAATGAAGACCTACCGCTATCGCGGTCACTCCATGTCCGACCCCGCCAAGTACCGCTCGCGCGACGAAGTGCAGGCGGTGCGCGACAATAGCGACCCGATCGAGGCCGTGAAGAAATATCTGGTCGCCGCGGGTGTCAGCGAAGACGAGATCAAGGTGATCGATCAGGATATCCGCAAGGTCGTGGCCGAAGCCGCCGACTTCGCCGAAACCTCGCCCGAACCGGAACTGGCTGAACTCTATACCGACGTGCTGGTGGAGCAATATTAATGGGTATCGAAATCAAGATGCCGGCGCTCTCGCCGACGATGGAAGAGGGCACGCTGGCCAAATGGCTGGTGAAGGAAGGCGACGAAGTGAAGTCCGGCGACATCCTCGCCGAGATCGAAACCGACAAGGCGACGATGGAATTCGAAGCCGTCGATGAAGGCAAGATCGGCCAGATCCTGATCGCCGAAGGCAGCGAAGGCGTGAAGGTCGGCACTGTGATCGCCACGATGGCGGGCGAAGGTGGCGAAGAGGCCGCGCCGGCCCCTAAGGCCGCCGAAGCCCCCAAGGCTGAGGAAGCGCCCAAGAAGGCCGAAAGCGGCACGTCCAAGCTGGCGTCGGAAGCCCGTGCGACCGTGCAGGATCCGGACCTTCCGGCCGGAACCGAATTCGTCAAGACGACGGTCCGCGAAGCATTGCGCGACGCGATGGCCGAAGAAATGCGCAAGGATGAGCGCGTCTTCGTGATGGGCGAGGAAGTCGCCGAATATCAGGGCGCGTACAAGGTGACGCAGGGCCTGCTGGACGAATTTGGCGACAAGCGCGTCATCGACACGCCGATCACCGAATATGGCTTCGCGGGCATCGGCGCGGGCGCGGCCATGGGCGGCCTGCGCCCGGTCATCGAGTTCATGACGTTCAACTTCGCCATGCAGGCGATCGACCACATCATCAACTCGGCTGCCAAGACCAACTACATGTCCGGTGGCCAGATGCGCTGCCCGATAGTGTTCCGTGGTCCCAACGGCGCGGCCAGCCGCGTCGGCGCGCAGCACAGCCAGAATTACGGTCCCTGGTATGCCGCCGTTCCCGGCCTGATCGTCATCGCGCCCTATGACGCGGCCGACGCCAAGGGCCTGCTGAAGGCCGCGATCCGCTCGACCGACCCGGTCGTGTTCCTGGAGAATGAACTTCTCTACGGTCGCAGCTTCGACGTGCCCAAGGTCGACGATTATGTCCTGCCGATCGGCAAGGCGCGCATCATGCGTCCGGGCAAGGATGTCACGCTGGTCAGCTACTCGATCGGCGTGGGCCTGGCGCTCGACGCGGCGGAAACGCTGGCGGCCGAGGGCATCGACGCGGAAGTGATCGATCTGCGCACGCTGCGCCCGCTCGACACCGCGACGGTGCTGGAAAGCCTGAAGAAGACCAACCGCCTCGTCGTGGTGGAAGAAGGCTGGCCGACCTGCTCGATCGCGTCGGAAATCGCTGCGGTGGTGATGGAACAGGGCTTCGACGATCTCGACGCCCCGGTGCTGCGCGTCACCAACGAAGATGTGCCGCTGCCTTATGCCGCGAATCTTGAAAAGCTGGCGCTGATCGACGCGGCCCGCGTCGTCGCGGCGGCGAAGAAGGTCTGCTACAAATAAGGCCGGCTACTGGCATGAAAAAGGAAAGGGCGGCTGTTTCAGCCGCCCTTTTCGTATCAGGTAGCGGTGCGCGCAATATGTATCAGGAGCAGGATGCCGTAGCCGACGTTGCCAGATTGCCGGCATTCTTGATCGCCTGATCGGTCCGTTCGCGCACGTTGAAGGCACTGGTGTAGCGGATGACCTTTGCGCCGAAGATCGAATTGGTGATCAGCGGCTGGTAGTTATAGGCGACCTCCACGAACATCACCGCAGTGCCGCTCGCCGGGGCCACCTTGGTCGCGGCGGTGGTACCCGGACCCATGCCATATTTCAGCGTGGCGTCGTTGGTGCCGTCTCCGGCGACGCCATATTGCGAGGTGAAACTGCCCGTGCCCCAGCAGCGCTGCCAGCGGATATAATAGCCCGCATTGCTGCCGCTCTTGCCGTTGGATTCGAGGTCGGACAGGAAAATCCGGCCATTGGCTTTCAGTGCCAGCGAATTGGTCGACAGATCGGCGCCGGTCATGATCTCGTTGACGTCGGCCTCATCAATCGAGGTACGGACACGCGAGGCATTGTCGGCCACGAGCATCGCCACCTGGCTGACGCGCATATGCGCCAGCGCCAGATTCGCGCACTCCAGACCGGCCATGCACAGCACGACCAGCACCGGCAGCGAAAAGGCGAACTCGATCAGCGCCAGACCGCGATCGTCACGGCGCAGGCGGCGCAGCAGGGCGCGAAGAGTATGAAGGCGCGTCATCAACTGCACCTGATCGTCGGTGTACCCTGATTGGCCCAGGGCTGGTTGCGGACCATGGTGGAGGCGGTGGCGGACTGGGTCGCGCTCCAGCCCAGCATCTTGGCGAGCGGGAAGAGACGCGGCATCGATATCGTCACTTCATAATAGACGATGTCGTCCGCACCGCCCAGACCGCTGGCGCCACTATTGGTGTCGTAACTGCCATTGCCATTGGCATCCTCATAGCAGTCGCCGACATTATAGGTGCCGAGCGGCGCGGTGTCGGTGGTGATCTTCTCCGGCTTGCCGACGCGGGAAAAGTTATAATAGCTTTTCTTGGTGGTCGATGTGGTGCCGTTCTTGGAATTGATCGCCGCCATCTGCGCCTCGATATAGGTGTCGATGTCCGTGCTGTTGAGCGTGCCGACCGAGGCGGATCGCGCCGCCTTTTCCAGCACGCCGCGGGTCACGGCACGCAGATAGGATTGATAGCCCAGGTCGCCGATCGCCATGATCGTCAGGATCAGTGGCCCGGCCACCAGGCCGAATTCCAGCAGCGTCGCGCCGCGCACATGATCGCGCAGCCGGGCCAGGAAGCGGGCGGTCCGGCCGATCATTGCGACAGCCTCAACCCGCCGATATTCTTGGCGATATCCTTGAACTTCTGGCGCAGGGTCGATGGCGTATAGGCCATGAACCAGTGGTTGCTGCTGTTGGCGCAGGATTGCAGTTCGTCATCCAACATGGCGGAGTCCAGAACGCCGGTTGCCGGCTTGTCCTTGAACCCCACCACCCAGATGTTGATGCCCTTGCCCTTGATCGCGTTGCACATGATTTCCAGACGGCGCTTGTGGATCGCGGTCAGGCTGGAGTTGCCCGTGCTGGTCGATGCTACGCGGCCGTCCAGCTTCTGATAGCCATAGGCGCCATAGACCGCATCATAGGCGCTCATGTCACCGTCCGTCATGAAGATGATATGGCGCGAAATGTTGAAGCCGTTGGGCGCGGCGCTGTTCTCGCTGGAGAAAATGCCGGTCGGCGACAGGAAGCGCGCACCCCACATCATGCCGATGTCATGATAGGTGCCACCGATTGCGATTAGTCCATCGACATAATTGTCGAAGCTGCCGGTCATGCCGGCCGGCGTGGCCGAGCGGTTGGTATAGCTGGCCAGCTTGCGCGCCTTGCTGGGGCAGGCGTTCCAGCCGCCGGTGCCGGCACGATAGTCCGTCAGGCGATTGTCGTTCAGCCAGCGACCGCTGCGGTCGAACTCGACATCGGGCCAATGGGGGCGCCATTTGGTCGCCGTATCGGTGGGCGCCGTGTCGATCTGAAGATCATAGGCGCCGCTCGGCACCGAACTGGTCGATGTCGATGTAGTGATGCTGCTATCGGTATCGCGTTCCTCGATGCAGCCCGACCAGGTGTTGGTGGCCGACACGGTGGTGTTGTTGCTATCCGTGGTCGCGCCGGTAACATAGGTAGGGTTGGCGACAGCATTGCCCGCGACATAGCCCGACACATCGAGCGGATATTGGCCATATTGCCAGCTATAATTCGGGGTTTGGGTGACGACGTCGGTATCGGTTTCGGTATAGCTGTTGTAGGTGACCGAGTTCCACTGACGCGAATAGGTGTTCCCCGAGCGCGAGCAGGCACTGGTCGATTTCCAGCTATAGCTTGTTCCCGTCGTAACCCGGGTTGTCACGGTGGTCGTCGTAATCACGCCGGAGCCATCAGTGCTGGACGAACTGGACGAGCTTTGAGATTGCGATGTGGTGTCGGCGGGCAGTGAAGGACAGCTTCCAGAGTTGGTTGCTGTTCCGCTTCCGGCGCTGGTGGATCCGGATTTATATGTCCAGGTGCCGTTGCTGGTCGATGAGGTATAGCTGCTGATATAGCGACGGCGGGTCTGATAGTTCCAGGTTTCGCCGGTCGTGCCGCCGACCAGCGCGCTGGTCGGCAGGGAATAGCCGACATTGACGGTCGAGCTATAGGGCATGAAGCCGTAGCGGATGCGGCCGGTCGTATCCGATCCCGCGCCCAGCGTGTCGTAGAAATCCTTGACCGCCAGCTTTAGCGCGGCGAGGCGCGTCATGGTGGTGCCGTCGGTATCGGTCATGTTGCTGGACATGGAGCCGGTGGTGTCGAGCACCAGCATGACATCGGTATTGCCGATGTCGAAACGGCTTTCGCAGGTCACGCTGAGCGGCAGCGTTTCATATTTGAAGATCTTCATGACCGTGGTGGGCATGGTCGAGTCTGCCGTGACCTGCACCGTGGTCGTCTCGCCGGGTTTGCTCTGGATGACCGGGGTGAAGGTCGCGGTCTGGAACGTGCCCTGCGGGAAGTTGAAGTCGAAGAATTTCCGCGCTTCGGCAATGTCGGACGTGGACATGGACGATCCGGTCATGGCACGTCGGCCGGCCAGTGCGGCGGCGTCGCAGGCCTGCTGCATACGGGCGCGGGCCATATAGGCGCGGCTCATGTCCAGGCCGCCGCCAATCAGTGCCGCGAGCGGGATGATCGCCGCGGCGACGATCGCCATGGTGTTGCCCGCCTGGTTCTTCGCCAGACGCTTCAGAAAGCCCATCGGTTGCTCGTTTGTCTTGCCCATTTGCCTGCAATCACCCATGTCGCGCCCGACACCCCCCAATGATGGGTCGGGCAGCCTGTCCGCCTATGCAGGCGCACTCGTTAGAATGTGTATGAGGAAGATGGTTAAAGGACCGATAACTTGGCGAATGCCTGCCGATGCAGGAGTCGCGGCGTGAGGCTAGGCGATGACGCGCTGCCGCCGCTGGCGATATTGCTGAGCGCCCATGCGGGTGGGCAGGTCGATCGGCACCGGGCGCTGTGGGCGTTCGACGCGCGGCTGGCGAAGGTGGCGCGAACCACCAGCGAGGCGATGATCGGGCAGATGCGCCTGGCCTGGTGGAATGACGTCATCGACGATGGTGCCGGGGTAAAAGGGCAGGGAGAGCCGGTGGTTGACGCCATGCGGGCATGCAGGGCGATCGACCTGCCCGGCCTGTCGGCGGTGATCGACGGCTGGGAAGTGCTGGTGGTCGAGCCGGAGATCGACCTGCTGGGCCTGCGCGACTATGCAGTCGGGCGCGGCGGCGGCCTGTTCCGGGCGCTGGCCGATGTGGAGCAGGCACCGGACTGGCTGATAGCGGCGGGGCAGGTCTGGGCGCTCTGGGATCTGGCAGGCCATGTCGGGGACGACGCGCTGGCGACGGCAGCGCTGGAACTGGCGCAGACCTTGTTGCCGCAGGCCGAGGGCGCGCAATGGACGCGGAACTGGAAGCCGCTGCGCATCGCCTTCACGCTGGCGCGGCAGGATGTGGCGGAGGGGCGCGGGGCGCCGACCGGCATCTCGCGATCACTGGCATGGCGACTGCTGCGAATCGCGCTTGTCGGGCGCTAGATTGTCGGGATAGGCTGGCCCTGCGACGAACGGAGGAGGGCGGCATGGGGCGATTGCTGGCGGGCGGCATGGCGGCGCTGCTGCTGGTCGCAGGCGGGCTGTTCTGGTGGCAGGGGCGGGCCGACAATGCGCCGGTGCCGCAACTGGCCGTAGCGCCGCCGCCACCGCCCGAAGTCGAAAGCCTGCCAGAAGGCGATCCCGATGCTGTCGGAGAGGCGCCACCCATGCCCGGCGAGGCCAGCCCGCAGAGCCGCGAGCAGAAGCGTTTTGCTCGTTACGACCGGAACCGCGACGGGGTCATTACCCGCGTCGAGATGATGGGCAGCCGCACCAAGGCGTTCAAGGCGCTCGACAAGGACGGCGACAATCTGCTGTCCTTCGAGGAATGGGCGGTGGCTACGTCGGATCGGTTCGGCGCGGCGGATGCCGACAAGGACGGCAAGCTGACGCCTGCGGAGTTTGCCGCGACCGCGCCGAAGCGAGCGGTGAAGGCGAAGTGCAAATGCTGATATCTGGTTCCCCGGCCTACGCCGGGGAACATGTGGCTCAGGCGATCTCCATATCCCCCATCCACACGCCGAAGGAGGCGCGGGCGCGGGCGGTATAGGCTTCCTTGCGCTGCTTCTTCTTCACATCGTCCAGCGTTGGGAACAGGCCGAAATTGACGTTCATCGGCTGATAGTCGGCGGTCGCGACATTGCCCGTCACATGGCCGAGCAGCGCGCCGAGCGCCGTGTCGGCCGGCGGCGGGGTCAGGTCGCGGCCCAGCAGTTCGGCCACGGCGAAACGCCCGGCGATCAGGCCGATCGCAGCGCTTTCGACATAGCCTTCGCAGCCCGTCATCTGTCCGGCGAAGCGGATATGCGGGGCGCTCTTCAACCGCAGCGTCTGGTCGAGCAGCTTTGGCGACTGGATGAAGGTGTTGCGATGCAGCCCGCCCAGCCGCGCAAATTCGGCATTCTGCAAACCGGGGATGGTACGGAACAGTTCGACTTGCGCGCCATGCTTCAGCTTGGTCTGGAAGCCGACCATGTTCCACAGCGTGCCGCTGGTATTATCCTGCCGCAACTGCACCACCGCATAGGGCCAGCGGCCGGTGCGCGGATTGTCCAGCCCCATCGGCTTCATCGGCCCATGGCGCAGCGTTTCCGGCCCGCGTGACGCCATGACCTCGATCGGCATGCAGCCTTCGAAATAAGGGGTGTTGCTCTCCCATTCCTTGAACTCGGTCTTTTCGCCGTCGAGCAATCCCTGAACGAAGGCCTGATACTGGTCCTTGTCCATCGGGCAGTTGATATAATCCTTGCCCTCGCCGCCGCCGGGACCGATCTTGTCCCAGCGATTGGCCATCCAGCACTGGTCCATGTCGATGCTGTCATGATGGATGACGGGTGCGATCGCGTCGAAGAACGCCAGATGATCCATCCCCGCCGCCTGCCCGATGCTCTGCGCGAGGCCGGGGGCGGTCAGCGGGCCGGTGGCGATGATGGTCATGCCTTCGGCCGGGATCGTGTCGATCCGTTCGCGCACGATCTCCACATTGGGATGCTCGGCCAGCGCGCGGGTGACGGCGTCGGAAAAGACGTGGCGATCGACGGCGAGCGCGGAGCCGGCGGGCACCTTGGCCGGTTCGGCGCTGGCCATGATGAGCGAGCCAAGCCGGCGCATTTCCTGATGCAACAGGCCCACGGCATTCTTGTCCGCATCGTCGGACCGGAAGCTGTTGGAGCAGACCAGTTCTGCAAGGCCGTCCGTCTGATGCGCGGGCGTCGTATCCCCGCTGCCACGCATTTCGGACAGGCGGACCTTGATGCCGGCCTGCGCCAATTGCCATGCCGCTTCGGTACCGGCCATGCCGCCGCCGATGATGTGAACCTGATGCTGTGTCATGGGGCCGTCCATGGTCCCACGCGGGCGTCAGGTCAACGCTTGTTCGCCGGTCGGATCGCCCGCGCCATAATAGGCCGCCTCGTCCAAAATCCCTTCGCGCTTGGCGACGATAACGCCGACCAGCACCTGTCCCGCGACATTGACCGCGGTGCGGCCCATGTCGAGGATCGGGTCGATGGCGAGCAGCAGGCCCACGCCCTCCAGCGGCAGGCCCAGTGTCGACAGCGTCAGCGTCAGCATCACGATCGCGCCGGTCAGGCCCGCCGTCGCGGCGGAACCGATGACGGAGACGAACACGATCAGCACATAGTCGATGAAGTGGAGCGGGATGCCGTAGAAGCCCGCGACGAAGATCGCGGCGAGCGCAGGATAGATGGAGGCGCAGCCGTCCATCTTGGTGGTCGAGGCCAGCGGGATGGCGAAGGCGGCATAGCCCTTATCGACGCCGAGGCGCTCGGTCACGGCTTCGGTGACGGGCAGGGTGCCGACCGAGGAGCGCGAGACGAAGCCCAACTGGATCGCCGGCCAGGCCTTGGCGAAGAAGGCGCCGGGTTTCAGGCCGTTGGCGATCAGCAGTGTCGGGTAGACGACCAGCAACACCAGCGCGAGGCCCAGATAGATGGCGGCGGTGAAGGTGCCGAGCTGCGCCAGCGCGCTCCAGCCATAGGTGGCGATGGCAGTGCCGATCAGCGCCGCCGAACCGATCGGCGTCAGGCGAATGACCCAGCCAAGCAGCGCGCGGACCACCGCCAGCAGCGAGCGAACGAAGGCGAGGAAGGGTTCGGCCTTGTCACCGACCTTGAGCGTGGCGAGGCCGACCGCGATCGAGATGACCAGCAATTGCAGGATGTTGAAGCTGATGCTGGTGGAGGCTGAACCATCGGTGATCTTGGTGCTGCCCGACAGGGCCAGGCTGTTGCCGGGGACCAGACCTTTCAGGAAATCGAGCCAGCCGCCCATGCTGTCGCTCTTGCCCATCGCCAGCGTGGTGCCGTGCAGGCCAGCGCCCGGCTGCACAATGACGCCGATGGCGATGCCGATGGCGACTGCGATCAGGGCGGTGATGGCGAACCAGAGCAGGGTTTGTCCGGCGAGGCGGGCCGCATTGTCGAGCGCGCGCAGATTGGCGATCGATGCGACGATAGCGGCGAAGACCAGAGGCGGCACGATCGCCTTCAGCAGCGACACGAAGATCGAGCCGACCGTCTTGAGCGTGGTCGCCAGCCAGTTGAGGTCGCCGTCCGGCCCAGCGCCGATCTGCCGTGCGACCAGGCCCAGCAGCAGCCCCACGACCATGCCGGCCAAAACCTGAAATCCGAAACTGCGATAATGGAGGGCCATGACTTTTTCCTCTGGGCGACCGGCGGCCTATATGGGGGGAGGCGGGCCGATTGCGCGCAAGCAATTCTTGACTGACGTAAAACAGGGATGAGGTGGCCCTCTTTCCATGCAGCCGGTCAAACGCATTGGCCCGGCCGATCCGCTATGCCACAGATGCAGCATCGGTCCATCAGGGAGTGCAAATATATGGATATGCGGGGCGTATTTCTGGGGGCGGCGCTGCTGGCCCTGCCGCAGGGCGCGCAGGCGGCGGCCGATGCGGGCGCGGCCAAGGATATCCTGATGCGCTCCGTGGCGATCAAGACGGTGCAGGGGGAAGGGCAGGTGCCCAGGCTGGCGGCCTATTATGCGTCGGTGCTGAAGGCTGCGGGCTTTGCCGACGGCGATATCGTCATCACGCCGATGGGCGAGACGGCGACCTTTGCCGCGACGATCAAAGGGAGCGATCCCAGGCTGAAGCCGCTGGGCCTGATCGGCCATATGGATGTTGTGGCGGCGGACCGGGCGGACTGGACCCGCGATCCCTTCGTCCCGGTGGAGGAAAATGGCTATATTTTCGGGCGCGGGTCGGAAGATAATAAATATGACGTCGCGATGATGGTCGCGACCATGGCGCAGTTGAAGAAGGAAGGCTGGAAGCCGCGCCGCACCGTCATCCTGATCCTTTCGGGGGACGAGGAAACCGACATGGTGACGACCAAGGCGCTGTCGCAGCAATATAAGGGACTGGAACTGCTGCTGAACGGCGATGGCGGTGGCGGGTTGCTGAATGATGAGGGCAAGCCGGTGCTGTACCAGTTGCAGGCGGGCGAGAAGAGCTATGCCGATTTTGAGTTCGCCTTCACCGATGCGGGCGGCCATTCCAGCGCGCCGACGCCGGGTAACCCGATTTATCGTATGGCAAAGGCAATCGACGCGATTGCGGCGTACAAGTTTCCACCGATGCGCAACGAACTGACCAAGGCATCGCTGGCGCTGTCGTCCGAACGGATCGGTGGCGAAGTGGGGCAGGCGATGAAGCGCTATGCGCAGAGCGGAGATGCGGCGGCGGCGGAATTGCTGTCCACCCGGCCGGAATTTATCGGGCAGGTGCGCACCACCTGCGTCGCGACCATGGCGCAGGCGGGCCATGCGCTCAACGCCCTGCCGCAAAGCGCGAAGGTCAGCGTCAATTGCCGCATTTTCCCCGGCGTGGGAATCGAGGATGTGAAGGCGCAACTGGTGAAGGTGGTCAATGATCCCAGCGCGACGGTGAAGACGCTGGGCGATCCGCTGGCGAGCGATGCATCTCCCTTGCGCGGGGATGTGATGCGGGCGGTGCGCGGTGCCGTATTGGCGCGGTCGCCGGGGATCGCGGTGATGCCGGGCATGTCGGCAGGCGCCACCGACAGCCTCTATTTCCGCGCTTTGGGCGTGCCGAGTTACGGCGTGTCCAGCCTGTTCATGAAGGCCGAGGACGGTTTCGCCCATGGTCTGAACGAGCGGGTGCCGGTGGCAGGCATCCCGGAATCACTGGAGCAGTGGGATCGGGTGGTCCGTGCTTTGGCGAAGTAGCGCTCGTCATCCCAGCGCAGGCTGGGATCTCCCTTTCTTTTACACCGGTCGCGCAGAAGAAGAGAGATCCCAGCCTTCGCTGGGATGACGAAAGGGAGCGGCGGGGCTTAACCCCGCACCGCAATCCCGTTGGCGGCGGACAGCACGGCCTTGACCGATGCGGTCGCGACGTCGCTGTCGGTGCCGACGCCGAAGACGGTGCGACCGTCGGCGGTGCGGCATTCGACATAGGCGGCGGCGTTCACGTCGCTGCCCGCGCCGATGGCATGTTCGCTATAGTCCGCGATTTCGAGGCTTACGCCCAGTTCGTCGCGCAGCGCGGCCAGCACCGAGGAGAGCAGGCCATTGCCGCGCCCGGAAATGCTGCGCTCGCCGCCTTCATGCGCGATCTTGCCAGTGAAGATGCGGTCGCCCGCTGCGCCGCTTTCATGATAGTCGATCAGCGCATAGGGCTGGTCGCCGGTCAGGCAATAATGCGCTTCGAACGCCTCGCCGATGTCGGCGGCGTTGAGTTCGCGGCTGGACTGGTCGGCCAGATTCTGCACCACCTTCGAGAAGTCGGCCTGCATCTTCTTGGGCAGCTTATAGCCCTTGTCCTGTTGCAGCACCCAAGCAACGCCGCCCTTGCCGGACTGGCTGTTCACGCGGATCACCGCTTCATAATCGCGGCCCAGATCTTTGGGGTCGATCGGCAGATAGGGGACGTTCCAGAACAGGTCGTTGCGCGCTTCCTGCGCGGCAAAGCCCTTCTTGATGGCGTCCTGATGGCTGCCGGAAAAGGCGGTGAAAACCAGTTCGCCGGCATAGGGATGGCGCGGGTGGACGGGCAGCTGATTGCAATATTCGACGGTCTGGATGACTTCGTCGATGTCGCTGAAGTCCAGTTCGGGGTTGATGCCCTGCGTGTACATGTTGAGTGCGACGGTCACCAGATCGCAGTTGCCGGTGCGTTCGCCATTACCGAACAGGCAGCCTTCGACGCGGTCGGCGCCGGCCATGATGCCCAGTTCCGCCGCCGCGACGCCGGTGCCCCGGTCATTATGGGTGTGCAGCGAGATCACCACGCTGTCGCGGCGCGAGATATTGCGGCAGATCCATTCGATCTGGTCGGCATAGATATTGGGCGTCGCGCACTCAACGGTGGCGGGCAGGTTCAGGATCAGCGGACGCTCGGGCGTCGGCTGGAGAATGTCCATCACCGCTTCGCAGCATTCCAGGCTGAAATCCAGTTCGGCGGTGGAGAAGGTTTCAGGGCTATATTCGAAATGCCAGTCGGTGTCGGACTGCTTGGCGGCGTTGTCGCGCAGCAGCTTTGCGGCGTGGATCGCGATGTCGCGGATTTGCGGCCGCTCCATCTGGAACACGATGTTGCGCCATGTCGGCGAGATTGCGTTATAGACATGGACGATCGCCTGCTTCGCGCCGCGCAGGCTTTCGAAAGTGGTGGCGATCAGGTCTTCGCGCGCCTGCGTCAGCACCTGCGGCATGACGTCGTCGGGGATCGCGCCGGTCTTCACCAGCCCGGAAATGAAATCGAACTCGGTCGCGCCGGCGGCGGGGAAGCCGACCTCGATCTCCTTCACGCCGACCTTGAGCAGCAGGTCGAAGAAGCGGCGCTTCTTTTCCGCGTTCATCGGGTCGATCAGCGACTGGTTGCCGTCGCGCATGTCGGTGGACAGCCAGCGGGGCGCCTTGGTGATGACCTTGGACGGCCACTGGCGGTCGGGCAGGTCCACCTGCGGGAAGGCGCGGTATTTTTGCGAGGGATCGGTCAGCATCATGGGATCAAACTACTTCCTGACACGGAGCGCGCATAAAGGCGCTTCCGGGGTACGACTTGACTGTTCTGGATGCCCTTAGGCGGATCGACGCTGCCCTTAGCCGGAAGGCAGCACAAAAGCCACGCCTAAGGGCGTGTAAGTCGTAGCAGGGTAAGAAGCGAAACGCGCTGCATGATGCCGCCCCTTAACCTTTTTTGGGGGCAGGGGTAAAGATGTTTCTTTCGCGGGGCCGTTCAGCCGCGACGGAATATTGCGTCGATGGTCAGGTCCACATGGTCGGACACGAAGGGGCGACCAAAGCCCATGCCATAATGGCTGCGTTCGACCGTCATCGTCCCGGCGAAGTGCAGCACCGACAGGCCGGGGGCTTCATCCGGGGTGGTGCCGACCAGCCGGACGGAGAGGGTGACGGGGCGGGTCTGTCCATGCATGGTGAGTTCGCCGGCAACCGGCGTGGGCGTATCGCCATTCACCAGCGGCGCATCCTGCGCGGCGAAGCGGATGGTGGGATATTGGCGCATGTCGAAGAAGCTGTCGCCTTTCAGCATGGCGTCGGTAGAAGCATCGCCAGTGGTCAGCTTCTCGACCGGGAAGCGGATGTCGACGGTGGCGCGGTCGGGCCGGGCGGGGTCGATGACGACGCTGCCTTCGGGGGCGAGGAAGTCGCCCTCATAGCCGCCGACCAGTGCCTTCACATGGAAATACACTTTGGTCGCTTCGCTATCGACCGCATAATGACCCGGCGCGTAAAGCGCCGCCCGCGCGGGGGACGCGGGCGGCGTAACGATTGGTGGCGCAGCGGCCGCCGGCACAAGCGCGACCATGCTGAAAAGCAGGGCGAACTGGGCCGGCGTGCGCATTATGTTTACTTCTGGAACGCGGCGATGATCTTCAGTTCCACCGCGTCGCCGACAACCGGCACCGCCATGCCCATGCCGAAATCGCTGCGCTTGATCGTGCCGGTCGCAACGAAGCCGATATTTTCCTTCTTGTTCATCGGGTTGGCGCCGGCGCCGTAAAATTCGGTGTCCAGCGTCACCGGCTTGGTGATGCCCTTGATCGTCAGGTTGCCGCTGATGGTCGCGCCAGTCGCGCCTTCGGGCTTCACGCTGGTCGACACGAAGGTCGCGGTCGGGAATTTGGCGGCGTCGAAGAATTCGGCCTTGGCCAGATGCTCGTTCAGCGCGGGAATGCCGGTGGTGAGGTTCGCGATCGGCACTTCGATCGACACCTTCGATGCGGCCGGGTTGGCCTTGTCCAGCGTCAGCGTGCCGGTGGGCTGGGCGATCACGCCCAGATTGTTGGTAAAGCCCATATGATCATAGGCGAAGACGATCTGGGTGTGGCTGGGTTCGACGGCATAGGTGCCGCCGGTCACTTTGGCGACATCCTTGGTGCCGGGCGTCGCGGCGCCCTGGGCGATGACGACGGTGCCGCCGGCAATGGCGATCAGGGCGGCGGCGGGGATCAGAAATTTACGCATGAAAAAGAGACTCCAGAAACGGTCAAGGGGCACGGCAAGAATATGCCGCGCCCCCGCCAAGTTCCAGAGCCATAAGCGGAAACGGATCGTTCCGTTTCCGGCCTGAATCCGGATCAGTTCTTTTCCTTGTCCACCAGTGCGTTGGCACCGATCCAGGGCATCATGGCACGCAGCTTCGCGCCGGTTTCCTCGATCGGGTGACGCTGGGCGGCGATGCGGCTTGCCTTCAGCTCCGGCTGGCCGGCGCGGTTGTCCAGAACGAAGTCCTTGACGAAGCGGCCCGACTGGATGTCGGCCAATACGCGCTTCATTTCCTTCTTGGTTTCTTCGGTGATGATGCGCGGGCCGGTCTTGATGTCGCCATATTCGGCGGTGTTCGAGATCGAATAGCGCATGTTGGCGATGCCGCCTTCATACATCAGGTCGACGATCAGCTTCAGTTCGTGGAGGCATTCGAAATAGGCCATTTCCGGCGCGTAGCCGGCTTCGACCAAGGTTTCGAAACCGGCCTGGACCAGCGCGGTCGCGCCGCCGCACAGCACGGCCTGCTCACCGAACAGGTCGGTTTCGCATTCTTCACGAAAGTTGGTTTCGATGATGCCGCTGCGGCCGCCGCCAACACCCGAAGCATAGGACAGGGCGATGTCATGGGCGTTGCCGGTCGCGTCCTGATGGACCGCGATCAGGCAGGGGACGCCGCCGCCACGCTGATATTCGCTGCGCACGGTGTGGCCCGGACCCTTGGGCGCGATCATGATGACGTCCACATCCTTGCGCGGTTCGATCAGGCCGAAATGGACGTTCAGGCCATGGGCGAAGGCGAGCGCCGCGCCGGCGCGCAGGTTGGCGTGCACGTCGGCGGCATAGATGGCGGCCTGATGCTCGTCGGGCGCCAGGATCATGAACACGTCGGCCCATGCGGCGGCTTCGGCGTTGGGCAGAACCTTGAAGCCTGCGCCTTCGGCCTTCTTGGCGGACGGCGAACCGGCGCGCAGCGCGATGCACACTTCGGCGACGCCGCTGTCACGCAGGTTCTGCGCATGGGCGTGACCCTGCGAACCGTAACCCAGGATGGCGACCTTCTTGCCCTTGATCAGGCCGATGTCCGCGTCGTGATCGTAATAAACCTTCATTGGATTAACCCCTTCTCGTCCTCCCATGCGGGAGGCGTTAGACAATGACATGGAAACAGAAGCGCCCCGTGGAGGGGACGCGAGCGAAAAAATTCAGTTGGCCTGCGTACCCCGGATCAGGCCGACCACGCCGGTGCGACCGACTTCGACCAGACCGATCTGGCGCATCAGGCCGACGAAATTGTCGATCTTGTCGGTCGTGCCGGTGATTTCGAAGATGAAGCTTTCGATCGTCGTGTCGACCACCTTGGCGCGGAACACGTCGGCCAGGCGCAGGGCTTCGATCCGGTCCTCGCCCGTGCCCGCGACCTTCACCAGCGCCAGTTCGCGCTCGACGAAGGGGCCGGCCTCGGTCAGGTCGGTGACCTTGTGCACCGGCACCAGCCGGTCGAGTTGGGCGATGATCTGGTCGATCACCTTGGGCGGGCCATTGGTGACGATGGTGATGCGGCTGACGCCATGGTCCTGCGTGATGTCCGCCACGGTCAGGCTGTCGATATTATAACCGCGCGCGGTAAACAGGCCCGCGATGCGCGCCAATATGCCGGCCTCGTTCGAAACCGTCAGCGACAGAACGTGTCGCTGGCTGAGTTCTTCCTGGATATGCATCAGATGATGGTCCCGTTATCAGTATCTTCGTGCCCGTCATGGCCGTCTTCATCGGCTTTGTCGTGGCGCTGTGAAATCATGGCGGCAAAGGCGAAGTGCCAGCTGCCGTCCTGGCGATGGGCGAGGCGGACGGGGAAGCCCGCCACGGCATCGAACATGCGGGTGAGTTGTTCGCCGACATAACGAGGGCTGGCCAGCAGGGTGCCGATATGCCGCTCGTTAAAGTCGAACCCCTCGTCCAGATGCACTTCCCATTCCTCATTGTCCGGGTCGGCATGGTCGATGGTCCAGCCGGTCAGGTCCGCCGTGCCTGCGATCCTTTCGAAATCCCACGGTTCCGTCACATGGATGCGGAGTTTCAGATGCTGGGTCACAGCGTCACCTTCAGACCAGAGCCTTTGCCTCGTCGGACATTACGCCTTCGACCTGGCTGGGGTCGAGCAGCATTTCGGTGTGCGCTGCGCCCGATGGGATCATCGGGAAGCAGTTCGACATCTTGGCCACGCGACAATCGACGATCACCGGACCGTCGGTTTCCAGCATCTGGCGGATGCCGGCCTCCAGTTCCTGCGGTCCTTCGATGCGGATGCCGGTCCAGCCATAGGCTTCGCCCAGCTTCACGAAGTCGGGCAGGCTGTCCGAATAGCTGTTGGAATAGCGGCTTTCATAGGTCAGTTCCTGCCACTGGCGGACCATGCCCATATATTCATTGTTCAGGATGAATAGCTTCACCGGCAGGCGATACTGGCTGGCGGTGCCCAGTTCCTGAATGTTCATTTGGACCGAGGCGTCGCCCGCGATGCAGATGGCGATGCTGTCGGGATTGCCCATCTGTGCGCCGATCGCGGCGGGGAAACCATAACCCATGGTGCCAAGGCCACCGGACGTCAGCCACTTGTTGGGCGCATCGAAGCCGAAATGCTGGGCCGCCCACATCTGGTGCTGGCCGACTTCGGTGGTGATAATGACGTCCTTGCCGGTCGCCTTGGTCGCCGCATAGAGATCGGCGATTGCGCGCTGGGGCATGATCTCGACGCCGTTTTCGGCATAGTCCAGGCTCTTGCGCGCGCGCCAGCCGGCGATCCGCGCCCACCATTCGGTGAGGTCCACCTTTTGGTGATTGCGCTGCTTCCACAGGGCGATGATATCGTCCAGCGCGCTGCCAACATCGGCCACGATGGCGACGTCGACATCGACGATCTTGTTGATCGAGCTGCGGTCGATATCGATATGGATCTTGCGGCTGTTGGGCGCGAAGGCGTCGAGGCGGCCGGTCACGCGGTCGTCGAAGCGCGCGCCGACACACAGGATCAGGTCAGCCTGATTCATCGCCCAATTGGCTTCATAGGTGCCGTGCATGCCCAGCATGCCCAGCCACTGGTCGGACGATGCGGGGAAGGCACCCAGACCCATCAGGGTCGAGGTGACGGGCGCGCCGGTCAGCGCCGCCAGTTCGCGCAGCAGCGCAGTAGCCTGAGGGCCGCTGTTGATGACGCCGCCGCCGGTATACAGGATCGGGCGCTCGGCTGCGGCCAGCATTTCGACCGCTGCGTCGATACCTGCCGCATCCGCCTTGGTCTGCGGATGATAGCTGGCATGAACCTTCAGTTCCGGCTTGGCATAGGGCGCGGTCGCGATCTGGACGTTTTTCGGGATATCGACGACGACCGGGCCGGGGCGGCCGGTGGTGGCGATATGGAAAGCCTCATGAATGACTTCGGCCAGCTTGGCCGGCGTCTTCACCAGATAATTATGCTTGGAACAGTGGCGCGTGATGCCGATCGTGTCCGCTTCCTGAAAAGCGTCCGTGCCGATCAGTTGCGTGGGCACCTGACCCGTGATGACGACCATCGGGATCGAATCCATCAGCGCGTCGGTGATGCCGGTGACGGCATTGGTCGCGCCCGGACCGGACGTGACCAGAACGACGCCGGGCTTGCCGGTGGAGCGGGCATAGCCCTCCGCCATGTGGGTCGCGCCCTGTTCGTGGCGGACTAGCACATGCTTGATCGTGGGGTGATTATAGAGCGCATCATAAATGGGTAGCACCGCGCCACCCGGATAACCGAACACGACTTCGACGCCCAGATCGACCAGGCATTGAACCAATATGTCCGCGCCGCTCTTTTCGGCCACGATGATACTCCTCCGTTTGATGAAATTCTCTCGATACGGGCGTGCTTTGCGCCCGCATGCCTTTAATGGCAAGGCGCCTGCCTCTAGTGGACAGAAAATGACGGGTCAAGCGCTAATGTTGTAATTTAGTTGCTAATTCACCAATGATCTTGTCATTAATGGCGCGGCCTTCGCGCGGCCAGCCGGGCGGGGGCTGGTTGGTGAACCAAGTATATTGGCGCTTGGCATATTGGCGGGTGGCCAGGCTTCCTGCGGCGATGCAACTGTCCAACTCGCTGTCGCCTTTAAGATAGGCGGCAATATCCGGCACGCCGATCGCCCGCATGACCGGCAGGTCGGGGTTGAGATTGCGGGTGAGCAATTGAGTGACTTCTTCGATCGCGCCGCCCTCCATCATCTGGACGAAGCGACGGTCGCACCGATCGATCAGCCAGTCGCGCGGCGGGCGCAGGATCATCGGGGCGAGGGTAATCCGGTTGGCGATGCCGCCTTCCTTATGCTGCTGCCATATCTTGAGTGGCTTGCCGGTCGATCGCATGACTTCCAGCGCGCGGGCGACGCGGGTTGTATCGGCTGGAGCGAGGCGAGCGGCGGCTTCCGGGTCTTCCTTGGCCAGAGCTGCGTGCGCTTCCGCCACAGGCAGGGCACGAACGGTGGCCCGGATATCGGGATCGATCTCGGGCACCGGCGCAATGCCGTCCAGCAGGGTGCGGATATAGAGGCCGGTGCCGCCGACCAGCACGGGCAGGCGACCGACCGCGTGAGCTGCGGCGATTTCCGCCTTCGCTTCGGCCGCCCAGCGCGGCGCGGTGCAGGCCTCCGCACCGTCGATATGGCCGAACAGGCGGTGGGGGACGTCGCCCATTTCCTCCGGAGAGGGACGGGCGGACAGGATCGCCAGGTCGGCATAGACCTGGCTGGCGTCGGCGTTGATGACGACGCCGCCGGTGGCTTTGGCGAGGGCAATGGCCAGCGCACTCTTGCCGCTGGCGGTCGGCCCGGCAATAAGCGCGACCCGTGGGCGGGATTCGCCGGTTTCTGGTTCGGAGTTTGACATGTTCGTCGCGACCTTAGTGGCAAGTGGCTCGATCGGGCAGGGGGATATTGCGCAGGCGGTCGATCGGCTGCGCGATGCGGGCTGCGAGCCGGGCGAGGTTGTTTGGCTGGACGACGGCAAAGCAGCCGATATCTTCTTCGCGGTCGATCCCGTCGCAGCCCGCGCCGCGCTGACGGATGTGGGCGAGAAGGTGGACGTGATCGTCCAGCCCGTCGCGGGCCGCGAAAAGGCGCTGCTGATCGCGGACATGGACTCCACCATGATCACCGTCGAGTGCATCGACGAACTGGCCGACTATGCCGGGATCAAGCCGCAGATTGCCGAGATCACCGAACGGGCGATGCGTGGCGAGCTGGATTTCGAAGGCGCGCTGCATGGCCGGGTCGCGCTGCTGAAGGGGCTGTCCGACAGCGCGATCGACCAGTGCCGTACCGAGCGGGTGGTTATTATGGGCGGGGCCAAGGCGCTGGTCCGCACGATGAAGGCGCGGGGCGCACGGACGCTGCTGGTGTCGGGCGGCTTCACCCGGTTCACCGGGCCGGTGGCGGAGGAGATCGGTTTCGATGTGCATGTCGCCAATGTGCTGGAGATCGCAGACGGCGCCTTGCTGGGCACCGTGACCACGCCGATCGTGGATGCCGCGCGCAAGCGGACCGAACTGGAGGCGGCGATCGCGGGCGGCGTCGACCGGGCGCTGACGCTGGCGGTGGGCGACGGCGCCAACGATATTCCGATGATTCAGGGCGCGGGGCTGGGCGTAGCCTATCACGCCAAGCCCAAGACCCGCGAGGCGGCGGCGGCGGAGATCGTCCATGGCGACCTGTCGGTGCTGCTCTACGCACAGGGCATCCCTTCAGCACAATGGGTAAGCGCATAACGGACCGGCGCTGAAAGCGAACGCTTCACCGTCATTTCGGTCGGGTAATGGATTTAATCCCTGTCTGGGGCGTTGGCATCGAGCCGCACGGGTCGCGGCGAGAGGTCTAACGGCGCAGGGCGGCCCCGCCGCCTAAGCGTCCAGGGAGTGATTATGCACATCAAATATCTGGCTTTGGCCGCTGGCGGGCTGCTTGCCCTGAGCGCCTGCTCCAAGAATGAAGCGCCGGTGACGTCCGCACCGCCCGTCGGCCCCGGCGCCATCGCCGGCACGGTCGCTGCCGACCGCGATGGGGATGGTTATGTCGACGGCTATTACACCGCCGATGGCATCTATCACGCGGTTCAGGGTCCGCCATGCCCGCCGCCACCCCCGCCGCCGGCGCCGTCGCGTCGGGGAGAACGCGGCTGATCCACGCAGCTTTTCGGGCGCGGCGACTCTGTCGCGCCCCATCGCTTGTCCCTGCGCTGATCGTTGGCCTGATGGTCGCGGCTGCCGTGCCTGCGCCTGTTGCGCTGGCGCAGGGCAAGGCCGCTGTCGACGCCGCTAGGTCGAGCGTGGCCGCCGAAATTCGCGCGGGTGTCAGCGGCAAATATAAGGATTTCTACGCCCCGCGTGGCTATTGGCCGCTCTGGGTCGAAAATAAGCGCATCGGCCCGCAGGCCGACGCGCTGTTGGCACTGATCGACCAGAGCGATGCCGACGGTTTGAACCCGCGCAGCTATGGCGGGCGCGATCTGGAGAAATTGATCGAGGCGGCGGATAGCGAGGGCACGCCCAAGGCACTGGCCCGCGCCGATCTGGCGCTGTCGCGCGCCTTTGCCGATCTGGTCGCCGACATGCGCCGCCCCGCCCGTGGCGTGAAGATCCGTTATCTGGATGCGGAACTCGATACCAAGCCGCCCGGTCCGGCCGATATCGTGCGTGCCGCCTCACTCGCGCCGTCGCTGACCGACTATATCCAGTCCGCCGGCTGGATGAGCCCGCTCTACATGCGGCTGCGCGCGGCGCGGGCGGGCTATATGGACAAATGGGGCGGCTTGCCGGCGATCCAGATTCCGCAGGACGTCAAGCTGCGCCCCGGTGGCAAGGTGTCGGAAATCGCGCTGCTCCGCCATCGCATGGGGCTGAGCGACGGGGTCGCTTATGACAAGGCGCTGGTGGCGAAGGTCAAGGCGTTCCAGACCGATCATGGGCTGAAGCCCGATGGCGTGGCCGGCGCGATGACGATCGGCGCGCTCAATGCTGGGCCGGCGCGCTATGAGCATTTGCTGGCGCTCAATCTGGAGCGGGCGCGGCTGCTGCCCGGACCATGGACCCGGCATGTGGTGGTGGATGCGGCGTCGGCCCGGCTATATTATTACAGCAAGGGGGCGATGGACGGGACGATGAAGGTCGTCGCCGGGGCGAAGGAATCGCCGACGCCGCTGATGGCGGGCATGATCCGCTATGCGACGCTGAATCCCTATTGGAACATCCCGACCGATCTGGTGGAGCGCAAGGTCGCGCCCAGGATATTGGC
Organism: Sphingobium sp. WCS2017Hpa-17; assembly: GCF_031843765.1. Lineage (NCBI taxonomy): Bacteria > Pseudomonadati > Pseudomonadota > Alphaproteobacteria > Sphingomonadales > Sphingobiaceae > Sphingobium > Sphingobium sp. WCS2017Hpa-17. The sequence goes on from NZ_JAVTIV010000001.1 coordinate 841,301, forward strand.
CGGCGGGTCGCTCAAGGGGATGCGATATGAGGCGTTGACCGACTGGACCGCCAATGCCGCGCCGCTGGCGCAGAGCGCGATCGACTGGCAGGCGGTGGCCGCTGGGCAGAACGAAGTGCGGGTGCGGCAATTACCGGGCGGCAGCAATGCGATGGGGCGGATCAAGTTCATGTTCCCCAACGACCTCGGCATCTACCTGCACGACACGCCGCAGCGCGACCTGTTTGCCAAGGAGGATCGCCATTACAGCAATGGCTGCGTCCGGCTGGAGGATGCGCAGCGACTGGGGCGCTGGTTCTTTGGCAAGACGCCCACTGCCGGCAGCGACGCGCCGGAGCAGCATGAACCGCTGCCCCAGCCCGTGCCGGTGTACCTGACCTATCTGACCGCCGTGCCGACCGCGACCGGGGTGCAGTTCCTGCCCGATGTCTATGGACGGGATGGGGACTAACCAACGTCCGTTCGTTTCGAGCGAAGTCGAGAAGCGAACGGGATTGGATTAGTGTCCGATGCCTACCAACATCCGTCTTTTGGTCAGTGGATACCTGCCAGCATCCACAGCGCCATCGCCACCATCATCACATTTTCGGTCAGCGACACGAATCCTAGGGGTACATTGCTGTTGCCGCCGACACAGGCGCATTTGAGTTCGCGCTTCTCGATATAGACCGCCTTAAACACCGATACCGCGCCGATGCCGCCGATGAACAGCGCGACGGGGATGGAAAGCCAGTCCAGTGCCCGCGTCAGCATCAGCAGGCCCGCGCCCAGTTCGAGGAAGGGATAGGCGAGGCCATAGGGCGGCAGGCGCCGGGCGAGCAGATCGTAGTTCAGGAACATGGTCGCGAACCGATCCACATCCTGCAATTTCAGCATGGCGAGCAGCATCATCGCGATCGCCACGAACCGCTCCAGTGCCGTGAAGGATAGGAGCGGCAGGAAGGTCAGCCAGTTGACGCCCAGCGCCAGCAGCGCGGCGACGAGAAAGACGGCGAGGACCGGGACATAGCTGGTCGCTTTGGGGTCTTTGACCCGCAGGCCCAGAAAGCGGCGCAGATCGTCATGGCCGCCGATCCGCTGCCCATCGATGAAGATTTGCGGGGTGGTCTTCACGTCATGCTGCGCCTTGAAAGCGTCGGTTTCGGCACGGGTCGTCAGCCAGTGATCGTCCACCGCATAGCCATGGCGTTTCAGCAGCCAGCGCGCCTTGACGCCGAACGGGCAGGTGTGGCCGGGCATCACCATGCGGTAGAGGCTGGCGCTTTTTGGAGCGGGGCTGGTCATCGGGGCATCCTTGCCGGTTGATCGGATGCCGCCCATATAGGGTCCGTACCATGGTCCGGAGTCAAGAGATGAGCATGACGATTTCCGCGCTGGCGCAGGCTGGCGGCGTCGGGGTGGAAACGGTGCGCTATTATCAGCGGCGCGGCCTGCTCGACACGCCGGAGCGGGGGGAGAGGATTCGCCGCTATGGCGAGGCGGACGCGCGGCGGCTGGCCTTCATCCGGTCGGCGCAGGGGGCGGGCTTTACATTGGAGCAGATCGGCGAATTGCTGCGGCTCGACGCCGGGCAGGACCGGGCGCGGGCACGCGCACTGGCGGCGGAGCGGATCGCGGCGCTGGACCACAAGATCGCGGAATTGCAGGCGGCGCGGAGTGCGCTGACGCGGCTGGCGCACCAATGCCATGCCAGCGAGGAAGGGCCGTGCCCGATCATCGCCGCGTTCGACGGGGAAGGCGCTTAACTTCGCACATTTCCCGCAGATTCGGACATGATGTTGCGTGCGCCTGATCCTATCGGAAAGCGGGGAGCGGACGGTGGAAAGAGCCGAACGGATTTTAGCAGGCGGGCGGCGTGTAGGACAGGGCGGTGAGGGCTGGCTGCCGACCAAAGGCGGATATTTAATATTTGACCTGCTTCATAGTCGTCACCCCAGCGACGGCTGGGGTCTCAGGCGACAATAGAAGGAAGCTGGCCGTCTTGCGCTATCCGTCAATGCAGCGTGTGCCTGCCTGAGATCCCAGCCTTCGCTGGGATGACGGTTGAAGATCAAAGGAAGGGACAAGTCCGCTACCGACCAGAAGTGGACATGTCCCCCCTCCCGTTTACGGGAGGGGGCTAGGGGGTGGGCTGGACGTCGCGATAGCCCACCCCGCTGCGACTAACGCGCTGCGCGCGCAAGTCTCGCTGCCCCTCCCGCAGGCGGGAGGGGAATGGCCGCTCTCCACCCAATTCGGACATCACCTCACCGCTTCTTGCGCGTCGCTTTCTTCTTCGCCGGCGCCTTCTTCGGCGTTGCGCACGGCCAGGCCTTGCGGGTAGCGGCGAAGACCTGGGAGGAGGCGGATTTCTGGCGGTCGATCGGGTTCCTGCTCAGGTAATTGACTGTGGTGGTGCGCAGTTCGTTGATCGTCACGCCGCCGGGAAGGCAGCTTTTGAGATTATTGGCCTCCCGCGTCGTGTTGAACGCGTCCACCGCCCCGCTGATATAGCCAAGGCACTCATAGCTTCGCTCGAAATAATCCTTGCCGTTCCTGTCCGCCGTGCAGGCCGCGTACAGTTCGTCGCCGCTGTAGAAGCCGGCGTTGGCAGCAGCGGGGAACAGGATGGCGGCAGCGAGGATCGCGCAGCGGAAAAGGCGGGGGTGCATGCTCATATGTCTCTATCTCTAGCCTTGGCGCTTTTGGGCCTAAGACCCCGGCCTGCGCCGGGGTGACGGATAAGGTGGAGAGGGTGGTTACTCCAGCCCCGCGACCAGCCCGTCGATCGCGCCCTGCAATATGTAGCTGGCGGCGAGTTTGTCGACCAGTTCGTCGCGGCGGGCGCGGCTGGCGTCGGCTTCCAGCAGGGTGCGGGTGACGGCCTGCGTCGACCAGCGTTCGTCCCACAGCAGGACCGGGCAGCCCAGATCCGCGACATTATGGGCGAAGGCGCGGCTGGACTGGCTGCGGGGGCTGTTGGTGCCGTCGAGGTTCAGCGGCAGGCCGATGACGATGCCCTTCACCATCTGCTGTTCGATGAAGGCGGCCAGGCCGATCTTGTCCTTGCTGAACTTGCCGCGGGTGACGGTGTAGGCGGGGCTGGCGATCGACCATTGCGCATCGCACAGGGCGAGGCCGATCGTCTTCGTGCCGACATCCATGCCGATCAGGCGCCCGCCCTGCGGCAGGGCTTGCCGAAAGGCGACGCGGTCGGTGGTTACCAGTTTGATGGGTGCAGAAGTCATGCCGTTGCCCTGTCACGTCCTGGGCCTCAAGTCACTTCTTTAGGAAGGCCGCCAGTCGTTTCTGCGCATCCTGCCGCACATTGCCCCAGAACAGGCTGTAGTCATAGACATGGTAGTTGTTGCCCGGCAGGGTGAACGGCCCCATGTCGACCGGCTCCCCGATCATCAGCACGCCGCTGGTGTCGCAGCGGGCGGGCACGATGCCGGTCAGCAGCTTGGGTGGCTGGCCCTGTTCGCGCGCGTCGAGCGTGCCGAGATTGGCGCTGGCCGGTGCCGCGCCGTTGAACGCACCGGTGATCGGGTTGGTGCAGAGCATATGCGTGCCCTTGCGCGGGCGGCCGGTATAGCCGGTCTTGCGCTCGAAACTTTCGACAACGGCGGACGGATCGGCCGGTTCGGCATAGCTTTGCCAGCTGACGATGCAGTGGGACTGGTCCTGCCGCGCGCAGGCGGGGAGGCCGAGGGCTGGCAAATCTGCCTCCACCGATACCGGCCAACCCACGACATAGGCGGCGACGACGCGGTCGGCGATCGGCTGTCCGGCGACCTGTTCGCGCAGCAGTTGCAACAGGTGGCGTGACCCCTGGCTGTGGCCGGCCAGGATCAGCGGACCGGTGGGGTTCGCTTTCAGGAAGGCGGCGAAGGCCTGTGCGACGTCGCGATAGGCAGCGGCCAGCGCCTTGTCGCCATCGGGCTTGTCGGTCAGGAAAGCGCCGTAATTGGCCTGACGGTAGCGCGGCGCCCAGACGGTGCCGGCCGCGTTGAAGGCGCTGGCCTGTCCCATCACGAACCGCTTTGCGGTGGCGTCCGTATCCTTGTCATCCAGCCGGGCATTCCAATAAGCGTCGCCCAATGTGGTGATGTAGCTGGTGGGGTGGATAAAGAAGATGGCGGCCTGACCGGGTTTGGACCGGGGCACGCCAGCGGGCGTCCAGAGCGCAGGGTTGTTATTTTGGATATCAGGCCGGGCGATCCACATGGTCGCGTCGATATAGGCGTCGGCGGGCAGCGGTTGCAGTTCGGCGAAGGCGTTGCGCGGGACCATGACGGCGCGCAGCAACTGCGTGCCCCAGATGCCGAAGACGAGCAACGCCGCGATCACCAGCACGACCAGCGTCGCGATGACATAGAGGAATTTGCGGGCCACCCTTGCTCTCCGAATTTGTCGTGCCTTGTCTGACGCATGGGACTGTCCTGCGCAAGGGGCGCGAAACCCGCTTGAAGCGGGCAAGTGCGGGTGCTAGCGGCTTGGCCCATGTCGATAGACCTTCAGACCGTGAAAAAGATCGCCAGCCTTTCGCGCATTTCGGTGACGGATGCAGAAGCGGAGGCCATGGTGCCGGAACTCAACAACATCCTTGGCTGGGTGGAGCAACTGGGCGAGGTGGACGTGACCGGCGTGCAGCCGATGACCGCCGTCATCCCCAACCATCAACGCCTGCGCGACGACGTCATCAACGATGGCGATGTGCGCGACAAGGTGCTGGCCAATGCGCCGCAGGCCGAACATGGCTTCTTCGCGGTGCCCAAGGTGATCGAATAATGACCAACAATCTGACTGATCTGACGGTTGCGGAAATCCGCGACGGCTTTCGTGCGGGCGATTTTTCGGCGCGCGAAGTGGCGGAAGGCTTCAACGCCAATGTTGCAGCCGCCAAGGCGCTGAACGCCTTCATCGTGGAAACGCCGGAAAAGGCGCTGGAAGCGGCCGATGCCGCCGACAAGGCGAAGGCTGCGGGCGAAACGCTGGGCGCGCTGGCTGGCGTGCCGATCGGCATGAAGGATCTGTTCTGCACCGAAGGCACACAGACCACCGCCGCGTCGCACATGCTGGAAGGCTTCGTGCCGACCTATGAATCGACTGTGTCGGGCAAGCTTTGGGCGGCGGGCGCGGGGATGCTGGGCAAGCTGAACCTCGACCAGTTCGCCATGGGTTCGTCCAACGAGACGAGCTATTATGGCAATGTCATCTCGCCCTGGCGGCGGGGCGGTGGCGATAATGTCGCGCTGGCGCCGGGCGGCTCTTCGGGTGGTTCCTCCTCGGCGATTTCCGCAAGGCTGTGCCCGGCGGCGACCGGGACCGATACCGGCGGTTCGATCCGCCAGCCCGCCGCCTTCACCGGCATTTCGGGCATTAAGCCGACCTATGGCCGCTGCTCGCGCTGGGGCATCGTGGCGTTCGCGTCGTCGCTGGATCAGGCCGGGCCGATGGCGCGCACGGTGCGCGACAATGCGATCCTGCTGGAGGTGATGTCGGGCTTCGATCCCAAGGATTCGACCAGCCTCGATCTGGCGGTTCCCCAGTGGGAAGCCAATTTGTCCAGCGATCTCAAGGGCAAGAAGGTCGGCATTCCCAGGGAATATCGCCCCGATGGCCTGAACGCAGAAATCTCCGCCATGTGGGATCGCGGCATCGCCTGGTTGCAGGACGCCGGCGCCGAGGTGGTGGAAGTGTCGCTGCCGCATACAAAATATGCGCTGCCGACTTACTATATCATCGCTCCGGCTGAAGCGTCTTCGAACCTCGCCCGTTACGACGGCGTGCGCTACGGCCAGCGCGACCTGCCCGATGGGGCGGGCTTGCAGGACATGTATGCCGCGACCCGCGCTGCCGGCTTCGGGCCGGAAGTGAAGCGCCGCATCATGATCGGCACCTATGTGCTGTCGGCCGGCTTCTATGACGCCTATTATACGCAGGCGCAGAAGGTCCGGGCGCTGATCGCGCGCGATTTCGAGCAGGCTTTTGAAAAGTGCGACCTGCTGCTGACGCCGACCGCGCCGAGCGCGTCGTTCGCGCTGGGCGAGAAGCAGGCCGATCCGCTGGCCATGTATCTGAACGACGTCTTCACCGTGCCGGCTTCGCTGGCGGGGCTGCCGGCGATGGCAGTGCCGGGCGGGCTGGATTCGGCCGGACTGCCGATCGGCCTCCAGATCATCGGCAAGGCGCTGGATGAGCAAACCGTGCTGAACGCGGCGCTCGCGATCGAGGAGCGTTCGGGCTTCACGGCGCGGCCGGATAAGTGGTGGTAAGATGGAAGAGGTCGCCACTATAGCATTGGTGGCGATCGCTCTGCCGCTGGTCTATCTTTTGGCTGACATAGTCGGCCTTTGTATGGGGCTAGGTTGGCGACATTATTCCAAGCGACGGAAGGTGCGTCGCGCGAAAGAGAAGTTGCACGAAGATGACTGAATCAACCTATCGCATCCAGGGCGCAACCGGCGAGTGGGAGGTCGTGATCGGCCTGGAAGTCCATGCGCAGGTGACGTCGAACGCCAAGCTGTTTTCGGGCGCGGCGACCGCTTTCGGCGCGGAGCCGAATACACAGGTGAGCCTTGTCGATGCGGCGATGCCCGGCATGCTGCCCGTGCCGAACCGCGAATGCATCCGGCAGGCGGTGCGCACCGGCATGGCGATCGACGCGCAGATCAACAAATGGTCGCGCTTCGACCGCAAGAATTATTTCTACGCCGATTTGCCGCAGGGCTATCAGATCAGCCAGCTTTATCACCCGATCGTGGGTGAGGGGCAGATCGAGATCGTGCTGGACGAAAAGAATCCGGACGCCAGCAAGAAGGTGATCGGAGTCGAGCGCATCCATGTCGAGCAGGACGCCGGCAAGCTGATGCATGACCAGCATCCGACCAGCTCCTATGTCGATCTCAACCGGTCGGGCGTGGCGTTGATGGAAATCGTGTCGAAGCCGGACATGCGTTCGCCTGCCGAAGCGGGGGCCTATCTGTCGAAGCTGCGGACGATCCTGCGCTATGTCGGGTCGTGCGACGGCAATATGGATCAGGGCTCGATGCGCGCCGACGTGAACGTCTCCGTGCGTCGTCCGGGCGAAGAATTCGGCACCCGTACCGAGACGAAGAATGTCAACTCGGTCCGCTTCGTCATGGCTGTGGTCGAGCATGAGGCGAACCGGCAGGTCGATGTGCTGGAAGCGGGTGGCAAGATCGTGCAGGAAACGCGCCTCTATGACCCGGATCGCAATGAGACGCGGTCGATGCGGTCGAAGGAAGATGCGCACGACTATCGCTACTTCCCCGATCCCGACCTGCTGCCGCTGGAACTGGACGACGCCTTCCTGGAGGCATGCCGCCAGTCGCTGCCCGAACTGCCGGATGCCAAGCGCGCACGCTATGAAGGCGCTCTGGGCCTGTCTGCCTATAATGCCGCGACCTTGACGGCCGACGCCGACACGGCGCGCTGGTTCGAGGCGCTGCTGGCCGAAGGCGCGCGCATCCAGAAGAAGAGCGAGGGCGACGTCGCCAAGGCTTCGGCCAACTGGCTGCTGTCGGAGCTGTATGGCGCGCTCAACCGTATTGGCAAATCGTTGGAAGAAAGTCCGGTAAGCCCCGAAGAAGGCGCCGAATTGCTGGCACTGGTGGCCGATGGCACGATCAGCGGCACGATCGCCAAGCAGGTGTTCGAGATCATGCTGGAAACCGGCGACAAGCCCGGCAAGATCGTCGAGGAAAAGGGCCTGAAGCAGACGTCCGACACTGGCGCGATCGAGGCGGCGGTGGCCAAGGTGCTGGCGGATAATGGCGACAAGGTCGAGCAGTATCGCGGCGGCAAGGAAGCGCTGTTTGGCTTCTTCGTCGGCCAGACGATGAAGGCGATGCAGGGCAAGGCCAATCCGCAGGTCGTCAACGAACTGGTGAAGAAGGCGCTGGCGGGCTGATCAGCGAGCCTTTTGATCGGACTTGAGTGCGACGAACAGATATGATCCATAGTGCCTGGGGAAGGGGCTATGGATCATATGTATTGCTTCAGCTTTTGGGGCATCCTGCCCGTCATCATGGCGCTGGCGGCGACGCCATGTCTGGCCGAACCCGCTATGACCGCGCCACCGCTGACCGTCACTACATCGATCGCATTTCCACTGAACACCGTTGTCGGTCCCGTTCGGGCGGGACTATTGTGCATGCCCAACGGCAAGTTGCGCGGCCGGGACTTCCTGCGTTCGCAAAGGGATTTTTCGTTGCTGATCCAGCGGGCGCTTTCCGAGCGTCAGGCCGATCCTTCCTTGGCCCGCCTGGGCGATCTTCAGGTCGATTTGCAAAGGATGCGCGTTAAACTCTGCGCGCGATCCTGGGGCGTCTTTGGAACAGGCGACAGGAAGGCCTTGTCCGGGCAGGCCGAATTTACGTTCGCATGGTCCAGTAATCGGGACAGCGCCGCCACAAAGTCTATCGCCCGCATCATCATCGAACGCAACAAGGATGATGCGATTCCAACGGAGGAGATCATGGAGCAGGCGTTGAACCGGCTGCTGGATCAGATTGCACAGTCTTCCCTCTAGATCGAAATGCTTTTGTATTGAATGACGGCGTAGGTTCGTCTCAAGTCATTTGGCTCTGGCCCAACAAATAAGGGGCGCCGCCGGGGGGACCAGCGACGCCCCTCTTTTATGTCCGGCGCCCTTGGGGAGGGTATGTTGCCGGAGCGGAAGGGACGGGCCGGGAGGGTCTGTGGGGTGTGGCCCGTCCTTTCATCTTCAAGACGTCACAGAACGAAGTTCACCGTCGCCCTAAATGAGATGGCGACGTGATTTTGTTGTTCCTCCGCGCCAAATTCGCCGCCGACGCGGAACGTGTCGGTGCCGCCATAGAGGCGGGCGCGGCCGGTCCAGCCATTGGTGCGGTCTTCCGATACCAAAGTGAAGCGATCGCCATCCTTGAAGTAAGCGGTGGTATCGCCCAGCGATCCGCCCACGATCTGGCGACGGCCGCCTTCCAGTTCGATCCGGACCCAGCCGTCTTCCTTGTTCAGGCTGCCAAAGTCGTAGCCGGCGGTGACGGTGCCGTTGGCGGTCAGTTCGTCGCTGGTGCGGCCCAGCACGGTCAGGTTGAACGCATCGCCGCCACCGGTTTCGCTATAGCCATTTTCCTTGAGCCGGTAATAGTCGATGCCGACCGCCGGACGCAGGCTGAAACGGCCCATGTCGATCTGGTAGGCGGCGCCCGCCGTCGCGGACATGAGCGTGCCGTTCCAGTTGCCGTCCGCCGTGCGGGTGACGTCGCCGCTTTCGAAATGGCGGGTGCCGTCGAACTTGATGCGGGCGGCGGACAGGCGAGCGAAGCTGAGCAGCGGCCCCCATTGGCCGCGCCAGTGTGCCGCCAGCTCAAATTGGTCGGAATCGACCGCATTGTTCGACCCGCCGCTGTCGCTGCCATGGATATAGGCAAAGGAGCCGCCGAACGCGCCGATGTCGCTCAGATATTCCAGACCACCGCCGGCGCCCCAGCCGGTGATGTCGTAGGAGGCGGTGCTGCCCACGCTCTTGGCGCTGCCGAACGCGACCTGCTGCAACCAGAAGCCCAGGCGTCCGTCCTTGGTGCGGTAGATGCCGTTGGGATCGGACAGGATACGAGCGGTGGCGCGCGATCCCGATGTGACGGCTTCGAAGGTGCCGCCGGCATGGTCGGGCAGCATCTGGCGCAGATTGCTGGTCAGGGTCGATCCGTCGTTGATCGCCAGATAGGCGGCGGCGACGTCGGCGTCATTGTCCAGCGCGTTGAAGATCGCCGAATAGGCGCTGGCGGTCGATCCCTTGAGGCCCAGTTCCGACACGGTCTTGGCCGCGACCGACAGGGTCACGGTGCCGGCGGCGCTGTCGCCGGTCACGCTGCTCTTGAACATATAGGGGAGCAGGGTGGCGGTGGTGAGGGTCGGCGCTCCGCTGAGCGAGCCGGCACGGACGATGACATAGTCGCCGACCGATCCGCCGACCTGCGTCAGGTTGACCTTGACCTGCGATCCGCTGGCGAAGCTGGCGGCCCCGGCCACGTCATAGACGGTGCTGGCGCCGGTCTTGCCATTGATGGTGACGCCCAGCGTGGAGGTGCCGCTGGCCGAGAGCGAACCCAATGCGACCGAACCGGTGCCGGTGCTGTTGAGCGTGCCGCCGTTCAGCGTCACCGCGACATTGCCACCATTGGCGATCGCGCCCGACAGCGACGATGTGCCGCCCAGCGTCAGGGTGCCGGCGCCACCGCCGAAATCGACCGTGCCGGCGACCGAGGATGTGCCCGCCAGCGACAGGCTGTTGGTGCCGGTGCCAAAAGCGATATTGCCGGTCAGGCTGGAGGCGCCGGACAGGGCGATGCTGTCGTTGCCGGCGCCCAGGCTGAGATTGCCGGTAATGGAGCCGGCCGAGACGGTCAGTGCGTCATTGCCCGATCCCAGACGAATGTCGCCGATGATGCTGGGCATGGTCGTGGCGGTGGCGGAGGCCGTCGCCTGCGTGAGGGTGACGCCGCTGCTGTTGGCGCTCAGGTCGATCGCGACATTGGAGCCGCTCTTGCCCCCGGTGGCGCTGATCTTGCCGGTGTTCGACAGGCTGGAGACGGTGCCCGACGAATCGAGGATCGCGATCGCGCTGCCCTTTTCGGTGCTGCCTGCCGCAGCCGCCACGGTGCCGCTGACGACGATCGATCCGGCGGTAGCGCCGGCGTCGATCACCAGACCGCGTGCGACCGTGCCGTCCTTCGTCGATCCGCTGGCGGCGACCGATCCGCTGACCTCGATCGTGCCGGCGCTTGCACCGGAGCCAAGGCGCAGGGCGGTAGCGTTGCTGTCATAGGAGACGGCCGCGACCGTGCCGGCGACCTTCACGCCCTTGGCGATGCTGACGTCGCCGCCCAGCCCGCCGATGGCCAGGCCATTGGCGTCGACGCCGTCATAGATGCCATAGCCGGCGATGCCGCCATTGACGATCAGGCCATAGCCGGTGTTGCCCGCCGCGACCGCGCCGATGGTGGTGTCGCTGTCCGCCGCGCCGATCTGGACCGCTGCGGCCTTGCCATAGGTGATGACGGCGGCGGTGCCTTCCGTTGCGTCGGTCAGGCCGTCGCCATCGACGTCGGGTTTGGTGCTGTCCAGCGTGGGCGGTATGTCGAAGATGACGCCGCCGGTGACATTCCCGGCGATCACCAGCGCGGAGCCGCCCTGCAACAGGTCGTCCGCATCCAGCTTGGTCACGTCGGTCGGGCGGGTGGTGCTGCGATAGCCGGTGCTGGTGATCGTGCCCTGGATCTTGACCGCGCCATTGACGTCGCCCAGTAGCGCCGCGCCGATGCTGTTGGCGCCCTGGACCGAGGTGGTGCCGCGCAGCGTGACATTGCCGGTGACGTCATTGGCGACGACGCCATAGCTGTTGTCGCCCAGAACGGCGGTGGTGCCGCTGGTCGACAGATTGCCGGTGAGTGCGCCGTCGAGGCGAATGCCGGCGGACTGGTTGCCCTCGATCGAGATGGTGCCGCTATGGTCGATATTGCCGGTATGGGCCGCGCCGGATTGTACCCAGATGCCGTTCTTGCCAGACCCTTTGGCGAAGGGACCGTCAATGTCGCCGTCGCTGTCCGTGTCGGTCGCGGTATAATCTTCGGTCAGCGTGATGGTGCCGCTGTTGGTGATGGCGCCGCTGGTGCCGGGGCCGACCAGAATGCCGGTGACGTTGTTGGCGTCGTTGATGGTGATGGTGCCCGCGTTCGACACCTTGTTGTTGCTATCGACGGTGACGGCAGCGCCGCTGGTCAGTTTGATCGATCCGGCCGAACTGATGGTGATGTCGTCAGCCGCACCGTTGGCCACGGTGGAGGTTTTGACGGCAGCGGTAGTGGCGGTGCTGATGGTGGTTTCTGCCGCGGCATCGGCCACGGTAAGGGCCACGAGCACGGGCGCGATCGCCGTGCAGGCCAGTAGATGTCGCATGATGTCTCCTCTGCGTATCGCGCTGTATCAAGTGCGCGCGTGCGCATGGGACGTCGCCGGACCGTGGCTTCCGTCAGGCAATGCGATGAATAGTTGTTCAGAATTGAATTGAGCGGCGAGATCGCCCAGCAAAGTCGTTCGTCCTGAGCCTGTCGAAGGACTTTCCTTTCCAGAACCGCGCGGAAGGACGGGGCTTCGACAGGCTCAGCCCGAACGGAGGATGGTGGCATCCCGGTTGGGCGATGCGCCTGCTTAGAAAGCGAAATCTACGCCGACGCGGACGGTGCGGGGGCGTAGCGGGGTGTAATAGTCGGTGCGCAGGTCGAACGGCGTGCCGAGCGAGAAGCGATTGCCGTTGCTGTCCAGCAGGTTGGTGAGCGAAAGCGAATATTGCACCGGGCCACGGGTCAGGCTGGCGGACAGGCTGGTGTCGACATAGTCGCCCTGCGTCTGGCCCAATATCGGCCCGACGCCGAGGCGCGACTTGCCGATATAGCGGGCCGAGCCGGAGAGGCTGAACCGCATGTCGTTACCGATCGTCGTGCGATAATCGAACGCCAGCCGACCACTGAGATTGGCGACGTTGGGCAGGCTGAGCGAACGGCCGTCATAGGAGAGCATGCGCACGAAGTCGGCGGGCTGGGACAGGCGGCTGTCATTATAGATGACGCTGCCGTCGAGCGTAAGTTGCTGCATCGGCCGCACGACGATGCGGCCTTCCACCGTGTAGATTCGGCCGTCGCCGATATTGGCGGTGGTAGGCAGGCCGATGCGATCGGTGACGTCGGCCTGGATATTGCGCCAGTCGGTATAGGCGATGTTGGCGCTGGCGGCGAACAGGTCGCGGCCCGGCACGCCCTTGCGCGCGCCCACTTCCACGGTGGAGATGCGGTCGTTCTGGAAGCGGCGCACCCGCTGGTCATCCACGGCCAGCCCACCGGGGCGAAAGCCCTGCTGAAAGCGGGCGTAGAGGGTGACGTCGGGGATTGCGTCCGTCAGCAGCGAGGCGGATGGCAGGAAGATCGTCTCGCTGCGGTCGGCCTGCGCCTCCGCCCGTGCCAGTTCGCTGTCGGAGAGAGCGGCGACCGGATCGAGCGCTTCGCCCGACAGGCGACTGTTGGTCAGGCGGCCGCCGAAGGTGGCGATCAGCTCCTTGACCGGCTCGAAGGAGGCTTCGCCGAACATGGTCGCTTCCTTGACCATGTTACGCACGCCGGTCGCCGCTGCCGCCATGCCCCGGCCGTACATGGGCACGCCGGGGATGATGGCGGGCTGCACGTCGGCTGTGCCGAAGGAGGTGAGCGAGCGATTGAGATCGGACGTGCTCTGGAGGTAGGAGGCGCCCAATATCCAGCCGAGGCCATTGTCGAGGTCGCGCACCAGCCGGTTTTCGGTCGAGAAGATGTCGACCCGGTTGCGCTGGCGGAACAGGGCGGGCGGGCCGCCCGGCTGGGTCGCGTCGTAGCTTTCCGCCAATATGTGACGGACATAACCGGTGGAGGAGACGAAGCGCAGACTGTCCCACTGCTTCTCGATCCGCAGGTTGCCGAGCAGATAGTCGGAATAATAAGGCTGGGCGACGGCAGAGGCGCGTTCCAGTCGGCCGACAGACCGGGTCGCATATTGGGCGTCGTCGCCGTCGATATGCTGGTAGACGCCGTTGAGGTCGATGGTCCAGTCATCGCTGGGGGCGAAGCGCAGGGCAGCGCGGCCGCCATAGGTGCGCACCCGGTTGACGTCGTCCTTGCCGCGATTGACGTCGTCGATATAGCCGCCGTCCTGCACGCCATAGCCGACGACGCGCAGCGCCAGCTTTTCCGACACGATGGGGATGTTGAGGGTGGCTGACAGGTCGCCGCCCGGATCGCCATGCTGGGTGGCGGAAAGGCCAGCCGACATCTGTCCGCCATATTCGGCGAGGTTGGGCGCATTGGGCATGACGCGGATGATGCCGCCCAGCGATCCGGCGCCGTAGAGCGTGCCCTGTGGGCCTTCCAGCACTTCGACCCGGCCGACATCATAGAGTTTGAGGTCGGGGTCGGGCGCGGCATAGTTCAACCGCATGTCGCCCAGATATTGGCCGGTGGTCGCCTGCGTCGGCCCGGCGACGCCGGAATCCGCAATGGCGCGGATGAACAGCTTGTTGCGGCCGGCGCCGGCATGGGTGGAACTCAGGCTCGCTACCCGCGCGAGCAATGTGGCGGTGCCGCCCGATGCCTCGGCCGTGGTGAACAGGTTGGCGTCCAGCGCTTCTACCATGCCGGCATAGCGGGGCAGAGGCGTGTCGCGCTTGGAGGCGGTAACGATGATTTCGGCGGGCGGCTGTTCGGCCAGTGGTGCGGCCAGGATGGGCGCGCGGGCAGCAGAGGGTGGGGGCGGGGATTTGGCGCGGACGATGCGCCAGCCATTGCTGCCGATCCGCTGGGCTTTTGCGCCGCTTCCCTTGAGTAACATGCGCAGGGCGGCTTCGGGGCTCATCCGGCCCTGAATGGCGGGGGTGCGCAGGCCCGCGAGCGACTGGTCGGACATGCCGATGCTGGCGCCCGTTTGACGGCCGAGCGCTATCACTGCCTCGCCCAGCCGGCCGGGGGCGATGCTGATATCCTGTCTGTTCGCCCCTGAAGCGGGCGTTGCTGTCGCTATGGCGATCGCGAAAAGGGGCGTGGTGACGATCAGAAGGTCAGTTCTGCGGCCCATTTCCCTCCTTCAACAGCCATGCGTCCCCCTGACGCACGGCAGACAGGCCCATCAGCGGCGCGGCCTGCGCAAAGAAGCGCGCAGGATCGCGATCCAACTGGAGCGTGCCGGTAAAGCGTATCGCCTGCACCTGCGGCGTGAATTGCACGGTCAGGCCCAGCGAGCGGGCGGCGTCTTCGGCCACCTGCGTGACGGGCGCGTTGCTGTAGACCAGCTGCCCCTGACGCCAGCTGGCGACGGCGGCGGGCGCGATGTCCATGACGCGCAGCCCCTGCGCATCGTCGGCCAGCGCGCGGCCAGCGGGCAGGGCGATCGCTTCGGCTTGCGGGTTGTAGATCACCTTGCCTTCCGACACGCCGATGCGGGTCGCGGCCTTGGTGCGCACGATGTTGAAGACGGTGCCGGCATCCTCGAACACGGCGTCGCCGACGGTCACGCGGAAGGGGTTGGCTTCGTCATGGCGCACGGTGAAGGCGGCCTCGCCGGCGTCCAGCGCCGCGAAGCGGGCATCCTTGCGATCGAAGCGCATGGTGGTGTCGCCGTTCAGCTCTACCTTCGTGCCGTCGTCCAGCGCGATGGTGCGGATTTCGCCGGGGCGGGTGGTGACGCTGTAGATGTCGCTGCGGTTTGCGACACCGAGTGAGACAGCTGCGACGAGCGCCGCCGCAACCGCGCCGCCGCCGATCCAGTGCAGCGGACGGCGCGACCGGACGCCCGGATCGTTCGCAGCGATGGGCAGGGCGACGGGTTCGGACGGTACGAAGCTGTCCAACTCGCTGTCCGCCAGCATCAGCGCGTCATAAGCGGACGCATGCGCAGGGTCGGCCTCCAGCCATGCGGTGAAGCCTTCCCAGTCGCTAAATTCCGGGTCGCGGGTTTGGATGACCCAACCCAGCGCCTCCTCGTTGATCATGGCTCCGGCCCTGTTCATTTTTTGCCCCTTGCCAGACCTGACGTCGCCGACCCGCTCATTCCGTATCCATTTTCTGCTTGAGCGTCAGCATGGCCCGATAAGCCTTTTGCAGATCCTTCTCCACGGTGGTCAGGCTGACCCCCAGTTCGTCGGCAATGACGCGCTGGCCCACCCCCTCGATCCGGAAGCGGCGGAACACCAGTTCGACGCGCGGCCCCAGGTCACGCAGCACGGCGCGGGCCTCGTTCAACTGTTCGTTCAGCACCATGCGATCATCGACGGCGATATCCTCGGTCGGGTCGGCCATCACCCCGCCCGCGCCCTCCGCCCAATCCTGTTCGCGCCGTTCGCGCCGCGTGGCGGAGCGATAGCGGTCGAGCATCAGATTGTTCGCCATGCGATACAGATAGGGCAGCGGATCGGATACCGGGCCAAGATCCTTGGCCTCCAGCTTCATCCACATATCCTGTAGCAGATCTTCGGCATCGTCGCCCGCGCCGCGTGCGCGCAGGAAGCGCAGCAGGGCGGGGCGGTTGGCCATGAAGATTGCGGAGAGGCCGGTGGCCATGCCTGTCATGCGTCCGTTTATGCTGTTCTGGACGCCGCCATAGAGGGCCGGGCGGGGTCTTGGCAACGTCCAAGCTGTTTACGCGCCTGCCATGCTGGGTTAGCGGGGGAGGAGAGCAGGCATATGGCGGGCGATATGGTGAACGGAATCGACGGCAAGGCGGCGGTGGCGGCGGGAATGGACCCCGATCGGCTGGGCGCGCTGGTCGATCATCTGGATCGCACCTATCTGGCCAGCGGCAAGCTGCCGCACATGCAATTGCTGCTGTCGCGCGATGAAGATGTGCTGCTGTCCGTGGTGCGCGGGCAGGCGCGGGCGAGCGGGGAGCCGTTACAGGCGGACGCGCTCTATCGCATCGCGTCGATGACCAAGCCGATCACATCGGTCGCCTTCATGATGCTGGTGGAGGCGGGCAAGGTCGCGCTGGACACGCCGGTCACGGATGTCATCCCTGAATTTGCCGATCTGCGTGTGGGACAGGCCAATCGGGCCAGACCCAAAAGGCCGATGCTGATGATCGACCTGCTGCGCCATACGTCCGGCCTGACCTATGGCTTGCAGCGGCAGACGCCGATCGATGCACGCTATCGCAAGCTGGGACTGGACGAGTTTCAGCAGAAGCGCACGTCGGACCAGTTCATCGCCGACCTCGCCACCCTGCCGCTGGAATTTTCACCGGGCGACAAGTGGAATTATTCGGTGTCCACCGATGTGCTGGGTGTGGTGGTGGAGCGGTTGAGCCGGCTGGATCTGGAGACATATTTTCGCACCCACATCCTCGATCCGCTGGGCATGGTGGACACGACCTTCATGCTGCCGGACGAAAAGGCGCATCGCATGACCGATGCCTGGCGGCTGGATGAGGGCGGCGGCATCAGTATCGCCGATATCGGCGTGCGCAGCGGATGGCGCCGGACCGGGCGTTTCCTGTCGGGTGGCGGCGGGCTGGTATCGTCGGTGGAGGACTATCATCGCTTCGCGCGCATGTTGCTGCGCGGCGGGGAACTGGATGGGGTGCGGCTGCTGGCGCCGGAGACGGTCACGCAGATGCGCAGCAACCAGTTGCCGGGCGGCGGCGACCTGTCCAGCATGTCCAGCGCGATGTTCAGCGAGGCCGATTATCAGGGCGTCGGTTTCGGGCTGGGCTTTGCCATGGGGATGGAAAGTCAGGAATATTATTGGGGCGGCGTCTTTTCGACCTATTTCTGGATCGACCCGGTCGAGCGGCTGATCGGCCTGTTCATGACCCAGCATCTGCCGTCCAGCACCTATCCGGTCCGCGCTGAATTGCGTGCGGGTGTTTCGGGCGCGATCGTCACGCGACGCCCGCGCTGAACGGATCGAATTGCGGCGCGGCAAGTTATTGCTGCACCGCAAAAATGGCATGGCGTGGGACCAGGCGCTGTGCCATCATCGGCGGTGACTCATCAGGGGGACTGCGCGATGACTCTCGAAGCCCGAACGACACTTCCCAAGCCTGCACCGCGGCAGGTGGACCCGGAAGTCCTGGCCCATGAGATTGTCGAGCGGCTGACATACCGCATCGGAAAGAATGCGGCGGCGGCCAAGCCGCACGACTGGCTGCATGCCGTGATCCTGGAAATTCGCGACCGGGTGATCGACGCCTGGATCGCCTCCACCCAGAAGACCTATGAGGAGCAGGGGCGGCGGGTCTATTATCTGAGCCTGGAGTTCCTGATCGGGCGGCTCATGCGCGACGCGGCATCCAATATGGAGATGCTGGACGATTTGCAGGCGGCGCTGGATTCACTGGGTGTCGACCTGGACCTGATCGCCGCGCTGGAGCCGGATGCGGCGCTGGGCAATGGCGGGCTTGGCCGTCTGGCGGCCTGCTTCATGGAAAGCATGGCGACGGTGGATGTGCCGGCCTATGGCTATGGCATACGATATGTCAACGGCATGTTCCGGCAGGAAATCAGCGATGGCTGGCAGGTGGAATTGCCGGAAAACTGGCTGGCGCACGGCAATCCGTGGGAGTTTGAGCGGCGCGAGGCGAGTTATGAGATCGGCTTTGGCGGCCGCGTCGATCCGGCCGAGAGCGAGGATGCCGGGCCGCACCAGATGCGCTGGCGCGCCGCCGAGCGGGTGATCGCCACCCCCTATGACACGCCGATCGCGGGCTGGCGCGGCAAGAGGGTCAACACGCTGCGGCTGTGGGAAGCGCAGCCGATCGACCCTATCCTGCTCGACAAGTTCAATGCCGGCGACCATCTGGGCGCGCTGTCCGAAAGCAACCGGGCCGAGGCGCTGACGCGGGTGCTCTATCCCGCAGACTCCTCGCCTGCGGGGCAGGAATTGCGGTTGCGGCAGGAATATTTCTTCTCCTCCGCATCGTTGCAGGACATCGTCCGCCGGCACATCCAATATTTCGGCGATGTGAAGACCTTGCCAGACAAGGCGGCGATCCAGCTGAACGACACCCATCCGGCGGTCGCGGTGGCGGAATTGATGCGCATATTGCTGGACGACCATGGCGTCGATTTCGGCGAGGCGTGGGACATTACCCGGCGGACGTTCAGCTATACCAACCACACGCTGCTGCCCGAAGCGCTGGAAAGCTGGCCGGTGCCGCTGTTCGAGCGGCTGCTGCCCCGGCATATGCAGATCGTCTATGCGATCAACAGCAAGCTGCTGGGCGAAGCGCGCAAATCCGGGCAGTTTGATGACGGGGCGATCGGCACGATTTCGCTGATCGACGAAGGCGGTGAGCGGCGGGTGCGCATGGGCAACCTCGCCTTTGCCGGGTCGCATAGCGTGAACGGCGTGTCGGCGCTGCATACCGACCTGATGAAGGTCACGGTCTTTGCCGACTTGCACAAGCTGTATCCGGCGCGGATCAACAACAAGACCAATGGCGTCACCTTTCGCCGCTGGCTGATGCAGTGCAATCCGGGGCTGACCGGTCTGATCCGCGAGGCGATCGGCGACCGATTCCTGGACGATGCGGAGGCGCTGCGCGATCTGGATGGCTTTGCCGACGACAGCGGTTTTCAGGAGAAATTCCTGGCGGTGAAGCGCGCCAACAAGGTGGAACTGGCGAACCTGTTGCGCAAGCGGATCAATGCGCGGATCGACCCGGCGGCTTTGTTCGATATCCAGATCAAGCGCATCCATGAATATAAGCGGCAGTTGCTCAATATCGTGGAGGCGGTGTCGCTCTACGACCAGATCCGGTCGCACCCGGAAAAACACTGGGTGCCGCGCGTGAAACTGTTCGGCGGCAAGGCGGCGCCCAGTTACCATAATGCCAAGCTAATCATCAAACTGGCGAGCGACGTCGCGCGCGCGGTCAATCATGATCCGGCGGTACAGGGCCTGCTGAAGCTGCAATTCGTGCCCAATTACAACGTCTCCATGGCGGAGGTGATGATCCCCGCCGCCGACCTGTCCGAACAGATTTCGACGGCGGGTATGGAAGCGTCGGGCACCGGCAACATGAAGTTTGCGGTCAATGGCGCGCTGACCATCGGCACGCTGGATGGTGCCAATGTCGAAATGCGCGACCATGTGGGGGAAGATAATATCGTCATCTTCGGCCTGACCGCGCAGGAGGTGAATGAGCGGCGGGCGCAGGGCTATGTGCCGCGCGAGGTGATCGGCCAGAGCCGAGAGTTGGGACAGGCGCTGGATGCCATTGCCAGTGGCGTCTTTTCCCCCGACGATCCGGATCGCTACAAGGGGCTGGTGCAGGGCATTTACGACCATGACTGGTTCATGCTCGCGGCCGATTTCGACAGCTATTCCGCCGCGCAGCGCCGCGTCGATGCGCTGTGGTCGGATCAGGCGCTCTGGGCGAAGAAGGCGATCCATAATGTCGCTCGCATGGGATGGTTCTCATCCGACCGCACGATCCGCGAATATGCGGCTGATATCTGGAAGATCGCGCCATGACCGGAGGCAAAGGATAAAGTGGTGCTGAAGCCCGAACAGATCGACCGATTGATCAGCGGGCTGGATGACGATCCCTTTGCCACGCTTGGCGTGCATCCGGCCGGGAAGGGATTCACCGCCTGTGTGTTGCTCCCCGAGGCGGTGAGTGTCGAGGCGCAGACGCTGGACGGCAAGAGCGTCGGCACGCTGGAGCAGGTGCATGGCGAAGGGCTGTTCTTCGGCAAGGTCGCGGTCAAGACGCGCCAGCCGCTACGCTATGTCGCGACCTATGGTGATGGCGGCGGATATGCGCTGGTCGATCCTTACGGCTTTGGTCCGGTGCTGGGGCCGATGGACGATCATTATCTGGCCGAAGGATCGCATGGCCGGCTGTTCGATAAGCTGGGCGCGCATGTCATCACCCATGAGGGCGTGACCGGCACCCATTTCGCGGTCTGGGCACCCAATGCGCGGCGGGTGGCGGTGGTCGGCGACTTCAACCGCTGGGACGGGCGGCGCGGTTTGATGCGCCATCGCGCCGACGCTGGCCTGTGGGAGCTTTTCCTGCCCGACGTGGGGTCGGGCAGCGTGTATAAATATGAGATTGTCGGCGCGGACGGGGTGGTGTTGCCGCTGAAGGCCGATCCCTTTGCCTTCCAATCGGAATTGCGGCCCTCCACCGCCTCGATCATCGCGGCGCCGGACGATCACAAATGGGGCGACGATCGCCATCGCGACTATTGGCGCACGGCCGATGCGCGCCGCCAGCCGGTGTCGATTTACGAAGTGCATGCCGGGTCATGGCAGCGCGGGGATGACGGCAATTTCCTGAGCTGGGATGCGTTGGCGAACCGGCTGATCCCCTATGTTGTGGGTATGGGCTTTACCCATATCGAATTTCTGCCGATCAGCGAATTTCCCTATGATCCCAGCTGGGGGTATCAGACGCTCGGCCTGTATGCACCGACCGCGCGGTTTGGCGATCC
Organism: Sphingobium sp. WCS2017Hpa-17; assembly: GCF_031843765.1. Classification (NCBI taxonomy): domain Bacteria; kingdom Pseudomonadati; phylum Pseudomonadota; class Alphaproteobacteria; order Sphingomonadales; family Sphingobiaceae; genus Sphingobium; species Sphingobium sp. WCS2017Hpa-17. The sequence continues at coordinate 862,305 of NZ_JAVTIV010000001.1, forward strand.
GGCGGGTTTTGCGCGCTTCGTCGATGGCGCGCATCGGGCGGGGATCGGCGTCATCCTCGACTGGGTGCCGGCGCATTTCCCGACTGACGAACATGGGCTGGCCCGCTTTGATGGCACGGCGCTGTACGAACATGCCGATCCGCGCAAGGGATTCCATCCCGACTGGAATACGGCGATCTATAATTTCGGTCGGCGCGAAGTGGCGCAATATCTGGTCAATAATGCGCTGTTCTGGGCGGAGCGTTATCATGTCGACGGGCTGCGCGTCGATGCCGTCGCTTCGATGCTCTATCTCGACTATTCACGCGCGCCGGGCGAGTGGATACCCAACGACCATGGCGGGCGGGAAAATGTGGAGGCGGTCGCTTTCCTCCAGCAGATGAACAAGGCGCTCTATGGCGCGCATCCCGGCATCATGACCATTGCCGAGGAATCGACCAGCTGGCCCGGCGTGTCGCAGCCTGTGGATGCCGGCGGGCTGGGCTTCGGGTTCAAATGGAATATGGGCTTCATGCACGACACGCTGCGCTATTTGCAGCGTGACCCGGTGCATCGCGCCCATCATCATGACGATATCACCTTCGGTCTGCTCTACGCCTTTACCGAGAATTTCGTGCTGGCGCTCAGCCATGACGAGGTGGTGCATGGCAAGGCATCGTTGCTGCACAAAATGGCTGGCGACGACTGGCAGAAGTTCGCGACGCTGCGGGCTTATTATGCCTTCATGTGGGGCTATCCCGGCAAGAAGCTGCTGTTCATGGGGCAGGAATTTGCCCAGCGTAGCGAATGGAGCGAGGATCGCGCACTCGACTGGGATCTGCTGGATCATGGGCCGCATCTGGGGGTGCAGAAGCTGGTGAGCGATCTCAACCATCTCTACCGCTCCCGCCCGGCGCTGCATGCGCGCGATTGCGAGGCAGAGGGGTTCGAATGGGTGTTGGTGGATGGCGCGGCGGATAGCGTCTTCGCCTGGCAACGGCGCGCGCCCGGCGTCCGGCCGATTGTGGTCATCAGCCATTTCACCCCGGTGCTGCGGCATGGCTATCGCATGCGCCTGCCATCGGGCGGGCGCTGGCGCGAGATTTTGAACAGTGACGCTGCCGATTATGGCGGCAGCGGCGCGGGCAATATGGGACGGGTGCAGGCGGATGAGGAAGGGTGGGCGAACATCACCATCCCGCCCTTTGCAACCCTGATGCTGGAACTGGATTATTGAACACCGACGGCGCGTGCAGGCAGTCGCGGGCGAAATGAGGAGAGGCCCTATGCAGAGCAAATATCAGCCGATCGCGCGTGACGCCATGGCCTATGTCCTGGCCGGTGGTCGCGGCAGTCGGTTGGCGGAACTGACCGATCGCCGCGCCAAGCCCGCCGTGCATTTCGGTGGCAAGGCGCGGATCATCGACTTCGCGCTTTCCAATGCGCTCAACAGCGGCATTCGCCGCATCGGCGTGGCCACGCAATATAAGGCCCATTCGCTGATCCGCCATTTGCAGCGCGGCTGGAACTTCCTGCGCCCCGAACGCAATGAGAGTTTCGACATATTGCCGGCCAGCCAGCGCATTTCCGAGAGCCAGTGGTATGAAGGCACCGCCGATGCCGTGTACCAGAATATCGACATTATCGAGGCTTATGCGCCCGAATATATGGTCATTCTGGCTGGCGATCATGTCTACAAGATGGACTATGAGCTGATGCTCCAGCAGCATGTCGACAGTGGCGCGGATGTCACTGTCGGCTGTCTGGAGGTGCCGCGCATGGAGGCGGTGGGTTTCGGCGTGATGCATGTCGATGAAGCGGACGTCATCACCGCCTTCATCGAAAAGCCCAAGAACCCGCCCGGCATTCCGGGGCAGCCTGACATGGCGCTGGCGTCGATGGGCATCTATGTCTTTCGCACCCGCTTCCTGATCGAGCAATTACGCCGCGATGCCGACGACCCGGCCAGCAAGCGGGATTTCGGCGGCGACATCATTCCCCATATCGTCAAGCACGGCAAAGCGGTGGCGCATCGCTTTTCCAGCAGTTGCGTGCGGGCCGAAAGCGAGCTGGTCCCCTATTGGCGCGATGTCGGCACGATCGACGCCTATTGGCAGGCCAGCGTCGACCTGACCGATGTGGTGCCCAGCCTTGACCTGTACGATCGCAGCTGGCCGCTCTGGACCTATTCGGAGGTCACGCCGCCGGCCAAGTTCGTGCATAATGAGGATGGCCGGCGCGGATCGGCAACCTCCTCGCTGGTGGCGGGCGGGTGTATCGTGTCGGGATCATCGCTCCATCGCAGCCTCCTCTTTTCGGGCGTGCGGACACATAGTTTTTCGTCGGTGACGGACAGCGTCATCATGCCTGATTGCGAGATCGGGCGCGGGGCGCGGTTGCACAAATGCGTGGTGGATTCGGGCATCCTGATCCCGCCGGGCCTGATCATCGGCGAAGATCCGATATTCGATGCGCAGCGTTTCCGCCGCACCGAAAGCGGCATATGCCTGGTGACGCAGGCGATGATTGACCGGCTGGCGGCCTGAGCGACGCCATGACGATCAAGCTGTTGTCGGTTGCGTCCGAAATCTATCCCCTCATCAAGACGGGCGGGCTGGCCGATGTCGTGGGCGCGCTGCCCGCTGCGCTGGCGGGGCAGGGCGTGCAGGTGCGCACATTGGTGCCCGGTTATCCGGCGGTCATGGCGAAGCTGGGCAAGACGAAGATCGTCCATCGCTATCCCGACCTGTTCGGCGTGGCGGCCAGCCTGCTGGCGGCGCAGGTCGATGGCCTCGACCTGCTTATACTGGACGCGCCCGGCTTCTTCGCGCGGGAAGGCGGCCCCTATGGCGATCATGGCGGCAATGACTGGCCCGACAATTGGCGCCGTTTCGGGGCGCTGTCGCGGGCCGGGGCGGACATAGCGGAAGGGCGGCTGAAGGGCTGGCGGCCTGATGCCGTCCATGTCCATGACTGGCAGGCGGCGATGACGGCGGCCTATATGCGCTTTGGCCCGGCCGCGCATCTCCCCAAGCTGGTGACGATCCACAACCTCGCCTTTCAGGGGCGGTTCGCGGCGGATATTTTCCCCCATCTCGGTCTGCCGCCCGAAGCCTGGGGCGTCGATGGCGTCGAATATTATGGTGGGATCGGCTATCTGAAGGCGGGGCTGGTGTCGGCCGATGCGATCACCACGGTCAGCCCGACCTATGCGCAGGAAATCCGGTCGCCGGTGCATGGCATGGGGCTGGATGGCCTCATCAACGGGCGAGTCGACAAGTTGCACGGTATATTGAACGGCGTCGATACCGATATCTGGAACCCCGCGACGGACGCGCTGATCGCCAAGCCCTATGGCGCCCGCGCGCTGGGTAAGCGAGCGGCCAATCGGCGCGCGCTGGAGACGCGGTTCGGGCTGGAGCATGACGATGCGCCGCTCTGCATCATCGTCAGCCGCCTCACCTGGCAGAAGGGTATGGACCTGATGATCGACGCGGCCGAGCATCTGGTCGCACTGGGCGGCAAGCTGGCCGTATTGGGATCGGGCGATCATCCGTTGGAAGGCGCGCTGCTGGGCGCGGCGGATCGGCATCGTGGGCGGATCGGCGTGCAGATCGGCTATGACGAGCCGCTGTCGCACCTGATGCAGGCGGGCGGCGACGCGATCCTGATCCCGTCGCGCTTCGAGCCATGCGGCCTGACCCAGCTTTATGCGCTGCGCTATGGCTGCGTGCCGGTGGTGGCGCGGGTCGGTGGGCTGGCCGATACGGTGATCGACGCCAATGAGGCGGCGGTGGGCGCGGGCGCGGCGACGGGCATCGTCGTCGCGCCGGACGATGCGCTGGCGCTACATGGGGCGATCAACCGGCTGGTGGCACTGCATGCCGACAAGCCGGCATGGGAGGCGATGCAGCGCGCGGGCATGGGCGCCGATTTCAGCTGGACCCACAGCGCGGCGCGCTATGCCGATCTCTACCGGGCGTTGATCGCGGAGGCGGCATGACCTTCGGACCAACCATCGGCGCGGGTGGCACGCGCTTTTCGGTCTGGTCGCCCGATGCGGTGCAGCTCTGGCTCTGCCTGTTCGATGGCGATGATCGGGAGGTGCGGCTGCCCATGCTGCGCGATGCCGATGGTTGCTGGCATGGCGAGGCGGCCGGCGTGGGGGAAGGCGCGCGCTACGGCTTTCGCGCTGATGGCCCTTATGATCCGGGTGCGGGCCTGTGGTTCGATCCCGACAAGCTGCTGCTCGATCCCTATGCGCAGGCGATCGACCGGGCCTTTGTCTATGATCCGGCTCTGGCAGCACTGCGGGGGCAAGGGAACGATACCGCGCCATTGATGCCCAAGGGCGTCGTGACGGCAGGGTTGCCGACGGTTGCGCCCGAACCGCCACGCTTCGCACCGGGCGGGCTGATCTATGAAGTGCAGGTGCGTGGCTTCACCATGCTGCATCCCGACGTGCCGGAGGCGCAGCGTGGGACGATCGCCGCACTCGCGCATCCCGCCGTCATCGACCATCTGAAAAAGCTGCATGTCGGCGCGATCGAATTGATGCCGATCAACGCCTGGATCGACGAGCGGCATCTGGGGCCGCTCGGCCTGACGAATGCGTGGGGCTATAATCCGGCCAGCTATTTCGCGATCGACCCGCGACTGGCGCCCGGCTGCATGGCGGAACTGCGGGATACGGTGGCGGCGCTGCATGACGCTGGCATCGGCGTCATCCTCGACATGGTCTATAATCATGACGGGGAAAGCGATGCGCAGGGGCCGACGCTGTCGCTGCGCGGGCTGGATGCGCGGGGCTATTTCCGACACGCAGCGGACGGCACCCTGATCAACGATACCGGCACGGGCAACAGCATCGCGTGCAACGCGCCGATCGTGCGGCGTCTGATCCTCGATTCGCTGCGGCATTTCGTGGCGCAGGCCGGGGTGGACGGTTTCCGTTTCGACCTTGGCCCGGCGCTGGGACGGATGGCGGACGGGTTCGATCCACAGGCCCCGCTGTTGCAGGAGATGCGCGCCGATCCGTTGCTGGCGGACCGGGTGATGATTGCCGAGCCGTGGGACATCGGGCCGGGCGGCTATCAACTGGGGCGGTTCGGCGAGGGCTGGCTGGAATGGAATGACCGCTATCGCGACGATATGCGGCGCTTCTGGCGCGGCGACGCGGGGACGCTGGGCGCGCTGGCCACGCGGCTGGCGGGATCGTCGGATATGTTCGGCGGGGATCGGACCCGCAGCGTCAATTTTCTTGCGGCGCATGACGGCTTCACGCTGGCGGACCTGACGGCGTACGAACAGCGACATAATGAGGCCAATGGCGAGCAGAACCGCGATGGCCATGGCGAGAATTTCAGCTGGAACAACGGCGTTGAGGGACCGAGCGACGATCCGGCGGTGCTGGCTGCGCGGCGGCGGGATAGAGAGGCGCTGCTGTCCACGCTGTTCGCTTCACGCGGGACGATCATACTGACCGCCGGCGACGAATTCGGGCGCAGCCAGCAAGGCAATAACAATGCCTATGCGCAGGACAATGCGATCGGCTGGATCGATTGGGCAGGCCGCGATCGGGCGCTGGAGGCGCATAGTTTCGCACTCGCGGCGTTACGGGCGGAAGCGACGGAGTTGCAAGGCGTCGTCATGCTGACCGACGCCGATGTGGAATGGCTGGATGAGAATGGTCAGGGGCTGACGATCGGTCAGTGGGAAGATTCGGGCCGTCGCTGGCTGGCACTGCGCTATCGGAAGAGCGGCCTGGCTGTTTGCGTCAATGGCGCGGATCAGGCGTGCCGGTTCCATTTGCCCGAAGGCGATGTGACGGTGGATGCGCGATCGGTGCGGATCAGCCGACCGGAACGCTGAACAGGTCCGGCCGCCGCAGTCGCAATGCCATCAATGTGATCGCCAGCTTGCCGTCGGCGATTTTCTTGTCGGTAAATAGCGTCCATAGCTCGTCCAGCGGCAGTTCGTGGACGCTGATATGTTCCTGTTCCTCATCCAGCCCGCCACCGGCGGCGATCCGGTCCGCCGCGCGATATTCGGCGAGGAAATAGTCGATCTTTTCGGTCACGACGCTGGGGATGCTCCAGATCTGGCCAAGATGGGTGAGGGCGCCGAGGCGTACGCCCGCTTCCTCCAATGCCTCGCGCCGGGCGCAGTCGGCCGGCTCATCCTCCAATATGCCGGCGATCGCCTCCAGCATGTCGGGCAGGCCCGCCAGCATCACCGGGGTGCGCGGCATGGATACAACGAGCGCGACGTGGCGATCGGGATCATAGGGCAGGACGGCGACGGCGCGATTCATCTCGACCACATGGCGCTCGAATGTCTCGCCGTCGGGCGCGCGCATGGCGACCAGCAGCAGGTTGAGCCAGCCCTGATAGAGGGGGCGTGTCGAGATTATGCTGGTCATCGGGCGTTCTCCGGTTCCGTTCGCCTTAACCCAGCGACGGCGTAACGCCAATGATGATGGAAATGGTGAGTCCAGCTGGGCTCGAACCAGCGACCTACTGATTAAAAGTCGGTAGATTATCCATATTTATCAAAGCGCATTTCTACATGTTACACGTTCTGTTCACGGACGCTACCCCTAAGCGTTGCGGGATTTGTAGAAATGGACCGAACGTCAGTAGGCGAGGGGGTAGGCCTACTGATCGTCGACTGATTTCTGAGCGGGAAGATGTCGCAATATTCGTCGCGCGGCTCAGCCGGTGGCGGGCGCAGCTTCGGGCTGGGCTTCGGCTGGCGCAGCGCCGGCCGTGATCCATCCAGGGTAATTCGCACCACCGCGCCGAACGGCTCCCTGCTCTGGAAGGCCGCGCGGGCGTTATCGATGTCGGACAGGATCAGGTCGACCTCGTGCGGCTGGATATAGCCGATCTGTCGGCCGCGACAGGTATAGACCCCGACGGCCGGGCGGCGGCCGATCTTGCCGCGCTCGCGGCGCAGCGTCAGCGCATCGCCCGCAACGCTGATACCGATCTCCGCCAGGCGCCCAGCCGCCCGGTCCGTCTTGAAGTCGGAGCCGATGACGAGGAAGGAGACGGAGCCCGTGAACATGATAGGAACATAAGCGTCCTGTGGGCTGGTCGCAACGGGCTATTGCGGATCGCCTGCTGCGCCGGTATCGCCTCCGCGATCCTGCCGCACACCTTCATCGCGGCGCGCAGGGTCACCCTTGATGGACTTCACCAGCGCCCGGCCGGCTGCGACGATGTAGCCCAGCCCCTCGATCGCTAGCCCGACCTTGCCCAGACCGCGTGCGATCTTGCCGAGGCCCATCAGCCCAGCACCTTCTTCAGCTTGGCCAGATAGGTGCGCTGATCCGTCAACCCCTCCGATCCGCCCTGGACCAGCTTGCAAACTGCCGCGGCGTCGTCGCGATCCGCCGCCGCATTGATCTTGCGCGCGCCCCAATAGGCGCAGGCTACCAGCAGCCCGATCGCCGGCTGCGATACCAGATCAGGATTGGCCAAGACGTCGACGCCGGTCAGCGCCTTCGCCTCTCGATAATTGTCTTCGAAGGTGAGCTGCGTCGGGCCGCGCCCCCGATGGCGCCACCCATCGTTCGCATTGTCGTTGCCAAACCGACCGCCATAAACGAAGTTCGCCAGCGCCTGCGGCTTGCCGGCAAACGGCTGCGCCGATGCAAGCGTCGGGAAGCGCGACGGCCACACCTGCCGCAGCCGCGCCGCGCTGTAATTCAGGTTCTCTTCCATCCGCCTGAAGCCGCCGGTCTCGACGGCCCAGCGCGCGAGCGCATGTGCCAGGCGCAGGGATGTCCCCAGACCATAGCGCGGAAACAGATCTGCCGCAGCCTTGCCCAGATCGCGCGTCAGGTCGCTGGCCGCGCCGCCGGCATAGGAGAAAAGGCCCGCGTGGCTGAGCGGACCGAAGTCCCCGTCGATCTTGCCGGCATAATGGCCAGCCGCCTTCAGCCGGGTTTGCACCGCCTTCTTGTCCATATCGATGTCTCCGATGATGTGCCGCTCAGCGCGGCGTGTTTCCCATGAAGGCGTCGATGGCAGCTTTGAACCGGCCGCCGACGGCGCTCTTGGCGATGCCAATAATACCGGCGCCCAGACTGCCTATGCCTATGCCGGTGATGCCAGCCGCGAGCAGTTCAAGGCTCTGCGCCTGGACCCACAGCACGGCGACGAGAAGGCAGAGCATGGTGATGGCCGCGTCCAGCGTCCATTGCGCCTTGCTCTTCGCCTGTAGGCCAATGATGACGCGGGTTATGATGACTGCGCAGATGCAGACGATCGTGGGGCCAGCGTGGAACGGTTCGCCGAAGATCCACCAGATGACGGGCTCGCGGGACGAGATAGCAGAGGTCATTGCGGCAGCCCCCAGCGCCGCACCCAGCCTCACCGCAGACATACGGCTGCCAGGGCGGCAACAAAACTCAGGATTATGACGATTCCGGCGCGGACGAGCACAGGCCAGCGGGACCACATGTCGACGGGCAGGGGAGCCTTTCTCAACTGATGCTCGATCCCCGGCTCCCCCAGGATCACGATCGTCATCCACATCAGGCCGCACCCGACGGCTATCGGGTCAATCCAGCGCTTTGCCATGCTGACCCGCGCCGACGTCACCACGTCGGCTGGGTTCCAACCCCAGAGGAACATCGCCTCCGCGCCGCAGCGCAGCGTGATGCCAAGGCCCGCCAGAAGCGTGATCCCCCGATACAGGGATACGGGATGGAGAGGATGGTCCCAGAAGCGCTGCGTCCAGATCCGGCTGCTTTGCTTGCCGACCAGCATCGCCCCGAGGAAGGTCGTGGCCGTCATGATGAAGAGGTTGAAGAGGAACAGAGACTCCCCGTTGTCGAAGCTGGGAGGGACGTTTGTGGCCGGCCCCTCCGCGATATAGTTGGCGACGACGCTACCCGCCGCGCTGATCCAGTTCAGCATAGCTGCCTCCCGGTCATATTGCAGGTCACAGGCCGTAAACGGCGGCCACCGCATCGATGAGGGCATTGCGCCGCGCATTGGCCGGGCTGGTGGCGTCGGCGCTGTAGAAGGACAGGCCACCCAGAATGATTACCGCCTCGATCATGCCGCTGAATTTGTGCGTCGGGTTGGACACGCCCGGCCGGCCGCCGAACCAGGTTCCAACAGCAGCGTCCTTCGCGTTTTCCGTGATAGCGCCCAGCAGCGTCTTGCCTAGGAAAGCGGACATGCGGGTTCGCAGCGGATCGTAGTTAACCGTCAGGATCGATCGCGTGCTGTGCGGTATCACGCCGATCAGATTGAGCCCGCCAGTCGATCCGTGGCGTGCTCGCAGCGTCAACGGGCCATCCACTGCTGGCTGCTCCAGCCAGATTTGCAGATATTCTCCGTTCGGCAGTTCGTAAAGGAGCACGCGGATGGCGCTGGCCGTGGTGCCGTTGGCCGGATTGATGACGAAAACGGCAGTGTAATCGCTCGGCATCGCGAACGTCGGCACCGCGAGGCGCTGCTGGTTGTCGGGTAAAGCGGGGAAGACGAAACCGAGATTGTCTTTTGATCCACCGCTGCCGGCGAGCGCGACGCCGTTATCGACCGTCCCGGCCAGCGCGGCCAGCCGGTCGCGAAGCGCGGTTGTCGATCCAGCGAGCAGGCTCTTGGCATCGAGCCAGAGCAGGAGGCCTTCGATATTGACCAGATCGATCTCAGCTTGCGTGATGTCGATATATTGGCCGGCGCGGGCGGCGCTGGTGCGGGTGATGAGGGTGCTGCCACGGGTGGCGGGGAGTGCCATGCTGAAAGTCCTTTCTCAGGCGGAAACGGTGACGGGGATTTCCTGCTGCTGTGCCCAGAGCATCAGCGGCCGGCCGGTAGTGTGCGACCCGAAGAAGCGCAGCGATCGGAAGCAGGCGCGCAGGCCATACTGGCGACCCATACCGTTGCGGTTGGGGGTGCTGGTAACGACGTCGCTGTAGACCTTGGCACCGATGCAACCGACCGACATGACTTCGCCGACGCCCGTCACAGCGGTCGAGACGAGGAAGGTCAGAACGTTGCCATCGACGCGGACGCCGGACACGCTGCGAGAAGCGGTGCTGTCCCGATAACTGACACCATAATTGCCGGGATCGACCACGCCATCGGTGTCGATCATCCATGGTTCGGACAGGATCGCCGTGACTTCGCGGCCGACGCGCCTGGCTGAAATGACATAGGGCCAGCGGAACCGGCCATAGGTCACCATTTCCCAAATGATGTGGCCAGCCAGCTCATCGAAATAGCGATGCGACTGCGCCAGATGGTGCACGGTCGGAACGTCGTTTGTGGTGCCCCAATAGAGCGGCATCGCAACAGCGAAGTTGGATTTGATGGCCGCCCAATTGCTCATGGCCAGCGCGGCTGGCAGTGGCAGGCCACTATTCAAATCTTTGGTCGAAGCCGGCTGGCAAAGGACGATTGGGATCGCATCCGACTGGCCTGTCAGCGCCTTCAGCGCATCCGTTTTGGCGCGTAGGATGTCGAGCCGTGCCTGATATTGGGCGACGGTATCGCCGTCATTATTCTCGCCCTGGTTCCAGATGATCCCCCGAAGGCGCGGCGTAAGGCCGAGCGCGGTTGCGAGGCTAGCGGCGGCGGAGATCATCGTGCGGAAATCCGCCCAAGGCTGCGCATCGCTGCCGACCGACGAGCCGACGAGGTTGGTAAAGCTGGTGCCGGAGAAGGACTGGTTGATGAGCAGCACCTTGGACACGTTGCCCATGTCCAGCGCATAGGCCTCGGCTGCACCCAGCCCTTGCCCTTCACGCTCGCCTACTACCATGTCGATGAAGCTGGTGTAGCGATCAGGCGTGATCGGCGTGGCGGCGTCTCCTGACCCGCCCGCCGACTGGTGCGGATGGGGGCCACCGTTGAAGGTCAGGCACCGACCGGGCAGCGGCGCCTGAAGGGTGAACTTCGGATTGGTGGAGCCGCCCAGCGCATCGCCGTCAAAGCCGCCTGCGTTCGACTGACCCAGCTTGCCGATGATGTCGAGGAACAGCGGCGTCAGGGACGTCGTGGACATCAGCCGGCGCCACGTCACCACGCCGATCGGATAGAGGGCGTCCAGCCCCTTAACCCGCACCATGCCCGGCGATACGACATCGAGCGCGGCAAGGTCGCCCTGTTGGGAGAGGGTGACCACCTGCCGCGCCGGCACGAGCGTCCCGCCGATATCAAAAACCGCCACCTGCTTGCGGCCGAGCGCGGTTTCGCCGGCTGGGTCCGCGATGGACTGGCCAACAATCCCGGTAGTGTAGGGAACCCCGTCATATTCGCCGGTGAGCATCAAGCCATCATCGACCAGAAGGTTTGGCCGATACCCGTTGGTGTATGGCACGCGCACCGAAGGCTCTACCGCCAGCGCGCCCAGCATCAACCGGCCCTGTTCATCCCGGCCGATCGGGAAGGCGCCGTCCTGATCCACAACGACGGCCGACCGCCCGCCGCTGAGCGGTGCGCGCTGGCTGCCGGGCCGTGCAAAGTGACCGTCCAGGCCGTCCGGCGTCATGATCAGCGAGGACAAGCCATTCGCGTCGATTTGCGCTGGCTCCATGCCATAGGTCAGGGGCACCCGCGTGCCCTGAACAGTCGGCGGAAGGTCGAGCGCGTCGACGCCCCGCGCGATCGCGAGCGTGGTCAGATCCTGACCGGAAATGTTGCGGACGCACTCCAGCAGGCCAACGCCATTCATCTCGCCAGAGCGCACATATCCAGGCTTCGCGGCGTCGATCGTGAAGCGCTCGCCGACGTCGATCACGCCGCCGTCTGCGCGAAGCACATCGCTGCGGTCGATCCACCCGGCCGTCTTGACGCGGCCGAAAGCGCCGGGCCGGATGTCCTCCCATGCGATGCCAGCGAAGGTTGAAAAGCGGTCGCTGTTCAGCATCGGCCGGACGGCGCGATGGCTGTCATCCGTGAAGGCCAGCGCCATGCCCATGAAGATCATGGTGCCGCCGCTGTTAAGCAGGCTCGCCTCTTCATCGGCGATGAACGGGCGATACCGCGCACCGACATTATATTCGGAGGCGACAGCCTTGCCGGTCAACGCCGTGTTGATGATCGCGAGGATGTCCGCGTTGGTCATCGCCGTATAGTTGGCGTTGAACACGATATCGACCGCCGCGAAGCCATCGACCTGCACCGTCAGCGTGATCGGCGCACCGGTCCGGTTGCCCAGCCGCGCGCCTAGCTTCGTGATGGCGCCCGGTCGGCCGCTGGTGATGTCGGAACTGATATCGCCCCAGCCATAGGAATAGCCGGCCATGCCGATATCACCATCGACGCGAATGACGCCGGCCGTGCCGGTCTTCCCGCACAGGATCGGCGCTGCCGTACCGCTCAGAACGACCTTGGAGGTCGCGCCGGAGGTGGCGGACGTAATCCGCAGCGCGCGCCCGAAATCCTCGATCCGGAAGACCGCAGGGCTGTTGCCATAGCCGACAAGCTCCCAGCAGCGATGATCGGCGGGCTGCTGATCGAGCGCGGTCGGGAGCCACGGCTGCACCGCCATGGTGATGTCGCCGGAAAGGGTGGTGTTGCTCAGCAGTGCCCGGTTCATGATCATGGAGCCGATCGACTCCAGCCGGAAGCACCAGCCCGCGACGTTGGTCGCCGTCAGCGAGCCGCCGATCCATTCCACGATGGATGGCGACGTGAAGCCGATCTGATCATGTGCGGAGAAAGCAGCGCGCGGCGCGCGGCCCCCGCAATTGTCAAAGCCGAAATAGGAACCCGACGTCGTCCCGAGAGCCCATGCGTGCTGAGACGCCCAGACGGACTGGCCCCAATAGGCATCAGCCGCGTCGTTGCCGAAGTGGACGATATCGACGTTGCGCCAGATATTCCGGCTGTCCGGCGCGAAGTTGACCGAGTCGATATGCGCGCCGTAGCGCATGTTGCCGACCCAGAGCGTGACGTCGCTGACCTCCTGCGTGCGGTTGAAATCGAAGCCGCTGGTCGCCTGAATGGTAGCGATCGGCGTGGTTGCCGGCAGTCGGGCGTCGATGGTCGTGCGGCCCTTGCCGGCACCGCGCAGGATGATGTTTTCGCCGTCCGTGCCGGAGCCAAGCAAGCCAAGGCTGCGCTCGGCGAACACGCCTTCGCCGACATTGACCTGCGCCATTGCGCCCGGACTGCCGAGGGCCGTGGCAGTCTGAAGGGCGAGGGCGATGCTGGCATAGCTGGCCGCATCGAGGATAGCGCCAAGTCGCTTCCCGGTAGCAAACACCGTGCCCACCGCCTGATCGACGGACGTGCCGCGCGTTATCTCATCTCCGAGCAAGGCGGTGCTGGCTGCCTCCTGCATTACATCGGAACTATTGCGGAAATAGTCCATCACCATGTCGGTGAGCTTGATCGTCTCGGCAGTGCCGGCGTTCGCTGCATCGGTCAGCCTGATGTACGGCCGCAGGTCATCGAGCACGATGCCGGTCGGCACAAGGAAGGTGAAGGAGACGATCCAGCGGCCGGGACTTGTCTGGCGGTCGACGACGTCGGACGCGACGACTGCCGCCACGCCAAGATTGACGTCGCGCACCTGCATGTTGATCGTGTGCGTGCGCGCCCAGGAGACTGGCGCATCGAAACCCATGATGATGCGCGCCTGGCGGCCGGGCAGCATCTGGCGTAGCTTGCCCGTCATCGGCAGGCGCCACTGCAAGATGGTGTCCTGCCCGCTTTGGCCGGCCGGTATGGTGATGCCGGTGACGCGTCCAGAATTGTCGTTGGCCGCAGATGCCCCGCCGAAGAGTTGGAAGATCGGCTGCACCTTGCCGAAGATATCGGCGGCAGGGGCGAGGGCAGCAAGGCGCGTGTCCAGCGCCGCGTCGGCGCCGGTCGCGCCGGCCGACGTGGGCGTTGCGATCACATCCCAGATGACCGACTTGACCTCGAACGAGCGGATTGCCGTGGTCGAGGCGTTTGGGCCGATCTGGATGGTCGGACCGACCATCCGCTCATTGCCGACCATGACATAGGTATAGTCGCGGGTCAGACGGGTACCGTTCTGTGCAGCCGGCAGCGCGATGCCCTCATTCTGATCGATAGCGCCATTTTGCCGATCGACGCGGACCGCGTTGCCGCCGAATGGGGTGGCGGCCAGATAGCCGGCCGTCGCCTCCATCAAGACACGGATCCGGATGGTCGAACCCGCGAGGCGCTGGGCTTCCTCATAAGTGAAGGGAATGCGCGGCACTACATTGGAGCCTGCCCCGTTCTGCCCGATGGGGATGGTGAAACCGACGGTCCGGCCGCCGACGATGATTGGCGTTGCTCCGCCGTTCGTCGCAGTGAAGACGGAGGTTTCCAGCAGCTTCTCGCCGGAGGTGGCGGTGATGTTGGGCAGGGCTCCGCCAATGGCGACTGCCTCTTCCACCAGTTCCAGCTGATCGTCCGTCAAGCCGGGGCCGCGCATGCCCCGCTGACGTGGCGCGCGAAAATTATCCGCCATTTACCGTGGTCCCTTTACCGAGATAGACAAATCCGGCGACGGGGCGGTCGATCGCGCCGTCGGCATAGGTGATGATCGCGTCCCAGACGTAGCGGTCCGCCTCGCCCGGCTCGGGCTGATTGAGGCCGCTGGGGAGCGCGTTGATAGCCGCCTTGCTCGCGACAGGAGACAGTCGTAGGACGCGGTCGCCGGGCTTGGCGACGCCGGATGCGATATCCTCGTCGCTTTCCAGTTGATCGGTGAAGGGTACGGAGCCGCAATCGAGTAGGGGTGCGCCCGTCGCGCCCTCGTACAGCCGCCACTGAAGGCTGATCGTCGCGCCGGCCAGAGGCAGCGCCGCGCCGGAATAGGGCAGGTCAATGGTCGGTCGCCACGTCTCGTTGCGTGACGCCGTCAGGTCCAGGCGTTCGGTCATGGGTGCTCCGATATGTGGAGGGCTATTGCTCGATGGCGATCACGGTGACGGTGGCGCCGACAAGCACGGTCAGCACGGCAGTCAGGATATTCGGCGCCTCAACCTTGATCTGGACGCCGGTCTTCGCGAGCGTTGCGGCGACCTGCGTCGCCTTCACCCCGCCGACGGCTGTGGCCGGGATCGCCCAGAAGCCGATCGAGGGTGCCGCGCTGGCGGCGTCGAACATCGTCCCGAATGAAACGACCGCGATGCCCTGGGCATTGGTGATGGCATTGAAGATGCCGAAACGCTTGGCGGCGTTGAAATTGAAGGCCGCCGCCTTGGTCGCGACATAGCCGTCCGTGCCCAGATACATGCCGGTGGCGGGCTTCGTGCCTTCGCCGCCGGTCCAGTCGACCACCTTGATGAGCGTCCGGACACCATCCAGTTCACCGGCAAGGACGGGCGTCCAGCCGTCATTGCCTTCCGGGCCGGGGACGGTCGATGCCGAGCCGGGCGTGCCTGGCGTGCCCGGATCGCCCTTGTCCGCGACATAGGGCATCAGGCTATCGCCATCCTTCATCGCCCCACCGACGACGTTCATTTTGACAGTCATCGGCCGACCTCGCTTAGAGCTTGATGACCCGGCGAACGTGCGGCCGGTTGAGGCTGGTGGTCAGGACGGTGGTCCCGCTCGCCACGGTGCCGGCCACATCCTGCGTCGAGCCGTCGTCGAAGGTGACGCGCATTGTGATCGCGCCATCCGCGACGCCCCGCGCGCCCCAGTTCAGCGTCAGCGCGTCGGCAGCGCGGGTTGCCACCGCACCGCTCGTCTTGATCGGGGAGGTTGCCTTGCTGCCCAGCTCACGCTGGGGCAGGCCTATGCGCAGGGTGAAGTCGATCGCTGCGCCGGCTGTGCTCCAGTTGTAGCGGATGACGTGCCTCGCCGACGTCGCTGTCAGCGTTCGGGTATTGGTATAGCGGGCAAGCGTCGCAGTCAGGCCCGACAATAATGTGCCGCCGCCTTCGGAACCCGCGCGCATTTGCAGATTAGCCACGTTGGCGAGCGACCCAGCGATTAGGGCGAGAAAGGCGCTATTGGTCCAAGTTTGGCCGATGCTGGCCGCCGCGCCAGCATTGTCGGGGCGCAGTGTGAGGACGGTGGTTGCCGACGCGGTGCCGTAGAAACGAATGTCAATGATATCGACGCCGTTGACAGTGCTGAAGCCAACTATCTCGCGGGTCAGGCCTGCACCGCCCTCCGGCATTGTCCATCCCGTCGGCAGTGCGCCGCCAGAGCCGATCACACCAAGCGCAGCGCCACCGGTACCGCTGTTGACGACTTCATTAGCGGTTGATGGCTCGTAGAGCAGGCCAAGCAGTGCGTGCGTGATCGGATGATAGTCGAACCGCGCGACGTCGGCAGCTTCGCTGACAAGGGTGCCCGCTATATTGGTGCGCAGACCGGGGCCGGAGCGCGCTATGGTCGCGCCGGATGGCAGAGCGGTGCCTGTGAAGTCGAACGCCCCGACGTCGGCCGAAGCAGGGTCGGTCGGATCGGATGCTTCGTCATCGCTGTTGAAGGCAACGACCCACCAATAATAGGTACCGGCACCGACGGTGTCGGTGATCTGCTGCACTTGGCCCAAGCCGCCAACGATCGGGCCGGTGATCGCCGTTGCGGCGCTGAAGACGTTAGTGATTCCGCGATAGACGCGGACATAGTCGAAATTGGCGCTGATCGGGTTGCGCCAGGCGACCGCCGCGCCGGTACTAGAGCTTGTGACGGTCAGGTCGGTAGCAGGATCGACGGTGTTGCCGCCATTCTCCCAGCTGTCGCCATCAGCCTCACCGGGCGGAACGAGGGTCGGCGGTGGCGGCGCGGTGCCGGTCATCGCGAGGGCGATTGGATGCTTGGCATTCGTTTCCGTTTCGAAGGTCAGCGTCACGGTCGCGCTCGCGATCTCCTTGTCTGCGGCGGCGATCACGCAGAGGTGATTGAGGCCGCTTTCTGCATCAACGACATTGAGCGCCTCGCCCAGCCGGTAGCGCCACAGGCGCGGCTTGCAGGGGATGCTGATGCCGGACAGTTCGCGGCGACCGAACAGATCATAGGCTGCGAGCTGCGCCGCCTGATCCTTGTCCGTGACCAACTCGAACGACAACTCCTCTTCCTTGGGCTCCCCATCGAGCGCGATGTAGCTTTCGAAAGCGACGGCCTTGGACTGGACATACTCCCACTTGTTCGCTTCCGACCGGTATTTCGGGATGATCGTATTGATGCGATCCTTATAGGTCCGCGTGCCGGGTATGACGCGCTCGCCGTCGGCGAAGTCGTCTATTGTCACCGTGTCCAGCGCGACTTTGGGCGATTGGAAGCGCACCGAGAGCAGTCCGCTTGAAATGACGGGCACCCCGGCGCCCGCCGCGCAGATACGCTTCAGATTGTCCCACAGGCTGATGCCAGGACCGTCGAAGACATGCCCGTCACAATTCCAGCCGTTCGCCTCACAGACATTGGCGAATGCCACCCATTGCGGCCAGTCGAAGCTGTCGAACGGGAAGCCGCAGCCGTTTACCCGGATCGTTTGCTCGCCCGTTTCCGGATCGATCGCATATCGCCCGCGCGCATAGGTGATGGCGTTGAGCGCGACATTGCGATCGAAGGTGAACGTGTCTTCGTCCGCAAACCGATGATCGCCTTCGCCGCCGGGGAAGCTGTCATCTTCCCGCGGATCATAGACGCGGGCGAAGCGAGCGACGATGCCAAAGGCCGGGATGCCGTTCGCCCAGACCTTGTTGTTCCGGTCGAACCGAAAGCTGAGCAAGCTGGCCGCCATGCCGGACAGCTTGTGTGCTGCGCTCCAGTCGGGGATTGCGCCCCACGGCCCGCTCAGGGCCGCTGGCTCCGGTCTTGCGCCAAGCTGGTGATGGGCGTGAAGCCACGAAGAATAGTAGCCAAGTGCGGATGTGCCCGAGAAGCTGACTGCCTGCCAGTCCATCAGCAGTGATTCAATGCCGTCGATCGGGCCGCCGCCGCTCCAGACGAAAACCTTCGTCATGTAGGGGTTCTTGGTCTTTCCGACCTTTCCGCCATAACCCACGTCGTGCAACTGGCTGCCGGCATAATAGCAGCGGCCCATGCCGTACGGGATCGGGTTATTGGCGCCGATCTGCACCTGATTGACCGATCCCAGCATTCCCGGCTTTTTCGCGGTCAGCTGCGCGCCGAGGGATGCCGCCGTCGCCACCGCCGTCGCCACTGTCGCCACCGAACTTACCGTTGCGGCGAGGGATGCCGCTTGAACAGTGTTGCCGAGTATGAGCTGGGCGCCGCCAACGGCACCGAAGCCTGTAGTGGCCAAAGCCACCACGCCGGCAACCATTGCAACGGTACGGAGCGTCTTCGACATCAGACCCTCCAAGCCGCCTTGATCTGGAGCGGGACGAGGTTGACGGGCACATCGCTGTCTTCATGCCAACCGAAAACCTTGTGCCCGACGCAGATGACCGCCGCGTCCATACCGCCATCGCCATCGAGCACGGCAATATCGCCGAGCAGCATCCGCGCATGCGGGATGCGCGGCAGGATGGCGTCGAAGGCGGCGGCCAGCCCACCGACGGACACATAGGCGCGCCGCGCGCCGGTAGCAGACCGGTAGCTCGGCATCTTGGGCGGCTTGTGGCCAAGTTGCAGCAGATGATAGCGAACCATCCGCGCGCAGTCCGCCGTGGCGAAGTCCAGCGGTCGCTGGCGATACTTCGCTAGCGTAGCTTCCGTCGCAACGCGACGCGCTTCAAGGTCGATCATGTGTTAGGCGTCGCCGCTCCCCAGGCGGTCGATCGCGGCATGCCCGTTGCATTTGCCATGCCCAATTCCCCCGGATAACAGGCCTGCTGGAAGCGGTCGTTCAGCGCATTGCCCCGCATGACCATGAACAGCCGCTTCGCTGCGCTCTCAAACTCGATGTCGACCGCGCGGCTGCCCCGACCGGCCCTAATTGTAGAGGTGTCGATGGCAAGGTCGGCGGTCTGCTCGGGCGTACCGACGATCCGGCCGGTGGCGGTGTCATATTCGCCAAGCCAGAAGCGCATCCGACTGCCCTGAAGCGCCGGGTCGTTGAGGGCGATGCCAGCGGCTGAACTGGGAGGCAGGAAGGTCACCTTACCGCCTGGCGCTTCATCTCCTGTCTTCTCTTCGAAGCTCTCCGCCGCGCTGATCGTACCAAACATCGGGTCGATGCAGTCGTAAAGGTCGGCGCCCCAATAGACGAACCCAGCATCGCACATCATGACCGTACGGCCCGGCGTCTCGATCTTCATCAGCGCGACAAGGTTGATGACGCCGCCGGTGAAGGCCATCAGCGCCGCTCCCAAATCTCAAAAGACAGGCCGATGGTCCGATCAAGCGCCAGCTCCCACGACACTTCGTTGCCGCGCACGAACCCCTCGATCATGGGCCGAGACACATGCAGGACAGACCCTGTCGTCGGAGGCTTCCGCAGCATCTGGGTCAAGGTCAGCGTGACCTTGCCATTCGATGCGACGATCGCCGGCGCGGCGATGAAGTCGAAGAAATGTTGGCCGTCGATCTCCAGGCTGACGGGCTGCCCTTCCAGAAAGGCGTAATTCGGGACGCAGTTCATGACAGCCAGGTTGATGCCCGCTTGCCCGGCGCCATCGACCACGATCGGCGATCCATCGGAACGGTTCGGCGCGCCCGGATCGAAGTCGAGCAGAGGGTATTCGATGCGCACACCTTCCTTCTGACCCTTCACCAGCCGGTTGACCCAGATCCTGCCTTCCTTCTGATTTTCGAGGCGTGGCAGAGAGATCGTCACCGAATAGCGGTTGCCTAGGCGATTGAGGCGCTGGACCTCGCCGCCCGTCGCCGGGTCAAGAAACCCGCCGAAATCTTGCACTTTTGGCGACGCTCCGTTGGGTGCCGGCCAGTCGGGGAGGTCGATCATGGAATGGCCCTGCTACCTTTTCGGGCCAGCGCAACTTGGGCGCCCTGCGAACCCGCGCCGGCAGCGCGCATTGCCATGGGCGCGGCGACGCCGGCCGCCCGGCCATCAACGACGACGTCGAAATAGGGGGAGGGGACGATATGCGCGATGCCGCCGCCCACCGGCCCGCCCACTTCGCCCTTGCGGCGAACCGCGAATTCCTCATTCGAGGACATGCGAAAGGAGACGACATTGCGATCGACGCCAGACATGCCCGGTGGCGTCGTGAGCCAGCCGGGCGTCCCATTTTTGAAACCCATGAGGTTGCCGGTGCCGAGCGTGGACGACAATCCGTCAAGATAGGACTGTGAGGACGCACTGACACCGCCGAGGCCAGAGCTTCCGCCGAACACGGCGCCAATGCCCCCGATGATCGATCCTAACAGGCCGCCGCCGCTACCTGAATTGAGGGCGCTGGCCCCTTGTCCGAAAGCATTGCGGAACAGCGAAAACAGGAAGTCGCTGATGCTGTTCAGGCCCTCCTGCATCCCGCGCGCAACCTGATCCTTCCACCAGTTCTTGGCGAAGCCCTTCAGGTCGCCGTCAAGCGCTGCCCGGAGCCCTCCGTTGAAGACGTCGCGCCATTCACCCTGTTGACGGGCAAGTTCCATTTCGGCGTCTTCATTTTCAGCCTGGCCGCGCGCGACACCCTCGGTCAGGTCCTGCGCCTTCAGTTGCTCGATACGACGCTCGATATCGAAGCGGCGCTGTGCCTGGCGGATAGCAACCTCACTATCGCCGCGAGATTTCATGAGATCGATCTGGCGCTGGGCTTCGTCCTGGGCAAGCCACTTCGCCCGGCCGGCAGCGCGGGCGGCATCGACCTTCGCCTGCTGCTCCATCGCCATCGTCGTGGCCTGCTCCAGCCGCAGCTTTTGGTCAGTGACGTCGACCAGCTGCTGCTCAAAGAACAGGATGCGATCCTTCAACTCTTGCTGGCGTTCCAGCTTCAGCGCCAGTTCGTCATCACCGGCCAGACGCGCCATGTCGAGATCGACGCTCAGTTTCTGGTCGGTCAGTTCGCGCTGGGCGGCGACCCGCCGGGCAGATGCGACCGCCGCAAGGTCGGCCTCGGCGGCCTTCTTCGCTTCGACGGCGGTCAGGCCCGCGTCCTCATAGGACTTGATCTGCTGCTTGAGGTCCAACTGATCCTGAAGGCGCTGCACGGTGCCAGTGTCGCCGCGCATCTGCGCAGCGTTCAGTTCGGCCTGAAGGCGCAACTCTTCCCGGCGTGCGGCAAGCTCCTCCTTCGTGGGGCCGGACTTGCCACCGCCGCCTTTGCCGCCGCTCCCGCCGCTGCTATCGCTCGGTGTTGACACAGGAGCGCTGCCGGATGGTTTCGCTGCGGGCGATGCCAGCACAGACTTGTGAGCCGCGATCAGATCTTGTTCTTGCTGCCAGACGCCGCGCCATTCCTGACGCGCTGCGTCCATCGCCCTGTCTTGCTCGGACCGGCCAGAATTGTCACCGCCGCGCCCGCCGCGACGAGTGGAGAGAGGAACGCGCTCCTCATACTGGACGGCGCGGCGCTCGCGCGAACCGGGGACAACCTCATATCGCGTCCGCGTTTCAGTGCGATATCCTGCGCGAGCATCGCGTCCGGTCTGGATAATTGCCGCTTTTCGGATGGCCAGTTCAGCTTGAGCGTGGCGGAAAGCCTCATCGGCCGCGCGTCGATGCTGATCTGCCATAGATCCAATGCCGGCGGCGATTTCACGTGAATTGTCACGCGACATTATAGCCTGATATTCCGCCTGAAATTTGTTCGCGGCACTTTGCTCGTTCGCCATATCCTTGGCACTGGCAGCTGCTTGCGCGCTGGCTTTGCTCATTCCGTAGATGGCTAGTGCAATGCCGCCGATCACCGCCGCCCATGGCATCAGAAACGTCATTGCAGCGCGAAGGGCCGTGAATCCGACGGCAGCGCCAGCGGCGGCGGTGCCGGTGGATGCTGTCGCGATAGCAGTGGCCGCAGCGGCCGGAACGAAGCGCCCGACCAGCATTGTCGTGATGCCCGCCCACATAGCGATCATCTTGCCGCCAACGATCAGAAGAGGGCCGACGGCAGCCGTCAATCCGAGCATCGTGCCGATCGCAAGTTGGATCGGCTGGGGAAGGTCGGCAAATGCACCAATCGTGGCCGCCACAACGGTGAGAACCTTGGTAATGGCGCTTAGGATGCCACTGTCGCCAAGCGATATGGCCGCTGCTTCAAAAGCCTTTTTGACCTGCGTCATCGCGCCGGCCCAGCCCTTCATGCGGGCCTCCATCTGCGTCTGCGCTGAAGCCTTGTCGATCTCTGCCCTGATGCGCGCTAGGCCATCGGCCCCTTGGTTCATCAGCCCGATCGCGGTGCGCATGGCGTCAGTGCCAAAGATCGTGGTCAGAACCTTGCTCTTGGCCTGGTCATTTAGGCCGCCCAGCTTATCTTGCAGGCTTTGGGCAATCTCGCCCATCGACTTCAGGTTGCCCTGCGCGTCGTAGAACGACAGGCCATACTGATCGATCGCTGCGGCTGCCTCTTTCGACTTGCCCGGTAGTGTCGTCAAAAATGTCTTGTAGCTGGTGCCAGCATCTGAACCGGAGGCGAACAGCGATGACGTAGCGGCCAGCACGACGTTCATATCCTCAAAGGACTGCCCGGTGCCACCAGCGACGCCGCCCGCCTGACCGATTGCCAGGCGATAATCGTCAAAGCCCATTTTGCTGACCAGCATCGCGCCGGTCATCTTGTCGACAATGCCGGGCAGTTCGGACACATCTCGCCCGAACTGCTGGAGAATATCTGTCACGGCGTCGGCCGACGGCGCGAACTCAGCGCCATTGGCAGCAGCGAACTTCAAGGTGGCCTCGGTTGCGCCGCCAAGGATCTGCTGAACGTTGAGGCCGTTCTTGGCCAGCATTTCCATGACATCGGCGCTCTCTGCCGCCGTCGCGGTGAAATTTTTGTCTTTGCCGAAAGCGATGGCTTGCTGCTTCATCGCTTCCAACTGCCGGCCAGTCGCGCCGGTAGCAGCTTCCACCCGGTTCATGGCGCTTTCAAACTTCGCGGCCATGCCGAGAGCTGCCCCGCCCACTGCCAAGATCGGGAGCGTGACGCCGACACTGATGGACTTGCCGATATTCTCGACGCGCTGGCCCATTTTCTCCAGTTTGCGAGTGGAACGCGACATTTCGCGCTCGGCGTCGGACAGGCCTTTGTCGAAGGCAGCAGTGTCCAGGCCCAGAATAACCCTGAGCTGGCCGATTACGCTACTAGCCATGCCTGACCCTCTACGTATGATCCGCCACACCAAAAGGAGGCAGAATATGAAAATTTGCGGATGTCTCGGGCTGGCCATCGCCTTGGCCGCCTGCTCAACCGAGCGCAGCGATCAAAAGCCGGAACCTGAGCAAGCGGGGCCCAAGAGCGAGATCACCGAAGAGGGTGGCTCTCTATTTTTCAGCATCGAGGCAGATGCAGTCATAGGAAATACTAGGCCGACTTTGATACTGGTCTGCGAGGGCGGAAAGGCGAAAGATTTTCAGCTGCGATCGGTTCTGGAGCCGTCAAAGCCTACGCCGCTGGCCGGAACGTATGGGCATTTCCAGTTCGATGGCGCAGATCCCGTCAAAGTCGAGATGGCTTGGAATCTGAGCGACCTGTGGGGAGCTAGGGATAATGGCGGGGCACAGGATGGTCGCAAGATTGCGGTGAGAGTTTTTAAGTCGAAACAATTCACCTACGCCCCGCCGTCTGGATACGGTTTAAAAGAAATATCTTGGCGAACTCCGATTATTCCGCCGAAGGTCGTTTCCGCTTGCGCTTAGCATCAAGGAAGTTGCCCCATGCCGCTGCCTGCTTCTGCCAGGTGCGGGCCTTGGTGGCGCGCTTCGGCCCGGACTTCGACAGTTCCTTGCTGAGATCCGGGAGCTTCTTGATGCGCTGATAATAGGCCGTCCGCCACGCGCCCATGATGACCATGTCAGTATCGGCACGGCGGCGGGCGGATGCGGCCTCTACGGCTTGGGCGAAGAGCCGCGGCGTTTGCCGCCAGAAGGCTTCTTCCGGCTGCCCGATTTCGAGCCAGATTTGCCGGCACTTGGCGATGCTCCAGGGGCTGCGCTCGCCCCCATCAGAGGGTCCGCTGCGCCGCCCTCGACCGCCTCCGGGAAGCTGAGAGTATAGGCCTCTGCCAGCAACTCGCTAGCCTTGGCCGGTCCGATCGCCTGAATGACCTTGCCGGCGGTGCGCGCATCGACAGCGCCGTGATGCTCTTCCAGCGCGGCCTGCATGACAGTGATCATAGCAGACGGGGATGCGAGGACGCGGGTGCCGATATCCTCGATCATGCCCTTCAGCGTGGTTTCGACCGCCGCAAGCGCGTTGAAGTCGAACAGGAGGATGCCGCCCTTCTCGAAGCCGACAACGTCGACGTCGGGAAAGGCGACCTCGCCCTTATGCTTGTTCGCGAGCATATCAGCCGGCCGCCGGGGTCAGGACGGGCTTGCCGCTGATCTTGAACGTCGCGGCACCGGTCATCTTGTCATCCAGCGGGGTCGCCCGGCTGTGGCTGGTGAAGAAGCCCTTGATATCCAGCGTTGCGCCGTTGGGATATTCGATCTGCCATTCCGACAGACCACCTTCCTCGATCGCGTCCGTCACAACATCATCGTCAGCAACGCCGGGGATGAGGTTGTACGTCAGCGTGGTTTCGCCGGCATCCTTCAGGCCCGGCTTGAACTCGCGCCAGCGCTCGGGCGAGGTCATATGCGTGAACTCGACCGAATCGATGGTGGTTTCCGGCGGCTCAAATTCTACGACCTCCGCGAGCGTGACATAGGTCGACGCTCCGGTCTTCTTTTTGAACAGGGTGCCATAACCGATATCGGTGGCTTCAGCGGTGGCTGCCATCTTTACGCTCCTGATAGTTTGGAATGCCAGACGTCCAAATCGAGACGGGCGCGGTGGATAACCCCACTGCCAACCGCCTTGTCCTCGTCCGTGCTGGCGTCACGGTCGATGACGAAGATGCGAAAGCGATAGCCCCCGAAGGTGGCGCGCAGGCCGTTCAGCCCGGCTTTGCGCCCCGGCGGCGCGATGATGTGCGAGACGTCGCGCGCCTGCTTGAAGGTGGTGCCCCAGCTGTCCACCTGCACCCGCGCGCGTACCCAGCCGCTAGGGGCGGCAAGGTTCATCTGCTCGATGCTGCTGATGTCCCAGAGAACGACGGACGGGTATGGCCTCCCCTGTGGCGACAGGTTCCAGTCCACCCGCGTGCCGACGGCGGCAGGCATGCCGGTCAGCGCCAAGATATAGGCGCGCAGCGCTTCTTCCATGTCAGCCGCGCCGGGCCGTTTTACGAGCGTGGCGGCGGGCGGCGCCATCGACCGCTGCGCCTAGATCGGCCGCGAGATCGGTCAGCAATTCCTGATTATGCGCGTCCCACGCCTTGCGCATATAGCCATCGGGCGGATTTTTTATGCTGCCGAACTCGCGGGCCACGGCATGGCCGTGTTGCGTTTGGTCTGGCCCCATATAGACTTCAACCACGGCCTTGTCGGCGAAGCGCTTCTTGCGCTGGCCATGCGTGCCCTGGCGGGTCGATATAGCGATACTGTCGCGCAATTCGCCCTCGCCGACCGGGGCGCCGGCCTTGGCCGTGTCTCGCATCGGCTCCAGCCGCTTCTTGCCGAACCGGGTCAGCGCCGCTTTGCCGGTAGCGCGGGGCAGCGAGCGCAGGACATTGTTGATGGCGCTCAGGCCCTCGATCCGCGTTTTCGACATGTCATGCCTCCCGAGGACGATCGGGGCGGGCGGCGGTCGTGATCTCAATCACGTCTTCGCGCTCGCGCCCTTCCTTGGTGCCAGTCACCGCATAGGTGACGCCCTGATGCTTGATGATGAAGCCGCCAATGATGGTGCGGGTGAGGCTGTCGGACCGGACCGTCCAGCGCGTGGTGAGCTGCTGGCCATTCTCGCCAGCTTTCAGCTTTTCGCCATCGCTGACGTCCGCCTTCTTCGCCCAGCGCTTGCCGATCTCCGCAAATGGCCCCTGCACCGTGGCGGTGCCATCATCGATCGGAGCGGCGCCCCAGATGGAAATGCGGCGATCGAACGCTCCTGCGGACATGCGGCCCATCAGGCATAGACCCGGAAAGGCGACAGTAGGTTTTCAACGGTAGTCGACATGGGGATGGACGTCGGCGCAATGTTCATGTCGCTGGCCGTTTCGGTGAAGCGGTACATATCCCCCACCATGAGCAGGATCGCCTGCTTGATCGGTTCGGGGACGTCCGGCTCCAGCGGCTCAGCCTCCGGGTCGGCGGGATAGCCGGCGCGGTACTGGATGCGTACCGTCTCCGCATAGCCGCGATAGGCGCCCGGCGTTGGCCACGATTTGCCCCAGGCGGAGCCGAGATCATGGCCGAACAGTTCGTAGGAATCTGCGGCGACAAGCTGGGGCTGTCCCTGACCGTCGAGATAGTGGACCGACACGATATCAATGACCGGCCGATAGGGCAGGCGGATGATATCGCAGAAGCCGCACATGCGGGCTTCCAGCGTCTGCGGTCCCAATGCCCGCCCCAGCCAGCCGTCGGGACCGTCGATATGTTGCGTGGCCGCCTTGATCAGTCGCTCGATATGCGGGCGCTGCTCTTCCCCGGCGTCGAGGTGCAATTGCTGGTCAGCTTCCTCCCACGTCACAATGGGCGCGGGAGGAATGATGACGGTGACGCGCATGCCCGGTCAGTCGATCAGGAAGTGCAGCTTGCCGCTCTTGGCGTTGCCGCCCTGGGCGACCACCACCTTGAGGCGGTCATTGGCAATAGCCGGCTTCGCCAGCACCGCTACGCCGCCGGAGGCATAGAGAGCGGCAGCGCCGGCCGTGGTATGCGTAGCCGCGCGGGGATAACGCGACGTCGCAGCATTGACGTTATTCTCCGCCCAGATCTGTTCGCTGGTCGCATCAGCGGTGACGACAAAGTCGACGCCATCGGCGAAGTCGACCTTCTCATAGACGATCGAGCAGATTTCGCCCGACACGCGGGGGCTGAACACGGTCGCGCTGCCATCGGCGGCGGTGGTGATTTCTACAGTGATGCGGCGCATTGTTATTCTCCCTCGCGAGGCGGCTGTGCGCCTTTCGGCTTGGTGGTCGGCTTGGGTGCGGGCTTCGGCGATGCTTCGTCAGCATCGTCCGCCACCTCTACCGCGCGACCACGTTTGATGAGGTCGCGTCCATAGACATCCGACACGGTGACCTCGCTGCCGCGCCGGATCATGCCTTCGTCACCCCGAAAGGTGCTGAGTGCTTTGATTTTCATGATTGCCTCCATCGATGCCGGCCCGGCCGAAGCCGGGCCGGCGCACCGGTTACGAGCTGAACGGACCGGTGATGAAGCCCTCCGGCCGCTTCACGGCGAGCGCGGCGCGCTCTTCGCAGCGGACGGTGATCATGTTCTTTTCGAAGTCGTCGTTATTCTCGGTGGAGATCACGACGTTGGCATCTTCGCGGTCGAACAGCTGCGCGCCCGTCTTGAACGGGCCGGTCAGGAACTCGCCCTGGAATTCCGGCACTTCGGTCGGCACGATCGGCAGACCCCACAGGGTCGGGCCGGCCAGTCGCAGCGGATTGGCCAGCACATAGTCGCCGACCTGATTCTTGGTCAGTTCGATCTTGGCCCAATCGATGAAGTGCATGACGAAGCCGTCGGCGGGCAGGCGAGCCAGCTGCGACTGAAGCATCGCCAGGCGGAGGTCATCGATCGGCGTCTGGAATTCGACCGTGAAGGCCGGATCGAACGCCTGCGCCTGCGGCACGATGCCCTCCAGATGGACGCCGGTGCCATCACCGAACAGGATTTCCTGCTCTTCGGCATATTTCAGGCCGTAGCGCATTTCAGCGTCGACGGTGGACTGAAGCTGCGCGAAGTCGTCAAGGATCTGCTTGGATGCCTTGAAGAGGTGGGCGATGGTTGCGACCGGCGTGATCTTCGTCGCGAAGCTGATGGTCGATTCCGGCTTCTTCGTGCCTTCCGGCACGACCGCCGCATTATTTACGAAGCCGGTCTGCTGCACCCAGAAGATGGCCGGCGACCCGGTGCGGCCCGGCGCGATGAGGTCGCGGATAAACAGCCGCTGTTTCGGCATCACGTCGATGCCGGGCAGGCGCTGAGGCTCGACCACGCCCTCGGCAACGCCCGAACTGAGCAGGGCGTTCTGAATATCGCTGATCGCGATATTGAGGCGCTGGCCGCCTTGGAGCGATGCAGAGAAACCCTTCAGCTTCGCTTCGTCGGCAATCAGCTGTGCGCCGACGCTCTTGGTGCGGTCGCTACCGCCACCGGGACGGCGCACCGAGCGCTGCTCGACCTCGCCCAGCTGCACCTTGAGCGCTTCCACAACGCCGACCAGTTCGGTCTGCTTGGTCGCCATCTCATCGACGGTTGCCTTGGTTTCGTCCGCCAGCTTGCCGGCGTTCTTCACCTCCGTCATGGCCGCTTCGGCCTTTTTCGTGAAATCGTCGCTAACGCGCACGAGTTCTGCCGACACCTCCTTGAGGAGGGTCGCCGTGTCCTTATCCGACATGATAATTTCTCCTGGCCGCTATGGCCGCTTCAACTTGAGATGGGCCAGAGCAAGGCTCAGCCCGATGGCAGGGTCGACAGCGCCCGGCGTGTCGGCATCATCGACAGCGCTCGGCATGCCGGTGAGGTCTTTGACGAGGCGGCGGCGCTCCGCGCGGGGAACGCCCGCGCGCGCCATGGCGGCCTCGATCTTGTAGATGGGGGACATTTCCGATTCTGCGCGCACGGCGGTAGGCACCTTGTCGGCATCAAGGAAATGATCGGCAAAGCCCAGTTCGACCGCCTTCTTGCCGGACAGGAAGGTGGTGGCGTCCATCATGGCCGCGACATCCTTGGCGCTCTCGGCGGTACGATCCACAAAGAGGTCGACGCAGGCCTCATCGAAAATGGCCATGGTGTCATGCGCTTCTTTCATCGCATGGCGGTCACCGACAGCGATCCACTGCGTGTTATGGATCATCATCAGGCCCGCTTTGGCAATTTCGATCTGGTCGCCGGCCATGGCAATGATAGCGGCGGCCGACGCCGCGATGCCGATAACCTGCACGGTTACCTGATGCGGGTGCTGGCGAAGCATGTTGTAGATCGCCAGGCCTTCGAAGAAATTGCCGCCGGGACTGTTCATCTGAACGGTGACAGGCTTCGCGCCGATCGCGCGCAGGGCGGCGCTGACCCGGTTGGCCGTGACGCCGCGACCGTCATAGCTTTCGCCGATCGGGTCAAGGATGCTGATGACGTCGTCGCGGCCCTCTGCCGCCGTCACGGCACTATTCCAAGACGCGACAGCCTGCGGAGCGAGGTCGAAGCTTACCTCTGCCTTGGGCGGCGTGATCTGGATATCGGGGAGGGTGCGGAGGCTCATGCGTCTTCCTCGGTGGTCGGGGCAACTTTCGGCAGCGCGCGGGGCTGCCCAGCCATGGAAAGGGGAATGAGGGTCGAATTGATGTACAGTTCGTCGGCCATTGGATGAGGATCGGGTGGCAGATTTTCCTTGCGCCGCCATTCGTTCGGGCGAAGGCCTGCATTCTGCATCATCTTCGACATCAGTTCGGCGCGCGTCTTGCTGTCCGCACGAAGAATGCCCTCGACCGCAAATTCAACGAAGACGCCCTTGCTCTTGTCGATGGGCGTCAACAGATCCTTTTTAATCCGCTGCTCGATGCGCGTTAGATAAGGGCGCAGGCCCAAGGTCAGCCAGCCCAGCATGATCTGCTCGACGCCGCTGCCCCACATGGTCTGGCCTTCGGAGGCGTGGCCGATGAGGATCGGCGGAACGCCCAGCCAGCGGCATACGTCTTCGATGTTGAAGCGCCGCGACATGATCAGTTCCGCGTCACGGGCCGACATGGTGACGTTTTTGAAATCGACGCCGCCCTCCAGAATGCCCGCCCATGGGGCATTGCGTCCGGAATTCGCGTCGATCAGCGTGCGCTTGGCATCGGCGCGCTGCTCGGGCGTCAAAGGCTTTTGGCCCGCCGGCATCACGAAGAAGCCTTTGCTTCTCATGCCCTTGGAAAAGACCTGTCCGGTTTGCCGCTCGGTGGCCTTGGAAATGCCCAGCGTGTTTCGCGCGTAGCTGACAGGCGACATGCCCAGATCGCCATCGCCGAAGCCGCGGATATGAAACACCTCCTTCTCCGGCAGCGTCTCTTCTTTCCCGCGATCGAAGAAGCGATATTTCAGCGCGCCCGATTCATCGCGCGACACGGCTGTGTCTGCGGGCATCCGCTCCAAAGAAATCAGCCGCCCGCTTGGGGCGGTTTTCTTCTGAGCATAACCATTCCCACCGGTGCAGAGGCCGAGGATGCGGCCCTCCCAGAACTCTACCGCCGTTTGATCCGCGTTCGGGCTGTCGTGGAGCAGAGCGTAGAGAGGGTGGTCGGACACGGCCTGCTTATCGCCGGATGGGCCGCGCTGGTAGACGTTGATCGGCAGAGTTGCGATCGTCTGGGAAATCAGACGAGTGGCGGCCCAGAAAGCGGAGAGCTGCATGGCGCCATGACTGGTAACGACTTCATCGGCATAATTGTCGACGCCGCTATAGGCAGCCCAGAATCCATCATCTGCGGGCATCGCGCCGACAGGGCGCTCGCGCCAGAAATTCCACCACGCCATCAGGCCATCACCGCGTTGGCCAGGAAGTCGCCAAGGTTGCCCTCTTCTTCAGGTGGCAGCATCTTGGGCGCCAGCGAATGCACGGTCGCATCGACGCCATCGATCTTGTTCATCGACATTGGCGTCTCCTTCTTCGGCAAGATCGAGCCGTCTATGCGGCGATCGACAACCGCATTGCCGACGCACCAGGTCATCACCGGATTGTTATCGTGGCGGAGCAAATGCGGGCCGCCGATGACGCGGTTTTCCAGATTGCGCGCCGGGTTGGTCACGTTCTTGGCGTTCTTCGGCAGGATCGACGCGAAGCCGGTGCCGTCATCCAGATCCGCATTGAGCCGGACGGCCATTTCTTCAGCCGCCGCGAAGTGGTCGAAAACCGTATTGCCGACCCGAAGCACCGATTTAAGGCGGCGTATCAGCCGCTCGACGCGGGCCTGATCCACCCAATCGCCCGGCGTCAGGATCAGCTTCCCCTCTTTATGCCACTGGCGATAGAGCGTCACATTGTTGCGGTCGCTCTGGCCTTCGCGGTTCAGCACCGCCTCGGGCAGGAAGAACCACGTCTTGAGCAGCATCTGATCGTCGCCGGTGATGGCGGACAGCGCCACAGAGGTGAGGTCACTCTTGTGCGCAAGGTCGGCGCCGATGTCACAGTCAAGCCCGGCGAAGTCCCGAAGCCGAAGCGTATCATCGCCGCACAGCAGCCATTGCGGGACGCTGAGCCATGCCGTTGCCGCAGACATCCAGCGGTTGAGGCGCTTGGTAAAGAACTCGCCTTCCTCGCCCGGCGCGCCCTTCGCCTTGATGGCGAGGCGGCGCATGGAGGCAAGGCTGGGCGTGATCGGCATGAGAGGATTGGCCTTGGGCCAATTCTTCTCATCATAGGGATCGTCCCCGACCTTCCTTTCGGGGGTGAAATCCTTGGGTCCGTCGAGCGTGAAGATGATGCCGAACACATGGTCGGCAATGATCGACCGCTCCAGCATCTTCGTCGTGAACGTCCGCTGCTCGTAGCAGACGCCGTCCAGAATATAGCCGGCCGTCGTGATCTTCCAGTAAAGCGGATTCCGGCGCGCACCGTCGGCGGAATGAACGACGTCGTAGAGGCCGCGATCCTTGTGTGCGTGCAGCTCGTCCAGCACCGCCAGATGCGGGTTGTGGCCGTCCTGGGTCGCAGACTTGGAGTTGATGGTCTGGATCGTGCCGCCGTTCATGTCGCAGGTGATCGCCCGCGCCCATGCTTTCAGCGCGAAGGCCTCCTGCAAGTCCGGCGTCTTCTGCACCATCAGCTTGGCGGGGTTGAAAACCTTCTGCGCCTGGGCGCCGGTGGTGGCGCCGATCAGTGTCAGCGGCCCCGGCTCATCCTCGCAGCAGGTGCAATACAGCACCACGCCAGCGGTCAGTGTCGACTTGGCGCCCTTTCTCGCCATCTCGATATAGGTGTCAGTGAAGCGGCGCAGGCCGGTGGCCTTCTCCCGCCAGCCGAAGACCATGGCCAGAATGAATATCTGCGCCGGCTCCAGCGTGAGCGTGGGTGTTTCCCAGCGCCCTTCGACGTGCGGCAGGCCCTCGATGAAATCGCAGACGTCGTTCGCGTACCAAGGATCGAACTTGTAGGGCCAGTCCTTTTGCTTCGACCGCTTGAGATCGTCTAGGTGCCGCTGCCCTGCCAGGCGAACCCATTTGCAATGATGGACCTGCTTCTTGTCCGCCGCCGCGCGCTTGGCATAGGCCAGCGCGATAGCGGCGA
Source organism: Sphingobium sp. WCS2017Hpa-17 (assembly GCF_031843765.1). Taxonomy (NCBI): domain Bacteria; kingdom Pseudomonadati; phylum Pseudomonadota; class Alphaproteobacteria; order Sphingomonadales; family Sphingobiaceae; genus Sphingobium; species Sphingobium sp. WCS2017Hpa-17. The sequence continues at coordinate 894,574 of NZ_JAVTIV010000001.1, forward strand.
AGTCACGACCGGTTTCCTGCGCCGTTGCGGGCGAAGCGATTTGCTGGCTTCGCGCCATTCGCATTACCTCCGACGCCGACGCGGCTCTTCGGCCCGGCAATTCTCAGCAGCTCTTCATGCTGGCGAAGGACGGTCAGATAGGCCGCCGATGGCAGTTCGCCGGCCGAACTGAAAGCCACGCGGACCTCAGCCTCCAGCGAGCAGTACCGGGCGAGCAGGGCGCTATCGACTTCCGTCACGCCAGCCGCCATCACGCGGCCAATGACTTCCTGCCAGACCTCGATCGCTGCCGGGGTCAGATATTCCGGCTGGATCGGGGGATCACCGGGAACGATGATCTCCGTCTTGACGCCGTCGCGCACTGGTTGGAATGTGCCGCGCGCCAGCTTGGCGCCGGGCGTCTCGGGCTTGGGTCCGCGCTTCATCGCCGGGCCTCCTGAAATTTAATTGGCACGCAAAATTTAATTCGCACCGAAAGTTTAATCTGCACGCGCAGAAAAAAGGCCCCACGCTCGGTCCCAGAGCCATCGACCCCCTACTTTTTGCCCACCCCCCCTCTCAGGGGCAAAATCGGGTCCGATCCGGCCCAAAATGGGTCAAAAACGGCCGATTTCTGTGGGTTTCAGCCTTGGTTCAGGGTGACGTCGGTGCCGTCGACGTCGAAGGCCACGACGGCGCGGGAGGTTCCGTCGGCCAGCGTCGTAACCTGGCACGACACCTGACCGGGCAGGGCCTCGCCGTCCGGGCCACACATGACCAGCATGGGCAGACCGCCGGACCAGCGGGGAGGGCGAACGCGGACGTTCAGCGATGCAATGCCATCAGCCATGCTCAGCGTGCCTCGAAGCGGAGTGCGTGTTTAGCCATCCACTCCACCGCCGCATCGGCATCGGTCAGGATGCCGAGATAGCACAGGACATAGATGGCGATCATGGCAGGGCGATATAGCCAGCGCTTGCGCACATGCAGGGTCAGAGTCAGTTGGGCCATCCGTCCGCTCCTATGCCCATGTAGCCACAGGACGCAGGCAAACCAACGGCAGCGACGATCGATGCCCTGGGCTGGTGAGCCATACGACCTCGCCGACATTGTCCGCAGCTTCAACAACAAGCCCCAGTGGACTCCCACTCGCCAAGCGCACAAAGTCGCCGACGACGACCGGCTCATGAGTCGCCCGTTCAACGAGAACAAGCGGGTTCGCATCACTCTGTTTCATAGCAACCTCGGAGAAGCGAATGACTGAGAACACATTTAAGGCAGGGGATGTCGTTAGACTGAAATCAGGCGGACCGACCATGACCGTTACCCGCGTTGGCGAAGGCGCATGGGTTGGCACGGTCTGGGTATCTTGGTTCGATTCAAGCAACAAACCGCAGAGTGGTGAATATCCCCAGGAAGCGTTGGAATTGGTCGATTAACTGACAGGCCAGCCGTCCAATCCTATGCTTAGGCGCGAGCGAGGGCGTTTTGCACCGCGCGCTCGCGCCGCTTCCTCCGCAGTCTTTGCATCGTGGCAGGGCTTGCAGATGCCCTGATAGTTATCCCGCTCGCCTGTGCCGCCCTCGCTGAGCGGCTTGATGTGGTCGGCTATGGTCGACGGGGTGGTGCGCCCGCGTGCCAGACAGGGGCGACACAGCGGCTCTTCCCGCAGCACGATCGCCCGCATGATGTCATGCTCACGGCCATAGCCGCGTTCATGCCTGCTCTTGCGGGTGCTGGCCCACGCTTTGGCGCAGGGCTTCTGCTTCAAGCTGGGCGGGCGGCTGGGCATGGCGCCTCCGCATGAGGGCGAGGGTGGTAGGGCTCGAACCTACAACCTTCGGTTTTGGAGACCGACGCTCTACCGAATTGAGCTACACCGACTTGGGAAATGCAGTAGCACGAAGGCGGAAGCGCGCTTCCGCCAGATGAAGGGCGAGGTCTGCACTACCCAAGCGGGTCCAGAACGATGCACGCCCATGCTGCATCCTGTGCAGCTACGCCGCCATCTTGGCGGTGTTCGAGTGTTCTTCTACATCGGCGGGTGACAGGATGGAAGTGGGAATTTGCGTCCTCCATCCATTGCCGAAATCCAGCACTGTCGCCGTTAGGTTGCTGCGAAGCACGACGCCCTTCATGCCGCCATAGATGCCCTCATTTACCTTCGCCTTGCTGTTGAGCGGGAAGGCGTATTCCGCCCGGCGAATGGGCGTGCGCTTGGCCTCCAGCCTGCGCAGGCTCGACAGGTGACGATCTTCTATGATCGGGATGCCGCCGAAGCAGTGCAGCACATGAAAGGCGACGTGCGCAGCCTCCATCAACCCAGCGCCGCGACGAGGGCGGACTGGCAATGAACCAAGCATGATGAGGTCCGCCAGATGATGAGAGGCCGCGAAGACATAGCTGGGCATGATCGGCAAACGGACCTGCCGCTTTACGTTCGCACGCGTCACCTTCATGGTGACCGTCTCGATCGGCGTCCAGACGTCATAGCCATCCTTGCCAAGAGATTCCGCCAGCCCGATCGTGGTGCGGCCCGACGTCCGCAGGATGCACCAGCACTTGCCCTGTTCGCTCATTTCCAATTCGCTCCGTTCTACTCTTGTTCTTACCGCTTCGAAGGGTGCGCCGCCAGCGCCTTTGCCGTCAGCGCCCCGGCGCTCACCGTTTCGTCGTCATCGACCGGGGCCACCCATTCGCGCTCGTGGCGCAGGATCAGCATCGATGCGCGGCCCTGACGGTACCGGCGCACGGCGGACAGCGGCGCGGCCGCCTCGCGGATTTCGGCGACCGTCGGCATGAACCGGCTGGTGCGCAGAAGGTGGACGCAGGCGTGGGCCAAGTCGCAGGCTGCCAGATCCGAAAGCCCATCCTGATAGGCTGAGAGCGTTAGCTTGGCGTCGAGATCGCTCATGTTGCGCTTGGCCATGGCGGTGGACAGCTTGATGACCCACCCGTTGATGTCCGTATGTGTCGCCAGCGGCGGCTCGGCGGCGGCCACCGCACGCAGCGCCGGCAGGAACTTCGGGCCGGGGACGGGCAGCTCGAACACGTTAATTCGGGATTTGACTGCGGCGTCCAGCTTCGTCGGCAGCGGCGGCTCTTGCCAGTGCGCTGGTAAGTTCGTCTGCTGCGGCTGGATATGCACCATTTGACCCATGAGCGTTGTTCCTTTTGGCAATCATGAGGCGCACTGCGCCGTCGAAATATCGGAGGTGATGGATGGGTGACGAGGCGGCGGACACGCCAGAGCCGACGGTCGCCCGGAGGTCAGCGGGCGACGCGCCTCGCGAAACCCATTCGCGGACGAGGTCGATGTGTTCGGCTATCCGGCCGGGCTCCATGTGCCGAACGCCAGCCATCCGGGTGAGATCGTCTGCGAGATCTGCAAAATCGGTCGCGTGCGCTCCATCACCATCAACAACAATTGAAGAGGAAGAAGAAGATGAAGAAGAAGGGGGGGGTAAAATAACCCCCCTTTCATCATGAACTAAGGGGGGTTTTTCTTTGCGAGGGCGACCCCCCTTTGTTCCGTGTGAAGCGCCCTTTTGACCATGGACCTTGCCGAGTGATCCTCCAGCGGCGCGAGCCTCGCGTACCTCTTCGTCGCGCACCATGCGGCGGCTGTAGATCACGCCGTCATCGGTGCGCGAAAAGACGCCGTTTGCCTCTAGATCTGCCATGCAGCGCTTAACGGTCGCAGGGCTTTCGCCCACGAGGCGCGCAAGCATGTCGGGCGATATGGGGCGGCCCTGCGCGGTGAGGTGGCCGTATGGCTCACCCTCGTGCATGATCGCCATCATCTCCATCCAAAGGCCGCGCGACACCAGTGCGCACAGGCGCAGGCCCGGATCCGTGCGCCAATCGGCGGGGTAAAATTGAAATGCAGGGCGCTTGCTCACCGAATCCACCCCCATGCACGCACAACGGCCAGCGCCTCTTCAGACTGCCGGATCATCGCCCAAGGAAAGCCCCAGCCGATCAGCATGTCGCGCCAACCCTCCTGATCCTCGGACAGGTCGTTGCCGATCTCGCGCTTCACCTCGATGAAGCCGATCTGCTGGCGCTGACGGCCGAACAGGATGAGGTCGGGAAAGCCCGGCCGCAGCCCATCCTTGCGTAGCGCCTGCATCTGCTTGGCACGCGACAGCTTGTCCCCGGCCAGGTGCGCACCGTTCGGCACGGCAACCGCCTCGATGCGCTGCATGGCGAGCAGGCGGATGGCGCCGCGCTGCACCGGCCGCTCTTGCATGCCAGCGCCGCGCTTCCCTCCGCGCGCGACCGTGTTAAGCCAGGAGCGTGTCATTCCATCCCCAGCGCGGAAAGATAGGTCTGGAGGATCGCCTCCATTTCCTGCCGGTCATGCGGCTGCATCTTGCGCAGGCGGATCACCTGCCGGATGATCTTGGCATCGTAGCCGGTGGCCTTCGCCTCCAGATAGACGTCCTTCACATCGTCGCTGATGCCCTTCTTCTCTTCTTCCAGCCGCTCGATGCGCTCGATGAGCAGGCGCAACTGATTGGCGGCGACATTGCCTTCAGACATCGGTAATCTCCTCGAATATGGACCGCTGAGGGTCGGGATTGGCCGCCTGCCAGTCGGCAAGGCGTTGGATGGCAGCATTGAGCGAAGCGGCGGCTGCGGCATGTTCGGCCTGGGCGGCGATCACCTTCCCCGCGGCGCGCTCCACGCGCTTGCGGCACAAGACGATCGCCTCCTCCATCTGCTCGGGCGTGACGGTGCGTGGCTCAATGTCCATCGGCGACCTCGAAGCCCAGATAGGCCCGCGCGAAATCCAGCCGGCGAACGGCAAATGATGCAGGCACGTCGATCCTGTCGGCGGTCCGGACGATCAGCGCCTCGATGCGCTCGCACAGCGCAGCGCTGCCGTCCCGGTGCGCCGCCTTGCGCATCTGGAATTCAGCGTCGCCGATCGCCTCGCGCGGCTTCTGCGCAGTGATGTTGTGCCGTTCCCGGTTTGATACCGCGTACATGGTCAGTTGCTCTCGCTGGTGCTGGTGAGGTGCAGGCCCTGCTCAACCTGCTCGACAAAGGCGGCCAGCCGGGCGGACAGGAGCGATCCGCTCTCTGCGTCGACCTTGCCGGCGGCGATGAGGTTGGTGACCGCCGCGATGTGCCACCGGCCGAAGTCGGCGATGCGGGCGCGCTCGGCAGTAGTGGCCTGGGCGGTCACCTCGGCGAAGGTGCGGCGGCGGTAGCGGCGGGCGCGGGTCATGCGGCGGCCTCGGTGAAGAGGTTGCCCTGACGCTGGGCGTCTGCGATGCGCTTGCAGGCGATGTCGAAATATTTGGGGTCGCGCTCGATGCCGATAAACCGCTTACCGCGCTCCAGTGCGGCAACGCCGGTGCTGCCGGTGCCCATGAACGGGTCGCAAATCGTGTCGCCGTTCGCGTTCACGATGATCTTGCGCATGACGGCAAGCGGCTTCACCGTCGGATGGTCGAATTCGCCCTGCTGCCCGACCGGCGCAACGATGTAGCGCGCCTTGTCAGCCAGGTCTCCCGCCGGGAAGCCGCCGGCGTTCCAAGCGTGAATGTAGATCTCGGTGTCCGGCTTATAATGCTTGTTCGCGACAGGCATCGGGTTCGACTTGTGCCAGAAGCACAGGGCGAAGCGGTCGAACTGCTCAGACAGGTGAGGCAGTAGCGTGTCGAGCTGGTCGTTATGGCAGAAGATGACGACGCTGCGAAACTGGCTTGCGGTGATGACGCGGTGGTCGAAGCCCTTATCGAGGCCAGCCGCCTGAATCTTGTCCATGCACTGGCGATCGCGCCGGAAGATGCCACCGCCCGACGCTTCGAAATCATAGGGCGGGTCCATCACGCCGCAGTCGATCGGGCCGAGACGGGGCGGGATGTCGTGGCAATTGCCCAGATACAGCGTCGCTGCGCCGATCACGACGGCGGTCGGTATCGCAGGCAAAACAATATCGTTCGCGGAACCGGCATCAACCGGCGCCGCGTGGGTCGCGCTGTCCATGTTCTCACTCCTGGGCTGGCTGGCCCGCTTCGTTCAGTCCTGTCAGATGATGTGCGCGCGGAGCGTCGGAATCAGCGCCTCGGCGGCCTCCGAAAACTTGGCGCGCTCGCTCGGGTCGATGATGCCATCGGCCAGATAATCATTGCCGTCCGCCACCAACTGCGACGCCTGCGCCAGCGCGCGGCGCATGCAGGCGGCGTCGGCGTCATCGATGCGCGGCGGGGCGCAGAAGCCCATGGCGCTGTTGACCTGCGCCCAGGCGGCGGCCGGCAGATGCGCGAAGACGGACATCATCAGATGCGCGGGCATCGTGGCCGGCGGCGTGGCGGCATAGCTGCGCAGCGTCATGTGCTTGACACCTGTCAACTGCTCCAGCTCGGCCCAGGTGATGGCCTTGCCGATGCCGGAGCCCACATATTTGTTGAGCTGCCGGGCGATGATGCTTTTTCCGATCTCGTCGGAAAGGGCCGTATTCATTTCCATGGTGAAACCTTCGCAACTGCGGCAATCCAGCCGGTATGGAACAGGGAAAACATCAGGCGGCCTCACGCTGCGCATGCGGGCAATCGCGAACCGGGCAGGCGCGAATGGCAGCGTCGTCAAGGCGGTGGTCGCAGGTGGTGCAGAGGGCGGGGGCGCTCGCGGTCGGCAACGGTGGGATGACAGTGCAGCCCGCCGGAAGTTCGACGCGCAGTTTGCCGACCTCGGTCATTTATGCAGCCTCCTCGATCGGCGCCTGCCGCCGGGCGGCATGGACCACATCGTTTAGGGTCGCGGCGTCGATGACGAATTTCGAATGAGCCTCTATCGCAAGGGCGATCTCTGCCGAGCAGCGGTTGGAGCGCTCGATCTCTGACACCTGCCCCTTACTTTTCAGCCCGAACAGTGCGCCGAACGCCTCCTGATTGAGGCCAAGCGATTTGCGATATTGGATGATCCTCATGACGTTTTGTTCGCCTAAACTGAACTCCATGTCAATGGGTGCTGTTCACTTATCAGGTAACGACATTCACTTGCGCAGTTCGTATTTTCGAAACATGGGCAGAAAAAGCGTCGATACCCCTTCTTCCGCACCGCCATGGGACTGGTTTCTCAACGAATGGATGGCGTCCACGGGAGTTAACCAGACGACGCTGCGCGATCGGGCGGGCTGGAGTAAAGCTTCGGCCAGCAACATATGCTCAGGCAAGACTGGCTATTCGAAGCGGCTGGTAAATGAAGCAGCGAACGCTCTCAACATCCAGCCGTATGAGCTGCTGATGCACCCCGACGACGCCATGGCTATCCGCCAGTTGCGCAAGGATGCGCTGACGGTTGTTGAGCATGGGCGCCGCCTTGAAGATGTCGGACCGAATGTTGTCCGCATGGCTGGCGCGGGTAAATGAACCTTACTGACTGGGTTGGAGTTTACGGTGCCCTAAGCGGGACGGTAGCCAGCCTGGTGGCTTGGCGAGCCTATGCACTAGCGAAGCGCACAGCGGTATTGGATGGGCCGCATATCGAAATATCGGACCCATCTGCGAAGCATCCCGAATGGATTTACTTTTATCTCGCAGGGCCTCGATCGGAGCAATGGACGGTTGCGCGCGTCGAGTTGATGTGGGCCGGCGACATTCAGATTTGCCGCAAAGAGATGGGCCACGATAGCCTCGGCGGTTTAGTCATCGCGTCCGTACAGCCCCAAGGCAGGGTTCTTGATGATCCGGATGCGCCAGTCGTCTTATCAGGCGTGCCATCGCAATCCGCTCAAATAATCTTTACCTTGAGGTTAAAGGCCGACCTCAAGATCGCGCGTCGATGTCGCATTCCTTTTCGTCAACTGCCGCAGCATAGCGCCTAGCGCTAATGTAAGCGCTGATCGATAAAATCATTGAGACGGTTGGAATAACGCCGCTGACAAGCAGGCCCCAAGCCAGTTCCCAGTCCATGAAAATCACCTTTCCTACACGCCCGCGCCATGCCTATGATTCGGCGGCAGGCAGCTTGCTACCGAACGTGTTCCATTTAAGCGAACTTTTTCCGTTGACACAAGGTTCCATTTAAGCGAACACATGCCCATCACCTGACGCGCCGCGCATCCAGCCGGCCGCCACGGTGGGGAGATCACCATGTCCATCCCGCAGTATTTTGTGGGCTCGGCGTCGGCGGATGCGCTGTCTCGCCTGGGCAACCTTCAGCGCCTCGGCGCACATTATCGGACCGTCGATCTGGTCAACATCGCTGGCTATTGCGCCAGTGAAGCGCACGAGCTGCTGCTGACCGATCCGGGCACGGCCCGCGACTTCCTCCTGAACGGCGCCAGCCGCATGATCCGCGCTGCCGAGCAGTTGGAGAGCGAGATCGCGGGCCGCAAGGTTGTGCCTCTGCGGGTGGCGTCATGAGCGCCTATTCCATCGCCGCCGCGGCGATCTTCGCCGCCTCCGGCGCGCTCGCGTTGGGCGTCATCATCCACCAGCTTCGCGCCGACTTCCACAAGATGCTGGCCGCGCTGGCCTATGAGCCGATCGAGAAGGGGCGGGCCGATGCTTAACCGTGGAGCCGCTGCCGTGCGTCGTGTCGACGCATGGACCGACAGCAAGGGCCAGATGCACCCGTCGAAAGACAAGGCCATCGCTGCCGAGCTGACTATCGCGCTGGGTGGTACCGGCGCGGCTGACGGCATGGCGCCGGGCCTTGTCGGCCTGCTGCTGGAGAAGCGCGAGACGATCCTGCCGCTGCTCACTGAGTACGGCGCGCCGGAGGCGGCTGAGCCTGATGTGCCAGCATATCAGCGGCAGTGCGAGCGTGTGATTCCATGATCATCAACCACGCCGAGATCGCCTGGCGCCAGCTCCAGCGCATCCGCCACAACATCGCTCATTCCCCCTTGCCCGTAATGCGCGCCATCCCCCTGGCAGCGCAGGACCGGGCAGGAGCCTCGGACGGCCTGACCCTCTCCCAAGGGCCGTCATCTGATCCACGCGGGTCGGCCGTCGAGGCCGGTCGGCCCGCAACCCCACGCAATTCCGGTCCGCAGCCGTGCACCTGCCCGGTCTGCACCAGCGACTGCGCGCGCATCGCGCCGTGCCAACGAAAGGTGAACTGACAATGTCGACCGTCGACCAATTTACCGAGGCGCTCTATCGCGCTGGTGCGCCGTATGAGCGTGAAGGCGATGCCATTACCGTGCGCGGCCATCACGTCGATCTGAGCGGGCTGACCTCGCTGCCCGAGGGCGTGACGTTCAGCAACGGCGGCGACGTCGATCTGAGCGGGCTGACCTCGCTGCCCGAGGGCGTGACGTTCAGCAACGGCGGCGACGTCTATCTGCGCGGGCTGACCTCGCTGCCCGAGGGCGTGACGTTCAGCAACGGCGGCGACGTCGATCTGAGC